>JALCNP010000004.1 GCA_022649135.1 Bifidobacterium sp.
TCACCACAGGGGCAAAGGTCAGGAAACTTGGCATACCCGGTGAGACGGAGTATTCCGGACGAGGGGTATCCTATTGCGCCACCTGCGACGGCTTCTTCTTCAAGGGCAAGCCCATTGTGGTCGTCGGAGGAGGAGACAGCGCCTTCGAGGAGGCGGATTTCCTCAGCAGGTTCGGAACATCGGTCACGCTGATCCACCGCAGAGAGAAGTTCCGTGCATCCAAAATCATGGTGGATCGCGCCAAGGCGAATCCTAAGATCTCCTTCCTTCTCGACTCCGTTGTCGACACAGTCAACGGGTCGGACAACAGCGCCACGTCCGTCGACGTGACAAACGTCAAAACCGGTGCAACCACGACCCTTCCCGCAGATGGAATATTTGTGGCCATTGGATTCACTCCGGCGACCGCATTTCTCGATGGTGCCCTGGAACTGGACGGCAACGGGTATATCGTGGTCGATGGAGCATCCACCAGGACCTCTCTGCCGGGGGTGTTCGCGGCGGGCGATGTGGTCGACAGCGTGTACCGCCAGGCCGTGTCGGCGGCTGGCGCCGGATGCCGGGCGGCCCTTGACGCCCAGGCGTATCTCACCAAATAATCGCGTCACCGCTCCTGTGGGAGATACGGACCCCATCAGGCGCGGTGCAGACCATATCGGCGTGGCAGCTCGTACATGAATCGTGGAGTACGGGCTGCCACGCGTACTTTTTGTACCGTCACGCGTTTTTCATACCCATCTGACCATGTCTTGCCTCATACCCATGGCATAAGCCGAGATGTCTGCCACATACCGTTTCCGTCCCCATGATTTCACTTGCATAGTGGCGAGCCCGCTGTGTATGTGGTGGAATCAGCTGTATACGCTTCGGACGCCAGCATGATTTTGCGCCATGCAACGCCGCCGAAGGATACCGCTGATGTGCCAAGGAAGGGGTCGTTCGCAGGGTGGAAGGAATCCGCACATGCCCGCCATTTGCAGCGGTACCGCGTGCCACATGAAATCATGGTTCTGAGCCATTGCGTGTGCGTACCCAACGATCGGGTCCGTGGCTTCATTTCAGAAACAGGGGAATACGGGGGAGTCACGCGTCACAAAAAGTATGATTTGTATGATTTGTATGACATATGGTATTCTCTACTTGGATTACTGGAGGTATCATCATGAAAAAACCGATCGGAAAACTGGCGAATTCAGCGACTGTAGGCGAAAAGGGGCAGATAGTCATCCCCAAACAGATGCGGGATATGTTTGGTATCCATCCCGGCGACACACTTCTTTTGCTGGCCGATCAGGAATTGGGCATCGCCATTCCGCCGAAGAACAGATTGACGGATCTTATGGACGAAATCATGCCGACTGCGGATCGAGGATGATATGGATGCCCTACGAGTTGAGAATCTAAGGAAATCGTTTCCCGGATTCCAGCTGATGAATGTTTCATTCGCAGTGGAACAAGGCCATGTGATGGGTCTTATCGGGCGTAATGGCGCCGGCAAGACGACAGTGCTCAAGTCGTTGCTGAATCTTGTTCATCCCGATTCGGGAAGAATCGAATATTGGGGGACGGATATCTCAGAAACCGGGGTGGGGAATCTGCAGCGCATCGGCTATGCGGCCGGCACCAACACCTACTACAAGAAGAAAACACTGAACGACATCGTATCCGTCACTCGTCGGTTCTACTCGGAATGGAACGATTCGGCATGGGAGAAATTCCGACGACTGTTCGCTCTCGATATGAGCAAACGACCGGAGCAGCTCTCTGAAGGAATGAAGGTGAAATTCAATCTCGCCCTTGCGTTGTCTCACGGCGCGAAAATTCTTATCCTTGACGAGCCGACAAGTGGTCTGGATCCGGTTTCACGAAATGATGTCCTGGAAATACTTCTTACGCTTGCCCACGCAGGAACGAGCATCCTTTTCTCAACGCACATCATATCTGATCTTGAAAAATGCGCCGATGACATTACCTATCTACGTCATGGCAGGATTGTCTTTTCAGGAGACGAGCAGGGGTTAACCCGAAGCTATGTCTTGGCGCATGGCCATTGCCTTTCCTCGGGTCAAAGAAAGCTGGTCGTTGGTCATTCCCTCACCAAGGAGGGAGATGCGTGGCTGATTCCCGTGCCGGTCATCCCCGAATTCCCCGATCATCGCATATCCCAGCCGTCGCTCGAGGAGATCATGGTGAACATGGAAGGTGACGGTCATGCTGACACTGCTTCTGTATAAGGAATATCGACTTGCAACCCCGACGATTACATGGTTCTTCCTGCTTTTTGGCATTATGACACTACTGCCTGGATATCCGATCCTGATGGGTCCATTTTTCATATGCTTTGGTATTTTTCAGGCATTTCAGTATGCGCGTGAAGCGGATGACATCCTCTATTCGGTTCTTCTCCCCATACGCAAAAGAGAGGTGGTGACCTCGAAATATCTTGCGGTCCTCGGTGTGCAAACCATGGCTTTGTTCATCATCATCGCCATGACGGCACTGCGGATGAGTGTCCTATCAACAGTTTCCGTGTATCGCCGCAACGTGCTGATGCCTGCGAACCTGACCTTTGTGGCTTTCGTATTTCTGATGTATGCCGCCTTCAACGTACTGTTCGTAGGTGGATACTTTCGAACCGCATATAATCTTGGCGGGCCGTTCCTTGCCTTTATCGTTGCCGCTCTTCTGATTGTCGCCACCGGGGAGACGCTGCATCATATTCCCGGTCTTGCTTTTCTCGACGCCCTCCACGGTCCGGGACTGATATCTCAGGCTGTACTGCTCATCCTGTGCCTCATGACCTATGTCGGAATGACCCTACTTTCTCTGAAGCGCAGCTGGAGCAGATTCGAACGACTGGATATATGAATCCATCCGATATGCACGCGTGTCTGTCGACTCTTTTCGGCTGAAATGACCGGAGCGGGAAACCGTACGCAATGGGCATATGCATTCGCCCCATGGTAGACATCCGGCCATAGAATGACGAGGGACATGGCATGGAAATTCTCATACCGGGTGCAGCTGCCATAATTACTGGCGAAGGCGTCTAAGATCTTTCCAACGGGTTGATCGGATCTTGACACTCACAGCCACTATCTCCGGGTCGTATCATGCATATGGGGGAATATTTCTCTCATCCTCTCACCTATACCATGATGGGTTCCATCCTGCTTCCTGGAAGTGGGCCGACATGGAGACGAGGGGATATTGCGCAGAATCGGGAAATACCACCGGCTCCATGTTTCCAGGGTCAGCACTGCCTCGCAACGTCGTAGCGCCCCTCACCGTCACGGCCTCACCGTAGCGCCCCTCACCGTCACGGCCTCACCGTCACGGCCTCACCGTCACGGCCTCACCATCACAACCCCACCATCACAACCCCACCATCACAACCCCACCATCACAACCCCACCATCACAACCCCACCATCACAACCCCACCATCACAACCCCACCATCACAACCCCACCATCACAACCCCACCGCAGCCCTGACCGCAGCCCTGACCGCAGCGCCCCTCGCCATCCACAGCATGCGGAATGAACCCTGACGCGTACAACCGGACATTTTCAATCTTCCAAGCCAAATCCCAAGGAAAAGACCGAATACCCAACATCTACGAATCAGTTCACGGTCTCATAGCAGTAGGTTCACGGTCTCAGGCGGTTCAGATGGAACAAGGTCAATAATCCGGACACAAGGTATGCGGATCATTCCTCGACACCATCCATGACCATACATGGAAGAACGGAACAGAAGAGGAAAACGCGGTTCACACACCAAGAGCCATACGTCGAGTCAGCCGACCGTTCTCAGATACGACCCGACAGATATGACCCGACAGCTGTGACCCCACAAGAAGCCAATCACACCCATTCTGAGCCGGCATCTCCGCTATCGGGAATGAGCATCTTCACAATTCGCTCCATATCCTCTTCCGAGGAGAACACGATCTCAATGCGACCGTGTTTTTTGCTTCCCTTGATTGACACAGATGTCTCAAAACGATTTTCAAGACTTTTCATAATCGGTGACTGAGACCACGGATTCGCTCGTGCGATTTTTTTATGTTGATTGTTTTTTCCTTGAAGAGTCTTGAGGGACACGATTTCCTCAGTGCTCCTCACTGAAAGACCCTCGGCGATGACGCGATTCGCAAGCTTCTCCATATCGCTTTCATTATCCAAGCCCAAAAGAGCACGGGCATGTCCTGCGGAAAGGACACCGGCGGCGACTTTCTTCTGAACGCTTGCGGGCAGATTCAGCAATCGGAGCATATTGGCAATCTGGGGCCTGGATTTGGAGACGGATGTGGACAACTGCGCCTGGGTGAGTCCAAACTCCTCGATCATTTGCTGGTAGGCGGCTGCTTCTTCCAGGGGATTCAGGGCAACACGATGCAGATTCTCCAGCAGGGCATCCCGAAGCATTTCGTTATCCATCGTCGTTTTAACGATAGCCGGAATTGTTGATAAACCAGAAAGCTGAGAAGCGCGCCACCGGCGTTCTCCCATAATCAGCTCATATTGATCATTGTGGTCGACTGTTGGTGACGAACTTGATGACGTGGATGAAGCCTGTCCGTCAGGGCATTTCCTCACTACGATGGGCTGCAGAACACCAACCTCGCGAATTGACGCAGCCAGTTCTTTCAGTTCATCCTCATCGAAGATCGTACGCGGCTGCTGGGAATTCGGGATAATTTGCTCAAGCTTCAACTCGGCGAGATATCCGCCCGCCACCGGTTCCAGACTCGTCTCTTTCTCCCCCGAGTTGAGTCCCCGATCCGCTTCAGTTCCTAGCGATGATTGCCGCTTATCCCGAGATGACCGATTGTCGCTTTCGATATGCTCTCGATCTGCGTCGGCGGCCAACGACGAAGACTTGGTCGTGTCAACAGACTTCACCACGCTGTCCTTCGTATCCCGGGAAACCGCAGTGATTCCGGACTCCCCATTATGTTCATTTCCGGTGCCGGTAACCTTGGAAGGCGTCTGCCGTGACGATATACCTGAATCTGCGCCGAAGAAGACGTCGCTTGGATGTGCCAGAACATCCAATGTCGGAATCGACATACGTTTAGCCGCACTCCTTCGCTTTGTTTCACGTGAAACACGAGACGTTCCACTGCTTTGTGTTTCACGTGAAACATGATCGCCTGTCGCTGATGTCGCTCCTGCGGAGAAGGAATGCTGGGTTAAGATTCCCTTCTGTGCTTTCCTGTGATTATCGGATTTCACGGTCCCATCGTGTGAAGCGCCGGACATGGTATCAACCCCGTCGATCTCGCCCTCATCGGGAAGTGCAGGGAACAATGCTCCCAGGCCCTTGCCTAAACGTGATTTCGATGCCATGTTATTCCCTTCCTTCTTTGTCTTTCAATGCTCTAATCACAGCCGGTGCCCGACGGGCAATCTCCAAAGCTGCTTCGCCATACGCAACGGCTCCAATTCCATGTGGATCATAGGAAATCACCGTCTTATTAAAACTTGGTGCTTCTGAGATTTTCACGGCGCGTGGAATTGTCGTATCGAGAACGATAGAAGGGTAATGTCCTTTTACCTCGTTAAAAACCTCACGACTAAGCAGCGTTCGCCGATCGAACATGGTCACCAGCATAGTAGAAACAAGCAGATTCGGATTATAATGCTTCTGAACAAGTCCGATCGTATGAATCAGCTGACCTAAGCCTTCAAGTGCATAGTATTCTGCCTGAATCGGAATCAACATCTCGGTAACCGCGCACATCGCGTTAATGACAAGTAATCCCAAACTTGGTGGACAATCGACTATCACATAATCATAATGACTGTTCGGATCCTTGAGAAATGTATCAACCGCTCGATGAAGCAGATCGTTCCTGTCGTCAACTTGTGCGATCTCCAATTCAGCTCCGCTCAGTTCGATGGACGCCGGGACCACGTCCAATCTGGGAAAATCAGGGCACTGTTGCATGACGTCATGAATGGACCTGCGCCCTTCCAGAACATCGTATACGGAATAGTCTTTACTTCCATGTGCTGCACCAAGAGCAGTCGAAGCATTACCCTGAGGGTCCATATCGATGACAAGAACCTTGAGCCCGCCCTTCGACAGGGCAGCTGCGATATTGACCGCCGTGGTTGTCTTGCCCACCCCGCCTTTCTGATTCGCGACAGCGATACAGCGCGTCCTCGTCGGCTTGGGGAAGCGTGACTTCGTAAGCCGATCATAGCGAGAAGTTGTTTCAGCGATTTCAGAACCCAATGAATCACTGTCATCCCCAAAGATACGTTTTATCGTTTCCGTGGCAGACTCCATAGCTCTCGACCTCCTTGGGTCTGTTTCATCCCTAACCTCACCCTCGAAGTGAACAATCAATGCACAAAATCGGTGATGCTCATTATCCAAGTTTCACTGTTCAGCTGGACATCTCGAGGGTGAGCACCGCTGAACCAAAAATGTGGATAACTGTGGATAACTACTGTCTCGTTCACTCCTCACAAATAATGGTCATGTGAAAAGTCTTGTTTTCCAACCATTTCAGAGGTGCACATATCACGAGCCACAATGTGTATAACATTTTATGGCTCCCAAGAATGTGCATAACTTGTTAATAGGGGTGACTGGTGCTTGCCGCACATGAACGTTCTTGAATTCATGGACAATCGATGAATAGCTGAACAGTTTCAGGTGATTCCGAACAACACAGCTACTATCTTTTATCGATAAGAACGACATGCGTCGACTGAAGCCCTGGACCAACGGGTGCTTCGCATACACGTGGATGGACTCCATGAAAGTGAGAAATCTGTTTGCTTGCCTTGTCGATTTCATGCTGAGCGGACTGCCCTTTAAGTGCAATCAGCCGACCGTGTCCCTCGACCAAGGGCAGGGTCCAACCCACAAGTCGTGTAAGCGGGGCAACTGCCCTGCATATGACGACATGGAATAAATCTTCAGGATGGGATTCCTCATGCCGGGAAATAACAAGTTCAGCCCTATCTCTCACTATATGAACATTGTTCAGCTTGAGTAACTCCACGCATTCAGCCAGCCACTCGACACGTCTCTCCATCGGCTCCATAAGAGTGAACGGATAATCCGGAAGACAAGCAGCTGCCACGATTCCAGGGAAACCTCCGCCACTCCCCACGTCAACGACTCTGTTGTTGTGCGAATTCCGCATCGCTTCCTTGATAAATGGCACGACAGCAGCAGAATTCAGAATATGCCTCTCCCAAAGTATTCCGGCATCCCGCGGACCAATCACTCCGCGCAGCTGGCCTTCGCGTGAAAGTTTCACGTGAAACAAAGAAAGCTTCTCGGAAGCAGCCCCAAGAACCTCGTTAAGAATAGGTGAACCTTCGAGTGGATCCGCAACGACTTCATCATCACTCATAATCTGACGAGTCGCTCTCTTTCTCGGAGTTGTCTCTCTCGACGTCCTCTTCTCCACCATCCGTGTCGTTGACATCGTCGTGGTGAGCGACAGCTGCTGCAACCTCCACGTCATCCGGACCATGAGTATCAGAATCGTGCGAATCCTCTTGCACATCATCGTCGGAATTGGCTTTGAGATATATGCTGACATAGCGATGGGGCTCCTCGCCGTGCGAACGCGACTTCAGCCCTTCTTCGCGGACAAGATCATGTATGACCTTTCGCTCAAATGAATTCATGGGTTTAAGATTGACCGGTTCCCCGGTATCCTTGACGTCATCAATTGCGTCAAGAGCCATGTCTTGTAAGAGCTGACGCCGGCGCTTGAGGAAACCATCCACATCCAGAATAAGATGAGAACGCTCTCCGGTTTTCTGCTGGACAGCCAGTCGCGTGAGCTGCTGCAAAGCATCGACGACTTGCCCGTTGTCTCCAATAAGATGTTTGATGTCCGCATCATCATCAGCGACGATCTGCAGCATTGCCCGGTTATTGCGAACACTCATCTCGATGTCGCCGTCGTAATCGGCAATATCGAGCAGACCCTCCAGATAATCCGCTGCTATGTCGGCCTCTTCGTTGAGTTGATCGACTGTTTTCTCCACGTCCTGAGCCATACCCACTACTCCTTTATGACAATCACTAATTAAGTGTAAACCTTGTTGTTAAACGGGAACGAGAATACTTGAATGATACTCCACCGCGGATGGTTTCAGTGAATTGTTTCACGTGAAACAGTTCACTGATGCATCAACTGCCGACCTACTTCTTTCTTTTCTTCCTTTGAGGCTGCCTGCGTTGATATCCTTGATCGACCTTGACCTCGGCAAGCTGCTTCGCTTTTTCAAGTTCTTCCTCTTCCAGTGATATCTCACCCTCGCGAGCACGACGTCTGTTTTCGGCATCATGGTCTCGAACCTCTTTTTCCTCGGCAGCCGGCGAACCTGGCGTGGGGAATGCATACACCTGCCACATGGAACGAAGAAGATTGCATATGTTGTTGGTGAGCCAGTAGACAAGAACAGCGAACGGGAAGCTGATACCGGAGAAGATGTACATGATGGGGAAAACCCACGTCATGGCCTGCTGCATTTTGTACTGTGAGCCCTGCATGGAAGCCCGAGGAAGATTCTTCCTCATATTGTTGAACTGCATGAACCACATCGCGCCGCACATCATGGCGATGAAAATGCCCATGACGATTTTTCCGGTGACATCGGCCGTTCCGAAAGTAGAGGTGACATTCACGCCAAAAACCCGCGTCTGTGCAAACTGCTCGGCCGTGACACGATCAAATGCCCCCAAGGCCGCACGTTTCCCCCTGGCAATATACGGTATCGCCGACAGCATGTAGAACATGCACATGAAAACCGGTCCCTGAATAAGCATAGGAAGACACGATCCGGCCGGATTGGCGTCATTATCCTGATAGAGCTTCATCATTTCGCGGCTGAGGGCCTCACGACTGGCCTGGTCCTTCTTGCCTTTGTATTTATTCTGGATATGTTGCATCTGCGGTTGCAGTGCCTGCATTTTTCTCATCGACTTCATTTGTCTGATGTAGATAGGCAGGATGCACCCATGAACGACAAGGACGAGGAAGATGATCGAAAACACCCAGGAAGCGCCGATGCTTGACATGCCGATCAGGGTAAGAAGCTTATGGAACAGAAACATGATCTGAGTCATAAGCCACTCGACGGGCGTCAGGATCTTATATACCCACCCGAATAGACCGTGGTCAAGTACAAATTGGTTTTGGTTATACATCGTCAGGCCGTCTCCTTCAAATCCGAGGCGAGTGGTGTAAGCCGCGGCTCCTCATGAGCCTTCGACCATGAAAATCGATAAAAAACCGAGAATCTCTGCGGAACGTCATCAATTCCGCCTTTGCTCCACGGTCGACACCGTGCAAGCCGCAACGTCGCCAGCGCTCCGCCCTTTACCGCTCCATAGCGTCGCAGCGCCTGCACAGCATAGTGGGAACACGTTGGATAGTACTTGCAGCAGGGAGGATTGTTCACCGAAATATGATTCTGATACCAGTGAATTCCTTCGATCATGGCACGGGAAAGTCGCGATGCTGTCATCTTGCCTCCGCCATCACCGAAGAACGCTTCCTAACGGCGCGGAACAAACGTTCGAACTGCATGCGCAGCGAAGCGAACGAGGCGTGTGCCGCACTCGGTTTCGCTCTGACTACGATATCGCAATTCGGGGGCAATTCATCCTCATACAGGCGAAAAAGCACACGAAAGCGTCTTTTCACCGCATTCCGGGTCACTGCATTTCCCACTGCCTTGGAAACCGCCAACCCTAACCGCCTACCCATCGTCTGACCGGAAGCACGAGAACGGACATCATCACGCATGACATAATGCACAACGATGTCCGCATCGGTTACCTTACGGCGACGTTTAAGCACGGCGACGAAAGCGCCGTGACTTCTAAGTCGCTCCACGCTTCACACCAGAAAACTAGGCTGCAAGCGATTTGCGACCCTTTGCCCGGCGGCCATTGATGATGGCGCGGCCCGCACGGGTACGCATACGTAGGCGGAAGCCATGCTTCATGTGGCGACGTCGATTATTCGGCTGAAATGTCCTCTTCATAATAAAGCTCCTGGTTTTTAGCCATGCAAATGCATGGCTCCTCATGAGTCAAGCTATACCAAATTACTCTAACCCTTGACCTTTAGTCAAAACAAGTGTCGATTTTCCTTGCAATGTTCATATATTGAGAACCTCGCGGCACCGCTGAAAAAGCTCAAATCGTTGCTATTGCAGCCCGCAGCGGGGATAAGTTATCCACAAACTACATAATTGTTATTCACATTTCAGTAATTTCAACACGCAAGACGGTGGATAACTTAAAACAATCGTAGTAAATATAATCTATTGTATTTTATGAGCATCCTGCCTTCGCATGCGTATCGAGCATGAGGGGTCAGAATGCCGCAAAACCGTTCACAATAGCAGTGCACCGCTGATAAAGGACAATGAAGGGGGCCAATATGGCACAGGTGCCAAGCGACCCCGTTACCCAGGCGGTATCCATGTGGTCGAACACGCTTGCGCTTCTCAAACGCAACTCCTCGCTGACCTCGCGGGACAAAGGCTGGCTGGAAGGTGTGGTTCCTGAGGCGATTTTCGGTACCACCATAGTGCTGTGCGTCACCAATACCGCAACCCAACAGGCGCTTCAGAACGAACTGAACGAGCCCTTGCTGAAGGCTTTGCGCATCAGTGCGGGACAGGACATGTTCCCGGCATTCAAGATCGTCCCCTCTCCCGATAATCGTACGGCCGAGACGGCGAAAGAAACCAAGGCGCACCAAGGCGGCAATGACGCTTCGGCACGTCCGCAGAACCCACCCGATCGTGCCCGTGCAGCCTCTCGGGCCACGCATGACCAGGTGCAGGGATCCAGGACCCAGACCCCGGTGAAATCGCTTCAGGGTTCGCTTCCGATTCCCTCATCCATACCCGAGGTGGCGATCCCGGAGCAGCCTCCCCTTGCCGACGACCAGGTTTTCCCCGTGGATCAGCACAGGGCGAGTTTGGATCCACAAACACACCTGAACAAGAACGCGACCTTCGACACCTTTGTTCCCGGTGATTCCAATCGTTTTGCACGCACCGTGGCCCTGGCGGTCGCTGAGGGCTCCGGAAGGGACTTCAATCCGCTGTGCATCTACGGGGGTTCCGGTCTGGGAAAGACCCACCTTCTCAACGCCATCGGAAACTACGCCCTTGTCAAGGACGATTCTCTGAAGGTTCGCTATGTGACAAGCGAGGAGTTCACCAATGAGTTCATCGAGGCGCTGCAGACGCCTAATCAAAGTCAGGGACAGATAGCGGATTTCAATCGTCGCTATCGGGAGGTCGACGTTCTTCTCATCGACGACATCCAGTTTCTCGGAGGCAAGGAAGCCACGCTCGAACAGTTCTTCCACACCTTCAATTCGTTGTATCAGGCGAACAAGCGGATCGTGATCGCTTCCGACGTGGCCCCCAAAAACCTTAAAGGATTCGAAGCCCGTCTGATCTCCCGCTTCGAATCGGGTCTGACGGTGGACGTCAAACCGCCCGATCTGGAGACGCGCATCGCGATTCTTCGCATGATGGCCTCCATGAACGGCACGAACATTCCCAACAACGCGCTTGACCTCATCGCGGAGCGTTTTACGGAGAACATTCGTGAGCTCGAGGGAGCCCTGACACGGGTCACGGCGGTGGCTTCCCTGAGTAACCAACCGGTCACCCGCGCTCTGGCGGAGCAGACTCTGCAGGATTTCTTCACCAGCGACGTCGAAGTCAAACCGACGGACATCATCGGTCAGGTCGCCAAGTATTTCCATCTCACCTTCGACGATCTTGTCGGACGTGCCCGCACCAAGAACGTCGCGCTGGCACGTCAGGTGGCCATGTATCTGGCCCGGGAAATGACGAGCATGAGCCTTGTGGACATCGGTGAGGTGTTCGGGGGACGTGACCATACGACCGTCATGCATGCGTATACGCGTATAAGCAACGAAATGCAGGAGAAGCAAGAGATATACAACTATGTCATGGAGCTGACGGTTCGTCTCAAGCAGCATCCTCAGGAATAGCGGCTGTAATTCCCGCTGTTTCCGCCGCTGCGTGACAATCCGATCACATCCCGCACGTCCAGGAGCCCTCATGTGGACGGTGTCATGGAACTGCGGTGCGTGCCTCACATTCATTACGCTGCCGACATCGTCCGGTCGCCGATATCGTCCATGGATGGCCTATTCACAACCAATCCGCCATGATCACCCGGCTTTCGAACCCGTTCCATTCGCCGCATCATCGCGCAAGAACCATCCATGCGCATCGTTGCGGCGAATTTTTCTCCCTGTTTTTCCGGGAAATTCGTGTCGACGAATCGAGGGAAACCTATTCATCGTCGAATTCGACACTCCGCTTACCGGCGGTCATAAATAAAAGTTATCCACACCGTTATGCACAAATGTGGGTAAATCCTGCGAATAAGTCGTGGATATACCCCTATCGCTGTGTGGAAAAGTCGTGGACTACTCCGTCGCCATTGTGGATAAGTATCGGCGCTCATTGTCATTGTGGATAACCTTGGGTTTTATCCACAATTCGCGCAGTAGTTATCCACAGCCTCGTGTATCCTCAAACCTATTGCGCCATCTGGTATCCAGACGGTTTTCCACACTATCCACCGTGCTTATTATGACGACTACTTACACTCTCTTACGTTCATCACAGTCGACATAATCATCCGCCGAGACTGTGAAATCGCCTCCGACCCAGCAGGCTAGAATGATGAAAGATATTGCAGGAAATGAGGGAAGATATGAAAGTCGAAATTGATTCCGCAGCGCTGGCAGACGCTGTTGCGTGGACGACTCGCGTTATCGATGCGCGCCCGGCCAACCCGATACTTGCCGGAGTACAACTCGAAGCCATCGACGGTGCTCTCCAGCTCAGCGCCTTCAATTACGAAATTTCCGCACGCCACCATATTGAGGCCGGCATAGATGAAACAGGCAGCATTCTTGTTCTGGGCAAGCTTCTTGCGGACATCACCAAATCGTTGCCTGCGGAAAAAACCTATCTCTCCACCACCGACTCGACGCTGACGATTACATCGGGAAAATCGACCTTCACGTTGCAATTGATGCCTCAGAGTGAATATCCCGATCTGCCCGTCGTTCCTCCGAAAATCGGACAGGTCGACGCACAGACATTCGCTCAGGCGGTATCCCAGGCGACCGTCGCCGTGTCCCGTGAGGAAAACAGGCCCGTTCTCACCGGTGTTCGTGTGCAGTTCCAGTCCGACCGGGTGATCATGACATCAACGGACAGATTCCGTCTTTCCCGGTCGACCTTCACCTGGTCACCGAAAAACGAAGAGGTCGACACCGTCACCCTTGTACGGGGATCCCTGCTCAAGGACGTGGCCCGGGCACTGGACGAGCACCAGAACGTCATCGTGGACTTCGATTCGGAGACACCATCGCTGCTTGGCTTCGAAAACGCAGGACGCGTGTCCACGTCTCAATTGATCGACGGCGAGTTTCCCGCGGTCGACCGTCTCTTCGCCGATGAATACCCCATCCAGGCGGTCATCGACAAGCAACTGCTCATAGCCGCAATCAAGCGAGTCGCTCTGGTGGCCGAACGCAATGCCCCCATTCGCATGGTTTTCTCCGGACAGGAGCTCACGCTCTCCGCCGGCGCTGCGGATGAGGCCCAGGCATCGGAAACACTTGACGTCGATATGGATGGGGACGACATCACCGTCGCCTTCAACCCCTCGTATCTCATCGAGGGTCTGAGCGCGATCACGGAACCTTTCGTCCGTATGAAAATGACGACCGCGGTCAAACCGGTCGAGTTCAACGGCCAACAGGAAGCGGATTCCGATGAGTCCCAGGATTACCGATACCTTCTTGTGCCCATGAGATTCAGCAACTAGTTTTCCGCTGCCTGCACGCGGCGCCTGCCGAACTGCGGCGAGACAAACGTTCCGAACGTCCAATGGGCCAGGCTTCGCGGTGCGGGCGACGGAAGGCACGGATGAAAGATGAAAAGGGAAGAGCAATCGTGTATGTCAGTCGGCTTGCGCTTGATCATTTCCGGTCGTGGCGGCAATGCGTTCTGGATTTTTCACCGGATATCAACATCCTGCATGGTGCGAACGGCGTGGGGAAAACGAATCTCGTGGAAGCCATCGAGGTCCTCTCCACCGGTTCAAGCCACAGAACGGCCCATGCGCTTCCTTTGATCGAACATGGAAAGACGGCGGCGACGATTCGTGCGAACGTCGATTACGGCGACACGCGTCCGAACAGAACCTACGAAGCGACCATTGCCGCCCGCGGCGCGAACCGCGCACGCATTGACGGCGGAAGCTCCCTGTATCTGCGCGACATCGTAGGGCAGATACCCAGCGTGACCTTTTCACCCGAGGATCAGCGTCTGATTGTGGCGGAGCCTGCGGAGCGAAGGAATTTCCTGGATCAGGCGGGTGCACAGCTCATCGGTGGCTATATGGACACGCTGCAGACCTATACCCGTATCGCCAGGCAACGTGCGGCGCTGCTGAAGCATATGGGAGAGGACGCAGGATCGACCTCGGCCGTCGAGCTCAATGGTTTGGAAATATGGACGGGGCAGCTGATCGAGGCCGGAATCTCGCTGACAAGGAAGCGCGAACAGGTCATCGGTCGACTATCGCCGGCACTGACGGAAAGCTACCAGGACTTCGCGGGCAGCATGCGCAAGGCCGAGCTCCGCTACGCCCCCTCGTTTTCGGAAGTGTTCGGCGAGGATGATGGCACGATGGCGATCAGCAGACATTTCCAACGCATCTATCAGGGGGAGCTGGCCCGCGGCCAGAATCTGATCGGACCGCACCGGGACGATATGCTTTTTACACTGGATGGCATGCCGGCGCGCGACTTTGCCTCTAACGGCGAGATATGGACGATGGCTCTGGCGATGAAAATCGCGTTGTTCCATGCGATCACGCAGTCTCAGGGGGTGCGTCCCCTGGTGATCCTTGACGATGTATTCGCCCAGCTCGACGAGGACAGGCGGGACAAGATACTCGCATTCGCCAGACGGCAGGATCAGGTTCTCATCACGGTGGCTGCGGTCGGTGACATACCTCCCATGCATGATGAGGCCCACGTCATCGATGTGGGGGACGTCGGCAATGGTGATCCGCAATGACTCCGCCGATCGCACGCAGGCTGAAGATCGATACACGCAAACTGCCCGCTCAGGTGTTCGACCGCTGCGTGGCCCGCGCAGGTGCAATCCACAATCGGGCCGAGCGGGAGCAGAAGGCGTGGGACAGCTTTGGCAAGCCGGGGCGTGATCCGAATCGCCTTAACGGGGTGATGGCGGTGGTCGCGCGCCATGGGCAGTGGATGCCGCATCTGAAGATCGCGCAGCTGCGCAATCATTGGGACCAGGTCGTCGGACCCGCCATAGCTCAGCATTCGCGTGTTGCTGACTGCACGGATGGGGTGCTGACCATCTGCACCGAATCACCTGTCTGGACGACTCAGCTGACCTATCTGGTTCCGCAGCTTACGGATACCATTCGCAAGCGTCTTGATGGGCTGACGATCAACGAAATCAAAGTGACGGGGCCGCAAGCACGCGGTTTTTCCCGTACCTCGATGAGAAGACGACGAAACTATTAGCAACAGTTCATTTCTGGGCACAAAGTCCTCTGTATCTAGTAGACTACATGCAGTATGGTCAAACGTCTAGAAGCCCCCGTTATTTGCGTTCTAGAGCGTATAGCCCGCGCAAATGCCTCTCAGTGAAGAGGAATGCAGGAAAGGAACCTTTGTGGCAGACCTTGAAGTGGATTCAATGAACGACTCAGGTAACGATGAAATACACGAGGATGGAAAGGACTCCGGAAATGAAGCGGACTCCGGGCAGATGAGCGCGGATCAGGAGGGCTCCGGCCAACTCGACGATGCGCAGCTTGACGACACCCTTGCGCCGGAACATTACGACGCCAGTGATCTGCGGGTTCTCGAGGGACTCGAGGCCGTACGCATTCGTCCGGGCATGTACATCGGTTCCACTGGACCTCGCGGACTTCACCATCTAGTGTATGAGATCGTCGACAATTCGGTTGACGAGGCATTGGCGGGCTTTGCCTCCCACATCGAGGTCACCATCCTTGCCGACAACGGTGTTCGTGTGACCGATGACGGGCGCGGCATCCCGGTCGACGAAGTTCCCGGCGAGGGCGTCTCCGGGGTGGAGACCGTGATGACCAAGCTGCATGCCGGCGGCAAATTCGGAGGCGGCGGCTATGCGGTCTCCGGAGGTCTTCACGGCGTCGGCATCTCCGTGGTGAACGCCCTGTCCACCCGGGTCGACATCGAGGTGCGGCGTCAGGGGTTCCACTGGACGCAGACCTATGTGGACCAGCATCCGACGACCCATCTGATCAAGGGTGGGCCTCTCGCCGAAGGCGAATCCACCGGGACCACGGTCACATTCTGGCCCGATAAGGCGATATTCGAAAGCACCGTATACGACTTCGAAACATTGCGCTCCCGTTTCCAGCAGATGGCATTCCTGAACAAGGGACTGAAGATCACGCTGACCGACCTGCGCCATACGGACACCGCGGGCGACGAGGTCGCCGGCGATGGAGACAACGTCGTCGAGGAGCTGCACCAGACCGTCACCTATCAGTATGCCAACGGCATCAAGGACTATGTGGAATATCTCGTCAAGTCGCGCAAGGCCACGCCGGTCGAGGACAACGTCATCGACTTCGAGGCGGAGGATCTGACCATCGGAATCTCCGCCGAGGTGGCCATGCAGTGGACCACCGCCTATTCGGAGTCCGTGCACACCTTCGCCAACACGATCTCCACCACCGAGGGGGGAACCCACGAGGAGGGATTCCGCGCGGCCCTGACCTCGCTGGTGAACCGCTATGCACGAGACAAGAGTCTGCTGAAGGACAAGGACGACAACCTTTCCGGCGATGACGTGCGTGAAGGCCTGACGGCCGTCGTGTCCGTCAAGCTCACCAATCCCCAGTTCGAAGGGCAGACCAAGACGAAACTGGGCAATTCCGAGGCCAAGACCTTCGTGCAGCGGGTGATGACCGACAGGCTGGGGGATTGGTTCGATGCGCATCCCGGCGAGGCCAGAAACATCATTCAGAAGGCGATGGAGGCCTCCCGCGCCCGGATGGCGGCGAAGAAGGCACGGGAGAACACCCGGAGGAAATCCATCTTCGAAACCGCGGGAATGCCCGACAAGCTCAAGGATTGCCAGTCGAACAACCCCGAGGAATGCGAGCTTTTCATCGTGGAGGGCGATTCCGCAGGCGGTTCCGCAATCCAGGGGCGCGACCCCATCACGCAGGCCATACTGCCCTTGCGAGGCAAGATCCTGAACACCGAACGTGCATCCATCGACCGCATGATGAAATCCGAGACCATCGAATCCCTCATCACGGCCGTGGGCGGCGGCTACGGGGAGGAATTCAACCTCGACAAGGTTCGCTACCACAAGGTCATCATCATGGCAGATGCCGATGTCGACGGTGCCCATATCGCAACCCTGAATCTGACGCTGTTCTTCCGCTATATGCGCCCGATGATCACGGCGGGCTATGTCTACGTGGCCATGCCGCCTCTGTATCGGCTCAAATGGACGAAAGGCGCTCATGACTTCGTGTATACGGACGCCGAACGCGACCGGGTGCTTGCCCAGGGCAAGGCCGCGGGTCGTCAGCTGCCCAAGGGTGAGGGAATCCAGCGATACAAGGGGCTGGGTGAGATGAGCTACCAGGAACTGTGGGAGACGACCATGGATCCCGTGCATCGCGTTCTTAAGCAGATCCACATCGAAGACGCGGCACAGGCCGACGAGACATTCTCCATGCTCATGGGGGACGAGGTGGAACCGCGTCGTCTCTTCATTCAACGCAACGCGCGCGATGCCCGGTTCATCGATGCCTAGATGCGACGGCCGCCGAGTGGGACGGCCAACCGCAGATGCGCACAAGCACTTATAAAGCAAAGGGATAACAGTGGCAGACGAAACGAATAACACCGATGGCACCGGTGAGCGCAACGCTCCCGACGGTTCGCTCGAACCGTTGAGTCCACAGGAAAACGACAATACCGACTACGGGCTGCTCAGCGGTGAGCGCGTCAAGCGCATGGATCTGCAGCAGGAGATGCGCGAATCATATCTCGCCTATGCGCTGTCCGTCATCGTCGAACGCGCCCTTCCCGACGTGCGCGACGGCATGAAACCGGTGCACCGCCGCGTGATCTACGCGATGTATGACGGAGGCTATCGGCCCGATCGGGGATACAACAAGTGCTCCCGTGTCGTCGGCGATGTGATGGGCAAGTACCATCCGCACGGCGATTCGGCAATATACGACACCCTGGTGCGCATGGCTCAGTCCTGGTCGATGCGGTATCTGCTCGTTGACGGTCAGGGGAACTTCGGCTCCCCGGGCGACGACCCCGCTGCGGCCATGCGGTACACCGAGTGCCGCATGGCACCTCTGGCCATGGAGATGGTGCGCGACATCGACAAGGACACGGTCGACTTCGTTCCCAACTACGACGGGAAAACACAGGAGCCGACAGTGCTTCCGGCGCGCTTCCCCAACCTGCTGGTGAACGGCTCCTCCGGCATCGCCGTCGGCATGGCCACGAACATTCCCCCGCACAACATGCGCGAGGTCGCGCAAGGCGTGCATTGGGACCTCGATCACCCTGACGCCAGCAGGGAAGAACTTCTGGAGGCTCTCCTCACCCTGATCAAGGGGCCCGATTTCCCCACGGGTGCCACCATACTGGGGCACAAGGGAATCGAGCAGGCATACCGCACCGGCCGTGGTCTGATCACCATGCGTGCGGTGGTCAACACGGAGGAGATCAAGGGCCGCATGTGCCTGGTGGTGACGGAGCTGCCCTATCAGGTGAATCCGGACCGTCTTTCGGTTTCCATTCGCGAGGCGGTGCGTGACGGCAAGATCCAGGGCATCGCGGACATGCGCGATGAGACGTCGGGTCGTACCGGGCAGCGTCTGGTGCTTGTGCTCAAACGTGACGCCGTGCCCAAGGTCGTTCTCAACAATCTGTACAAGCATTCCCAGTTGCAGCAGACATTCGGTGCGAATATGCTTGCGCTGGTCGACGGGGTTCCGCGAACGCTGTCGTTGGATGCCTTCATCCGCCATTGGGTGGATCATCAGCTCGAAGTCATCGAGCGCCGGACCCGCTACCTCAAGAGGGAGGCCGAAGAGCGCGATCACATCCTGCAGGGATATCTCAAGGCGCTCGATATGATCGAGGAGGTCATATCGCTTATCCGTGCCTCCAAGGACGTCGACACCGCCAGAACCGGTCTTATGAACCTGCTCGACGTCGACGAAACCCAGGCGGACGCCATTCTCGCCATGCAGCTTCGCCGTCTGGCCGCTTTGGAGCGACAGAAGATCGTCGACGAGCACGAGGAGCTGATGCGCAGAATCTCGGACTACGAGGACATCCTGTCCAGTCCGCAACGGCAGCGCACCATCGTCGGAGACGAGCTCGACGAAATCGTCGCGAAGTACGGCGATGACCGCCGAACGAAGATCCTGCCATTCTCGGGTGAGATGAATGTCGAGGATCTCATCGCGGATGAGAACGTCGTCGTAACCGTGACCCATTCGGGATTCATCAAAAGAACGAAGGCCGACGAATACCGTGCCCAGCATCGCGGAGGCAAGGGGATTCGGGGGGCGAAACTGCGCGAGGACGACATCGTCGATCATTTCTTCCTCACCTCGACCCATAATTGGCTCCTGTTCTTCACGAACAAGGGGCGCGTGTACCGGATCAAGGCCTATGAGCTTCCCGAGGGGTCACGCGACTCCAAGGGGCAGCATGTGGCGAATCTTCTCCAGTTCAGTCCCGATGAGAGCATCCAGGCGGTGCTGTCGATTCCGAATTACGAAGTCTCCACCTATCTTGTTCTTGCCACACGCAGCGGCAAGGTCAAGAAAACGGCGCTGGCCGAATACGATTCCCCTCGCCAGGGCGGTCTGATCGCCGTTCGGCTCATGGCGGACGAGGAAACCGGAGAGCCGGCCGACGAGTTGATCGGTGCCGCGCTATGCAACGCCGATGATGACATCATTCTCGTGTCCCGCAAGGGCATGAGTCTGAAGTTCCGTGCCGACGACGAGCAGCTGCGCCCCATGGGACGCCAGACCGCAGGTGTGCAGGGCATGAAGTTCCGTGACGGGGATGAGCTTCTCGCCATGGACGTCGTATCCGGAGAAAGCGTCGAGGACCTTCTTGTGGTGACGAACGAAGGCTTTGCCAAGCGAACCGCCATCGAGGAATACAGACTTCAGGGCCGCAACGGATTCGGAGTGAAGGCGCTTCAGCTTGCGCAGGGTCGTGGCGCGCTTGTCGGCGCTCTCGTCGTGACCGGGGACGATCAGGTGATGGCCATCATGAAATCCGGCAAGGTCATTCGCTCCAACGTGAACGAAGTGAAGCGAACCGGCAGAAACACCCAGGGCGTCACTCTCGCCAAGCCCGACAAGGGTGATGAGATCATCTCCATCGCGCGCAACGAGGATCGCGACGATGAGGATGATGCCATCGGAGATGACGGGAACGACCTTCATGACGGTACGCAGGAGAACGCCGCGCACGATGTGAACGGGGTTTCCGCGCAAGCGGGACCGGACGATGGCTCCGCCGTAGAGAACGATACTGTGCAGACCTCGGAGAATAACGAATAATCGTCCCTGAACACTGGTAGCCTCGGCTTCATTACCGGTAGAGAATCATCAAGGAGAACCGATGAGTGACAATCGTGAAGAGAATGTGCGTGAAGGCGACCGACCGGCTGCAATCAGGCCCGAGCACCGGGAGTCGCTGAACGAAGGGCATGCCCCTCGTGTCGCTCGTTCCGTGCTCAACCAGAGGGCAGAGCACGAAAGGGATCGTTCCCCCCGTTCGCCGAGGCGCGGGACTCCTCGTGCCAGACGGATGAATCTGTCGCTTACGCGCCTGGACGCATGGTCGGTCGCCAAGGTGACTTTTCTGCTCGGTGTCGCGGGAGGGATCATCCAGATCGTTGCAGCCGCATTGGTGTGGGCATTGCTCAACGCGGTGGGCGTGTTCGATCAGGTCACGCAGATAGTCTCGTCGACAGGTTTGGACTCCAGCGGGTTCAACCTTTCCGATGTGTTTTCCATCAGCACGGTGCTCAGCGCGGTCACGATTTTTTCGATTATCGAAGTGATACTTTTTACGCTTCTCAGCACCATCATCGCACTGCTGTACAACGTCGTGAGCTCGCTCGTGGGCGGCGTGCACATGACATTGGGTGATGACTAGCCTTAGCCTCACAGACGACGGCATCGCCAAGGCCCGCCGGATTCGCCTGCAGATCTGGGGTCTGTCGTCCAGACGAGCGGATCTGCGCGGGGAGACGAGTGCAGTTTCCCCGTTGCGGTTGCCGATGCCATTGTTTGCGATGCCGATTTCGATACCGGGATAAGCGTGATTTCCTACCTGCGCCTCTTCAGCACCTCGTTCATCATCGCGCTGATCGTATGGCCTTTTCTTTCCGCCGCGCTGACCGTTCCAATTCTGGCTTTTATGTTTCACCGCCATCATCGGCTGCGATTCACGGCGGTTCTTGTTTCCTACGTCTGTGTTCTGTATGTCGTCGGCCTGCTGGCCTTCACACTGTACCCCATGCCGGACGATCCCGCGGTGTTCTGCGCCGCGACCCATATAACGCCACAGCTTGACCCCCTGCGCTTCATCAGCGACATACGTATCGGAGGGCTGAACGGCGTACTCCAGCTGATGCTCAACGTCGTCTTCTTCATACCCTGGGGGTTCATGCTTTGCCGGTGGGCGCGTTGGCGATTCCGGATCGTTGTGCCCACGGGCTTTCTTGTGTCGCTGTTTATTGAGACCTCGCAGCTCACGGGCTTCTGGGGTCTGTATCCCTGTGCCTACCGGCAGTTTGATGTGGACGATCTGATGACGAACACCCTGGGCGCGGCCCTGGGGTTTCTCCTTGCCGTGCTTGTCGGAAGGGTTCTTCCCGTGAGGACCACGGAGGGGAGCGACATCAATCGACGTCCCGGACTGCTCCATCGGTCGACATCCCTGGTCATCGATCTGGGCTTCGTCGCCCTGGTGCACTTTTCCCTGGGGCTTCTGGTCATGCTTGTCTTCCATACCGCGGCGCGGCCGCTGCCGGATGGCGATTTTCTCATGGCCGGCATCACGGTGGGCGTCGGGCTGCGCGATGCCGCCGTCAGAGTCGTCGGAGTGCTCTCGTTCCTGGTCTTCGAACTGTGGATTCCCGCAACCCACCATGGACAGACATTGGGTGGGATGTTCACTCATATGAGCGTGGAGACGAAGCGACGCACGGGCAGGGTCCGCGGTGCCTTCTACGTGGCCCGGGCGGTGGCTCTGTATTGCCTCACCATGCTTGGCGGCACGTCCTTCGAGCGCTACTCTCTTTTGTTCGCGCTGTTTCTTGCCGTGTTCTGGGCAGTCAGAAAAGAGATGCCCTACGACATGATCGCGGGCTCGCAGCCGTAACCGGGGATCACGTGGCATGATGCGCACCATGGCGAAAAGTGAGAGGGACATTACGTTACATAAGCTCCACAATCGCTTCATCTCGCTGTATGGTAGTCATGGAGGACATTGTTTCATTATTCTGAAGGAGAAGTCATGTTCGAAGGTTTCAAGAAATTCATCGCCCGCGGAAACATGATCGACATGGCCGTCGGCGTCGTTATGGGCGCCGCCGTGACGGCAGTGGTGACCGCGATCGTAAAGAACCTCATCAATCCGCTGATATCCATGATCTTCGGCAAAACCGATCTTGACGGTGTGTTGACGTTCACCATCAACAACGCCCATTTCTCGATCGGCGCGATTCTCGGTGCGTTGCTCAACTTCCTCATCATCGCCGTCGCCGTCTATTTCTGCATTCTTGTACCGATCAACAAGTTCCGCGACATGTCGTCCGCGATGATGACCCGCAAAAAGGGCTCATCGCAGGAGGAGGACGAGGTCGAACTCAGCCCCGAGGAGCAGACGGTGGTGCTGCTCCAGCAGATCAAGGACGAATTGGCGGGGCGCGGCGAAGCGAAAGTCTGACCCGCGTCCTTTCGACGAACGGCATGGTCCCGAGGAGGTGAGACATCACCATTCTCGCGATCATGCCGTTAATCGGACATACGGTGATAGATGAACTGGGCCGAGTCCCGCTCCACGATTGAGCAATGGCTGACGACGCGGCGCACGGGCCCGTCATAGCCGTTCATTCTTTCGATCAGCATATCCACCGCCGACTGTATGTAGTGGTCCATATCCGGGTCGATGGTCGTGAGCGTCGGCGTGCAATATCGGGATTCAGGCACGTTGTCGAAGCCGGTGACCTGGATGTCCTGCGGGACTCTCAGCCCCTTTCTTTGCAGTTCATGTATGGCGGCAAGCGCCAACGCGTCGTTCATGCACATTATCGCATCGGGATAGTCATGTGCCGCCAAAAAGCTCCGAAGAGCCTCGGTGCCGTCCTTCTCCCTCCATTTCTTGCAGGGGATGAACAATGAGGGGTCGATCGGTTTGCCAATTTCCTCACAAGCCTGGTAATACCCTTTCATTCTCAGCCAGACACTTCCCTCGGACACGGTTCGAAGCTGTTCGCCGGTGAAATCCTCCAAGGGCGACCCAAGAACGGCGATGGATGAGCACCCTGAATCGATGAGTCTGTGAGTGAGCAGCCGGAAGGGTTCCGAATTCTCCATCGTCACGGAATCGACCTTGTCGTAGACCAGATAATCGCCGGTGGCGACCAGCGGATACGATTGGTCAAGAAGAAGGCCGTGATTGCTTAGGGGCTGTTCGTTGAAGTAGATCCAGCCGCCCGCCGGAAGCTGTGAGTTTCTTTCGATGAGCCGGGTCAATCCGGTTTTGTTCTGCTCATAGGTGCTGATGATGACGCCGTAGCCCCGCTGCTCGGCGATGTCTATGACCTTGTCGGCGAAATATGGCGCAAACGGCTGTCCGAAATCGAAAATGCCCAGACCGATGATGTTGCTGAACCCCGTTTTGAGTGTGCGCGCGGAAACGTTGACATTGTAGCCAAGCTTCTTCATGACGGTGGTGACGCGTTCGCGTGTCTCCGGCCTCATGCTTCCCGAATGGTTGACCACGTTCGACACCGTTTTTATGGAGACATCGGCTTCGCGCGCCACGTCCTTGATCGTCGTTCTACGCTTCACGTCTCCCCCTCGACTTGATTGCCGTGCGGTTTCGGCGCCGCATGAGGCTGGTCGTATCAGCGATCATGCGGTCCTCTTATGTGGTGCTGGTATCCATGGGCGTGGATTCCACTGCGCCGATGGATACCAACAATATTAATAAGGGCCGATAACATTCCTTATGATTTTACCGAACCGGCGGTAAGTCCACCGACCCAATATCTCTGCAGGAAGATGAAGGCGATGACCATGGGAATCACCGAAACAAACGCCCCTGATGTCAGCAGGTTCCAGATCTGCTCCGATGCGGAACCCGCCGAGCTTCTGACCTGCCATTGCGAAAGGCCGACGGTCACCGGGAAAAGATTCGGGTTCGTCAACACGACGGAGGGAAGGAAGAAGTTGTTCCAGGCACCTACGACCGACAGGAGAAGAACGGTGGTGATCGCCGGCGTCATAATCGGCAGGGACACCTGAACGAAGGTTCTGAACTCCCCCGCGCCATCGACCCGGGCTGCTTCGATCATCTCGTCGGGAAGCGACTCCGAACAGTAGATCCTCATAAGATAGACCCTGAACGGATTGAGCAGAACCGGAAGAAGAACCGCCCAGTAGGTGTCGGTCATGTTTATCTTGGACATGAGGAGGAAGGTCGGAATCACCAATGCCGTGGCCGGAATCATCAAGGCGCCGAGCACTATGTTGAAATACGTCTTTTTCCCGTGGAAGGCGAACTTCGCGAACCCATATCCCGCCATCACCGATATGATCGTGGCTCCCAGACCGCCGACCAGTGCATAGAGGAAGGAGTTGACGATCCACCGCCAGTAGATCCCGTCCTGGTAGGTGCCCAGCTGTTTGAGGTTGCTGAAGAAGGCGATGGTGGAGTCAAACCACATCGAACCATGGGCTCCGTTGAACAATCCGCTGTTCGTCTTGGTGGAGGCCATGAGCAGCCACCAGACGGGCATGAGGAAATACACGCAGCACAGGATGAGCACGACGTAGGTGAAGACCCGAGGGTTTCCTTTGATATGGTTTATTCCGCCAGCGTTCGCTGGCCGTGCTTGTGATGACATGCTAATTCTCCAATCCGTTGGAACGTCTGGTTAATCTCATGAAGATGACCGAGAAGACGACCACGATAAGCCCCAGGGCAAAGGACACGGTTGCAGAGTAATTCGTCTGGTTGTATCCGAAGGCCAGGGCCTGGGCGTACATGTTCGGCGTGTACTCGGCCGGTATCACCGACGGGGCCTGGTTCCTGAGGATGGTTGGCTCGGTGAAGAACTGAAGCGTGCCGATCAGGGAGAAGATGGTGCACATGATAAGCGATCCGGCGACCATCGGGATTTTGATGTGCGTGGCGATTTTGAATTCGCTGGCCCCGTCGATCCGCGCGGATTCATAGAGTTCCGACGGTATCGACTGCAGTGCGGAATACAGAATCACCATGTAGTAGCCGGTCCACTGCCAGGTGACGACGTTGACCAGGGATCCGAAGATTCCGTTGGTGCTCAGAAAATCGGGTGGCTTCAGACCGAAAAGCTGGAAGATGGAGGTGAAGGGACCCATCATCTTCGAATACATGAAGCCCCACATCAGAGCGCCGATCACGGCGGGGATCGCATAGGGGAGGAATATGATCACCCGTGAGACGGAGGCGAACTTCTTCTTGAAGGAGTCAAGCAGCAGGGCGAGAAACAAGGCAAGACCCAGCTGGATGGGCACCATGACCACGGTGTACAGCATGACCAGCAGCAGGCCGTTTCTAAACGTCGTGTCCGTGAGAACCCTGGCGTAGTTCGCCAACCCTGAAAAATGCTCTCCGAATACCTGCGTGTACGTGAACAGGGACATGTAGAAGGCGTATATGAGCGGGACGACCAGAAAAACCAGAAAAACCACGGCGAATGGTCCGGTGAACACCCATCCCCATAGATTCTGCCTGCCGATGCTGGCGGGCCGTCTGACTCCATTGTTGTTTTTCGACATAGAAAACTCCTTATGACGGGGGAGCACGGCAGTGGTTGTCATGCCGCGCTCCCCCACGTGTTCATAGAGCGTCACTTAACGGACACGACTGTGAATCCCTGCTGCTTCGCATAGCTCTGCAGCGAGGATGTGAGTTTTGCCACGCCGGAATCGACCGATGTTCCGGATTTGACGATGGAGGCGAACGCTTTTTGCTGCGCGTCGTAGGCATAGGTCTGGAACGGCAGGAACTGATCGCCGCTCCATCCCTTGGCCACAGGTGCGATGACCTGATTGGCCTTTTCGTTTTCAAGGTACGGATACGTCTGGTTGATGAAACTCGACGAGGCGAGGGTCGACGTCCATGTCGGGAACAGGCCGCCGTCGGTGACTCCGCTGTTGCGTGAATAGTTGTCCCCGTACAGTTCTCGGGCCACCTCCGCCGATGCCTTCGTGTCCTTGGCCTGGTAGGTCACCGCGAAGGCCGAGCCGCCCTGGTTGACGTCGGGCGAGGAGCTGCTCCACTTGGGTGCGGTGTAGATCTTGAACGGCGAGGATTCCGCTGTCTTGAAGGCACCCTTGACGTAATACCCCATGAACCACGACGCCTGAACATAGGTTGCGTACAGACCGGCACCGAATTTCTTCATGGTGTCCGTCGAGCTTTGGTCGGCCGTGTCGATCAGTCCTTCCTTGGCGAGTTTCTGCCAATACGCAAGCACATCCTTGACCGAGCTTTGGTTGAAGTCGATGCCCACCTTGGTCGGATCATTGGCCGAATACTTGTAGACCTTCGCGCCCTTCTGCGCGAACAGCGCGATGTTCACGGCCGTTCCATCGGTCTGCCAATTGGTGAGCATACCCTGGTAGCCCTTTGCCTTGAGCTGCTTGCCCGCTTCCTCGAACTGGCTCCAGGTTGTCGGCACCGACACACCATACTTGTCGAACACCGCCTGATTCACGTACATGACGAAGGGTCCCGCGTCCACGGGAACCGCGTACACCGAACTCGAGCTGCCGAAGGTGACGGAGTTCCATGCGCCCGACGTGTAATCCGACTTGTGGGAATTCAGACCGTACTTGCCCAGATCGACGAGGTATTTCTTCTGTCCGGCAAGGAATTGGGGCATCGCCTCATATTCAAGCTGGATGACGTCAGGGGCTCCCTTGCCCGCCTTGATCGTGTTCTGGAAGTGCGTGTATTCCGCCCCTCCCTGTCCGCCGTTGTTCCAGCACACCTGAATGTCGCTGTGGGTGTTGTTGAAATGGTCGACGATTTTGTCGAATGCCGGATACCACGCCCAGACCGTCACCTTTTCGGCATTGGGATGGACGAGTTTGTTGGTGCATGAAGCACTGTCGTTCGCGTGCTTGTCCGAATTCCCCGAATTCGTCGCTCCTGAGCTTCCGCTTGAGCATGCGGCAAGGGAGAGTACGGTCGCCGCGGCGGCAAGTACAGATAGAATCTTCTTTGATTGCAACATCTTTCTTTACTCCTCTTATATGCGTGATTGCTTATTGTCCATGTGTCAATATCATTGTGGATATCCTAAAATGCTTTGCTTCCTCCTTTTATTTGCGTATGTGAATCACCGACCATGAAACCGCCGGGAGTATGACGTGGACGGTGTCTCCTTCCAGGGTGGCGTCCGTGTTGGTTTGGGGGGACACCCTCATCTGGTCGTCCACCGTGTTCGCCGCCGACATGTCGTCGTCGTGAAGGGTGGAGACGTCGACTCGGGTGAAGTCCGAGCTGGGAAGCGTGACGGTGAAATCGGCCGCGCTGTCAAGGGATCGATTGACGACGAACACGGCAAGCGAATCGTCCCGGGTTCTCACGGCCACCGAGTCCACGGAATCCACCCAGCCGTATTTGTCCGTCTCATGGCGTGTGGATCTTTGCTGTGTCTCATAGACCTCCGCGTCCTTCGCCAGTTCGGCGGTGAGGGCGAAGGGGAAGAAGGTCGTTTGCCGCCATGCCGGCCCGTTGGGTTCGGTCATGATGGGCGCGATGACGTTGACGAGCTGTGCCAGAGATGCGGCCTGCACCCTGTCCGCATTCTTCAGCAGCGTGATGAGAAGATCCCCGAAGACGACCGCGTCGAGAACGCTGTATGAATCTTCCAGCAGACGAGGCGCCTGGGGCCAGTTTCCGATGCCTTCCGGGGTTTTCGATGGTTCGCTGTCCTGATACCAGACATTCCACTCGTCAAAGGAGATGGCCACCTGATGAGTGGATTTCAGCTCCGCTGCCGTTGCGTCTATCACCGCGGCAACGTCATGAATGAACGAGTTCATATCGACGCCCGAGGCGAGGAAGCTGTTGATGTCGCCGTCTTCCGGGTGGTAGTACGCGTGGCAGGAGATGAAATCGACATCGTTGAAGGTTTCCTTGAGCACCGTGTGCTCCCAGCTGGCAAAGGTCGGCATGCCATGTGAGGACGAGCCGCACACGACCAGCTCGAGATCCGGGTCGATCTGCTTCATCGCGCATGCGGTTATCTCGGCGAGTCGAGCGTATTCCCGGGCGGTTTTGTGTCCAAGCTGCCAGGGGCCGTCCATTTCGTTTCCCAGACACCACATGCGTATGCCGAAGGGGTCCCGTGCGCCATTGCGGATTCGTCTTTCGGACAGGGCCGTTCCTTGCGGTATGTTGGCGTACTCCAGCAGATCCAGCGCCTCGCTTGTTCCGCGCGTCCCCAGATTCACGGCCTCCATCAGTTCGTTCCCACCGACAGCCGTAAGCCAGTGAGCCATTTCATGAAGCCCGAACTCGTTGGTCTCCGTGGAGTGCCAGGCGGTGTCCAGCCTCCTGGGGCGGTCGTCGCCGACCCCGTCCTCCCAGCGGTAGCCCGAGACGAAATTGCCTCCCGGGTATCGGATGGTCGTCACCCCCAACTCCTTGACGAGGTCGATGACGTCCTGCCGGAAACCGTGCGAGTCGGCGGTCGGGTGGTGCGGTTCGTAGATTCCCGTATAGACGCATCGCCCGAGATGCTCGACGAAGGACCCGAACATTCGCGGATTGATCCGGGCCTTGACAAAAGCGCCCTCTATCGCAAGCTGTGCCTGAACTTGTGTGTCTGACATGGGTGGATCTCAGCTTTCCTTGATATACGTTGTGGCTAGTACAACGTTGTTCTAATATGGGTAAAAAAATCCATAACTTTCTTTATATTTATTGACGTACAACTTTGTAACGAAATGATTATATATCACATCAATGAGCAGATGCAAATAGCGGTGCGGATCATCAAAAAAGGCTTGCCGGACCAACGGGTCCGGCAAGCCTGCGGGGTTGCGTTTCGGAGATTCGCGGCGAAGACAGTCCTAGTCCGCGCCAGCCTGACGCCACTGCCTCCGTGCGTGGGCGATGAACAGAATGAGCACGTAAAGCACGATTGCACAGGACAGTGCCGCTTCCGCGCCCTGAAGAACATATAGCCATGCGGGAACCCTCCACCCCGCCGCCGCGAACAGATTCAGCGACTTGAGCAGTGCCGTCGCGGTGATGACGAAGGGGAAGGTGAATGCGGCGTAGGAGGGCGAGAACGCCACGCGCAGGAGCGAGGGCATCGCGGCCAGAACCGCGGCGAACAGAAGTTGGGCGCATATCAGCATGACGAGCACGAAGTAGACGTTCGGATGGGCCTCGGCCGTGGTGTACCCTGCGATCGACAGGCTCATGGGGGCCGTGTATATGGCGAGGCTTGGCTTCGCGGCATCCGGGATCTCGATGGTCGCCGAGCGTATGCTCACCAGAACGAAGGTCACCATGTACAGCGCGAAGCCGATCCAGAAGATGAGCAGACCCAGGGGCTGCTGGCCGACCGCGGACGAGGTGGCCGAGGCCACGACGATGCCCACGAATCCCACGAACCATGTCGGGAAAACCTGTGACAGCGCGAATCCCTTCACGATGAAACGGCTGGTGACGTGCACCATGAGGATGAGGTTGCAGCTGACGGCAAAGTACCACAAAGACACGGCCAGCATGTGCGCACCGTCGCCATAGGGCGCCATATAGGTGGAGAACTGCATCAGGGACATGAAGACGGTTGCCGAGACCGGCGCGACGACGGGGTTCGACATGTCCTCGGAAAGTACGATGCGCGGGTGGACCAGGCATTTTCCGATGATGGTGATGAACAGGAGCAGGGCCACGCCCGCGAAGACCGCCCGGACGACGTCCGGCGACCCGACGTTCATGGCGATCAGGAGATTTCCCAGGGCGAGGATGCCCAGCGTAAGACCGCCCTTCGGGAGGGGAACGGTCATATAGTATCGGATGAGCCTCGAATCGTTGCTGCTGCTTTCGAAGGCCTGGAGGGATTGAGGGGGTGCGCTTGCCGGGGCAGAGGCGATTTCTATGTGTTCTGACACGTGCCCACGGTAAGACCTGCGCGGCTATTCTACAAATGCATGTTTTTCATAAATGACATTCCGTTATGGAATAATTCGATATGTCGCACTCGCGGTCCGTTTGTCTGAAGGCTGCGGGCACGCATGGTGCCATCCACACGGCACACGGATGCGCATGACGATGCGGTCCGCGTCACCGGGCAGCGATTCGGCGGTGATCCGATCCACGAGCGGTTCGGCCTGCCGGTTGGCGGTGGCGCGGATTAACGGTGGCGCGGATTAACGGTGGCCGGCGTGGCGTCGAACCGGTGTGTCGGTGGCACGGGACAATGACATACGACGACTTTGCGAGGAGAACAATGGGCGCACCTGACGACGTGAATCTCGAAGTGCTGTCCACCCTGATCGCGGTTTTCGAAACGGGTCAGTTCACCGCGGCGGCCGCGGAACTGCGAATCTCCCAGCCCACCGTCTCCAAAAGGATAGCGACGCTTGAGCACATGATGGGCGTCCCCCTTTTCACTCGCCACGTGGCGGGGGATGTGGTGGCGACCCATGCGGGACGTCAGGTCTACGATGCCGCCGTGTCGATATGCGCGACATGGTCGGATCTCATGTCCACGGCATCGCGGGGGCTGCTCACGCCAACCTCGTTCACGCTTCTGCTTTCCCATACGGCTTCGAGCACGTTGCTGCCGGGCATCGTCGAGGGGCTTCAGCCCGAATTCCCCTCCATGGACTTCCGCGTCAGGACGATGAACTCCGACAGCATCGCGCAGGCGATCATCGGCAAGCAGGCGCAGATGGGCATCGTCGAGAAGACGATAGACACCGATTCGGTCGATCTGACGGCATTGCGTGAGGATCGGCTGACGCTCGCGGGGTGCCTGGATCTTGAATACGCACGCGACACCGTGTGGCTCGTCCGCGAACCCGGATCGGGAGTGCGGTACTACACCGACCTGTTCCTGAGAATATCCGGTCTGCATCCACGTGCCACGATCGAGCTTGACAGCAACGAAAAGATCTGCGCGGTGCTCGCCGAGGGAATCGGCTGCAGCGTAATCTCCCAGGATTCGGTGCCCCCGGGGGTTCCCACCAGCGGGCTCGGCAGTGAATTCGTTCGCCATTTCTATGCCTTGACGCCCAAAACCGGCTTGAACTCCACGCAGAAGCTGCTGTCCCGCACCATCATGGGGTTGCTCCGGCGATAGTGTTCCCGCTTCGCGGGCAGATGTCCTCCATATGGAGGACATGGCGGTGACCGGTTGGATGGCCCGGTTCCACCTCGAATGACCCTAGGGTGAATAGCGTTATCGCGGTATGGTCAGGTACCGCCCCCTGAAGGAAGGTTCTTTCATGCTTTCAACTGCAACGGCTGCCGCAGCCGCCGATGGCGCCGTCACGGCCAAGGCGAGCGGGAAAAGCTCCCGGGTCATTCTGATCGGGCTTATCGTGGCGGTGTCGATGAGTTCCATCGATCAGACCATCGTCTCGTTGTCCTCCCAGGCCATTCAATCGGGACTGGGATTGACGGCGAGCGGGGTCGAATGGGTGGTCAATGCCTATCTGCTCGCTGCCGCGGCGGCGTTCCCCCTGGCGGGTCGGTTGTCCGACATGGTCGGATACAAGCGTCTCATGCTTCTGGGCGTGGTCGTTTTCGGTGCGGGAAGCCTGCTGTGCGGCCTCGCCCCCGCAGGCTCCCAGGCCTTCGTGTGGATGGTGGCATCCCGCGTCGTTCAGGGACTTGGCCTCGCCCTCATGTTCCCCTCGGCGATCGGCATCGTGTTCAGCTACTCCCCCGTAAACCGTCGGGCAAGCTCGATGGCCACCTTCTTCGCCATCACCGGCGCCATGACCGCCGTCGGCCCCATTGCCGGATCGTACTTCATCAAGCTCTCATGGCGTTATGTGTTCTTCATCAATCTTCCCCTGGCGGTGGCGGCTGTTGTGCTTGTCGCACTGCTCGTTCCCGCCGACAGGCATGCGGACTTCCTCCAGACGCTGCGCCGCCTCGACTGGCCAGGTGCCGTCATGGCGGCCGCCGCAATGGTGGCCCTGATCGTGCCGCTGCAGCAGGGCAATGCGGTCGGGTGGTCGGATCCCCGAATCATCGGCAGCCTGGTGGCGAGCGTTGCGTTGTTCGCGGTTTTTGCCCTTATCGAGATTCGTGTGGACAATCCCATCCTCAATGTGCGCGTGTTTTCGAATCTGCGTTTTTCCCTGTCGTCGCTGGCGAATCTCGTCGCTTCCATCTCCTTCATCCCGATCATGTATTTTCTCAGTGTCTATGGGCAGCTGGGCCTTGCGCAGAGCGTCTCCGACACCAGTTTGATGTTTCTTTACTTCTTCCTCGGATTCCTGGTCGCCTCCAAGTTCGGGGCGGCACTGTTCTCCAAGCGAGGCATCCGGAGTGTGCTGGTGGTCGCCGGAATCGTCACGGTTCTGGGCTTCGCGTGGCTGTCGCGCAGCGTCGGCGGCCCTGACGTCCTGCATGGGCTGGGTCTTGATGGAAGTCTCGGCGCGGTTCTCGGCGGAACGAGCCCCACGAGTGTCGGCTCGCTGTCTGCCGTGCTCATCGTCAGCGGAGCGGGCATCGGATTCATGTTCAGCCCCACGTCCACCGACATGGTCAACCGGGGTGTCGGTTCCTCCTACGGCGAGGTGACCGCGTTGACGCAGATGCTGAAGAACTTCGGAGGAGCCCTCGGCATGGCCGTATTCTCCAGCCTGTGCTCCACGGTGTTTGCGAATAGGGTCTTCACCGGGCTGCACTCATATGGCGTAACCCATCAGATGGCCAAGGATATCGCCGCCTCGGTGGGTTCGGGAAGCCGCTCGGGCGCATCGACGCATATGACCGCGATTCCGGCAAGTGCACGGGCGTCGATTATGGCCACGGTGCGTGGAGCCTATTCCACGGCAGCGGGAACGGTGTTCCTGGCTATGGCGGCGGCAGGGGTCGTCTTCCTGGTTCTTGCGGTGATGTATCCACGGGAGAAGGCCATGCATGAAGAGTCAGATGCGGCGTGACCGGAATTCGTGGCATGGACGCTGATGCGGCGGGAGGTACGGTGACTGGCGGTAAGGTGGCAGTATGAATGGATCCCTCGTCAATCGCGCTCGGGAATTCGCCCGTCACGGTCTTTCGCTCCGAGGGTGGTGGAACCTGTATGTCATCACCGCCACCCCCTTGCTGTGCGTGGTTCTGTTCGCTTTCTCCTCGGCGCCGATATACCGGCGTTTCGAGGTCGTCGCATTGATGACGGTGACGATGCTCGCATATTTTGCGCTTGCCTATATCCGGCACCGGGAACATGGCATCGCCCCCTACGAGTCCAAGGGCGGGCCATGGCCTTGGCTGTTCGCGGCCATGGTGCTGGCATGTCTATGGGCCGCCGCCGGCATCGACCTGAATTCCTTTTCCGCATCATTCATCATCGTTCCCGAGCTGTTCATCGTCTTCGACTATCTGCCCGCCTTGCTTACGGTGACCCTGCTGAATGCGGGCTTCGCCGTGGTCAGTATCCTGCGCAGCGTATCACCGGGAGCGGAAGATGTCAGAGCCGCCCTTTCCGAAGCGGCCATCTCGGTTTTCTTCAGCGCCATGATCGGGTGGGCGATCGATCGACTGGATGAAACGAACAAGCGCAATGCGCAACTGGTGGCCAGCCTTGAAAGGCAGCAGCGGACGATCCGGAAGATGAGCCGTCAGGAGGGGATCAATGCAGAGCGTCAGCGCATGGCCGGGGAGCTGCATGACACGATCGCGCAATCCCTGGCGTCGATACTGGCACTTGGCAGAGCCGCGGTCGCTGAGATCGAGGGAGAGGAGCCCACGGCGGCCCTGCAGCATCTGGCCATGATCGTCGACGCCTCGCAGGAGGGCCTGGACGACACCCGGAGGCTTATCGCGAACATGGCCCCGTCTCGTCTGCAGTCCGACGGATTGCTCAGGACGGTGAACCACATCGTGCAGACCACGCGTGACGGCGCAGGACTCGATATCGATCTCGATTGCGACCGCGACCTTCCGATTCTGAATCAGCAGGCTCAGGTGGCGGTGGTGCGCATCGTCCAGGAGGCGCTGGTGAACGTGACGAGGCACGCGAAGGCGACCAGAGTGCGCATCGGGATTCATGCGGTGTCTCAGGAGGCGAATGACGGTAAAGGGAACGGTAACGAGGAGGGGAAGACCGCATGGATTCGGGTGAGCATCGGCGACGATGGCCGCGGATTCGACACCGCTTCTTTGGATGACGCCGCGTTCGGCATCACCGGCCATGGCTACGGGTGCGTCGACATGCGGCGGAGGACCCGGCAGCTCGGGGGCGTCTTCGACATCACCTCGCAGCCGGGACAGGGTACAACGGTGACGGCATGCCTGCCCTATGACCATGTCGTGCTACAGCAGGACCCTGCCGGGACGCCGTTGACGACCGGACCGGGGAGGGAAGCCGGGATTGAGGGGAATCGGCACGGTGCAGACGCTGATGTAGATGCTATGGAGGAGGAACAATGATCCGCATCGTCATCGCAGACGATCATCCATTGGTGCGTGAGGGCATCAGCAGCATGCTGGCCAGGCATGCCGACCTCGACATCGTCGGTGAGGCCTCCACCGGAAGCGAAGCGATCCGCGAGGTGGGCGCCGTCCGTCCGGATCTGCTTCTGCTTGACCTGCGCATGCCCGACATGAACGGTCCGGAGGTGACGCGCACGGTGCTCGGACGCTGGCCGGGAACCAAGGTGCTGATACTGACGACCTATGACACCGATTCGGACATTCTGCCCGCGATCGAGGCCGGAGCGCACGGCTATCTGCTCAAGGACGTCCAGCCGTCCGTTTTGGCCCAGGCGATTCGGGATACGGTCGCGGGGCAGACCGTCCTCGATCCGCAAGCCGCACAGGCTGTGGCCCGGCAGATCCAGCCCCACGCGGAGGCGGAGCTGTCCCGTCAGGAAAGAAGGGTTCTGCTGCTCGCCGCTGATGGGAAAACCAATCGACAGATAGCCAGAGCGATGTATATCAGCGAGACGACGGTGAAAACCTATTTCAACCGCATCTTCGTCAAACTTGGCGTGACGGACCGGACGTCCGCGGTCGCCGCCATGCTGCGCGAGGGTGACTGGTCCTGAGCCCGCGGGACCGGGGTCCGTCACCCCCGCGTCGACTGCCCGTCTTCTGAGTGCCCCTGCGATGCGGGGGCTGGCATGAGGGTGTGCGTCGGCTCGGACGACCGCCTGAATTCCTTGGGTGGCAGACCGGTGTGCCGCCTGAATTGAGTGGAGAAGTAGTGCTCGTCCGCATAGTGCAGCCGTGCCGCGATGTCGCTGATCCGCATTCCCGTGTTGCGCAGCAGGGAGCACGCCAGCGCGATGCGCTGCGAAAGATAGTACCGGTAGGGTGTTTGCGCGTAGGCCCGCGTGAACGAGCGCGACAGCTGCGAGAGGGACATGCCGAGATCATGGGCGGCCTTGCCCAGGCGGATGTTGCCCTCCACATGCAGATCCAGGTATTCGCGTATGGCGGTGGCGTACGGCTGTTGGGCGGAGGGGGAGAATCGCTCGGGTATGGCGCTGAGCGTGCTGAGGATCTCATGAAGTGTCAGCGACAGGCGGCGCGAGAGGAACACGGGGTTCGATCTGTCGTTCTCGCAGGTCGACAGGAACGAGTCAAACAGCGGACGGACGTTGGCGTTGACGCCGCCGTTGCCGGGGAACAGCAATGTTCCCTCCAATGCGTATTCGCGGTAGAGGCAGTCGCACAGCGTTCCATTGACGTTCATCCAGATTTTACGGTATGGGTTCGAAGGCATCGCGCGGTAGTCATGGCGGACCCCGGGGGGAAGCAGGTAGACGTCCCCGGCGCGGGGAAAGAAGTGCTGGCCCGCGCAGCGGACCTCGCCCATGCCGGCGAGCACGTATTCGATGCAGTACAGATCGGAGTGCTCGCGCGTGATGCGGTAGGAACGGTCGGGATAGGTGATGCCGGCCATGAGGACCTGGAAGCGGTCCTCATGGGGAAGCTGGCCGGGAACAAAGCTAACGATATGCTCCATAAGACACGATTCCTCACTTTTTTGACTTGATTTTTAATCATTTCACCTATTTTTGCACCGATAACTCAAGTATAAAGAATCATAGCCGTCATACGAGCGGTGACGCATCAGCCGCAAGCACTACGACAACGATGCGGGAACGCCGCCGGAGGATCGAAGAGGCGGCGATATCGCGCCCGAAGGAGAGCACTATGCCCAGTAATGCCATGCCCAGTAGCACCATGTCTGCTGACGCCGTGCCCGGCAGCGTCATGCCGAGCGGACCCGCACCCGGCAACCCCCCGTCCGGGGGCATTCCACGCCCCGAACACCCGAATCCCCAGTTCAGGCGCTCGACGTGGCGCAACCTCAACGGACCGTGGGAATTCGATCTGGATCTTTCCGTCAGCGGCACCGATCGACGGTGGTTCGAGAAGCACTCTTTCACCCGCACGATCACCGTGCCCTTCTGTCCGGAAAGCGCGCTGAGCACCATAGGGTTCACCGATTTCATACCCTGCTGCTGGTATCGCAGATCCTTCGACCTGAGCGACGAGGACAGGGCGGGGGATGTCATCGTCCATTTCGGCGCGGTCGACTATGAGGCCCACGTGTACGTCAACGGCGTGCACGCAGGCGCGCACAAGGGAGGCTACACGCCGTTCAGCATCGACATTTCGGCACTTGTCCATTCCGGGACGAACGAGATCGTCGTCAGCGCGACCGACGACACCCGCGGCCGCATGCAGCCCACCGGCAAACAGTGCGACCGGTATGACTCCTACTCCTGCCTCTATACCCGCACCACAGGAATATGGCAGACCGTATGGCTCGAGTTTGTTCCGCAGGTGCGCATCGACCGGGTGCGCTACCGTACGGACATCCACGATGCGACGGTCAGCATGGAGGCGCAGCTGCAGGGAAGCGGCACGCTGAAGGTGTCCGCCTCGTTTAAGGGATCGCCCTGCGGCGAGGCCAGCGTCCATAGCGACGGCGGACTGACCATGCTCACCCTGCCGCTTTGCGAGACCCACCTGTGGCAGCCCGGAGAGGGGAACATATACGACCTCACGCTCACATTCGGGCCCGACGTGGTCCACAGCTATGTGGGACTGCGGCAGATACGGCTGGACGGCTACCGTTTCCTCATCAACGGACGATCCGTGTTCCAGCGTCTGGTCCTCGACCAGGGGTTCTACCCCGAGGGGATATACACCGCACCCAGCGCGGCGGATATGGAGCGGGACATCCTTCTCTCGCAGGCTGCCGGCTTCAACGGCGCCCGACTGCATGAAAAGGCATTCGAGCCCCTGTACCTCTACTACTGCGACATCCACGGCTATCTCGCATGGGGTGAAATGGCCACGTGGGGGTTCGACATCAGCCAGCCCACCGGCTACGAGATCTTCATTCCCGAATGGATGGAGGCGATCCAACGCGATGTGAACCATCCGGCCATCATCGGATGGTGTCCGTTCAACGAGACCTGGGACTTCGAAGGCCGACGGCAGCTGGACGGCCTGCTGCGCATGGCCTATCGCCTCACCAAGGCCTACGATCCGGAACGCCCCTGCATCGACACCAGCGGACACTACCATGTGGAGACCGACATCTATGACCTGCATGACTACGAACAGAGCGTCGAGAACTTTGCCGGACGCTACGAGGCATGGGGAAGGGGCGACGCCCCGACACCCGAACTCTATCCCGACCGTCAGCGCTGCACCGGCGTCAAGCCGTTCTTCATCAGCGAATACGGCGGGATCAAGTGGGACCCCACCCGCACCCAATCTTCGGATTCATGGGGTTATGGGCAGCAGGCGAACAGCGAGAAGGAATTCGTCGAACGCTACCGGGGACTGACCGAGGCGCTGCTGGGCAATCCGAGGATGTTCGGCTTCTGCTACACGCAGCTGTACGACGTCGAACAGGAGCAGAACGGGATCTACGACTACCATCGCAGACCCAAGGTCGACATCGAGGAAATACGACGAATCAATACGGCGATCGCCGCCATAGAGAGGGACGACGCCTCGGCCGCCTGAGCAGAACCGCCTCCCCAGCGGCGGCAGAACGATGGGTGCTGCAGCCGCCGGGGAGTGCACGGCGCAGGAGTGCACGGCGCCGGGCCGGATAACGTCGGACCGCACAATGGCGCATTACGAGCAGGATCACACAATGCTGTATCGCAGTGCCGAATCACACCAGAGAAGACAGGAGACATCATGCATATCGGAATAGGCACAACCTTGCCCCACAACACCCCCGGGAAGTGGGCCGCGACCCTGCAGTCATGGGGGTGCACCGCCGCCGTGTGCCCGATAGACCATACGGCACCGGCGGATCTGCGCAAGGACTATCTCGACGCCGCGTCGGCGGCAGGACTGAGCATCACCGAGGTCGGGGTATGGAAGAACGTCATGTCGCCCGACGAGGACCACAGGCGCAAGGCCATCGAATACGCCGAGGCGCAGCTTGCGCTCGCCGATGAGATCGGCGCCCGCTGCTGCGTCAACATCGCCGGGAACGCCGGTCCAGGAGGATGGGACCAATACTCCCCGCAGAACTACAGCGGGGAGGCATACGAGAGGATTGTGGACACCACCCGTGAGATCATCGATGCGGTGCGACCCGTGCGGACCCGTTACGCACTCGAATGCATGCCATGGATGCTTCCCGATTCGCCGGAAAGCTATCTGAAGCTTCTCAAGGATGTCGACAGGGACCATATGGGGGTTCATCTGGACTATACGAATATGATCAACGGCATGGGACGCTGGAGGACGATGCGCAGCTTCATCGATTCCTGTTTCAGCATCTTGGGCGGGCGCATTCTCAGCATCCATGCCAAGGATGTAAGGCTCATGCCCGGGCTCCCGACCTCCATCGTGGAGACCGAGCCGGGAACCGGAGCCGTCGACTACGCACAGGTGCTTTCCCTGGCGGCCCGGTTCGCCCCCCGGGCGAGCGTGTTCACCGAGCATCTTGACACGCCGAGGCAGTATCGCGATGCCGTTGCCTACCTGCTTGACACTGCCGGGCGCGTGGGGGCCGCGCGGTAAATGGAGGTGCGGAGGCGGCTGCGAGGGAGAGGGACGCGGAGTACGGTGACGCGGGAAATGCGTCGCGTGGGGAGGACGGACCATCCGGTGCCGTTCCCGGCCTCTGCGTCACGCGTCCTGGGCGGCCGCGAACGTTTGCGCAAGCAGATTCTGCGTCTCGTCGGGGTGCAGGCGGGCGACACCCATGAAAAGGACGTCCACGATTACCAGTTGCGCCATTCTGCTGGGCATGGCGGCATAACGGAATCGTGTCTCCTTCGACACGGTGGTGATGACGCAGTCCGCCTCCTTCGTGATGGGGGAGTCCCGATAATTCGTCACCACCACGGTGAACGCCCCGCTGTCATGTGCCGTCCGCAGGGCCCGGATCGTTTCCTTCGTCTGCCCGGAATGGGAGAAGCCCACCGCCACGGCACCCCGGGGCAGGGCTGCGGCGCTCATCAGTGCGAGATGGGGGTCGGACCATGCGTTGATCTGATATCCGATCCTGCTGAGCTTCTGTTGCAGATCCTGGGCGGAGAGGCCGCTTGAGGCCTGCCCGTACGTGTCGATACGAGAGGCGCCGTCCAGGGCGGTGACCGCCGTCTCAACGGCCCGGTAATCGAGCATGTTGATGGTGTCTTCGATGGTCTGGGCCTCTTCGAACGCCAGTTTCCGGTAGACGGATGTGGCCGAATCCGTCAGGTCGATGTCTCCGTTGGACACACCGAAATTGATTCGTTTTCCCTGATCCGATACGGCGGCCACCGTCAGAGCCTGGCGGAACCCCCGATATCCGTCAAAGCCGGCCTTTTTGCACAGGCGGATCACCGTGGCCAATGAGGTTCCACAGTCATTCGCAAGTTCGTTGATGGTGAGCTTGCAGGCCTGCAGCGGCTGTTCGAGCACGCGGTTCGCGACCCGGGTTTCGCTGGGGCGCAAAGTGGGCAGCAGCTGCTTGAGACGCATAAGAAGATCCTCCGCCATCACCGTCTCCCTTCCTCATCGTTGTCATCGGTTCCCGGGGATCCCGAGAAGAGCCATGGCCGCCGCCCGCGCGCACGGCAAGGAATCGCCGTACGTGCGTATCCGATGATCGGCGACGTCATCCCCGGCGGGCCAGCCCGTCTGTATCACTATAGTTCGTGGGTTCGTCGCGAGAATCCGCCGCACGAAAAGCGATTCCCCGCTTCCGGGGAGCAGCTGTCCCGCAATGGCGACCACTCTGAGCGATCCATCGGCGATGTGGCTTATAAGAGCGTCTTGCCCGGTGTCGTCTCCGCTGAAGCTCGGCGTCGACACGGATATCCCCGCTTCGGTGAGCGCGCGAAAGAAGCGATGCGCCCCGCGGCTCCCGGAATCCTCCCCGACGACCGGCGACTGCGATGCGCGGGCATCGACGAGCAGGACGGGTTCGCGTGGCTCCCCCAGCCGCACGTCGCCGCGAACCTCCATGGCGGCGCGGGCCAGACGGAGCTGTTCTCCATCGGCGGAGGAGACCGGCCGCGCATCGAGTCCGTGGCTTGCGCAGGAACGGCTCCACGCCCTCAGCCGTGCGAGACGTTGTTGCGCCTGCTCTAGTGTGCGTATCGGAAGAGATCCCTCATCCAGAGCATCAAAGATCCCATCACGGACCTGTGCGAAACCGTCTTCATCCCGCCCCCGTTTATCGGCGGGATTGCCGATGCACAACAGGTCGTTGCCGGCGAGAAGCGCCTTCGCCCCCGCATGGCGCAGATCGGTCGTGCGGCTGACAGCTCCCATGTCCAGAGCGTCGCAGATCACCACGCCCTCGAACCCCAGCTCTTCCCTGAGAGGCTGCAGGGCTTGCGGGTTGAGCGTTGCCACGGGACCCGGGATGTAGGGAACGGGTATATGCGCGGCCATGACGCACTGCGCGCCGGCCCGTATGGCGGCGGCGAACGGAGGCAGGTGAATCGAGCGGGTCTGGCGGCGCGTGCGATGGACCACGGGGATGTCGTGGTGCGGATCGGCCACGACATCCCCGTATCCCGGGAAATGCTTGATGCAGCAGGCGACGCCCTCTTCCTGAATTCCGCGGACCATGGCGCTCGCATGTCTGCAGACGAGCAGTGGATCGGAGCCGAAGGAACGTACTGCGATGACGGGGTTGCGCGCGTCGCTGTTCACATCGACCACCGGCGCCAGATCGATGTCGATGCCTGCCTGAGCCACCAGCGAACCTATCCGCCGTCCCGAACGGTAGGTGGCTCCCGTGTCGTCGATTCTTCCAAGAACGGCATTTCCGGGCTCCTGCGATCCTTCCCCGGACTGCAGTCGCGTGACGATGCCTCCTTCCTCGTCGACGCCCAGCAGGGCATCCGGTGCCATGCCGTGGATGGTTCGCGACAGCAGACCGGGCTGCCCCGGATCGTCGGCATCGAAATTCTGCGAAAAATACAGGGCTCCGGCAAGTCCCTCCTCCAGTGCGAAGGCAAGCCAGGACGGTACGGTGGTGCCGTTGAACCCCGGCCACAGCACCTGATGAACCAATCGACGCAGGGCGGGATCCCGACGGCTGTTGACGGATGACATCATCTATACCTCCTTGTCGGTGCCGATGCACAGCTGCAAGGGGTTGTCGCGGGTTGTGGGCAGGGGGCGGAACCCGATGTGCTCATAGAATCGGCGTGCGCGGTGATTGCTTTCCCCCACGCCGAGCTGGACTCCGGTGACGCCCCTCATCCGCAATTGGGAGAGCAGTCTGCGGATGAGAAGCCGGCCGAGACCCCGTCCTTGGGCCATGGGAAGAAGGTCGATGTGCATATGCGCGGGGAAAAGGTCCTGATCGGGGCCCAGAAAACCCTCGGGATGGTAGCCCGTCCGTGTCAGTCTGTTTGCGGCGGTCCGGGGAGGTTCGACCAGAGGGTGCGCTGCGCGGAACCGGGGAAGCCAGTGCTCCCTGTACCATGCGACGAACGCTGCGGTGTCGCCGACTGCGACGATGTAGCCGCAGGGCCCGTGGGGGCCGTCCACCACGGTCGCAAGATCCGGTGCATACCGAACGTAGGGGGAAAGATAGATGTCGGGAAGCAGTCCGCCGGGAATCCAATCGGTCGCATCCCCTCCCGATTTTCCGGTTTTCACGCACACGCTGCGAAGCGCGGGCTCGTCCTCGTCGCGGTAGCGTCGTATGACGTATCGACTTGTTTCATCGTGCCGCGTATCCGGCATTGCGATCACCTTCCCGTGATGTCCGTCCTATAGGGGATTACCTTACGGCGCGTTGGATGCCAGCAGGCGACTCTGTGCCCGCCCGTGCCTGCATTGCGGAACGTGTGCGGGTGCGGGTCGAGGTTTGTGTTCGGATTCGGAGCGGTCGCGCATCCGCTTTCCGATATGCGGTCCAGCGACGGCCGCCGCTGTCGGCACTCGTGCGTGGCAAAGGGGCAGCGCGGGGCGAAAAGACAGCCGGCGTCATCGTTGCCCTCCTCAAGGATCCCTGTCGGAACCACCTGTTCCGCCGCCTTGTGCTCCAGTCCGCGCAGCAGGGGGATGGAGGACAGCAGAGCCTGTGTGTAGGGGTGTTCGGGGGCCTGGGAGATAACGCTTTCCGAGGGACCCTGCTCCACGACGGAGCCTCGGTACAGCACGGCGACCGTGCTGTTGTCGCCGATATACCGGGCAGATGCCAGATCGTGGGTGATGAACACGACGGATATGCCCAGGTCGTTGCGCAGCCTTCTCAGCAGTCCGAGAATCCCCAGTCGCAGGGAGACGTCGATCATGGACACGGCCTCGTCGGCGACAAGAACCTTCGGCTCCACCGCAAGCGCCCTGGCGATGACGATTCTCTGACGCATTCCGCCCGAAAGCTGATGGGGATATCGCGGCAGAACATAACCTGGATCCAGACCCACCAGGTCGAGGATGGCGGGTAGGTGCCGATCCACCCAATGAGAATCCTTGCCCGACTCCCGCGCATGCAGCCGCAGCACATCCATGAGGATCTCGTCAATGGTTCTCACCGGATTGAGCGCGGAGTAAGGATCCTGGTGAATCATCTGGATGCCGCGGAGGAATTCCCTTCTCCGGCCGGCGTTCCACTTCGTGATGTCGGTGCCGTCACACAGTATCGTCCCGGATGTGGGCTGTTCGATTCCCGCGATGATTCGTCCAAGCGTGGACTTCCCGCATCCTGACTCTCCGATGATGGATATGGCCGAGCCGTCCGGGATGTCCAGATCCACACCGCGCAGAGCATGGACGGATTCCCCGCGCTTGCCGCCACGGACGCGGTAGGTTTTTTCTATGCCGACGAGTCTAATCATGAGGGTGTCCTTGCACTGCGGGAGATGGTGGAATCCGGCGAAAACCCGTGCCACCGGCGGTGGAATCGTGCACGGTGGCGACCGCGGTGACCGCGGAGCCGTCTTCGGTACCAATGAAATGGCATGCCGCCAGACCCGAGGAGGAGCCGTGCTCCCTCATCGGCGGCGTCTGCTCCTCGCACCGGGCCGGATGGTCGCGCAGGAAGATCGGGCAGCGGTCCCTGAAGATGCAGCCTTTCCGCGCAATGGTGGTGAGTGTCGGCGGTCGGCCCGCGAGGGGCCGGGCCGCAGCGATGTCCCCGGTCAGTCGCGGCAGCGCCTGTATGAGACCGCGAGTGTAGGGGTGGGCGGGGTGCTGCAGTATCTCGACGGTGTCACCCACCTCGACCAGATGCCCGCCATAGAGAACCGCTATACGGTCTGCGATGTCCGCCACGACGCCGATGTCATGGGTCACCAGCAGTGTCGTGAGCCCCTGGGACCGGTGCACGCTTCGTATGATGTCGAGGATGTTCGCCTGCGTGATCATGTCGAGCGCTGTTGTCGGCTCGTCAAGCACGAGCACGTGGGGGCGCAGCACCAGGGCGAATGCGATCTCAACCCGTTGGCGCATTCCCCCGGAGAGCTGATGCTGATAGGATGTCAGGATTCTTTTCGCGGGCAGCCCCATGTGAGTGAGGATGTCGCTGAAGAAGTGCAGCAGCTCCTTCAGATCACCGACCTTGTGGGACCGGCCGAGATCCAGAACCTGCCTGCCTATTTTCTCCAGCGGGTTGAGTGAATTCTGGGCCGCCTGAAAAACGTACCCGATCTGAGCTCCCCGAATGGTGTTGAGTCGCTTCCGGTCGAAGGTGAGGACATCCCCTATCCCTTCGATGTCTATGGACCCTTCCGTGATGCGCCCGGGGGGCTGCACCGCGTTGACGGTGGCCATGGCGAGGGTGGATTTTCCCGACCCGGATTCGCCCACCAGGCCCGTGATGGTGCCTGGTTCGAGGGTGAGCGACACATGGTGGACGGCGGGAAGGAGAGTCTGGTTCACCGCATAGGCGACCGTGAGGTCGCGGATTTCGACGCCGGGCGCCGCGTCGGTGGCCGAGGGCGGCGTGGATGGCGCCTGCCGTCCGGTGCGGGGTGTGGTGGTCATGGGTTCGCCTTTCATGAATTCTCCCTCAGGCGGGGGTTGAACACTTCGTCGAGGGCGTCGATGAGAAGCACCACCCCGAGGGTGAGCAGAAGTATGGCGATCAGTGGCGAAAGCAGATAGGACAGGCCGACTCCGGTGAGCGTGACCCCGTTGTTCACGGCAAGCTGGATCATCACGCCCCAATTGGATGAGGTGAACGGGAGAACTCCCAGATAGAACAGCCCGACCTGGGAGTAGATGGAGTTCGTTATGCCCATGAGAAGATTCATGGCGACGAAAGGCGCCATATTCGGGAGCAGCTCCTTGAAGACGATATATCGGACCGGGAAGCCGAGCCCCCGGGCCGCCTCCACGAACCCGCGGCTTCGCAGCGACATGGTCTGGGCTCGGATCGCGCGCGCCAGACCGCCCCACCCGGTGATTCCGAGCACGATCCCCATGGTCCAGGGGGAACCGAACTTCCAGACGATGGAGAGCACGAGAAGGAGGGGGAAGTTGGGTATGGTCAGTATGATGTCCGTGACCCGCATCAGCGCCGAATCGGTGAAGCCCTGACGGAAGCCCGCATAAAGGCCGATGGTCACACCGATGACCACGGTGATGAGGGAGGCTATCGCCGCCGAAAGAAGCACGTACTGTGTGCCTGTCATGAGAAGGGCCAGGACGTCCACTCCCTGAAAATCCGTTCCCAGGGGATGGCTGAGGCTGGGTGGCCCGAAAAGGTTGTTCGCGTCAACGGGAAGCGTCCCGCGGTACAGGAGTCTTCCGAAAACCGCAAAGAACGTGTAGATCACGACGATGACGGCCCCGAACATCCTGCCCGGCTTGTGTTTCAGCGATTTCCAGAGGATGCGGGGGAAGTTGTTGCGGCCTGTGTGGCGGTCGAATCGTGGCTTGTCGTCGATCATATTCTTTCTCCCCCTCTGCGCACGCGAGGATCAATGGCCGTGTACAGCAGGTCGGCCAGAAGATTCGCCACGATGACGGCCACGGTGATGAGCAGGAACGCGCCGTTCATGACGGGGTAGTCCCGCTGTCCCACGCTGCTGATGAGTAGCTGGCCCATTCCCGGGTAGTTGAATGCGTTCTCGATGAAAACCGATCCGCCGAACATGAATCCCAGGGACAGCGTAAGGACCGTGAACAGGGGGAGGACCGCATTGTGGGCGATGTAGGTGAAGATCCTGCGCCGCGACAGGCCCCTGACTTCCGCTGCCAGGATGAAATCGTCGCCCATGACGGAGACGACCGAGGATTTCATCGTCAGCAGGTAGCCGCCGAAGCTGGACAGGGCGAAGGCGGATGCCGGGAGGACGGCGTGGGAGAGAAGCGATGCCACATAGGGCGCGTTGAATCCTGGTTCGAGGGTCCCGTCGACGGGACCGGTGGAGAAGAGCGGGAACTTGACCGTGAGGAACGTCACCAGGATCAGGGCCATCACATACTGGGGAATGCCATGCAGCACAGATCCGAGGATGGTCAGACCGCTGCCCAGACGGGTGTCGCGTCTGATGGCGGCGATGACACCCAGGACCACCCCCAGGGCGGCGCTGGTCAGCACCCCCGCGAGGACCAGGCCCACCGTCCATGAGACGGCGGAGCCCAGTTCCCTGCTCACGGGTATGCCTTCGGCGGTGATCGACGTTCCGAAATTCCCGTGAACCAGTTGGATGAGGTAGTCCCCGTACTGCTGGAGCAGGGAGCCGTTGGGCATGAAACCGTAGATGCTGGCCGTCAGCGCCCTGGCCTGCTGGGGGGTCTTCCCCTGCATGAGGAGGTTCTCGTAGGCGGTCTCCAAGGGGTCGCCCGGCATGAGCTTGATCAGGAAGAAGGTGAATGTGCACACCACCCAGATGGTGAGGAAGGCCCTCAGAAGGCTGGTTGCCAGATACCGCAGGTTCGCCATCATGCGCATCGCCCGGCCCGCCGGCCGCGTCTGTCCGGGCTATTTCTTCGTGATGTAGCCATATTGCATCCAGACTCCAGGCTGGTTGTGCAGAAGCCAGCTGTCGTTCTTCGGGAAGTTGGAGAATCGTGACGTGTTGACGAACTGCAGGTTCTTGTAGTCCCAGATCTGGAATATCGGCAGCTGATCGTTGGTCAGTCCCGCCAGTTTCCTGACAGTGTCGGACTTCGTCGCCCCGGTGGTGGTCTGCAGTGTTGCTGCGAGCTCTCCGGGGTCGATGCTGCTCCCGTCGTACTGCTCGTGTTCCGGACTCGCCATCCAGTTGCCGTTCTTTCCCGCGGCCGAGTGGACGGCGCCGCTGCCGGATGCCGTCCATCCGTTGGATGTCCCGTAGACGCGCTGATAGGCGTTGTAGGCGTCGGGGCCCAAGGCCGCGAGCCAGAAGGCCACCGGGAATTTGCCCTGCGCCAGATCGGACAGGTATGTTGCGTAGTCCGCTGAGGTGTTGAGCTGGGAGGACACTCCGACCGCCGTCAGATCGCTGGTGATGCTTTTGCCCGCCGCCACCCAGTCGGAGAAGCCGTTGGCCACTTGTATGTTCACGGTGAGCGGCTTGCCGTCCGTCGTCCTCCATATGCCGTCGACCTTCTTCAGCCCGGCCTTCGAGAAGCATTCGGCAGCCTTGCTGGGGCTGTATGCGTAATCGTTCAGATGCGCCCCCTTGAGGTAAAGGTCGTTGACCTTCGAAACCATGCCGGTGGTCGTATCCGATGCGGTTCCACTGGTGCTTTCGCCGATTTTCGTGGCTGTCGCGCGGTTGATCGCATAGGCGACGCCCCTGCGGACCCAGACGTTGTCGAAGGGCTTGACGTTTTGGTTGAAGGCAAGCGCCGCGCTGACGAAGCTGACTCCCTCGACGGTGGAATTGCCGTGCACGGCAAGGATGCTTTTCAGCATGCTCGCCGATGTCGCGGTGTAGGGGGCCACGTCAAGTTGCCCGGATTTGAGGTAGGTCCAGATCTGCTGATTGCTGTTGTAGCTTTTCAGGACCACCTGCGTGGGGGCTATGCGGGAGGAGTCGAAGAAGTTCGGGTTCTTGGCGAGGATGGCCTCGCTGGGATTGACGCGTGTGAGGGAGAAGGGTCCGCAGGAGATGTCTTTTTTAGGTCCGAGGGACGTCATTTTTTTACCAAAGGCGGCGATGTCCGCGGATGCCTGTTTCTTCTGGGCTTCCGTCGCCGTGGCCGAGGTCTCTAGGGAGACCTCGTTCCAGAAGTTCTTGGGAATCTTGGCGTTCCAGAATGAGGAGGGCACCACTATCGTGGTCAGCACGTTCGAAAGGAAGGTACTGGCTTGGGCGTCCGTGTTCTGGGTGACCGATATGGTCGTGGCGCCCGCCGTCTTTGCTGTCATGGCGGAGGTGCCGTTGGCTATGGAGAGGGCCAGGGATGCCTTGACGTCGTCGGAGGTCACGGCCGCCCCGTTCGACCATGCGGCCTTGGGGTTGATGTGCACCGTCACCGTGTGCCCGTCCGCGCTGAGGTTCCAGCTTGTCGCGATGTTCGGGGCGTAGGCTGTCGGGTCGGAGATCGAATACTTTGACCAGGCGAGCTGTTCCTTGTTGTATCCGGTGAACATGTTCGCCACCTGGTTGTAGGGGTTGATGGGGGCATTGACGTTGATCGACTGGTTTTCGTCGATGGTGGTGAACGTCCGGGAGGATGCCCCGGCCGAGGCGGATCCGCCGCAGCCGGAAAGCAGCATCGCCGCCCCGACCATGGCGGCGACGACCGGTGACTTTGCCAGATTGCGTGGATGTGGACCGCAGTGTTTCAGACTGTGCAGATGCATGATACCCTCCCCGGATGTGTGGTGTGCGGTGTTAGAAAGCACAGTATTCCTGCATTTCGTGCGCTGTGTTAATTTATTCCAAGAATATGTAACATCTTGGAAACTTTTATCATCCATGGGAGGAAAGAACCGGATGCCGCCCACGCGGGTGGGTGCGCGCGCATCCTGTTGATGGCGGCCATGGGGGATGCGTTGCGCGCGCGGGCAGGGAAGCCAGCCCGCATCTGAGGTGCGGGCATGGTATGCGGTGGGTCAGTCAGCCGTGAAGATGTCCGGAGGGTAGATTTCGGCGGGGATCCTGGTCTCCTCCACCGCGAGGGGTGTCACATCGTCGCCGGCGGCAATGACGCGCCTGAGCCTATCGCTTCCCCACAGGAGGTCAATCGTGTGCCGTCCTCCCGGCGATGAGGAGGGAAGTATAGAGAAGTCCTTCGGGTAGAGCTCGCGCAGGCCCGACAGCACCGCCAACCCCGTGCGCACCGGTCGAAAGGCCGTCGGGTCGACAACGTGCAGATAGGCCCCATGGCATACGTCCCCCGCATGCTTGCTGAACGAAGGCATGAACGACACGGCTCTGAAGAGGGCCCCGGGCAGTGCGAGAGATGTCAGGTAGGCCGCCAGGCGATCGTCGGCCCAGGGCGCTCCGAACATTTCGAAGGGATGGGTCGTTCCGCGTCCCTCAGAGCAGTTGGTCCCCTCCAGAAGCCCCATCCCGGGGTAGACGCGTGCGGTTCCTATGGTGGCCAGATTGGGGGAGGGAGGAAGCCATGCCGTCGGTTCGCCCATGAAACCGCTGGGTGGGCAGAAGGCGTGGATCACCCGCAGGTCAGCCGTTCGCAGGCCGTCGCGTGCATCATGGCTGACCGTCAACCGTGCCATCTGCCCCAGTGTCAGACCGTGACGAATCGGTATCGGCACACGCCCGACGAAACTTTCGTACCGTTCGTCGAGCAGGGGACCCTCCACCGCCTCCCGACCCAGCGGATTGGGGCGGTCGAGCACGACAAAGGGCAGACCCAGCCTTCCTGCGGCTCGCAGGGCGTCGATCATGGTCGAGGAGTAAGTCCAGAATCGGGTGCCGACATCCTGAAGGTCGAAGACGAGCATATCCGCATGCGTCTCCGCCACGGCTTCATCCATAAGGTCTCGCGAGAGAGCATAAAGGTCGATGATGGGAAGGCCCGTCCGGGGATCCGTGGTGGAGCGCTCGCCATGCCCCGCCTGAGCGGTGCCGTTCATTCCATGTTCCGGGCTGAACAGTGCCACCACCCTTATGCCCGATGCGATCAACGCATCCACTGCCCGGTGATAATCGCGAGTCACCGACGTGAAATTCGTGATCAGTCCGATGTGGCGGGCCCCGATGGCGCGTGCGCGCAGATCGTGGTCCAGGACGATGCGCTCAAGACCGGTTACCGGTGATTCCATGGCCCGTTCCCTGTGCCCCGCCTCGTGGTGTTGTCCTTCTGGTCCACCCATGCGAAGGCGGCTTCGGCCACCGCCGGGCGCAGGGCCGTGACCAGGTTGCGGGAGCGTGAGGGGTGGACGCGGTTGGTCAGCAGAACGATGGTGAGGGCTCTCCGGCGGTCGATCTGGAAGGACGTTCCCGTGAACCCGGTGTGCCCGCGCGATTCGCCCCCGTGGACGCCCATCCAATGGGTGGCGCCGATCTGCAGGCCGAGGCTGGCACCGTTAAGGGAGTTCTCCTCAAACGGGACGGCTCTTTTCACGATGCGCGCAAGTTCGTCGTCCCAGAGCAGATGCGACGCCGGTTCACAGGCCCCGATGCGCAGGGTCTCCGCGAAGTCGGCCACGGCCCGGGCCGTGGCGAACAGCCCGGCATTGGCGCATTCGCCGCCCATCGCCCATGAGGTTTCGTCGTGGACGTCACCCTGTATCATGCCTCGATGCAGTTCCGGCGCGTATTCCGTGCATGCTGTGAGTTTCGGATCGGGATGGAAGGTGACCTGGTCAAGCCCCAGCGGTTCGAGGGTGTATGCGCGCACCAGCTCGGGCCACTGCCGGCCTGTGACCCGCTCCGCCAGCACCATCGCCGTGTTGAAGCTCACGTCGGAATACCTTCTGCGCTGTCCGGGCTCGGAGTCGAGGGGTGTGGAGAGGAGATCCTCCTCCAGTTCGTTTTTCATGGAGGCGATGGGACTGGTCGTGAGCCGTTCGGGCCCGCCTGCGCGTAGGGTGGCGAGAAGGGGCGTGCGCCAGCCGTACCAGCTCGGCGGCAGCCCGGCGGTGTGGGTGAGCAGATGCCGCAGCGTGGCCTTTCTCTTCCCCGGTTCTGCCCATGGGGCAAGCGTCCTTCCGACGGGTTCGTCCAGGTCGAGGATCCCCTCGCGAACCATGGACAGCAGCGTGTATGCGGAGAACGTCTTGGTCAGCGATGCCAGATCGAACATGGTCGAGGGTGTGGCGTTGACCCGGTCATGCTCATCCAGCTGTGCGCCGTCGTTCCCGTACGTGGCCAGGACACCGGTGGTGAGGTCGACCAGGACCTCCCCGTGCTGGAGTATCAGGCATTGGGCGGCACTGAACGCTCCCTCGGCACGCTGGGTCTCGATCATGGCCCGGACTGTCCCGGTCAGAGACGATTGAGGTTCGAATACGGTTGGCATGCCACCGCTCCTTTTCGCGCAATGTGTGGTCATAGATCCTGCTGTATCGCGCTCCATGCCCAGGAATCCTTCCCGAGTGAGAGCGCAGGGGATTCCGCGGAGGCAAGCGCCTGGTTTGCGGCAAGAAGGGCGGCTCCGTCCAGGGGGGTCCCTTCGGGTTCCGTAATCCGGGCGTCTCGGTGACGAGCACGCACCGCGGCGATGAACGCCGTGCGGATGGGGGCGCAGCGTGTCAGGATTCCTCCCGCATAGGAGATTCGGAGGGGAAGGCCCGCTACCCAGGCCGTGCATGCGGTGGCAGCGATTTCGGTTCCCGCGCGGCGAAGAAGCTTGCGGGCGGTGGAATCCTCGTCGGCGCAGGCGGTAACGAGGGGGACGAAGGATGCGAGGATTCGGGCGCGGTCCGCATGAGGGTAGATTTTCCCCGGCCAGGTGTCCGGCTCGCCGAAATGCCCTAAGGCCGCGTGAAGCAGCGCTCGGGACTGCTCCCCGGGTCTGTCCTCATAGGTGTTCAGCGCTATGTGCAGGGCGTGTCTCCCGATCCAGGACCCTGATCCGCGGTCGCCCAGAAGATATCCCCATCCGTCGCTTCTGCGCCAGATTCGGCGGTAGTCGGTTCCCAGCGCGATAACCCCGGTTCCGGCGGCGACCACCACTCCCGGCCTTCCCGACAGGGCCCCGGCGTGTGCGGCGACCGAGTCCGGCACGAGCATCGCATGCCGCGCCCCAAGAATGAGGGCCGTGTCGGCGCACAGTCTCTCGGGGTTTGCGCACAGGGAGGCTATGCCCGCGCACCCCAGGCAGACGGTGTGGATCGATGTGGCCTGATTGCCGAACCGTGTTCGCAGCATCGCACGGATGTCGGTGAGAAGCTCCCTGATGTTCAGTCCTTGCGGGCCGCTGGTGATTCCCCGGGGCAGGCGCAGGTCCGGCCCCAGGGAACGCGACCGGGCGGTTCCGGCGCCGGTGGCGGGCTGTGCCGAGCCGAGCCGTATCCGACATCCCGAGCCTCCTATGTCGATCGCGCATATGACGGCCGTCTGCCGCCGTGTTCCTTCGGTGCGTGTCATCGGCGGCCGTTGTCCGTTTTCTGCCGCGGACGGGTGCCGAGCGCTCGGGTGTCGCCGGCGTCTGCGTTGACGGCATAGGTGACCGACCACTGATGCTCGGCCAGACGGGCCCGAGCGGCATCGGCATCGATGGAGGCGAAGTGGCTGACCAGGGCCACGCGGAGGTCGCCGCTGGCCCTGAGCAGGGACGCGTCGGCCTCGGCCTCGTCGAGCCCCGTCGCCTCGCGCATGATTCGGCGTGCCCGGTCGCGCAGCTTGTCGTTGGTGGCGTTGAGGCACACCATGAGGTTCGACCACGTCTTGCCGCATTGAACCATCACCGCCGTCGAGAAACTGTTCAACGCCAGTTTTTCCGCCGTTCCCGCTTTCAGACGCGTCGAGCCGGTGATGAACTCCTCGCCGGTGTCGAGCACGACTGTCAGGTCGGCGTCTCGTGAGCATGGTGGATGGGGATTGCAGCATATCAGTGCTGTTGCGGCGGACTTGCCTCGTGCCGATTGCAGGGCCGCCGCCACGTACGGCGTGGCCCCCGATGCCGTGATGCCGATGACGAGATCCCCCTTCTCGACGGCGTCCTCGTCGTCGGGGCTGAGGGTCGTGGCGTCTTCGGCGTTCTCCATCGCATTGGTCAGGGCGTCCATGCCTCCGGCGATGTGGCCGATGACGGTGCCCGGTGCCGTGTTGAAGGTCGGGTACAGCTCGGCGGCGTCCAGCACGCCGAGGCGGCCCGATGTTCCTGCGCCGAAGTAGTGGATGTGGTGGCCGTTCCTCACCGTCTGCGTTCCCATCCGCACCAATTCCGCGAGGTCTGTGATCGCCTTGTGCACGGCATGCACCGCGCGTAGGTCCTGCCGGTTCATGGCGCGGAGCATGGTTTCCGTGTCCATGTCGTCAAGTCCCATCGATTCGGGCAGTCGTCTTTCCGTGGGCGGGAGGGGGGCTGGCGTCCCATCCCGTTGCGTTGTGGTTTCCATTGGCACGCACCTTTGTTGTCGGTCATACGCATTATAGAGGAAAATAAATTACAACATTATATATGAATGTGAAAGTTATTTACAAATCACGACTTAGGTGCCAGTGCTGACGTTCGGGGAAAGGAGTGTTCGCTATGCGCGCGGACGATGCCTACCGCATAGGGCGTTGACCATCGGTGTCGGCGTAATCCGCCTGCGGCGAATGTAATCCCCGTCCGGGGGCAAAGCAGCGCGTTGTGTTGAGTATCATCAGGATTCCTGATCGTCGGCACGGCGACTTTTCCGCGCCTGGTAATGACATTGCTCTAGAATGGGTCACTTCATGAGAGACATCACGGTGATCGAAATGGGGAGCGGCCATGAGCACTGCAGCCACCGAGCTATGGATTAAGATGAGCGAATTCCTTCAGCAGGGGGATTGCGAGCTGGTTCGCGACCTTCAGGAGCGCTGCTCCGGTGAGGACCACGTCACCCTCAAGCTCGAACTCGACTACAGGCGCAGCGACGCCGAGCAGCGAGCGAACACGATCGACATCCACGCCATCAATGAATTCCTGTGTTTCCGTGGCGCGCAACTGGTGGCGTATGTTGGCATATCCGCCTTCGGGGGCGAATCCGAACCGTTCGAGGTCACCGGGATGGTGCATCCGGATTATCGCCGGCATGGGATTTTCACGCGGCTTCTCGGTCTGGCTCGTGAAGAGTGCAGGCGGAGAAAGCCGAACGGCATTCTTCTCTTGTGCGACAGGGAATCCGCTGCCGGCCATGCGTTGATGGAAAGGGTCGGCGCCGCGTATGGCTTCTCCGAATACGAGATGTATCTCAACGGCGGTTCTGCTGAGGGCGGCGCACGGCGGCTGTGCGACGTCGGCCTCGAAAGGCCACCAATGAGGATGCCCGCGAGGTGGCCCGTCAGGATGCGATGTATTGCGGCCATGATCCGCAGGAGACCGATGAGGGGATTCCACTTCCCGAAGATGAGGAAAAAAGAGGCATGACCATATATCTTGCACAGGTGGACAGCCGAATCGTCGGAAAGGTCAATCTGCAGTTGGTGAACGGCCTTGGGGGAATCTACGGGCTGGGTGTGCTGCCGGAGCATCGCGGCAAGGGACTGGGAAGGGCGATTCTGGTGGAGGCCATAGAAAAGCTCCAGGCCGCAGGGGCGGCCCGAATCATGCTTCAGGTTGAAGCGGGGAATGCAACGGCCCTCAACCTCTACACATCGTGCGGGTTCCGCGCAACGTCGGTGATGGACTATTGGGCGGTGGAATGATGTCGTGTTGCCGGGTACGCCCCCTATGAGGGGCCTCGGGGCTGCCCCTCGCAACTGCCTGGGTGCGGGCGTGAGGTCGAGGGGGGGCGTCCGCGTTCACGTCGCAATGGCGAGTTTGTGAAATTCCATGCAGATAGCTGCAGGGATTCTCGACCTTCTTGCGCGGTATACGTAACGTAAGTTTTGCGTTAATGCACTTATGTCAAGGAGGAAAATAATGTTTTCTAAACATATTGCGAGGAAAATCATGGGCGTCATTGGAGCTCTCGCAGCCATGCTGTGCCTTTCTTCTCCCGCTTTTGCGAACAATCACGCAGATTCCGGATGGAGCGCATATTTAGCAGGATGGCAAACGGTGGATACTCCGAATAGACAAAAACAGGATGCGTCTTCCGGCTATATTGCGGCGCACAATATTTCGGGTGGCAGACAAATCAGAGCATGGATGCTTGGGTATCATAACGAAGATGTTCATTCCCAAACTGTTTATTTAAGAGCAGGTCAGTGGTCATATGTCACCAATAACACATACGAATGGTTCGGAAGAAAGCAAGTGCACATGAGAATACAAAATATACAACTCAGCAATGGTGCTACGAGCGCTTCTGGTGTGTGGAGCCCTGATTCGGTTTGATCTTTTGCGGTGTGCGGCAGCGGTCATTGCCTCCGCACACCGCCGTGATATGGATGGGATATTATTGTGAACTGGCCGTTGCTAAAATATCAGGTAGGGAGCAACCTTCGTAGTTTTCGAGTGCTGGCAATACTCGGAATGTCATGTGTTCTGATGTTCGTGCAATACTGGACCGTCCATCATGCGGCGTATCGATTGTTCGACAGCGAGCCGACATTTTTGCGCGAGACGATGCTTTTCAGCAGGGATGGTACGGGATCGGGATTTTATCTGCTGCTGCTTCCCTTCATTGCGGCTCTTCTCGGCGGTAGTGTCGTGGCGTCGGAGCGGCACAGCGGACGAATGAAGGGGCTGATGGCGCGTGAGGGGCGGAATAGGATTCTGTGCACTTCCATGGTCTCCGGTTTTCTTCTGGGCGGGATCGGGGGCATCGCTCCCCTCATGCTGAATCTTCTTGTGGCCGCCGCGGTAAATCCTCATTTAAGTTTCATCAACGGTGTCGCTTTTGATAGCTCTGGCCAGGTTCTTCCCCGATACGTTCTCATCGACTCGCTGTCATGGGCTTATCCGCTCTACCAGAGCAGCCAAGAGTTGCTCATTATGGTAATTGTTCTTATGCTGTTTGCTCTTTCCGGGCTGTTCTCCATGGTGGCTGTGGGGGCGTCTCTTTTCACGACTCGCCGTTATGTGGAACTTCTTATCCCGTTTGTGCTCAATCTGCTCTGGTGGATGCTTCCCACGTTGACCTATGGCCTTGTGCCTGACGAATGGAGCGAAATCAATTTTCTGTTTTTCTCGGCCTCCGAGTACGCCTCCAAAGCGTTTACGGGCATGGGTCTGACATTTCTTGGTTTGGCGGCCGTTTCGGGGTCATTGGCGCTGACGGGACGAGTGAAAGATGCACTATAGTGCTGTGGATCTTGTAACGGGACTGAGGCGTTCCTCCCCGGCGATGAAATGGGGTGTGGCCCTGATTTCAGTGTTTGCTGTCGTGTATTGCGTTGTTTTATTGCATATGAACTCCGATGATCCTTTCGAATTCAATTACGCCGGGTTTATGAGAAGCTGCGCCTCCACTGGCGTGCTTCCTTCGTTCCTGCTTTTCCTGCAGGCAGGAAGTATACGGTGCAAGGCCTTTGACAGGGTACGACGGGATCCGCGCTGGGAATTGCTGGCAAATACGCTATGGATGATGGCCGCGAACCTCGTAGCCGCCTTCGTGGGCACGTTCCTCTTCGCATTTATGGAGTGTGTGCTGATGCGGCAGACGATGACACCCGCGCATGTATCACTGCTCGTCATGATGTTTGTCCAGCTGATGATGATGAACGGCTCCGTCGCTCTCATCATATTGTTCCTGGTTAATTGCGGGTTGTCGTTCGGCCAGGTCACCCCCGTGGCCATCGCCTTCTACACAGTCGGGAACTGGCTTTTGACATCCCTTCGCGGAGATGCAGAAAGAATCATCTTCTATTTCTGGTATCCCATCAGTCCCCTGTGGTCGATCGTGTTTGTGAAACAAGTCGTCCCCTTCATAGGCTACTGCGTTCTGATGGCGATGGTCATCGTCATCGCTTTCGAGCGCACCGATCGTTTGGATGCGTGACATATGCACGCACTGCGTAATCTGATGCAATCTCTTCACGGCAGGAATGGTCTGCGGGCCCTTATCCTTGTCATCTATGCCGCGCTAACGTTCAACTTTTATACCAGCGCGGCACCGACTGGCATATTCATGGGAATGTTCCGCATGTCGTCCGATCCCGGGACGCCGAATCTCATGGCCAACGTATACTCTCTCGGCTACATGATATGTGGAATGGCTTTGCCACTTGAACGGTTTTCCGAATATCTGAGCATGCCCGACAGCATGGTGTATGTGCGTCGTCGCAGGGGGGGCGCTCAGTTCGCCCGCTATCTGGCCCTTAATGTCGTGTATTGCTGTGTCTTCACCCTTGCGCAAACGGCTGTGGCGTTTGCCGTATCCCCTCAGATCCACTGGATTCAGCTGCTGTCGACCAGTGTCTGCGCGGCATGGATGCTTCTGTGCCTTCTGTTGATTGCAAACTGCGGGTATCTTCTTTCCGTCAGAGGGGCGGGTTATGCCGCGTCTGTTGGGGCGTATGCATTGCTGTTGTCCATAGGGTCGGCGGCCCAATGGTTTGCTTCTGGCTGGTGGGGGCCGGTGCCCGCATGGTCCCTCACGCTGCTTGTCTGTACGGGCATTTTGTGCCTTCTGAATCTTATGGTGTTCGACCGTGTGCAGATCCTATAGATTACAAAACAACCTTCCCGTATCACTTAATAGCTAAGGAGAATGCCATGTACGTACAGGTTACGGATCTGTCCAAGACGATCAGGAAGAAGCCGGTGCTCCGAGACGTTAATGTGGGTTTCGAACAGGGCGAAATCCATGCCGTGGTCGGCCCCAACGGTTCAGGCAAGACCATGCTTTTACGGGCGATTTGCGGATTCATCAGACCGGATCAGGGCGGGGTGACCATTGGCGGCAAGCCAGTTGAATTCAATAGAAAGCTTCCCGAATCCGTCGGCGTGATCATTGAGAACCCGGGGTTCGTGCTGAGCGAAACCGGTATGGGGAATCTTACGTACCTGGCTGGTATCAATCACGCCTTCGATCGCGAGGAGACGGATAGGCTGCTGACAATTTTCAACCTGCGTGATCATGCGGATGAGAAGGTCAAATCCTACTCGCTGGGCATGCGTCAGAAACTTGCCATCGTTCAAGCGCTTATGGAGCACCAGCGCCTTGTTCTGCTCGATGAGCCGACGAATGGCCTCGACGAGGATTCCGTGAGTGTCTTTCTCGAGGAAATGAGGCATCAACGGGAACATGGAACAACCATCATCATCGCGAGCCATCACAGTGACGAGCTTGATCAGATCGCTGATCGCTTTTATCAGATAGCCGATGGGCAGCTGCACAAGGCACGCGACTAGGCGTTCATCCGCGCCTGGACGGTGCCGTCTTGGGCCCAGGAATGGTGCCGCTATGCCCTACACAGACGTTTCGGTTGAGCAAGGGAGACTGTATGTGGTCGAGGGGGGGGGGGCGTCAGCGGCTCCGTAATCCTCTGCTTTGACCACGATTCCGGCATCCGACAGGCCGGCGATGTGCACGGGATGATATGTAGGAGGGGCGTCCGCGCTCACATCGCCTCCTCGGTTGTTCCCACCAGGACGTATGGTAGGGAACCGTCACCCGACGTGCGCTCCACAAGATCACCGTGCCAAGGGGTTTGCAGTTTACGCGAATCTGAGCGTCAAAGGTCTTTTCTCCCATGAATGCAGTGAAATCAATAAGCCGTGGTCTCTCCCGATATTTTACCCTGTTCGTCATAGTCGTGGCGGTGTTCTCCTTCTTCGTCCCGCAGGTCGGCACGGCGGTGGCCCATTACACGTCCTACCTGCTGATGGTCGTCATTTTCGGCATGGGCCTGAACCTCACCATCGATGATTTCAAGCGCATAGGCAAGCACCCCCTCCCGGTCATTCTGGGAACTGTCGCGCACTATGTGATCATGCCGCTTATCGCACTTCTGCTCGTCACCATCTTCCACCTTGACGGTGCGGCCGCCGCAGGAGTGATCCTCGTTGGCTGCTGCCCCTCCGGAACATCCTCCAACGTCATGGCGTTCCTCGCCGGCGGTGACGTCGCGCTCGACGTCTCCATCGGCATTCTGTCGACGCTTCTGGCACCGATCATGCTGCCGCTACTCGTGTCCGTGCTCGCCGGCAAGTACGTGGACGTGCCTTTCGCATCGATGTTTCTCAACACAGCGGAGATCGTGCTGATCCCCATCATGCTCGGCGTGCTCATTCACACGTTCTTCAAAGACAGAGTCGACAAAGTGCGCGAGGCCACACCCCTGGTGTCTCAGGTGGCGATTCTGATCATCATCATGGCCGTGTTTGCTGCCAATTCGTCCGAGTTCCTCAAGCCGGAGACTCTGCTCATCATCCCTGTGGTGATGCTGCACAACCTGTGCGGGTACGGGTTGGGCTTCCTTTTCGCCAAGGCCATCAGACTCGACTATCGTCAGCAGAAGGCCATCACCTTCGAGGTCGGCATGCAGGATTCGGCGTTGGGGGCCACGCTGGCTCTGAGGTTCTTCACGCCGCAGGCGGCCATCGCCTCGACCATATTCTCCGTATGGCACAACATTTCGGGGTCGGTGCTTTCGTCGTGGTGGGCGAACCGTGTCTCGAATGCTGCCGCGAACGGTGCCGATTCTAAGGCGGAGGGCGACAGGGTCCCCGCGGAGGCCGGCGGGAAGGTAGGCGAATCCGCATCCGTCTGACCTGGTGGCGCATGTGTGATTGCGCGGGGGATCGTGGCGCGTAGCGTATACGCACCCGCGTGCGTTACAGATTCGCGGGTGTCGGACAGGGCCGAGAAGTGGACAGATCCCGTGCTTTTTTCGGAGTGGGTCGAGGATCAGGGGGGCGTCCCCGGTAGTGCGACTACTGTTCGGATGTGGGACGTCCGATGTCGAGACGGGTTCCGCAGGCATCGATGACGGTGTGGTCGTGCGTGGTCATCGCCACCCACGACGACATGTTGAGCGAGAGCTGCGACGAGACTTTTGACGTGGAGGAGCACAGCACCAATCGCCGGCGCCTGGACCTGGAACAGTATCTCAACACGTTGCAACACCAATAGGACGACGCCGGCAAGAGTGTCGACCTACGATCGGCTATTGCGTGTAAATCCGCTCATTTCACCATTTCGGATATGACTTCGGACGGCCTCTTTGCCGGGGCTCCCACAATTATCTTCGAACGGCCTCGACGGCATCAACTGATTAAGTTGTGTGCTCTGACGTTTTAAAACCGCCTGGAATGGACTTTACCCTCCCCGGGCTTGTTTCCAGAAGCACGTGCTTCCAGACACATGTGCCTTCCGCGCTGCCAAGGCGTTACTTCCCATCAGTGGATTCCAACTCCGCATTTCCGTCGCGGAGTGCGGCTCGGGCGTGTGCTCTTCGGCGGTTGGCTCGGGCAAGGGCCTGAGCTCCGGGTTTCGCTGTTCTCGTCAGTGTCCTGGGATGTTCTCTCACCGGCTGAGCGGTAGGGAATGAAAGGGCTATCACAACCGATGAAATCATCCATTTCTGATTGTTTTCAGTGGCTTCATGATGCCCTTATTCCCATTTCGAACGCCTGTCGGCGCTGACGAATCTACAGCGGAAAACAGCCCTAAAAGCCGTTGTTTTGACTGAGATACAGCAGGGAGCCGTAGTGGGCTTGTGCATATGGGTGTAATGCAGAATGAGAATGGCAGGAAAATAACAGAACCCGACCAAAATGAGGCACTGCCCAGACATCATGCCACCACATTTATTCTGGTCAACATAGTACAAATAATCCTGGTACTCGGCACAGGTATGTGGCTTGCCTACACATGGTCATGGCTGTCCATCGTCATATGCGTAGTGCTGCTGCTACTCGTCGCTTTCCTCTTGAAAGTAACCGGCACCTACAAGTACTCCGATATCGGTTCAGGCGAGGTCGGCAACGTGAGTTTCCCCTATCGCTGGAGACGAGTGATGATTCTGCTATCATTCCTGCTTGTGGCATACGCAGCCGGAAGAAGCGGGATGCCCAGCGGATTATCCACTACAGGCACAGGCCTAGGATGGATGAGCGTCATCTCAGGCATCCTAGGCGCAATATCGAACATCCCACTCATCATCACGGCAGCCAAAGCCAAATAAATTACCATTAAGTTTTTCGGTGTACCATTTACGCTGAAAACGTTATTAACAAGCCAGTAGATTTATCAGTGCACGATCGGATAGTGCACGGCACGATGATGTATTCCCTGTTGGTGTCTCTGACTTTCTTGACTGCCAATCGGCGGCGGCACTGGTGTGTCCGGCTTCTCTGCTCGCATCTTCCATGGTCATGCTCCGGAAGACAAGAGTCTTCATGGTGATGACATAGGTGCCTGGTTATATGGTTGATATATTTATGGAGGGGGGGAAATATGATTGGGGAAAGACGTGGGCCTCACCGGGTCATCGTAATCGTTCTCATACTAGTGATCGCCTTGTTCTCGGGCGTGATGCTGTATCCGAGGGTGTACGAGAACATGACCGGATACACACTGTTCCAGCCCGCGGTGGACACCGCGCACACCGATATACGGATACCCGACTCGTCCCTGTTCAGCCGACGCCTCCTGGACCGCGGAGCCAGGCATATAGAAAACGATGTCTCGTTCATGCGGGGCTGCGCAATCACCCGCATCAGTTATTCCGGAGACGATTTCGCCGGGAGTCGGGCCTCCGGAGGGAAACGGATTCTGGATAGGCGTGGCAGCGAGGCGAAGTTCCTCATGTCATACCGGTGCTCCACCTTCAACGAGCGAACATCTTCAATGTCGCCATCTGACACCTATGTGTATCTATTGACATACGATCCACAACAATCACAGGATGGCACCGGCTGGGTCACCACCGATCACGGCAACGGATGAGCTTGTCGCGAAGCCCATCGGGCATAACCTCATCGTCGATGACGACACCACGTTTCTGAAGATTGTTCAGGCCGGTTGGCCCGCGATGGAGCCGGCGATCGGATCATTTCGAGGGTTCGTGGCAAAGGGTTCGTGGATTGCATGAGTTCGGGAGCAATGGTGCCGCGATGCTCAGCGGCTCTTCTTGAGCACATGGGTTCCTGACGCCGTCAGGGAGCGGGTCCTCAAGGAGATCGTCGACTACGCAAAGGATGCCGACGCGCCGACTATGGAAGACGCCATCCGCTACGCATTGAGCAAGGACTACGCGTTCGCTGATGAGGGCTTCCGGCTCTTCATCGACGCGCATGTCGACGTGGCACTGGTGATCGACGCGCTGGGCCCGAGTTGCGAGAGCATGGGTGTATCCAGGGTCGAGACGATTCTGAACATGCTCCCCGACGAGTATGCGGGTTTGACGACGGCAGGCAGGGACCACCCGAAGCTGTCGGATACACGAGGCAACCTTATTCTTCTGGAGTATCGAGAAAAACATGGGAAAGTGACCTCATTCACCGTAAAAGGAAATACGATACGTGTGAACAAGCACTACCCGCCCCGGTGAGAAAAGCAGTGGACGACCGTTCCCCGGACCGACAGCGCTCTTGCATGGCTTGGATGAGTCTTCCTCGACATCGGAGAGCCGAGCGGCATACTCTTGCCATATGGCCCCGTAGGTAAATAGGGCGGTATGCACGGTGGCGGTAGATCGTTGCGCGCACATGGCCGCCGCAAAATGTTCGTTGATTATTACATTCTTAGTATGTTGCGATATCATTACACTGATACGATGTTAGGATATTGAAACATTCTAAGGAAATATGGGAGGGAGGCCTTATGGAACAGTTTGCCTCGCGGATCTTCAGCATCCATCAGATCGCCACGGTCATCAAGGACGCGCGGAACGCCCGTGGGTGGACGCAGGAGGAGCTGGCGGCGCAAACCGGTTTTTCCAGGGTCTGGATCAACCGTTTTGAGCAATCCGCTATCTCCGACCCCAGTTTCCGGCGCATCCTCACGATGTGCGATGTGCTGAGCATCGATCTGTCCGCGTCATATGCGCCGGGGAAGCAGGTACTTCCCATTAGACGGCACAGTCAACAACGTGCCAAAGGCAGCGCGTCAACGGCCTTGGAGAGCGAGGAGCGGACTATACGGCCGCAGACCGTCAGGGAGGCAGCTGCGATTCTTGAGTCCCTTGCGCGGCGTACGGAGAATGGCACTGTGACTTCCAATGAGGAGAATAGCTTATGAAACCCAAGGAACTTGTCGTGTTTCTCGAAGGCAAGCGCATCGGTGTGCTGAGCGAGGATAGCTATGGAAAACATGTTTTCACCTATGACAAGGATGCCGAGATCGATGCACCACTGTCGCTGTCCCTGCCCCGTCGCGTGGCACCCTGGCGGGGAAAGCCGGTGGAGGCGTTCGTCGATGGCGTGCTACCCGACGACCAGGCCATGCGGCAACGCATCGCCCGCCGGTATGATGTCAATGCAGGCAACCCGTTCTCCCTGTTGACCGCCATCGGCCTTGACTGTGCCGGGGGAGCGCAATTCGTGCCGCCGGCAGACGTGGATTCTTTTGACAAGCAAGCTTCATTACGGCCGATAACACAAGCTGAAATCAGACAGCGACTGGTATCAATTTCCGACGATCGGCAGGCGAGCTGGCAGGGCGTTGACGAGCACTGGTCATTGAACGGCGCTCAGGACAAGATCGCGTTGCGCTTTCAGAACGGCCAATGGTACGAGGCGCACGGTTCGGCCGCTACCACGCACATCATCAAACCGGGCATCCTCAGGCTGCATGAACAGGCGTTCAACGAGTACGTGTGTTTACAAGCGATAGCAGCACTGCACCTACCAGTATCCGCTTGCGAGTTCCGGGATTTCGATGGACTCCCAGCATTGGTCAGTGAGCGGTGGGACCGGAAATGGGTGACGAATCAGGACGGTGATACGGAGGTCATCCGAATCCATCAGGAGGATCTCTGTCAGGCGACGGGGCATCCGACGGCTGAGAAATACCAGTCCGATGGCGGCCCGGGATCCACTGAAATTCTCTCGTGCCTGCGCATCAACGGGTTGGATGCGACCAGTGTCGGCCTGTTCTACATTGCACTGATACTGAATTTCCTGATGGCTGGCACCGATGCCCATGCCAAGAACTACGCAATCGAGGAGCCGGTCGGCGAACGCCCGAGACTGGCACCACTGTATGACATCGCCTCCATGTTCGCTTGCGATACGCAGAGCAACCAGCGCAAGCTCGCGATGAGCATCGGCGGGGAATACAACTGGGAGCACATAGAGTTAAGACACTGGCACAAGCTCGCCGACACCGACGGTTCCTGCGACGCCGAACTGGTGGAACTGCTCCTGGCACGCTACGCCTCCACGTTGCCCGATGCCTTCGCCGACGCGGCGAAAACCGCACTCGAACTGTCCGCCGAAATCCTGCACGCAGACAGGGAAACACAGAACAATCGAGACAGACTCCTCACCCGCATCCAGGACGGCATCGCCGCACAGTGCACGCGCGTGCTTCAATGGTTCTCATAAGACATGGCAGACACGGTGAATCCTGCCGGTGAAAGAACGCGCACATCGGCAGGGCAGCCTGGCGGGATATGGGGACATAGGCTCTGCAATGAAACATTCGCTGTACGCCGCGCATGATGTCATCGGGCCAGGCTAGAGGTGTTTCAAGTCTTTTTTGAGCCAATGTCGTGCCGCAACGGCGAGGGAAGGACGTCGCTTCCCGATGTTGTTTTCCAGACTGTTCGACTAGCCGAGAGTCCCCGGTGATGTGATACTGCTTGTGGGTCAACCATTGTCTCATTGGTTCAGGGGAGTCGCGGTGCTTGCGGAGTCATGCTTCGAAGCGTTCGTCGAAAGTCGGTGCGCTTCTTTCCTGTTCGTGGACGGTCTCGCGTTCCGGCTGCCACGCCAGGTATGGCGGAATGCGTCGAAGGAGGATGGTGAATGAATATCACCACGACAGTTTCGGGAAAGCCGTAGAAGGGCACAGCGCCACGATAAAAGCCAATCACTTGCTTATTGGCTTTCGAATAGATGTGGAGCTAGCCGGGTTCGAACCGGCGACCCTCTGCTTGCAAAGCAGATGCGCTACCAGCTGCGCCATAGCCCCAGAACAATGTGAATGAGCAGATCCCTGTGGACTGTATTCACGAGTGGGCCCGGGAGGACTTGAACCTCCGACCTCATCCTTATCAGGGATGCGCTCTAACCACCTGAGCTACGGGCCCGACCTCATGCACGTAAAAGCGCACAAATAGCTAGGATACCAGTCGTTGAGGATTAGTCAAACTCGCAAGCAGCGTGTCGTGGTGTGCCTGCGGTGCCTGCGGGTGCCCATTGCAGGCGGTGTCTGTGGGGGGATCGCCGACGGGAGATCGCCGGCCGTAGACGTGCTCCGGCTGCGGGGCTGCGCCTGCCGTGGGCGTGTGGGAGGATAATGGTTTCCATGTCTGGTGCGTCGTTGTCTTTGCGAGTTCGGTTTCTTTCGCCGTCGGTGGGAGCGCCCTCGTCCTCGCAGGTGCGGTCTGCCGTATCCCTGAGCCGGGCGTCCCCTGCGGTGCTGTCCTCGCGCGCTCGTCCGCCTCGGGGAACGGTGCAGACGCTGGCCGTCGATGGCTATGAGGTGACGGTCGTGCGCAAGCGCATCAAGAACCTGTACCTGCGGGTGCGGCCGGCGACTCTTGGCGTTGAGGTGTCCGCCCCCGTCAATGCGAGTGTGGACTACATCGCGCATTTCGTGCATATACGCAGGCCGTGGATCGAGCGTCAACTTGAGCGCGGCAGGCAGTCCCGGTCCCGCTCCCAGGCCAGCGGCGTTGTGAGCGGCGGCTGGTCGCCGGACCGTGTCGAGCAGGCGCGGGCGTGCATCGAGTCGCAGCTTCCCGGGCTGCTCGAGGCATGGTGCCCGGTCGTCGGGCGCAGGCCGTCGCGCATCACGTTGCGTGTCATGTCTTCACGTTGGGGATCGTGCACGCCGAGCACGGCGCGCATCCGTCTGAATCTCCAGCTTGGCTTCATGGATGGGCGTTTTTTGCAATACGTATTCGTCCATGAGATGACCCATTTGCTGGCGGGAGGGCACGGTGCGGATTTTCAGCGGCTTATGGACGGGTTCCTGCCGCAGTGGCGGGACGTGCGTCGTGAACTTAATCGTCAGATCGTGTGGTAGGAAGATCCCCGCGGTGGGGAAAACCCTTCCGTAGAAGAAAGGCCGTGGTGGGGAACGTGCTGCTGCCGCCTGCCGTTGTCTTCCGGCCGCCGCTGCGGCGGCGACTTCCTGCTTGCCGCACCCGCCTGCTCGCCGTTACTGTTGGGCCGATTCCGGGTGGCGGGCGGCAAGGTTTCCCTCGCAGCTTTCGCGCAGCAGCACGGACACGGGAAGCTCGGTGGAGAGGGGAGGCCCGTCGGGCGTGCCCAGGCGGCGCACCAGAGTGCTGACCGCGGCCCGCCCGAGGTCGATCATCGGCTGACGCACGGTGGTCAGACGCGGCCGCGAGGTTTCCGTCTCCTGTATTCCGTCGAATCCGGTGACGATTACCGTGTCCGGAACGCAGATCTGCGCTTCCGTCAGGGCGTGCAGCGCGCCCAGGCCCATCTGGTCGTTGGCGCATACGAGCGCCTGGGGGAGCGCGTGCTGCTCGATGAGTCCCTGGGTGATCGCATAGGCGGTCTGCTGGGAGAACTGCCCGCGATAGATGGGTGCGGCCCCGGGGTTGAGGCCCTTCTTCCGCATGCCTTCGCAAAAGCCCTCGTAGCGCTTGTGATTGTCGGGGGAGTCGTCCGGGCCGGCCATGTAGGCCAGGCGGGAGACGTGGTGGGCCTCGACAAGGTGCGTCACCAGGGCGCTCATGCCCTTGCGATTGCTCACACGGACAACGTCGAACTCCTCCTCGTGCTCGGACGGCGCGTTGGCTATCATGACGAGGGGCATGCGCTGGTGCAGGAATTCAAGTACCTGTTTCGGTGCGCTTCGGGCGAGGATGATGAGCCCGTCGACCTTGCCGGACATGGTGCCGACCAGCCGCGACACGTCGGACTGCGGCCGCCCGAAGCCGATGTTCACCATCAGGGACAGCCCCTGCCGCCAGGATTCCAGCTCGCATCCGCGCAGCACCTCGTCGAAGTACAGGGAGTCGGGGCGCTGCTGCTCGCTCTCTGGGGGGTCGATGACCATTCTGGCCTCGTCCCGGCTTTCCAGTTCGAAGTTCGACATATGCTCGAGCTCGTCGATGTTCGGCAGGAACAGGCCGATGGTGTTGGTCCGGCGTTCCGCCAGACTCTGCGCGCTTCCGCTGGGGACGTACCCCAGCTGCTCTATCGCCCGGGATATGGCGGCGCGGGTTCGGGGGCGCACGCTGTCCGGCGTCCTCAAGGCGCGCGAAACCGTCGCTATGGAGACGTCGGCTTCGCGCGCAACGTCGTAGACTGTGGGTTTTTTGGCCATGCCGTCTCCCCGGGAGTTTTCATACATTTCTTTCATAGTACCATTGCATGGAGAGGAAAATCACCCAATTTGGTAGCGCTATCATTGATTTCTTCAAGATATGGAACCGTCGAAAGTGCAGTATTTAGAGGAATATTCGGCATTTTCAGAAAAATTGTATGGCTGATTTGCAAAATAAAATGTAAGCGCATACAATAACTCAGGTCAGTCGGTTTTAATAGGTTGTCTGGCAACTGGTAGAGACCATTGGAAACCGTTGTCGATGTTGACAGAAGGAAGTATCAATGAAGAAACAGAGAATCACCGCGAAGATAGCGGCGGCGCTTGTTGCTGCGGCGACCATTTTCGGTGTAAGTGCGTGCGGGGCAAGCGGCGCCTCGCAACAGTCCGGATCAAGCGACGAAATACTGTATGGCGGCGATAGCGGAAGCCCCACGTTCGTGCGCAATTTCAACCCGTTCTCCACCAGCAAGCGGACCGGGACGAATTTCATCTATGAACCGCTCCAGGTCGTGAACGTCATCGATGGGACATCCACCCCGTTCCTGGCCACGGGCGACAAGGTCGTGAACCCGCGAACCATCGAATACACCATCCGCAACGGTGTGAAATGGTCCGATGGCCAGGCCTTCACCGCGAAGGACGTCGTCTATACGTTCAACCTCATCAAAAAGAACACCGCACTCGACACCCTCGGCGTATGGCAGCACATCGCGTCGGTGGACGAGAGCGGAAACACCGTCACCTTCCACCTCCAGTCCGACGACGTTCCCGCCGCCAGCATCATCAGCCAGCAGACGATCGTCCCGGAGCACATCTGGAGCAAGATATCCGATCCCCTCAAATACACGGATGACAACCCCGTGGGAACCGGCCCCTTCGAGCTCGGCTCCTTCACTCCCAACCAGTACACGCTCAAGAAGAACAACGACTACTGGCAGGCGAACAAGGTCGCCATCAAGACGATCGTGGTCCCCGCTTCGAACAAGCAGCTCGACCTCGTCAACAAGGGCTATGACTGGGCCTATTCGTACATGACCAACGTCGACAAGACGTGGGTCGGCGCCAACAAGCAGCACAACCACTACTGGTTCCCTCCGGGGGGCACCGTCTCGCTGTTCCCGAACCTCACCAAGGCACCGTTCAACAACGTGGACTTCCGGCAGGGGCTGAACTACGCCATCGACCGCAGCGCGATCGCCAACGACGCCGAAGAGGGATACGTCAAGGGTGCAACCCAGACGGGTCTTCTGCTGCCCAACCAGGAGAAGTGGGTCGACTCCTCGATCCCGAATCAGGGCAAGATCAGCCAGAACACCACGAAGGCTCTCGCCTACTTCGCCAAGGCGGGCTACACCACGCGAGACGGCAAGCTCGTCGATTCCAGCGGCAAGCAGCTCACGCTGAACATCACCGTGCCCAGCGGATACACCGACTGGCTCCGGGGCGTGCAGACGCTGCAGTCGCAGCTCGGCAAGCTCGGCATCTCGGTGAAGCTCACCCAGCCGCAGCCCGCCGCATACACGCAGGCGCAGAACAACGGCGACTTCGACCTCATCGTCTCCTCGTTCGGAGGCACGGGCAATGTCTTCCAGGACTACAACAACCTGCTTAACAGCCAGTTCGCGCTTCCCGTCGGCCAGTCCACCACCGCCAACTTCGAACGCTACAAGAACGACAAGGCGGACGCCCTGCTCAACCAGCTCAAGGCGACCTCCGACGAGGCCACGCAGAAGCAGATCGTGGACAGCCTGCAGCAGGTGGTCTACAACGACGTTCCGGTGATCGGCATGTTCTACGGCGGGCTGTGGGGCCTGTTCAGCACCAAGAACTTCACCGGGTGGCCGAGCGCCCAGAACCCATACGCCGCTCCGACCACATGGACGGCGAACGTTCTCAAGATCGTCACCACCGTGAAGAAGGCCTGACGGCCGATTGCAGGATGTGGCGCTGGCGGGTGGCGTCTCGGGGTTCGGCCCCGTACGCCACCCGCCCGGCGGCCGCCTGATCCGGGTGGCGCGTGATCCGACGGTCGCACGACCCGATATCCTGCAATCCACCAACCCCGCAACCTGATACGCCGTGCGATGCCCCGGCGTCGCCCCCATTCTCAACCACCATATGAAAGGTCGTCCCGTGCGCTACTTTCTAGGGAAAATCGGTCTGTTCCTGCTCACTCTGTGGGCGGCGATCACCGTGAACTTCATTCTGCCCAGAATGATGCCCGGATCCCCCGCAGACGCTGCAATAGCCAAGCTGGCCCAAAACGGTCCCGTAACCCCGGAGCTCCGCGCCTCCATCGAGGCCCAGCTCGGAGTGCCCCAAGGCAATATCTTCAGCCAGTACATCCAGTATCTCGGCAACGTCGCACATCTGAACTTCGGGGTCTCCTACAGCAACTTCCCGCAGAAGGTATCCACGCTTATCGGCAACGCACTGCCCTGGACGCTGACCCTCGTCGGCGTGGTGACCATCATCTCCTTCGCCATCGGAACCGTGCTCGGAGCGGTGATGGCATGGCACCGCGGCACCGCGATCGACGCGGTCGGCAGCGGCGGCAGCTCGTTCTTCTCCGCCTTCCCCCCATTCTGGCTTGCCCTGATTCTGCTGTACTTCCTCGGCTACGTCGCCAAGGCCTTTCCGACCTCGGGCGCATATTCCGCCACCAGTGTTCCCCAGGCCTCGGGGTTCTTCTTCTCGGACGCGCTCTACCACGCCGTCCTCCCCGGCCTCACCATTCTTCTCACCTCGCTCGGTGGATGGGTTATGGGCATGCGCAACACCATGATCAGCACACTCGGCGACGACTACGTCACCTTCGCCGAAGCCAACGGCCTGCACCAGCGCACTGTCATGCTGGCATACGCGGCGAGAAACGCGCTTCTGCCGAATCTCACCTCATTCGGGCTCGTCCTGGGAGGGGTTGTCGGAGGATCGCTGCTCGTGGAGCAGGTGTTCAGCTACCCGGGCATCGGCCTGCTGCTCTACCAGGCGGTGACCAACCAGGACTATCCGCTCATGCAGGCCCTGTTCCTCATGATCACGGTCAGCGTGCTCGTCGCGAATTTCATTGTGGACATGCTCTACGGCGTGCTTGACCCGAGAACAAGAAGGTGAACCCCATGAGTGCACAGTCACAAGACGCCCTTTCAGTGTCAGATACCTCCCCGGTGTCAAGGCAGGAGTCGTCGACATCGGTTTCGGCGGAACAGACGGTTTCGGCGGCCTCGATCCCCGCCGGCACCGCCCCCGGGAAGTCCCCGCAGGTCAGCGGCTCCGGGCATGGCGGCAACATGTTCGTCCGTGCGATGCGCGTCATCGGACGCAGCTTCGCCACGATCTGGTCCGTGCCCAAGGCCCGTTTCGGCCTGGTCCTGTTCTTCCTGATCATTCTGGTGGCCATATTCGCGCCGGTTCTGAGTCCCTATGACCCCAAGGCCACCAACTTCACGCGGGGCCTCAACCCTGGGGCCGGGCACTGGCTCGGCACGACATCCTCCGGCCAGGACGTGCTGTCGCAGCTGATCTGGGGCGGCAGGGTGTCGGTGATGGTCGCCATGGTGGCAGGCCTGCTCTCCACCTGCATAGCCGTCGTCGTCGGCCTGAGCTGGGGATACACCAAATCCTTCGCGGGGGAGGTCATCGGGTTCATCGTGAACCTCTTCCTCGTGATCCCCGGGCTTCCGCTGATGATCATCGTCGCCGCCTATCTGCAAAACGGCGGGATGAGCGTCATCATCCTCGTCATCGTCCTCACCGGCTGGGCGTGGGGCTCCCGAGTGCTCCGCAGCCAGACGCAGACCCTGCGCTCGCGCGACTTCGTCACCGCCTCCGCGTTCAGCGGGGACACTTCGGCGAGAATCATTTTCCACGAGATATTCCCCAACATGCTGTCCCTGATCATCAACAACTTCTTCGGGGCGGCCACCGCCGCGGCACTTGCCGAGGCGGGACTGGAGTTTCTCGGGCTGGGCGATTCGACGACGGTCAGCTGGGGCACGATGCTGTACTGGGCGCAGAACAACAACGCCCTGCTCACCGGTCAGTGGGCCCTTCTGCTCGCGCCCGGCCTGATGATCGCACTGCTGGCCGTGTCCATGACATTCATCAATTTCGGTGTGGATAGGTTGAGCAATCCACGTCTGCGCGAAGGGAATGCACGATGAGTCTGCTGCATGTGGAAAACCTGTCCATTGAATACGACACTCCCGGAGCGGAGCCCGTCAAAGCCGTTCAGGACGTGAACCTTGACCTCGACCAGGGGGAGTTCGTGGGGCTCGTCGGCGAATCCGGCTCGGGGAAATCGACCCTCGGATTCGCCCTGACCCGCCTGTCCAAACCGCCGGCACGCATCAGCGGCGGCACGGTCCTGTTCGGCGGCACGGACATCACCACGCTCAGCGACGAGGAGCTGCGCAAACAGCGTCAGGGAGGGTTCGCGATGGTGCTGCAATCCGGCATGAACGCCCTCAATCCCGTGCGCACTATCCGCAAGCATTTCACCGACATCTTCAAAGCCCACCGGCACGTTTCCAAGCAGCACTTCGAGGAACGCTCCCGGGAGCTCATCTCCAAGGTGGGGCTGCCCGAGGGAACCCTCGACTCCTATCCGGGGGAGCTGTCAGGAGGGATGCGCCAGCGCGTCTCCATCGCGCTCGCGCTGTCGCTCGACCCCAAGCTGATGGTGTTCGACGAGCCGACCACCGCCCTGGACGTGCTTGTGCAGCACGACGTGATGAACACCATTCGGGATCTGCAGAAGCGTGAGGGATTCACCGCGATCCTGATCAGCCATGATCTCGGCATAGTGCTGGAATCAACGCAGCGCGTGCTGGTCATGCACAACGGACGCATCGTGGAGGATGCACCCAGCGCACAAATCCTTACCGCCCCACGGGACGACTACACGAAGATGCTGCTCAGCCACTACGGCGACCCGCGCGCGGAAGAGGTGCGCGTGCCCGGGCTTGATCGCAAGGCGCCGGACCCGAACCGCGTGCAGAGCAGCGAGGAGCGGAGCCTCACCGTAAGCGTGACGAACCTGTGCAAAACCTATGCGCCGCGCACACGCGGGGAACAGCCCGTCCAGGCAGTCAGCGACGTGTCGTTCGAGCTTCGTCCCGGCGAGTCCCTGGCCCTGGTGGGGGCCTCGGGATCCGGCAAATCCACCATAGCGAAAATGATCACGGGGGTGGAGAGACCCACGAGTGGGACCATCGCCCTGGGGTCGCAGCGCATCGACCGGATGAAGCGCAAATCCGAGCTTCGCCGGCTGCATTCGGACATCCAGATGGTGTTTCAGGATCCCTATGCCGCACTCAACCCCCTGCACACGGTCGAATACGTGCTCACCCGGCCCATCCTCAACTACACCTCGCTGACGGGCGACGCCGTGCGGGAGCGCATGTGCGAGCTGCTGGAAACCGTCGGTCTGACGCCCGTTGAACAGTTCGCCGCAAAGCTGCCCCACCAGCTGTCGGGCGGCCAACGCCAGCGCGTGGTCATCGCCCGGGCCCTGGCCAGCGACCCCAAGGTGCTTATCGCCGACGAGCCGGTCTCCATGCTGGACATGACCCTGCGCGCCGGGATCCTCGCCCTTCTGGACGATCTGAGGGTGCGCCTGAACGTCAGCATGCTCTACATCACCCACGATCTGCTTTCCGCCAGACTCATCACCGACAACATCATGGTGCTCAACCACGGCACGGTCGTCGAGAGGGGAGGGACCGCCCAGGTGCTGCGGCATCCGAAGGATCCCTATACGATTCGCCTGCTGGATTCGATCCCGCGTCTGCAGACAGGGGCCTGAGAGCACGGGCCGGGTCTGTTTCCCCGGGATGGATGCGCCGCGAAGAACCTTCGCGGCTCTCGGATCCCGGGCTGGGGACGGCCGAAAGACAGGAAAACAGGACAGGTCGTGCCAGAGTCGAAGGGCCGACCGATACGATGTCGATAAGGACGGGGATATGACGAGGACAGGCAGCGATTGCAACGAGGCCTCGGTTCGGGGCTTTTCAACCCAGGGACACGACGGCGAGACGTCGGCGCCGGCAGAAGATGTGCGTGCACGGGGTGGCTCGCCGATGGACTCCGGCGGCGACCGGATATGCCCCGGCCCGGTGTTCGGATCCCTGCCGAAACCCCGGAGCGTGGAATGCATGGTGATCCACGCCACCGTCGGACCGCTCACCGCCATACATCGACAGGCTCGCGGGACCGCCAGGGGAACCGCCCTGTTCGTTCCGGGATTCACCGGATCCAAGGAGGATTTCTACGACCTCTTCCCCCTGCTCGGCGATCTCGGCTGGGACTGCTGGGCCATATCCCAACGGGGCCAGGGGGATTCCGTCGCGCCGGCAGGCCCCTGCGCATATGGCCGACGGCAGACCGCAGCCGATGTGTGCGAGGTAGCCGGAATCATCGGCGACCATGTGGGCCGCGAACGCATCCATCTTCTGGGTCATAGCTTTGGCGGCACCGTCGCGCAGGCCGCCGCCATCGCCGACCATTCGCGATTCGCCAGTCTGACGCTCATGAGCTCGGGCCCCCACGGCTGGCCGGGCCGCAAGGCCGATCTTCGCCAGCGGCTTCTCGACCATCCCGGGGGAGACCTGTGGCGTTTGGACAACCCCGACAGGGCGAGCGTCGCCGACGAGGACCTTGACCCCGGTGAACGGTTCTTCCGCACCCGTTCCGAACGCACCGGCCACGATCAGCTCATCGGCGCCATCGACCAGCTGGCCGATGTCCACGACACCACGGAGGAGATCAGGCAGACCCATCTTCCCTGCCTGATATTCCATGGGGTTCACGACAATCAGGCCTGGCCGCAGGAGTGGCAGCGCCGCATGGCAACGCTGCTGGATGCCCGCTACGAAATCATCGACGACGCGGGCCATTGCCCCAATAACGACAATCCGGCGGCGACGGCACGTCTGCTTGATGATTTCTGGATGCACGTTCCTCCGCTCCGGCCGTGACGACCGTCAGCCATGCCACATCACTTCATTCCTTCAGCGACAAGAAAGCACAGCACATGACCACCACGAACCTTCATCACCGCTCCCATGCGACCGACGCCATGGGCGACGACGCCACGGACGCTCTTCTCCCCGGTTCACGCTCCCCGCTGCACGCGGGGTGTTCGCTCACCTCCGGGGGCATGCGCATCGGGATCACCCGAAGCGGCGCCGTGTCGTTCGTCCGTGTGGGTGACATCCAGGTCTCCCAGTATGAGCCGGGTCCCCATGACGCCCCCATCAGCGGTCTGTGGCTTCGGCGTCGTCAGGGCGGGAGAATCGACAGCCTGCGTCTGATCGGCTCGTGTGCGTCCGCGGACTGGCGGATTCGTGACGGGCAGGTCGTCTGGCAGGGCCGGGGACTGGGCGTGGCGTGGTCGGTGAAGCTCTCCATGGCGGGAACGGAGCATGGCGGGCGCTGGGTGTGGCATGTCGAGGTTTCCCCGGCGGCGAGTTCCGAATCCATGCATGAGCCCGCTTCCTGCGTGGTGTCGGGATCGGACGTCGCCGGCGACGGGGGCCATGCCGACGGCCCGGCGTCCGATGCCGCCGATGTCACCTGGGATCTGGTCAGTGCGCAGGACCTCGCGCTTGCGCCCACCGAACAGGCGCTGAGCAGCGAGCCCTACATCTCCCAATACATCGCCTACCACGTGGAGAAAACAGCGGATGTGGGTGATGTGCTCGCCGCTCGGCAGACGATGGCCGACGCGCCCCGGCTCACCCTGCTCACCACGGGCATCGCGCAGGGGTGCGCCGCATATCTGACCGACGGCTTTGACTTCTATGGGCGTGAGACGAGACGGGGATGCCCGCCGCGTGCGCTTGCAGATCCGGACTGGGACGGCGGCCACATCAACCAGTACGAGTTCGGCATGGCCTGCCTCCTTTCCACGCCACGGCCCCTGGGCGCGGGGTTGACCTGGGACGTCTGGAGCTCGTTCCGCTCCGACTTCCGCGGCCAGCTCGACGACGCCTGCCTCGACGACTCGCGCACGGCCCTGCGCCTGCTCGCCGACAGCGCATACGGCGACGATTGCGAATGCGCCGGCGACGAAGGGGCCCATGGCGACATCCAGTGCCGTAGTGACGGGAACGAGCCTGTCTCCCTTATGGCCTGCGCACCTGTTCTCAACGGCAACGAGCTCAGCGACGAGGAGTTTCTGGCGCTGGGCAACGGCGACGTGACCAACGTGGAACGCGCCGGGACGCGACAGTCGGCTGCGAATCGACCGCTGACGTCCGCGACCTCAACGGATGGCGAATCGATGGCCCGGGTCTCCCCCCGCGGCGTTCAGGGGACCGGTCGCGTTCTGTCGTATTTCTCCACCCATGCCCGGCATATCGTCTCGCAAGCCAAGGAGTTGGAGGTCGACCGCTCCCACGGGCAGATCCTGCTCGCCGGCGGGCACGCGGACCCGGAGCCGACACTGGCGGCGACCACATACGCCCCCGGTGTCTTCGCCTCCCATCTGGTGCTGGGAAACACGAACATGAATCGTCTGGTCTCCGTGCACAGGACGAGCCTGAACCTTGCACGTTCGCAGGGCGTGCGGATTCTGGTGCGTACGGGCGGAGCCTGGCGCATTCTGGGAGTCCCCTCCGCATACGTCATGGATGTGGGAGGGTCGGCGTGGCTGTACAGGATGGACGGCATCTGCCTTGAGGTCACCACAACCGCCGGCGCGACCGACAACACCATTGCCGTGGAGATGAAGGCAAGTCGCCCGATTGACGCGATGATGACCATAGACATCGAGAATCCGGGCAACTGGCGCGTCGATGGGGACGGGACCGCCGCCGTCGACGAGCGGCATTCCGTCGTTATTGCCCCCCGCGCGGATTGTGCGGCAGGCAGGCACTGCCTCGGGCTGCGCTACTCGTTTGAGTCCACGGATGCCATGCTTTCCGGTGACGATCTCCTTTTCCGCACCCGGGAGGCTGGTCCGCAGGAGCGGACGGGTGGCCGGAACACCGGGATGCTGGTGTTCCGAGCCGACGCTTCGACCCATATGCGCGTGGTCATGGCGGCGAGCATGGCCGGTTCCGACGAAGCCCGCAGGATCTCCCGGGCCGAAGCCCTCGCGGTGTCGAGCCGCGAGGAGACGCTTGCGCGGCACTATCGCTGTGTATGTTCGTTCGCCCGGGGATTCGAGGTCCATGGAGGGCAGGGTCTCGAGGAATTCAACGTGATCATGCCATGGTTCGTCCAGAACGCCCAGGTGCATTTCCTCTCCCCGCACGGGCTGGAACAATATTCCGGGGCCGCGTGGGGCACCAGGGATGTGTGCCAGGGGCCGTTTGAACTGGCACTGGCCTTCGGCCATGACGACATCGCGCGTTCGATCGTGCTCAAGGTGTTCGCACACCAGAACACGGACGGTTCGTTGCCCCAGTGGTTCATGTTCGACGAATACGCGTATCTGTACCAGAAGGATTCCCACGGGGACATCCCCGTATGGCCGCTGATGGCCATCGGCGAATATCTGGACGCCTCCGGGGACGAATCGATCCTCGACGAGCATGTCGGCTTCTGGGACAGGGACACCGACCGGCCTTGCGACGGCGAATCCACGGTGCTCGATCACCTGGAACGCACCATCTCCTACATCCGCTCCCATCGGGTTCCCGGAACGCGGCTTTTCAGCTACGGGGAGGGCGACTGGGACGACACCCTTCAGCCTGCCCGGGAGTCGATGAAGAAGGAGATGGCCTCGACATGGACGATCGCACTGCTTTACCAGGCGTCGGCTGCGCTGGCGCGGCTGCTGGATTCGGTCGGGTCGACCAAGCTGGCCTCCGAGTTCGGCGACGAGGCGAGCCTCATCCGGTCTGTCTTCGCCAAGGACTTCGTGTTCGACGGAGTTCTCGCCGGTTATGTCTCCTTCTCGCACGGTGAGCCACGGCCGATCATCCATCCGGATGACACGCGCACCGGAATCCAATACCGGCTGATCTCCATGACCCGTTCCATCATCGCGGGCCTGCTATCGCCGGAGAGCGAGCGCCGACATGAGAGGATCGTCAACGAGAACCTTCACTATCCCGACGGCATGCGTCTGATGAACAGGCCGGCCGCCTTCCACGACGGGGTCACCAGCGTGTTCAAACGAGCGGAGCAATCGGCGAACGTCGGTCGGGAAATCGGCCTGATGTATACTCACGCGCATATCCGCTACTGCGAGGCCCTGGCGCTGCTGGGGCGTGACACGCTGGGGGAGGAGCTGCTGCGCATCAGCCCCGTCGGCCAGTTCTCCCGGCTGTCCACCAGCGAGCCGCGCCAGCGCAACTGCTACTTCGCCTCGTCCGACGCCGACTTCCCCGACCGCTACACGGCGGCCAGACAGTGGGATCGGCTGCGTGCCGGAAGTCCGCATCCGGTCGGTGTGCGCGGCGGCTGGCGCGTGTATTCGTCCGGTCCCGGAATCTATATCCGGCAGACCGTGCAGCACCTCTTCGGTGTACAGATCCATGCTGATTCGGTCGTGTTTGACCCCGTTCTATCCACCCATGACGATGGCGTGACGCTGCGTATGGCCCTGTTCGGCAGGATGCGCACGCTGCGCTACCACGTCGTTCCCGGGGGCCTCCCCGTCGAGGTCTCGGTCCACGGCGAAAGGATCCTCGGCGATGAGATTCCCCTTCCCTACCGCACGGGAGGCGTGAGGGTCTCGTCCGGGGCTCTCGGTTCCGCCGACATCATCGATATCACCGTGGGCTGCGATCGCGGTCCGCACGAGAGCAAGTAGGTTCCCATGCAGCATGTACAGCTTGAACGGCTCCTGTCCGAGATGACCATGGACGAGAAGATCGGCCAGCTTCTTCAGATCAGCGGCGACTTCTACTCCACCACGGCGCAGGAGCGCACCGGCCCCATGAGCCAGCTGGGACTGACGGAGCGGGAGATCGCCAACGCGGGGAGCGTGCTCGGGGTCGGAGGCGCGGCCGAATGCCGCCGCATCCAGACCGAGTACATGGCGAGGCATCGGCTCCACATCCCCACGCTTTTCATGGGCGATGTCATTCATGGATATCGCACGATCTTCCCGATCCCCCTGGGGCTGGCCAGCTCGTGGGATGTGGATGCGGCCGCCCAGATGGCACGGATCTCCGCCCGTGAGTCGGCGGTCAGCGGCCTGTTCCTCACCTTCTCCCCCATGGTCGATCTTGTTCGCGACCCCCGGTGGGGCCGCGTCATGGAATCGACCGGGGAGGACCCCCGCCTCAACGCCGAGTTCGCCCGCGCCATGGTGCGGGGATACCAGGGCGGCGACCTGCGCAACGATGTCGAGCGCGTCGCCGCCTGCGTCAAGCATTTCGCCGCATACGGAGCACCGGTCGGCGGGCGCGACTACAACACGGTGGACATGTCCGAGCGCGAGCTGCGGGACATGTATCTGCCGGGCTACCGGGCGGCCATCGAAGCGGGGGCGAAAACCGTGATGACCTCCTTCAACACGGTGAACGGCATGCCCGCAAGCGGCAACAAGCATCTCCTGCGCGACATCCTGCGTAAGGAGTGGGGCTTTGACGGGGCGCTCATCTCCGACTACGAGGCCGTCAGGGAGCTGGTGACCAACGGGGTCGCGCAGGATGACGAGCAGGCCGCGAAGCTCGCCATCGAGGCCGGGGTCGACATCGAGATGATGAGCGTATGCTACCTGAGGCATCTGCGGGACCTCGTCGAATCCGGACGCGTGGATTGCGCGATCGTCGACGAGGCGGTGATGCGCGTGCTGGAGCTGAAGAACGATCTGGGATTGTTCGAGAACCCTTTGCGTGGCGCCGACGAGGGCAGGGAACGCAGCGTGGTCCTCAGCGACGAGCATCGTGCGGCGGCGCGGGACATAGCGGGGGAGTGCGTGGTTCTGCTGAAGAACGGCGCGGGCATTCTTCCGCTGCATGCCGACGTGCCCGCATCCATCGCGCTGGCCGGACCATGCGCCACATCGCATGATCTGCTGGGCGCGTGGTCCTGGCAGGGGCGGCAGAAGGAGACGGTGAGCCTTGCCGAGGGGCTGCTCGCCCGTCACCCCCATGCCGTGACCGTGGCCCGGGAGTCCTGCGACTATGATGATCCCTCACCGGCCGCCATCGCCGAGGCCGTGGACATGGCCCGTTCGGCCTCCGTCGTCGTCCTCGCGCTGGGAGAGACCTCCGACATGAGCGGGGAGGCGGCCAGCAGGTCCGATATCCGTCTTCCTCACGGTCAGATCGACATGCTCCGGGCGGTACGGGCGGTGAACCCGAATGTGGTGGTGGTGCTTTTCAACGGCAGGCCCCTCGATCTCACGGAAGTGGACCGCGAGGCCCGGGCGATCGTGGAGGCATGGTTTCCCGGAACCGAAGCAGGTCGTGCGGTGGCCGACGTGCTCGTCGGCGCGACGAATCCCTCCGGAAAGCTCACGATGTCCTTCCCGCGCACCGTCGGGCAGGTGCCCGTGTACTACAACTCCTGCAGCACGGGGCGCCCCTATGAGGCCAAACCGCGCGAGAAATACGTGTCGAAATACCTTGATGTAGCCAACGACCCTCTGTATCCGTTCGGCTTCGGCCTCAGCTACAGCACGTTCTCCTACGGGCCCGTCACCGTGTCCGGTGCCGAATTCGATGACCGCCATCCGCTGCGCGTTGACGTCTCGATCGCCAACACCTCCGATGTGGACGGCGTGGAGATCGCGCAGCTGTACGTCAGGGATCTCGTGGGCGATGCGGTCCGACCCGTCAAAGAGCTCAAGGGCTTTTCGCGGGTGCGCATCGCAGCGGGGTCCAGCGTCACGGTCACGTTTTCCCTGACCCCGGACGATGTTCGCTATGTGCATCCCGACCTTGCGTTCACCAGCGATCCGGGGGAGTTCGACATCATGGTCGGCCCCGACAGCCGCCACCTGAGCAGTCCGATTCGGGTCGTCCTCAAGTCATGACATACGCCGGAGGCGTCGCATCGGGGCCGGGCGGACGGCAGATGTGGCGATGGCGACGCGACGCCTCCGGGGCTATGGGTGCTTCGTGGGCACGATGGTGGAGGCGAAGCAAGCACTGCCCGGCCGCCAGATGCGAGCGTTTGCGCTGGCCCCGAGGCCCGGCTGCGGCATGGAGACAGCCTCGGTATGGGGACAGGCCGCAGCGGCGTGAACGCACAGCCGGGCCCCACGCCGGCTAGTCGCCGAGGTGCGTGAAGACGATGTTCTTGACCTTGCGGGTGAACGTCGTCGTTCCCGCGTTCGTGAGCTGGTACATGAGGAGGAATGTGGTCCTGGTCGCGGGATCGTTGCAGAAATAGGTTCCCAGCCAGCCGTCCCAGCCGTATTCGCCGGCATTGCACACCGATTCCGCGTGCCCGGGGGCGCTGGCGATTCGCATGAACGTGTTGTAGTCGTATCCGTGAAGAAGGCCCTCGAAATCACGGCGCTGCGCGCTGGTGAGGGCTCCCGTCGTCATGAACGCGATGGTGGCCGGTTCGATGATCCGGTTGCCATGCAGGGTACCTCCGTTGAGGAGCATCGTCGCGAACTTCATATAGTCGTCGATGGTGGATTTCAATCCCGCGCCTCCGGCCTGATAGGCGGGGTCCTCTCCGGCCACGTACTGCACGCCCAGGTTGTCGGTCTCGACCTCCGTGAGCGGCCTGCCGGCGTTCTTCGGATCCACCGGGTTGTCGGGGTTGTCATAGACGGCGGCGAGCCGGGCCTGCTTCTCGGGGGGGACGTGGAACGCCGTGTCCTTCATGGAGAGCGGCTCGAAGATCTCGGTGCGCAGGAAATCGCCGAAACGGCGGCCGCTGGCGACCTCGACCACCGCCCCGATGATGTCGGCCGACGTGCCGTACATCCACCGGGAACCCGGCTGGAAGCGCAGGGGGCATGCCCCCAGCCTGTTGGCAACCTCGAGCGTTGTCATCGCGTGGTCGGTGTGCAGGCGCCTGTCGATTTCGCCGAAAACGGCCGCGGCATGTCGTCCGCTGTCGAAGCTGGTGTCCGGGTAGGGAAGACCGGAGGTCATGGTGAGCAGATCCTTGATGGTGACCTCGCGCTCGGCGGCGACCGTGGGAATGGGCGTGGCGAACGAGCCGTCGGTCCCCGCATAGGGGGTCATCTCGATCGGCCCGTTGATCTGCGAAGGCTGCAGGTATTCCGTGCTTACGCGCGGGTTCTTGAACCCGGGAAGGAAATCGCTCACCGGCTGTGCGAGATCGACAAGCCCCCGTTCGACAAGCATCATCAGCGCGGTTCCGGTTATCGGCTTCGTCTGGGAGAAAAGGCGGAAGATCACGTTGCGCGACATTGGTTCGCGCCTCTCGAGAGAACGCATGCCGGCCTGTGCATACCATCGTTCGTCGCCCTGGTGGCTGACCAGAAGGTTGACCCCGGCCACCGTGCCGTCCGCAACCGCCAGATCCAGAGCGTTCTGTAGAAGTTCCTGAGTGCTTGTGTTCATCGTCGAATCCTTTCTGCACACCAACTGTCCCCCGCGCCGTGGACTTCTTCCGCGAATACGAAAAGCTCCCCGCAGTTCGATGCCTGCGGGGAGCGGTAGGTTCCGCGACGATGCTCACACGAGGTGGCTGCGCATGAACCACTGGAACTTCTCAAGCTCCTGAACATGGTCCTGCACGATGTTCGAGCTGATCACGTCCAGCTCGTCGAGCTCCGTGATGGCCTTGCGATCATCGGCTATGAAGGTGTCGTAGTACTCGACCAGCGCCTTGAGGTAGCTGGTGGTCGAATGACGTCCCTCGAGATCAAGCGCCTTCCAGTCGCGGTGGCGGATGATCGAGTCCGGGCGGCCGTCGGGAGACCCTCCGAGCGTGGCGATGCGCTCCGCCGTCTCATCCGCCTGCGCGAGGACGGTTTCGACCTGCGGATCGATCATCTCATGCACGGCGATGAAATCGGGGCCCGTCACGTTCCAATGCGCGTGTTTGAGAACGAGCGCGGCCTCCTGCTCCTGGCTGAGACGATTCTGCAAAATCGCGATGATCTTCTCCGACGCCGCCTCATCCAGACCCGGAACCACAAATGTGAGTGCCATATGTCAATCCTTTCCTGTTCCCCCAACCGGCGGCCCGTGTCGCCCGTTGCATACGACTACCATTCTAGACGAGCGCTGCTGTCGCACATCTGTTCGAACGCTTTTCAGTAGTTAGCATAAAACCTTGATTTATGAGGTTTTTACGGTATCTTCCTCCGTGTTGTATCGGCGGACCTGGATGGTGTCGATCCGTCGGCCGTCCACCTTCGTCACCACCATCTCATAGCCGTCGTCGGATTTGAGAACGGCCCCCACCGAACCCATGGTGCCCGTGTGCGCGAGGAAGTATCCGGCCACCGTCTCATATGGCCCGTCCTCCAGTTCGATGCCGGTCAGGTCGGCGAAGTCCTCGATGGTCGTGCCCCCGTCGATGGTGGCCACTCCGTTGACGAAGACGTTGCCGTCCTCGCGCTCCCCGCCTTTCTCCTCCGGAAGGTCGTATTCGTCGCGGATATCCCCGACGAGCTCCTCCGTCATGTCCTCCAGGGTCACGATGCCGTCGGTGCCGTCGTATTCGTCGATCACCACCGCCAGATGTATGCCCTTCTTGCGCAGCAGCTCGAGGCTGGGAAGCAGCTTCGAGGTTCCCGGCAGCGAGATTCCCTCGCGGGTCACATCGGCCACGGTTTTCGCATGGGGGTCGCGCACGTCGAGCAGGTCGCGCACGTGGACGAATCCGAGCACGTCGTCGAAGTCCTTGCCGATGACGGGGTAGCGCGAATACGGCATCTGCCTGACATAGGCGGCCGCTTCGGCGAGAGGCTGGTCCCCGTTGATGAAGACGACGTCCGCGCGGGGCTTCATCACCTCCGCCACAATGGTTTCGGAGGCGTCGAAGACGTCGTCGAGAATCGTGCGCTCGTCCTTGCTCAGCCGGCTGTTCGTGTTGACGAGCACGCGCAGCTCCTCGTCCGAGACCTCGCTTTCGGTCTCGTTCGGGTCAAAGCCCAGCATGCGCACGAAGAGGTTGGTGTTCTTGCCGATGAGCCATATGATCGGGCTGCAGATCCTGGCGAACACGTCTATGGCCGGGACCACGCTGCGCGCGATCTGCTCCGTGCGCTGCATGGCGATGCGCTTGGGGACCATTTCCGAGATCACGATCGAGCAGTACGAGATGATGAGGGTGAGGACCACGGTCGTCAGCGGCGCCGCGACCCGGTGCGGCACCCCCCAGCCCTCCACCACGGGGACGATGAAGGGGGAGATCGACGATTCGCCGAATGATGCGGACAGGAATCCAGAAAGCGTCACCCCGATCTGCACCGTCGACAGGAAGGTATTCGGGTCCCTCGCGATTTTCGCCACCCGAGCCCCGCGGGCATCCTCAAGCTCCATCTGGTCGACCTGTGAGCCGCGCAGGCTCACCAGGGCCAGCTCCGTGCCGGCGAACATGGATCCAAGCACCAGAAATATAAAGATCAGAAGGATATTCAAACCAAGTGACATGCCTACAACCTTAGAAGATTGGGGCGTCAATGACGAATCCCGTGCCCGTCCGGCGGGGAGGGGGGCGGCTGAGGATGGACGCCGACGGTGTCCGCCATGTCGTGCAGGGGGGGGCGGGCGGACCTGGCCTCACGCGGCGCGATGCCGCAGCATGGTCCGCCGCGGCGCGCTGCCGTCCGCCCGGCGGCTCCGCCTCGGGCCGCGGCTGGCGGGGCTGCTACGTGCTTGCGGGGTGGCTATTTTTGGTAGAAGTAGCCCGTCGGGGCAGAGGTTCGCGAGATCGAGCTGATGTGCAGGATCATGCCCTGGTAGCTGTATCCGGCTTTCCCTATGGTTCCCGGTTCGAGCCGCCCGGTGAGCCTCACCCACGTCTCGTTGGGGTACGAGCGCAGATGCGCGGTCGGGGCCGGATCCTTCTGCGCGGTGAATCCGAATGGCGTCATGTCGAGGATGCAGCACGACATGAGCTGGCGAGCGACGAGGAACTGTTGCGCCCCCAAAGTGGTCGAGGTGCTGACGAAACCCGTCACGTGGATGGTGTATCCGGCGTATTGCTGGGGATTGTGGTCGATGTGTTCGTACCACGCCCCGAATTCGTCGTTGCTGATGGTGATCGTTCTTTTGGCGGCATCCAGCCCGTGCAGGCCCTGCGTGCCCTTCGACTGCGCGATGGCGATGGCCCGGCCCCCGGCGTATTTGTCGAAGCCCGTGCTCGCCTGCGCCTGCATGGGGATGACCAGAAGCAGGGCGGGAACGATGAGGGAGACCAGCATGGTGGCGCATTCGCGCGGTGTGGCCCGGAACAGGCCCGTCCAGGCGGCCGCGGTAAGCACGGAGACCAGAACGATGGCGAATATGACATAGGGCAGGGTGCGTGGCGTGGTGAATCTCGTGTACTGTCCGCTAGCCGTGAGGGCGATCATCGCGGCATCAAGACCGAGAAGGCACAGGCTTTCCACCCGATCGGCCGCGGTCGCTTTGCGGCGTCGCACGCCCATGCGCGCGCTCATGCCGACGCCCCGAGGAGGAACCAGTGGGAGACGCAGGCAACGGCGAAGCAGGTGACGGTGATCGTGAGCGCGATGCGGATGGTGAAGCGGTTGCGGCATTGCGTGATCAGCATCAGCGTGTTCTTGAAATCGAGCATCGGTCCGAAAAGAAGGAATCCCAGCAGGGCGGAGGTGGGGAATGCGGTCGCCAGGCTTCGGGCGATGACGGCATCCGAGGTCGAGCAGATCGAGCTGATGTAGGCGATGCCCATCATGACGGCGATGGCCGCGGCAAGCGTCGTCGCATTGATTGCGGAGGCCGGATCGGTTCCCAGCGCCGTGCGGATGCTCGAGGCGACGAGAATCCCGAAAAGAATGATCGGCATGAGCTGAAGAAAATCGTCATGGACATGGCGGATATACAGGGGGAGGGTCGCCGCCGGCGTCCTGTGCTCCCCCGTTGCCGGCATCGTCCCGGCGCAGGCGGCGGGAGGGGCGCTCCTAGGGTCACCGGCATCCGAGACGCCGTCGGTGGCCGCCGCGCACGCCGTAATGCCGCGCACGCCGTCCGAGCCCTGTCGTGGTTCCGGTCTGACGACCTCCGATCTCATCGGCACCAGCAGGAAGCTCAGCCCCACCAGAAGGGCCACCAGCATGCCCAGGCCGACCCGTGCCACGACCATCCACGGCTTGTCGGAAAAGGCGAACCATGTCGACCATACCGCGACCGGATTCATCACCGGCACGGCGCACAGGAAGGTGACCGCGCACGGCAGGGGGAGCCGCCGGCGCACGAGCCGGGCGAAGGTGGGAACCACGATGCAGTCGCATACCGGCATGCACAGCCCGGCCACAAGCGCCACGGCGAACCCCGCGACGGTCGAGCGCGGGAAATGCCGCTCGATGAAGTCCGCGCTCACCCATGTCTCCACCGCGGCCGAGACGAGAACCCCGATCAGGACGAAGGGCACCGCCTGCAGCAGAAGCCCCGTCGCCCCGCTCACGATGTTCATCAGCGGCATGTGGCTGCGCGCCTGCAGCGCAGGCGCCGCCTTGACGACGAAGGCGATGAGGGGGATGCCGATGATGAGGAACAGGTAGTTGCTCGACCGGATCCCGCCCGGGCCCGTGCCTGCGCTCGCGCGTCCGTCGGCGGCGTCGGTCTTGATCGCGGAACCGCTGGCGCGCCCCCTACCGTCCTCTGAATTCGTGAGATCCGCCATCGCTTAGAACGAGAGCACTTCCACATTGCCCGTGGTGAGCTTGTACCGTGCCCCCACGATCATGACCTTCTCCTGTGCCAGAGCCCTGCGTATGTCCTGCGAACGGCTCACCAGCTCCTCGATGGTGCGTGCCACGTGCACGCGTTCGAAATCCTGGGGGGTGTCGAGCTCCGCCTGCCGGGCCTGCTCGACGGAGGCCCCGACCGAGCGCACGATGATCGAATCCGAGTCGCATGCGTGATCCAGTGTCTCAAGCTCCTTGACCGCGGCCGCAACCGCACCGCAGTTCTGGTGCCCGAGCACGACGATCAGACTCACATGCAGCGCGTTCAGCGCGAATTCAATGGACGACACCACCGCGTCGTCCAGCGTCTGCCCCGCCGAGCGTATGGTGAACAGGTCGCCCAGCCCCTCGTCGAAGATGATTTCGGGCGGCACTCGCGAATCCGAGCAGGAAAGCACGGCCGCATCCGGAGTCTGCACGTCGATGAGGGATTCACGGGTCTCCCTGTCCTGCCAAGGATGTTCCGCTTTGCCCTCGGCGAAACGATGATTTCCGGCGAGCATCCGGCTCCAAGCGGCGGTCGCCGTCAGCTCGCGCTCCAGCCCCCCGTGCCACTGCCCGTTGTCCGCGGAGTCCATGCCGGGCACGGCGTTCCCCTGGTCTGTCTGCACTGCTGCCTCCTTGTTTTTCTCTATCGTATCCCCGGGTTCTTACGGTTGCCTTCGAACCTTCCCCCTGTCGGGTTCGCCCTGGGCTTATGGCGGAATCCTGTGTTGCGGCATCCTCACGGGAACGCTCCCGGCATGCTGTGGGCGGGGTGGGGCGGGGGCGGTCGCCGCCGCGGTCCCAAGTGTGATTAGACCCACAGCAATTGTCTGGGGCGCATTCGCATATCTGGGCTAGCATGGGGACAGCGGGCAATCCGGGCAATGTCCGATTGGTTTGCGGACATGCACATGAGCGTAGGACTTTAGGCGATGGTGCGGCTGCGGGGTGGCCGGCAGGCAAAACAGCGAAGCGATGAGACAAAGAGGTAAATTATGACGATGCTTCAGCATGAATTAACCGATTTCAAGGTCAACGCATTCCAGAACGGTGATTTCCGCGAGGTCACCAAGAAGGATGTCCTTGGTCACTGGTCTTTGTTCTTCTTCTACCCTGCGGACTTCACCTTCGTCTGCCCGACGGAGCTCGAGGACCTCGCCGACAACTACGAGGACTTCAAGAAGGCCGGATGCGAGATCTACTCGGTGTCGCACGATACGCATTTCGTCCACAAGGCCTGGCATGACGCCAATGAGAAGATCGCGAAGATCACCTACCCGATGCTCGCCGATCCGACGGCCCTGCTCGCCAGGGATCTGGACACCTACAACGAGGTCGACGGTCAGGCGGAGCGCGGCGACTTCATCATCAACCCCGAAGGCAAGGTCGTGGCCTATGAGGTCATCTCCTCGAACGTGGGCCGCAATGCGAAGGAGATCCTGCGCCGCGTGCAGGCCTCCCAGTTCGTCTATGCGCATGGCGATCAGGTCTGCCCCGCGAAGTGGACTCCGGGCGAGGAGACCATCGCCCCGAGCCTCGATCTCGTCGGCCAGCTCTGAGCCGAGCGGTGTGATGCACGCCGTCCGGCAGCGAGGTCGGGCGGCGGCTCCGTGGCACGTGCGCAGCGGCGTGCGATGGGTCATGTGCGCCGGGGTGCGGTCGTGCCGGGCCGACAATAACGTTTAAGGGGTTGTAGATGCAGAAGCAGAATGATTTGTATGATGTCGTGGTCATCGGCGGAGGTCCCGCAGGTCTGACCGCGGGCTTGTATCTGGCGAGGGCCCGCTACCGCGTGCTTGTTCTTGAAGAGGCCGATTACGGAGGTCAGATCACCATCACCGCGGAGGTGGTGAACTACCCCGGGGTGGGAGTCACCGACGGCAGGAAGCTCACGGCCACGATGCGCCAGCAGGCGCAGGACTTCGGAGCCGAATTCAAATCCGCCAAGGCCACGGGCCTCGACGTGGACGACGATGTCAAAATCGTGCACACCAATCGTGGGGATATCCGCACCTTCGGCATTCTCATCGCCACCGGCGCCACCCCCCGCAAGCTTGGCTTCATCGGTGAGGATGAGTACGCAGGCCGCGGTGTGGCCTATTGCGCGACATGCGACGGCGAGTTCTTCACCGGCCGTGAGGTGCTGGTCGTCGGAGGAGGCTTCGCGGCGGCAGAGGAGTCCGTCTTCCTGACGAAATACGCCAGCAGGGTGACCATTCTTGTGCGCGAGAAGGATTTCACGTGCGACGCGGCCGTTGCGGCCGAGGCCAAGAACCATCCGAAAATCGACATTCGCTACCAGACGGAGCTGCAGGAGGTTTCGGCCGGCCGTGGAGGTCTGACTCAGGCCACGCTGCTCGATCTGAAAACAGGCAAGGCCGAAACCTGGACCCCCGCCGACGAGGGCTCCTTCGGCGTCTTCGTCTTTGCGGGCTATGTTCCGCAGACCGAACTCCTCAAAGGCGTGGTCGATCTCGATCCCCGCGGCTATGTGATCACGCACGGCTATCTTGAGACGTCCGTCCCCGGTGTCTACGCGGCCGGGGACCTGCGCGTGAAGAACCTTCGCCAGGTGGTGACGGCGACGGCCGACGGCGCGATAGCCGCGGTGGAACTGGAGCGCTATGCCTCTCAACTGAGCAAGAAAACCGGCCTGGTTCCTCCCCGCCCCACCGAATCGGCATACGAGAAATCGGAAACGGATGCCGCCAAGACGGCGGCGGACGAAGGAACCTCACCTGCGCCCGCGCCTGCGTCCGATGGCGCACAAGCCCCCAAGACGCAAGGATCGAGCTTCTTCAATGACGCGATCCGCCAGCAGCTCGCCGTCGTGTTCGGCAGGATGACGCAGCCTCTCGCTCTCGAGCTGGAGCTTGACGAGACCCCGCTGTCCAAGGAGCTTGAGGGATTCATCGGCGAGCTTGTCGCGATCAGCAAGGGCAAGCTCACCAGCGTGGCCGCGGACCGGGCAAAGGAGGACGCCGACGGCAAGGCCGAATTCGACGAGACCGGCGTTCTGCCCCCCGCCCGACCATGCGTGCGCATCTGCACGGTCGGCGTCGACGGCAAACCGCAGCGGACGGGCCTCGCCTTCCATGGCGTGCCCAGCGGGCACGAATTCAACTCATTCGTGCTCGCACTGTACAATGCGGCCGGCCCGGGCCAGGCGGTTGACGAGGATTCCAAGGAGCGGATAGACAGGATCGCCGCGCCGACCGAAGTCATGCTTTTGGTGTCGCTGACATGCACGATGTGCCCGGAAACCGTTCTGGCGTCGCAGCGCATCGCCGCACAGAACCCCCATGTTCGGGCGGAGGCATATGACGTGGCCCGTTTCCCGGAGCTCAAGGACCATTACGGGGTGATGAGCGTGCCCTGCATCGTCATCAACAAGCAGGGGGCCGAGCAGAAGATCGAATTCGGGAAGAAGAGCGTTCCGCAGATGCTCGATCTTATCGAATAGCGCCGAGGGAGGAATTCTCCCACCGGTTTCCCATGCGCGGATCGCGGGAGACCGGCAGGCGTGCACTGACTGTGGGGCCGGGCGGGCCATATCGCGCGCCCGGCCCCACAGTCTTGCCGGCCCCACAGTCTTGTTTTCTATGGAAGTGGCCGTATTCCTTGAAGTGCAGGGGGAGACCGCTTCCCGTCATATGCGGCGCGGAATGTGCGGTTCCGGCGCGGAGTGCGTCGCTGTGCAGTGTCCGCGGCTCTGGACGGATGCGTGCGTCCGCGGAAAAGGCGGGGGCGGAGCCGATGGCCGCATGGCCCGGTTCCGCCCCCGCCTAAAAGGACGTCAGCCAGGGATCATCCCGTGTTCTGCAGACCCGCGGCGACTCCCGAAACGCTGCAGAGGATAAGGTAGATGAACCCGGCCTGCTGGCTTTGGCTCAGCTCCTCCTTGTCCACCTTGCGCCTGAGCGACCGCAGGGCGAGAACCTGGGTCACGGACAGGGCGTCCACGTAGGGCGAACGGATCCGAATCGCCTGCCCGAGCACATGGCGGTGCTGCAGCGGCCATTCGTCCCCCACGATCTTGAGAACCCACTTGCGGGTGAGCTCCATTTCGTTGAGGACCTTGTCCCGCAGATCATCGCGGTCTCCCAAGGCGAGATACATTCGCGCGATGCGTTCGTCCGTCTTCGCTATCGACATTTCGATGTTGTCGATGAACGTGCTGAACAGAGGCCACTGCTCGTATGCGGATCTCATCGTGTCAAGATCCCCGAACTCCTCGCACGCGGTTCCGAGACCGTACCATGCGGCCAGATTGATACGTGCCTGGGCCCACGAGAACACCCAGGGAATCGTGCGCAGATCGTCAAGGGACTTGGCCCCCAGACCTCGTTTGGCTGGCCGGGAGCCGATGGGCAGCAGGCCGATTTCGCTCAACGGCGTCACGGTGGAGAACCACGGCGTGAACCCCTCGGTCTTCAGAAGATCGAGGAAACGCCGGTGTGAGATCTCGTCGAGGGCCTTGGCCATGGGCGCGTACTTGCGCGTCATCTCCGTGTTGGTCTTTTCGACGCTTGGCGCCGACTGGAGCAGTGTCGCGGCCGCCACGGATTCAAGATGCCGTATGGCGAGCACGGGGTTGCCGTACCGGGCGAAAATCACTTCGCCCTGCTCGGTCAGCTTGAACCGGCAGTTGACGGATCCGACGGGCTGGGCGAGGACCGCCCTGTTCGCCGGGCCGCCGCCGCGGCCAACGGCGCCGCCGCGGCCATGGAACAGCGTCAGATCGATGCCGTGGCCCTCCGCCCACGTGGCGATGCGCTCCTGGGCGGAGTGCAGGGCCAGCGTCGCCGAGGTCGGGCCGGCGTCCTTCGAGGAATCCGAATAGCCCAGCATGACTTCCATCTTGTTGCCGGTCGCCTTGAGACGTGCCTGGACCTCGGGGATCTTGATGATCTCCTCAAGCACGTTCACGCAGTTCTGCAGATCCTCCAGCTGTTCGAACAGCGGAATCACATCAATGGTCGGCACGTCCTCGGGGTGGGCGAAGGCGAGCCTGTTGAGCTCGAACACATCGCGCACGTTCTGCGCGGACTTGGTGAAGGAGATGATATAGCGTCGCGCGGCCTTGATTCCGTTCCGCTTCTGGATGGACCCCAGGGCGCGGAACGTGTCCAGCACCTCATGGGTCATCGGCTGGAGCTCCCCGCGTTCGCCGTGCAGGCCGTGCTCCCGGATGTCCTCCAGGGCCCGCGCATGCACGATGGAGTGCTGGCGGAACTCCATCTCCACCATGTGGAACCCGAACGTCTGCGCCTGCCAGATCAGATCCTGCAGCGGACCGTAGGCGGCCCTCCGCGCGTTCGCCGCGGCGAGGGAGCGCTGGACCACTTTCAGATCCGAGATGAAATCCTCGCAGTCATGATACATGAGATCCGCGTCGCGGGCGATGGTGTAGTGCAGGCGATCGGCCATGACGAGCACAACCGCGCGGTGCAGCTCCTTCGTGGATATGAGAGCGGCCCTGTCGGTGAGCCTTTCGCTCATTTCCTTCTGATGGTTCCACAGGCTCAGCAGTTCCGCGCTCGGCGGGGTGGTCTCCGCCTCCATGGTGAGATTGCGGCCCACCGTCCGTGTGGACTCCTCGAGGGCGATCAGGACATGGTCGCTGAACTTGCGGGCCACCTGCCGGCTCACCTTCGCGGTGACGTTCGGGTTGCCGTCACGGTCGGAACCGATCCAGCTGCCGGGATGGAAGAACGCCGGGCACACCGGCTCGACGAGTCCGGCCTTGTCTCCGAGCATCCAATCGTCGAATCGACGGTAGACCAGCGGAATGGTGCGGAAAAGCGTGTTGTCGAAAATGTCGAGGATCGTGTTCGCCTCCTCGACGGGAGTCGGCTTCTTCAACGCGATCGGTGATGTGCGGAACAGGGCGTCGATCTCGTTGTACAGGCGACGGTAGCATTCCTTCTTGTCCGAGCCGCCAAGAATCTTGATCTCGGTGAGAAGCTCGGATATGCGCCGGATCTTGCCCTCCACGGCCTTGCGCCGCGCCTCCGTCGGGTGTGCCGTGAAAACGGGGTGGAACTCAAGCTTGTTGAGCAGCTCCTGCGCCTTCGCCGGGCCCATTTCGGAGAGCAGCTGGTGGTAGGCTCCGGTCATTTCGTTGACGGGGTCGATCGCCTGGTTCTCGCCCACATTGTTCTCGCGCTGGTGCAGGACCGAGACCCGGTAGTTCTCCTCGCACAGATTGGCGAGGTGGAAATAGGTCGTGAACGCGCGCGCCAAAAGCTGCGCGTCGTGCAGGCCCATCGCGTCTATCGTCTCCACCGCCTTGCCCAGTCCGTTCTGATCGGGATTGGGGTCGGTCATCTCGGCATGGCTTTCCGCGCTCGCCTCCACGGCATAGTTGCGCACCGTGTCGAAGACGGACAGCAGATCGGGGTCGAATTCCCCGAGAACCTCGCGCAGCATCTGCAGCGACAGGTCCATATCATGCTTGAGAGAGGGTGGAAGATCACGTTCCTCGGGGGTTTTGGTCCCCGTGCCGGACGACACTATAGTGGCATCCGCCGGCGTGATCTGTTGATCGTTGTTTGTCATCAGACCTCCTTGGCCAAACGTCTGGTTGCTCGGTCTGTCAGCCCTTCGCGGCTCCTCCGCGATTGTGGTGGCTGTCTGTTGCGAACCCAAAGCCTTCGATTCAGCACATGCGGTGCCATTGTATATCCTTTCCGTCACCATATGCGTTACCAAGGGCCGTTTTTCCGTATGCCGTTTTCCCCGACGGCATCGTGCGGTGCAGGGCTTGGGCTAGTACTTATAGTGTGAGTTCCCATCAGCAACAAAGTGAGAGTAGCGCTTCGGCGGTGCATAAGTACCATACGCATTCCATTCCGCTGGATATGGAGGATATCGAGCGGGACTGGCACAAGCCCGTTTCCGAGGCCGGGATAGCGGCCAAGGCGAGCGTGATCGTGCGGGTGGGCATGCTGGATCTGGGTGCGGGGACGGGAAGCTTCCGTGTGCGCGAAATGATGCATCGCATCGCGTACCCCCTGGGGGTGCATGTGCGCGCGGACGTGAACCTCACCGACATCGAGGCGTCGTGCACGGATGGCAGAAGCCGAATCACGGAAGTCGTCGATCTGCCCACGACCGGGGTGAACACGGAGCGGGTGTGGCTTCTCGAGCATTTTGCGGATTGGTTCAACGTGAATCTGGGGATGGGGTCGGTCTATCACGCCCAGGCCTCCGTCTCGCAGGAGGTCGTCGAACAGCTGGACAGTCCCGACTCCCGGCGCTCGGCCATGAGGGCCGCCCAGAAGGCCCATCGCGAGCACGAGGCTCGCCGGGCCATGCGGACGTCCGCCGGAGCCAGGGTGCATAAGCCGATTTCAGGCCGATACGCCGAGCATTTCGGGGACATGTTCCAGCCTGTGGATGCCGGATCGGGCGTCGACGGCACGGAGGTCCCCGGAGTCACCGTCGAGCAGGCGCACAGCCGCCTTGATCTCATCGAACGTCGAAAGCCGCTGTATTCACCGGCGTTCTCCGGCCTTGCCGGCGCGCTCGCCTGCGCGGCATTCGTCTTCCTCCTGGGCGGCGGCCCCTATGACATGATCGGCGCGTTCGTGGGCGCGGGTCTGGGGCAATGGCTGCGGCGACGGCTTTTCGCCCACCGACTCAACCAGTTCGTCGTCACCTTCGTCTGCGTCGCCGTCGCGGCGCTGGCGTGCACGGGGACGCTGCGCCTGATCGGTCTGGCGGATCCTGTGGCGTTGCAGCACGACACCGCATACATCGGGGCGATGCTGTTCGTGATTCCCGGATTCCCCCTGATAACCGGGGGGTTGGATATCGCCAAGATCGACTTTCCCTCCGGAATCCAGCGCCTGTGCTACACGCTGGCCATCATTCTCATGGCGACGCTGGCCGGGTGGATGGTCGCGGCGATCGTGCATCTCAACCCGCAGGGATTCGAGCCTCTGGGGCTTGACCCGTGGCTGAATGGATGCCTGCGCTTCGTGGCGGCGTTCGTCGGGGTCTGGGGCTTCTCGGTTCTCTTCAATTCGCCGCAGCGCATGTGTCTGACGGCGGCCGTCATCGGCGCGATCACGGACACCCTGCGGCTGACCATCGGGGATCTGGGCGTCCCTCCCGAGGCCGCGGCCTGCATCGGCGCCACGCTCGCCGGTCTGCTGGCCTCGGTCTGGCGCACATCGGTTCGACGCGGCTGGCTTCCGCCGCACCTGGGCTATCCGCGCATTTGCCTGACGGTCCCCTCGATCGTGATCATGGTTCCCGGGCTCTACATGTACCAGGCCATGTTCAATCTCGGCCAGTTCAACACGCAGCTCGCATTGGACTGGGGGTTCCGGGCCTTCATGGTGATCATCTGCCTGCCGGTCGGCCTGGCTCTCGCCCGGGTCGTCACCGATCGCAGCTGGCGCTACGACGTCTGAGCGCGGCGGGCGCCGCAGCCCGCGTCCGATTTCAGTATGTCATTCCCATGGCGTCGCGCACCTGGGCGAGTGTCTCCTCGGCGATCGCGTTGGCGCGCGCGTTGCCATCGTGGATGACATCGCGCACGTAGTCCATGTCCCGGGCCAGTTCCGCCCGACGCTGCCGATGCTCGGCGAGGAAGGCGTTGACCGATTCGATCACATAGGCCTTCAGGGCGCCGGCGCCGGCGCCCGAGATCTCCGCCGCGATGTCCTCGGGCCTTCGCCCGGTCACCAGTCCCGCCGTGGTGAGCAGGGCGGAGACCTGAGGCCGGCCCACAGGGTCGAAGGTGATTGTCCGCTGTGAATCCGTGGGGCTTTTCCTGATCAGCTTGGACGTCTCCTCCGCCGTGGCCCCGAGCATAATCGAATTTCCATATGATTTGCTCATTTTGCGGCCGTCAAGCCCGGGGATCTCGGGGGCGTCGGAGAGGATCGCGGACGGCTCGTCAAACACGGGGGAATCCTGTGCATAGCGTTCGTTGAAGCGGCGTGCGATGGTTCTGGTGATCTCCACGTGCGGAAGGTTGTCCTTGCCTATCGGAACCACGTTGGCCTTGCAGAAGAGAATGTCGCAGGCCTGATGCACCGGGTAGGTCAGCAGAAGGCCCGTCAGGGCGTGGCCCGAGGCCTCCATCTCCGCCTTGACCGTGGGGTTGCGGTGAAGCTCCGCCTCCGTGACGAGCGACAGGAACGGGAGCATGAGCTGGTTCTCCGCGGGAACGGCGGAATGCGTGAAGATCATGGTCTTCTTCGGGTCGATTCCGGCCGCCATGTAGTCAAGAACGAGGTTGTACACATTCTCCCTGATGTGGTCGGTGGTGTCCCGGTCGGTGATCACCTGGTAGTCGGCGATGATGATGTTGGTCCTCACGCCGCGATTCTGCATGGCGACGCGCTCGCGGATCGACCCGAAATAGTGGCCGAGATGAAGCCTTCCCGTGGGACGATCCCCGGTGAGCATGGTGAAGGCCCCGGGATTGCTCTGCAGTGTGGAGAGGGTGTCGTCGGAGCGTTTCTTCGCGGCAAGGAAACTTGCGCTCAACTCGTTGCCAGCTGCTGTGGTCCGATGCTCTTGCGTCATCTCGTCGTCCTTTTTACGGTGTGTGTCGTATGTGTGGGAAATGTATACAATATCGTTTTTATCGTAAAAGTCTGAGCCGACAACGAAACGGGAGTGAACAAGTGGTACTCTCTTATGTGATGAATTGAACGCAAAAGTAATTATTCAGGGGGTCAGATGGGCCGCGGACGTCAAAAGGCAAAACAGCAGAAAATTGCCCGTAAGCTCAAGTACCTGACGACTGATACCGACTACGACGAGCTTGCCAAAGAGCTTAATGCACAGGAGTCGGGTGGCGAACCCGCCGATGAATCGGCGGTGTACGCCCACACTACGGACGTTGGTACCGAAGAGCGTACTGCTCGCGAACGCAATGCGCGCGCAGGCAAGGTGGACAAGAAGAACGCGCCGGCCGACGATGATTTAAGCGAATACGCCAAGTGGGCGGCCGAATCGGCATCCAAGGCGACAAGCGGGGAGATTCCCGTCGTCACAGCCGCATCGAAGCCATCGAAAGTCAAGCCACGACCCCATAAGCCCATTCCCATGCCCAAGCCCAGCATGCTGAAGAAGCCTAGGCAGGACTGACAGGGCCGGATCGGGTTCCTTCCCCTTCAGAGAGCGACGGTTGTCGGTTGTGGGGTGGGCTTGATTCCGCGCAGCCGTGCCGCATCGCATGTTTCCGTGCCGTCCTCGGCCATGACTATTCACCTTCGGATGGGAGAGGAAGCAGCGCGCTGAGGTCGTCGCGCTCGCCGACGGCGCTGATGTGCCCCGCGTCGTATTCCTCCCGCCAGCACGTGATGCCGCAGACAAGGCGGAGCCATACATCGGGGGTGAGCTCTATCACATCCGGCGGCGTCAGATTGTGAGGGTCGGATGCGGGACCGTCCAGGATCTTCACGGCCCCCCACGGCGCCACGCGGACCTCGACTCCCTCCCCGGGCGCCTTGAGCTCCAGCAGGTACAGGGAATAGCGCACGGCCATCGCCATCGCGGACCGGCCCAATTCCGGCGAGATTGTGAGGCGCAGGGCCGCGGGGGCGCGCCCGCTCGCCTCCGCGACGTTCCGGCCCGCCTGCGTCATCGCGGCCGAACGCCACTGCGCCAGGGCCGTTCTGCCCTTCTGCATGTCTTTCTCATGGATAACCGCCATGCCTGCCATCTTCGCTCTGCACGCCGCATTATGCAAATGGGTCCCGCCTGCGGCGCGGACGGTGGACGTTCGCACAATGTGGCCAAGCCAAGGCATAATGGTGGTACCGGGATTGTCCACATCTCAAGGGAGATAAACATGGTACAGAGCACCGCACCTCAGTCGTCCACAACAGCGCAGGAGTTTGCAGAACGGATTCGGGAGCAGTTGACCTATCGCCAGGGGGTTCGTGTCGACGAGGCGACCGCCGGGGACGTCTACTGCGCCGCCAGCGCGGCCGTGCGCCGCGAGCTGATGGACTCCTGGATGTCGACCCGTGAGGGGATGACGAGCGGACGGACCAAGGCGGTGGGCTATCTTAGCGCCGAGTTCCTTATCGGCAAGCAGTTGAGGAACGCCCTTCTCAACGCCGGGCTGACCGACCAGTTCGAGCAGGCCGTGCGGGACATGGGCTTTGACCCCTCGCAGGTCGTCGACGCCGAATACGAGCCCGGTCTGGGCAATGGCGGCCTGGGCCGTCTCGCCGCCTGCTACATCGATTCGCTTGCCTCGCTGGGGGTGCCTGCGGTCGGCTACGGGATCCAATACAGGTACGGAATCTTCCGGCAGGAGTTCGACGACCAGGGGCGCCAGGTGGAGAGGCCCGAGTACTGGCTCACCGGGGACGAGCCGTGGGGCCATGCGGACTACGGGCGTTCGCAGCGCGTGGGCTTCGGCGGCACGGTGGCGGCGGGCGTCTCCGGGAGACGGGTGTGGAGTCCCGGGCAGTGGGTCCGTGCCGTGCCGGTCGACTACATGGTCCCGGGATATGCCTCGGGGCGGGTGAACACGCTTCGCCTGTGGAGCGCTCGCAGCTACGACGAGTTCGATCTGGCGGCCTTCAACGATTCACGGTATCTGGATGCCGTCAGGCCCCAGGTCGCCGCTGAGAACATTTCCAAGATCCTCTATCCCGAGGATTCCACACCCCAGGGCAAGCGGCTGCGTCTTCAGCAGCAGTATTTCTTCGTCGCGGCTTCGATCCGCGACGCCATCCGCATGTTCTATCCGGGGCAGGCTCATCCCGATCTGACGACGTTGCCCGAGAGAATCTGCTTCCAGCTCAACGACACGCATCCGGTCATCGCCATACCCGAGCTGATGCGCGTGCTGGTGGACGAGTACGGCTATGACTGGGACGTCGCGTGGGACATCACGGGCAGAACGTTCAACTACACATGCCACACCCTGCTTCCCGAAGCGCTGGAGGTGTGGCCCGCCAGCCTGATCGGCGAGCTTCTGCCGCGCCATATGGAGATCATCAGATCGATCGACGCCGGATTCGTCACGATGCTTGAGGGGCGGGGCGTCGACCCGGACAGGATCGCCCGGATGCGCATCGTGACGGATGAACGTGACCCGCAGGTACGCATGGCCTACCTCGCGACCGTCGCGGGCGGGCATGTCAACGGCGTGGCCGAGCTGCACTCCCAGCTGCTCAGGGACGTCACGCTGCGCGACTTCTCCGATATCTTCCCCGAGAAGTTCGCCAACGTCACGAACGGTGTGACTCCGCGCCGCTTCGTCAGGCTGGCGAATCCCCGACTGTCGGATCTGATCACCGAGGGGCTCGGCACGGACCGCTGGGTAAGCGATCTGGGAATGCTCAAGGGGCTGGCACCGCTGGCCCGGGACGATGCCTTCGTGCGCAGGTTCATGGAGGTCAAACGTGCCAACAAGCGTGATTTCGCCGATTTCGCCCGGCAGCGCTATGGCTTCGAGCTGGACCCCGGGACGATGGTCGACACGATGGCGAAGCGGCTGCACGAATACAAGCGCCAGAGCCTGAAGATCCTGGAGGTCATCGCCACCTACGCCGACATCAAGCGGGGCGCGGTCGACCCGCAATCGCTGCTGCCGCGCACCGTGGTGTTCGCCGCGAAGGCCGCCCCCGGCTACTATATGGCGAAGCTGACCATCCAGCTGATCAACAACGTGGCCAGGGTCGTGAACGCCGACCCGGATCTGAAGGGGCGGCTTCGTGTCTGCTTCCCCTGGAACTACAACATCGAGCTTGCGCAGAACCTCATCCCCGCCACGGATCTTGACGAGCAGATATCGCAGGCCGGCAAGGAGGCCTCGGGAACGGGCAACATGAAGTTCGCGCTCAACGGCGCGCTGACGGTCGGGACCCTGGACGGCGCGAACGTGGAGATAAGGGAGCGTGTGGGCGCGGAGAACTTCTTCCTGTTCGGCATGAACGTGGACGAGGTCCAGGCTCTCTACGCCAAGGGGTATTCGCCCTCCTCCTACTATGAGGCCGATCCTCGCCTGAAGGCGGCGATCGACATGGTGTCGGCAGGAGCGTTCTCGAATGGGGACAGGAACACGTATGCGCCTCTTGTGGCCGACTGGCTGACGAAGGACTATTTCATGACGCTGGCCGATTTCACGTCCTACAGCGCCATCCAGAGGCACATCGAGGACTCCTATCGTGATTCGCTCGAATGGAGCCGCAAGGCCCTGCTCAACGTGGCGAACAGCGGCTACTTCAGCTCCGACCGGGCGGTGGAGGATTATCTCCGGCTCATCTGGAAGACCGGACCGATGGACTAGCGCGCGGGACTTGCGTGCGGCGTCGGGCACTGGCCTGACGGCAGGGGAACCGGATTCACGAAGGCCCACGTTCGAATGAACACGAACGTGGGCCTTCGCATAAGCGATAAGAAATTCAGCTACTCGGCTTCTGCGGCGTCCTCAGCCTCCGGCTCGGCCTTCTCGGCAGACTCGTCCTTGTTCTCCTTGGACAGGCCCAGGTCAACAGGAGACGAACTGTTTTCCCACGGCTCCTCCCACGGATCGTAGTCGGGGTTCTGCTGCTTGTAGACGTACAAACCAACGGCTGCTGCAAGCAAAGCTCCGAAGAGCAGCGCGAAGAACTTCCAACCGCTTGAAGACTTATTCTCCATGACGGCTCCTTTCCCTTTGTGCTGACCTGCTCATTCAAGTCAACTCCACATACCATCATAAAACTTTTTTTGTGACGATTGGGTGCAAGCTCGCTCATAAGGGGCTGCGGATGAGGACAATCGTGTCGGTTTCGCTAGAGTTGAGGCTATGCTCAGTCTCGATAGGCGCACGATTCAGGCGCAATGGCGCAACGGCGGCCCCGTGGTCACATGGTCGATCATCATCGCATGCGTGGCGGTGTGGCTCGTCGAGATGCTGCTTCGGCTTCTCTCTCCCGCCCTGTTCTCCTCGGTGGTCTCCCAGGGGATGTTCATACCGGCCACGGCGATCATCCGGCCGTGGACGTGGCTGACGTCCATGTTTCTTCATGCGCCCAACGTGCTGCATGTGTTTTTCAACATGATGGCCCTCTGGGCTGTCGGCCCTGTGCTGGAAAGGATTTTCGGGCACTGGCGGTTCCTCGCCCTCTACATGATCTCCGGCTTCGGGGGCGCCGTTGGCCTGGTGCTCTGGGCCCGGTTCACCGGGACGTGGGTCATGGCCGTCTATGGTGCCTCCGGCGCCCTGTTCGGGCTGTTCGCGGCACTGCTGCTGGTCTACCGCCGGGTGGGTGCCGACATACGGTCCATGCTGGTGTGGATGGCCATCAATTTCGCGCTACCGGTGGTCATGCCCAACATCGCATGGCAGGCGCATGTCGGCGGGTTTATCGTGGGCGGCGCGCTGACGTGGTTGCTTTCCGCTCGAATCCCGGCGTTGCGCAGAGCTTCGGGATCGGCACGGATGTGGGTCGTGGGCGGCCTTGTCGTGGCCGTGCTGCTTGCGCTGGTGCTCCTGGCTATGCCCTCCGCGCTCGTCCGCCTTCCCCTCTGATCGATTTCAGGCCGTGTGGATGGGCTTCATGAATCCGCCGCGTGACGTTCGGCCCTCTCTGGCGCGCACCGTTTCGCTGGGGCCTTGGCCGCACTGCGGCAACGCGACGTAATTACACTCATGTAGTTTTCCACAGGTGTGGATAATGATGTGGATAACTTGGGCATAACCGGGGTACAAGTCGTGCGGTTATCCACATGACTATTCCACATCCCTGTATTTCCAAGCTCTTTGGGGTGTGGATAAATACTGTCCCGGTTGTTAACAATGTGGGCGGCCAACACGATCGGCGCAGTGGGAAAGTCGGCCATCCGAAGGATATCTACAATGAAACGGTGAAGATCAGCCAACGGACCATGGATTTCATCGGCACGCACCGAAACGATGACGTGCGCGACCTCGCCCTGCACGCCAAACACGACGACATCGACCTTCCTTTCGCGCTCAACCAGATAGCGGGGTGGCAGACTGCACGAAGCAAACTTCCGCAATGGGCGGCGCAGGAAAGAATCATCTACCCTCCGCACCTGAGCATGGAACAGTGCTCCTCGCAGTTCACGGCGCAGTACAAGTCGAATCTCGCCCGCCGATTCGCGGCGGCCCTGCGTGGCGAAGGTCCGGACGCCCCACGGCCCGCCGCGCAGGCAAACGGCGCCGCAGGGGGCGCAGATGCCCGTCTGGGCACGCCGGATTCGCATGGCCCCACTCCTCCTCGGGCGCGGGAGCGTCTCTCCCTGGCCGATCTCACCGGGGGTTTCGGCGTCGACTTCTCCTACCTGGCACGAGTCTTCGACGATGCGACGTATGTCGAGAGGCAGCCGCATCTGTGCGATATCGCGGCGCACAACATGAGTCATCTGGGACTGGGGCACGCCCGCGTCGTCAACGCCGATTCGGTGGAGTATCTCGAGACGATGCGCCCGGTGACCATGCTCTTTCTCGATCCGGCGAGACGGGACCGCCGAGGATCGAGAACCTACGCCATGGAGGACTGCGCGCCGAACGTGCTTGGGCTGCGCGAAAAACTGCTGGAGAAGGCACAATTCGTCGCCCTCAAGCTCTCCCCCATGTTGGACTGGCGCAAAGCCGTCGCCGACCTGGGCCCATGCGTGCGGGAGGTGCACATCGTCTCTCATGCCAATACGTGCAGGGAACTGCTTATCGTGCTGTCTCGGGAGGATCCCGCCCATCCCCCACAGTCAGCCCGCCCGTTGCGGGGACAGAACCGGCTCGCCGCGTCGGCGTGTTCCGCCCAGCCGGGTGCGGCGGAACCGATTCGGGTGTATTGCGTCAACGATGGCGACGTTTTCCTCTACGAGTCGCAACGGAACCCCGCGCCGGACCGGCTGCCGCCGGTCCATGAGGGTCGTCTTGCCTCCCCGCATGCGCTCGACGGCTCGCAGAGCCCGGAGAAGGGATGGTATCTGTACGAGCCGAATGCATCGATAATGAAGGCGGGATGCTTCCGCGCCATCGAGGAACGCTATGCGGTGACCCAGCTTGAGAGAAACAGCCATCTGTTCGTCTCACGCGATCCCGTGACGGCGTTTCCCGGCCGCGGATTCGTCATCGATGCGGTCAGCACGCTGTCGCGGCGCAATCTGAAGACGGCCCTGCACGGCATCGACCGGGCCAACGTCTCGTCAAGGAACTTTCCCCTGAGCAGCGAGCGGCTCAGGGGCAGGCTGGGGCTCAGGGACGGGGGAGAGCGCTATGTCTTCGGCACGACGTTGGGCCAAGGGCGGCATGTGATCATCGTATGCCGCAGATGCGGCTCACGATGAGACGGTCGGGGTGTGAGGGCTTCCCGTGGTCCGAGGGCCTCCCCGGGCCGCGCGGGACGCCTCCCGCTCATGCGGGGGACGTGCCCTTAGCGCCATCCCATGGTCATGAGGAAGCCGACCATGATGATCGCGAATGCGATAGCCAGATTCCACGCCCCGATTCCCGGAATCGGATATTTGTTGGTCAGATAATAGACCACGGCCCAAATCAGCCCTATCACCATGAGGGTGCAGAACAAGGGGACGAACCAGCGCGGGTTCGCCTTCGTGCCCTTGATCGTTTCCTCGACGCGTTTCGTGCTCTCGGCCTGGCGCTGAATCATGCGCTTCACCTGCGGCGTCATGGCGGATTTGTCGACGGTGGCGTTGAGCACCGCCTCGACCTTGTCCATCGAGACGCCATAGTCCTCGTCGTCGTGTGCAGGCTTAGCGTTGCCATCGGCGTTGTTATCAACGTTGCCGTCGGTCGCGGTGGTTTCGTGAAGCTCTTCGTCAGCCATTAGCGTAGTCTCCATTCAATAGGCTAAAAGTCATAATAGTGGTTAGACTCGAAACCAGCGAATCATCGTGAAGGATTTATATTTATGGCGAGGCATACGGGTAGGCATGGGGCTCATCGCTCATGGGTCGGCACCGTCGCCGTGTTTCTCATCGTCGCCTTTTCCGGATACCTGCTCATGACGAATCTTCGCGTGAACCGCACCACGACCGTCACCTCGGACACGGCCAAGCTCGTCCAGCAAAGGGTGGAGCGCGTGGGAAAGCTGCAGAAGGACATCAACGAGCTCAGCTCCCAGGTCAACACGTTGAACGAGGTGGCGGGGAACAGTTCCTCAAAGGCCAGCAAAACAAGCGAGGACGCCGGCTCGGGCACAGTGCTTCCCGCCGTCTCGGGCCCCGGGATCAGCGTCACGTTGAACGACTCGCCGCTGTGGGAGAACATGGTCGGCGATTCGGGTTCGACCGCGAATATCAACGATTACGTCATCCACCAGCAGGACGTCGAATCGGTGGTCAACGCGCTGTGGCACGGCGGGGCCGAATCGATGATGATTCAGGATCAGAGGGTTCTTTTCAATTCCGCCGTGATGTGCAAGGGCAATGTGCTGATGCTGCAGGGCAAGCAGTATTCCCCTCCGTATACGATTTCGGCGATCGGGCCGGCCGCCGGTATGATGGACGCGTTGAACACGTCCCAGGCCATACAAACATATAAGGAATACGTGAGCGCCTTCGGCTTGGGCTGGAAGGTCCAATACAAGACGAATCTGCAGTTTCCCGAGTCCGCGGCGCTTCTGCAGCCTCTGAAATACGCGTCGGTCGGGAAAGAAAGCAAGAGCCAGAAATGAAACACACCACGAACTCCGATTTCGAATCGTTCATGCACGACGACGACAATGACGATTCCGATGAGACGGTTCGTCATGGCCATGCGAGGGACGCAGACACCTCGGGCATGAGCAGACGCGAAATCAGGATGTCGCGAAAAAGAACGGGTGCCGGATGGCAGGCGTTGGGAATCGTCGCCGAAGTCCTGTTCACCTTCGCGGTCATCTGCGGGCTGTACGTCGTCTGGCAGATGTGGTGGACGGGGGTCGAGGCCGAGCATGCGCAGAACCAGACCCTGAAATCCGTCTCCTGGTCGGACCCCGGCAAGGGCGGATCCACCGCCATCGCGCAGCCCCGGAAGGGCGACGCCCCCAAGCAGTCCGGCACATTCAAGGAGGGCGACCTTCTGGCCCAGATCTACATCCCCCGGTTCGGGGAGCAGTGGCAGCGCAACGTGGTGCAGGGCACCGATCTGGCGCAGCTCAACAAGCACGGTCTGGGACACTACCTCGACACCCAGATGCCCGGCCAGATCGGCAATTTTGCGGCGGCGGGCCATCGAAACGGCTATGGGCAGCCCCTGGGCGACGTGGACAAGCTCCAGGCGGGCGACCCCATCGTCATCCGCACCAAGGACTACTGGTACGTCTACACCTATACCACCCATGAGATCGTCCTTCCCGCGGACGTCCAGGTGATCGCCCCCAATCCGGACCACCCGGGGCAGGCCGCGACGAAACGGATGATAACCCTTACCACGTGCGAGCCCAAATACTCCACTCCGACCCATCGGTGGATCAGCTACGGAACATTGAAGTACTGGGCGAAGGTCTCCGATGGGATCCCGAAGGAGCTCGCGGCGACAAGCACGACGGGCGCCGTCAGATTCGTGAACAACGAGTCCCCATCCCTTGCCTCGAAACTCAGCTCCCTGCTTCCTGTGATCATCGCGGCGCTTGTCGCGTATGCCGTCGTGTTCATCGCCGCGGCCGTGGCCTGGAGATGGCCTGTGCTTCGGGCGATACGCGAGGGCGGGCGCAGAAGGCCCGATGCCAGCATCTACGGTGCTCTTGCGCGTCTGCAGCCCGGGGTCGCGCCCGTGCGGGTGGCTCTGCTTCTTCTCCTGTTCGTGACGGCCGCGGCCGCCCTGTTCCAGTGGGGATTCCCGTGGGCGGCGGCGAATATCGGTTTTCTCCGGCAGATGTCGAATTACGTGGCGGTGTAGCACCGGCGTGCCATCCGGCGTGTACTATGGCAGCAGACTTTCGATGGGAGTGAAGATGGCTCGGCCGGCGCATGTTTTGGTGGTGGACAACTACGATTCCTTTGTGTACACGATCGTGGGGTACCTCAAGACGCTGGGGGCGTGCGTCGATGTGGTCAGAAACGACGCGGTGGACCCCTCCCGGGCCGCAATCCTCGACGATTACGACGGCGTGCTGATATCCCCGGGACCGGGCACTCCCGCGCAGTCCGGGGCCAGCGAGGACATGATTAGGCTGTGTGCACGGATTCGCAAGCCTATGTTCGGCGTGTGCCTCGGCCTGCAGGCTCTCGCGGAGGTGTTCGGGGCCCGGGTCGGCCATGCCCCCACCATCATGCACGGGAAGACGAGTCTTGTGGAACATGTCGACGATGACATCTTCGCCGGCGTCGCCAACCCCATGACCGCCACGCGCTACCATTCCCTGGCGGTCGATCCCGACAGCATCCCCGACGATCTCGTCGTCACCGCCTGGACCCGGGGCGATCATATAATCCAAGGCCTGCGGCACAGATCTCTGCCCCTCGCCGCCGTGCAGTTCCATCCCGAATCGGTGATGACCCAGGACGGCTATCGTCTGCTGGCGAACTGGCTTGCGGTGTGCGGGCAGGACGATGCGGTCGACAGGTCGCGGGGATTGCAGCCGCGCGTCGTGCGCTGAGGCGTCTCGCGAAGGGGCGCCGGCGAAAAGACCACCCCGGATATCTGGCGTTGGCTGTCTTCGCCGATCTGTATCTTCCGTCGATCCACATCTTCGTTCGATCCACATCTTCTGTAGACATGGAAAAGCCGTTCCGCCCGGCCCGGACCCCCGATGTGCGTTGGGGCCCGGGCCGGGCAGAACGGCCCGCGTCGGATCCGCTGCCGGGTTAGTTCCCGCTGCTGGTGTTCGTGCCGGAGGGCGTCGTGGTGTCCCCGCTGCCGGATGCGGCCTTGGTGGTGAGGGTTATCGTCGAGCCTTCATCCACCGTCTGTCCGCCGGAGGGGCTCATCGCCGTGACGATGTCCGTTGCGTTCGGGTTCTGGTTGGTTGTTGTGATCGTGAAGCCCTTCAGTATCTCCTGGGCCTGGGCATAGGTCGTTGTTCCCAGGACTATCGTCGTGGGAACCTGCACCTGCTTCTTGCCTTGCGACACATAGATCGTGATCGCGCTGCGCTGCTGGACGGACGTTCCCGACGCCGGATCCACCCGCGTGACGGAGCCCTTGGCCACCGTGTCCGAGTTCTCCTGCATGACGGTGACGCTGAAGCCAAGCTGCTGGAGGTTGTTGACGACGGTGTTCTGCGGCTGCCCGACCAGTCCGTCCGGAACCTTGGTCATGCCCGAGGAGATGTAGAGCAGAATCGTGGAGCCCACCGGAATCGACTGTCCGGCGGCGGGGTCCGTTCGCGTCACATCGTCCTTGGCGACGGTGGCGCTGTCCTCCGTCTGCATGCTTGTGCCGACCTTGAACCCGGCGTCCTTCAGAGCGGCCCGCGCGTCATCCTGGGATTTTCCGGATACATCCGGAACATTCACCGACTGGGGGCCTGCGGAGAACCATGCCGTCACCGTCGATCCCTTCGTCGTCTTCGTGCCGCCTGCGGGCGTCTGCCTGACGAACGTGCCCTTGGGTTTTGTTGAATTCGTGTCGGTTTTGGCGCTGAGCTTGAGTCCCGCCGCCTTCGCAAGCTCCTGCGCCCGGGCCTGGGTCGTTATCGAGGTGAAGGTCGGGACGGTGGTCGTCTCCTCGACGTGCTTGCGGGCGTTGAGCGCGAAGATGATCCCAATGACCGCGAGTATGACGAGCAGAGCGGCGACGATCGACCCGACGACGATCTTCTTTTTCCGTTTCGTCTTGGCGGCGTCCGCGCGCTGTTCCGCACGTGTCTTCAGTGCCGTCGCCGGTGCGTTGGAAACGGCTTCGAACTGACCGGTGACGGGATTGAAGGCCTGCGTCGCCGTGGTCTCCGCCGGGCTCATCGCCGCGGTCGCCGCGGTCTGTTCGGCCTGCTTGCGGGCCTTCATGTTCGCCAGGTCGGTCAGGGGGTTGAAGGCTGCGGCTACCGGAACGCCGCCGTTCATGAAGGCGAGGACATCGTTTTTGAACTCGGCGGCCGTGGCGTATCGATTCTGACGGTCCTTGGCCATTGCCTTCGCACAGATCTGATCCCACATCTTGGGCAGTCCCGGCACGACCGCACTCGGGGGGGTGGCCACTTCGGAAACATGCTGGTATGCGATCGCCACGGCGGAATCCCCGGTGAACGGGGGCTTGCCGGTGAGCATTTCGTAAAGCACGCAGCCCGCCGAGTAGAGATCGGAACGCATATCCACGATCTCCCCGCGAGCCTGTTCGGGAGAGAGGTATTGCGCCGTGCCGACCACGCCCTGCGACTGGGTCATGGTGGCCGCAGAATCGTCAAGGGCCCGGGCGATGCCGAAATCCATGACCTTGACGACGCCCTGGTCCGAAATCATGATGTTGCCCGGTTTGATGTCCCGGTGGATGATGCCCATTCGATGCGAATACTCCAGGGCGTTGAGCACGCCGATGAGCACCTGCTCGGCATCGCGCTGGCTCAGTGGCCCGTTGGCGTGGATGATGTCCCGCAGGGTCTGCCCCTTGACGTATTCCATCACCAGGTAGGGCAGCCGTTCGGTGCGCCCGTTCTCGTCCTGTATCGTCTCCTCGCCCGAGTCGAAGATGTTGACGATGTTGGGGTTGTTCATCTGTGCGACCGAATGCGCCTCGCGGCGGAACCGGGAAAGGAATATGTCGTCATTCGCCAGATCCGAACGCATGATCTTCACGGCCACGGTGCGGCCGAGTCGCGTGTCCGAAGCCACCCGTACCTCGGCCATTCCCCCGCGACCGATGAGTTGACCAAGTTGGTAACGACCGTTCGCCAACGAAGAGGGCGTGTTGCTGCTCATTTCTGCTCCTTCCAGACTGCGTTACCCGCTGGGCGATCTGCCGGCGGATGAGGCTGTGGGTTGTTTTCGGCGGATGGGGATTGACGGGGGTGACCGGGCAATCCGGGTTTCGCGGCATCCGACATGTGGGGTGCGCTGGAGACGACACGGGGAATCCGCTTCCCCGAGGGCACCACGATCGTCGCGTCATTCAACGCGGTCTGCTGGTCGAGCAGTCTGCGTTCGATTCGTGAGAGGGTCCGGGCCACGACCAGTGCATCCGCAGGTCTGTCCAGCGGGTCCTTCGACAGCATCGACATGACGAACTGGTTGAGCTGCAGATCGACCGAGTCGGGGAGTGGGGGCACCGGATCGTTGACGTGCGCGGCGGCGATGTCGACCGGGGTCGCCCCGGTGAACGGGCGATGCCCGCAGAGGCCCTCATACGCGACGATCCCCAGGGAGTAGATGTCCGACTGAGCCGTGGCCTGCCTGCCCTGTGCCTGCTCGGGGGAGATGTACTGGGCCGTGCCCACGACCATCCCGTCCTGAGTGATCTGCTCCTGATTGGTTGAATAGGAGACCCCGAAATCCGTGATCTTGACCTCGCCGTCCGTGGAGACCATGATGTTGGCGGGCTTGACGTCGCGGTGGATGACCCCGTGCGAGTGTGCGACGAACAGGCCGCGGGCCGTCTGTATGAGAATGGGAAGCAGCTCGGTCGGCTCCATGGCGCCCCGCTCATGGAAAAGGTCGGCCAGCGACTTGCTGGGCACATACTCCATGATGAGGAATCCGATGCCGTCGTGCTCGTAGTATTCGAACAGGGCGGCGATGTTGGGGTGGGCCAGATTGGCGGAATTGTGCGCTTCGGTTCGCAGCCTTCTGAGCTTGGCCTCGACGTTGCTGATGTCTCCCCGCAACGCCTTGATCGCGACATCCCTGCCGAGCTGGATGTCGTAGCCTTTCCACACCTCTCCCATGCCGCCCTGCGCCAGGCGCCGGTCGAGGCGGTAGCGGCGGTGGATCAATTGGCCTTCGATGAGTCTCACTGCTTCAACGCCTCCTCCATAATCGATTTCATAATGGGCCCGGCAGCGAAGGAACCGTACACGTCCACGTTATGGACCACCACGGCCACCGCTATCTTGGGGTTGTCGGCCGGCGCGAACCCGATGACCCAGCCGTCGATCGACTGGTTGTTGGTGCCGATCTGCGCGGTGCCGGTTTTGGCTGCGACCTTTACCCCGCTGATCTCAAGGTTCGGGTTCTCCTTGGTCACCACGGCCTCCATCATCTGCGTGAGCTTGGACGCGGTGCCCGAGCTGAAGGCGTTGGACATCACGGTGGGCGTGGTCTGGGACAGCACGGAGAGGTCGCTGGAACGGACCCTGTCGACGAGTGTCGGCTGCATGAGGGTGCCCCCGTTGGCGATTGCGGAGGCGATGAGAGCGTTCTGCAGGGGGGTCTCCTGGGTGTTCCCCTGCCCGATGGAGGCCAGGGCCAGCTTGTCGTCGGTGATGTTTGTGGGGAAGGAGGAGGCGATGGCCTTCATGGGCAGGCCTGTCGAATCCGATCCGTCGATGACTATCGAGCTGCCGAAGCCCAGTTTCTTGGCCTGTGCCTCGATGGTGGCATCCCCCAGGGAGACTCCCAGCTGCGCGAACGCCGTGTTCGAGGAATAGGCGAGGGCGTCCTCGAACGAGATTTTGCCGTTGGATCCGTTGGCGATGGATTCCGCGTTGGTCAGGGAAGTGTTCGTTCCGGGGAGCGTGTAGCTTGCGCCCGCCGGAATCTGCGTGTCCGGGTTGTATTTTCCGCTCTCCAGCGCCGCGGCGGCGAGAACCGTCTTGAAGGTGGATCCGGGCGGGTACAGCTGCGAGATAGACCGGTTCAGCATGGGATTGGCGCTGCTCGACGTCAGGGAGGAATACACCTCGTTGACTTTCTTCGTATTGTGCTCGGCGAGGAGATTGGGATCATAGCTGGGGGTGCTCACCATGGTCAGGATCCGGCCGGTTTTGGGCTCGATGGCCACGACCGAGCCGTCCTTCCCCTGCATCTGCTGATAGGCGAGGGACTGCAGCTTGGGATTGATGGACGTCTCGATGGAGGCGCCCTTGTTTTCGGTGCCGGTGACAAGCGACTTCATCTTCTGCCAGAACAGGGCGTCGGACTGTCCGCTCAGCAGCGCGTTGCGCGATGCCTCGATGCCGCGGTCCGTGTTCTGGCTGATGGACAGGTATCCCGTCACAGGGGCGTACAGCCCTCCGTTGCTGTAGACGCGCTGATAGGAGAAGGCGTCGTTGACGGGATTGGATTTTGCCATGACGGTGCCGTCGGATGCCAGTATCGATCCGCGGGGGGTGCCGAACTCGTGGTAGAGCGCGCGCCTGTTTCGGGGGTCGGCGTTCAGCTGGTTGGCGCGTATCGCCGTGATCATGGTCGTTGAGGCCCCGAGGATGACGAACAGCGCCACCACCGCGGTGAACAGCTGGCGAAGGCCTTTGTTCATTGCGAGCCTCCCTTCACCGTGCGTGGCTCGTGGTCCTGCGCGTGAAGCGGCGAGATGGCCTGGGTGGGCTGGGAATCCACGGGTGTCTGCGCGGTCCCCATCGTCTGGGTCTCCTCTGCGCTGCGGGCCTGTCCGGGGGATCCCGCGGCGTCGCGTGAGGACACGTCCGGCTCCGGCGTGCCACGTCTGCGCAGCGCCTCCATCGCCTCGTACTGGAACGTGTCCGACAGGGAGTCGGGTTCCGGCTTGTTCGCGGCGTTCGACATGATGACGAGCAGACCCGCAAGAACGTAGTTGGCGATCAGCGATGAGCCTCCGGCCGCCATATACGGCAGCGTCAGACCGGTGAGCGGGATGACCAGCGTGATGCCGCCCACCACGGTGAATACCTGAAAGGCCATGGTGAACACGAGACCGGCGGCAAGGAGCTTGCCGAAACCGTCCTTGATCTTCGCCGCGGTTATGAGGCCCGAGGCGATGATGACCAGATATATCGCCAGAATGCCCAGCAGCCCGGTGAGCCCCAGCTCCTCACCGAGGGAGGAGTAGATGAAATCGGAATTTCCCAGAGGAGTGAGTGTCGGATACCCCTGTCCCAGACCCGTGCCTAGGACCCCGCCGGAGGCGAGTCCGAAAAGACCCGTCACTATCTGCATGGACCCGCCGGGGGAACGGCTGTAGATGACCGTGTCGAAGGGGTGGAGCCAGGCGTCGACACGGTAGGCCACGTGGGCGAAAAGATGGACGGCGGCGACGCAGCCGATGGCGAAGGCGATGAAGCCGATGACGATCCAGCTTTTACGTCCGGTCGCGACGTACAGCATGGAGACGAACATGGCGAAGAACATGAGGGAGGTTCCGAGATCGCTTTGCAGGACGAGCACCCCCATCGAGGCGACCCACACGACGATGATGGGCCCCAGATCCTTGATTCGGGGAAGCTGCAGACCGAGGATCTTCCTTCCTCCCACCGCCAGCTGGTCGCGGTGGTCGAACAGGTATGCCGCGAAGAAGAAGGCCAGGAACAGCTTCGCGAACTCGCCCGGCTGCAGCGTATGGGAGCCGAATCCGATCCAGATGCGCGCGCCGCCTATGCTTTTGCCCAGCCCGGGGATCATCGGGGACAGGAGCAGGGCCAGGCCCACGACCATGCTCACGTAGGAGAACCGGCGCAGTGCGCGGTAGTCGCGCAGAAAGACGATGAGGGCGGAGGTGAGAACCAGCGCGATGCAGGTCCAGATAAGCTGCCGGAAGGCCACATCCGTGCCGTTGTCCTGATCGATGCGTGCGATCATCACCGTTCCCACGGAGGTAAGAAGAAGCACGCACGGCACGATGACCTGGCTGGCATACGGCTGGAAGACGAGCATCAGCCCCCAGAGCACGAGGAACAGCGCCGCGACGACGATGAGCATAACCGCATAGCGTACGGGGAATCCCCCGGTCGTGCGTTCGAACATCTGGAAAAAGGCGATGAAACTGATCAGCATTGCGAACACCAGCAATGAAATCTGCCGCAAACGTCTGGGAATCACGAGTTTGCCTCCCCTGATGAGCCTGAAGGCGATGCGCTCGCGCTGCCGTGTGAGGCCGATGACGAAGCGGAGGACTTGGACGAGCTCGATGATTTTCCTGAACCGCTCCCGGAGGCGAAGTTCTTCATCTCCTGCCTGATGATGGTGATGTGGTGATGAGCATCGCCCATGTCGTCGACGGCGATGCCGTCGGCGATCTCGTCGCGCCAGGACTGTGGAAGCGATGCCGTGGCGATGTCGGTGCGCTCCACCTCATGGGAGAGCTCGATGCCGAACAGATTCGTCGGAACTCCCTGATAGATGGCCACGACGCCGTCGTTGCTGCCGATGTAGTACTTGGTCTGGCTCCAGCGGTAGGCGGCGAAGGCGCCGGCGACGATTGCGGCAAGAACCAGCACGGCAGCGACGATGGTGCCTATTTTGGCCCGGAATCTTTTGGCCCGGGCGTTCCTGCGCTGCTGGACCTGTTCGGAATGGATCGCCTTGGCCACCTCGGGGTCGTTGGGGTCCGCGGTGACGCGGCCGTCGCGTTTCTGCACGACCGGTATCTCTCCGGTGTCGAGATTGACCCGATCGCCGGCCTCCTCTCGGACCGCGGAAGGCTGGGCCACCCTCGGCGCCTGCTCCTGCGCGGTGTCCGCGTTCTGGTTTTGGGTGAGCGCCGCCGCCCGCTGCGCCGGCGAACTGTCTCCATGCTGAAGGGCCGGGGCGGTGGCCACCGGTTCGTTGATGATGTCCGCAATCGATTCGAGGCTGCTGTTTGCGGCTCCCCCGACCAACGGCGTCTGATGGGGAAGATCGAAGGCGTCGGCATCCAGGGCAAGGGTCGCATCCGCGATGACGGCCGTCACGTTGTCGGTGCTGCCCGCGCGCAGCGCCATGGATACGAGCCGCTGGGCGCATTCGCCCTGATCCGAGACCTCCCGGAGCGTCTCCTCTATGGTGGAATCCTCGAGAACGCCGTCGAGGCCATCGGAGCACAGCATCCACCGGTCGGCCGCCTTGGCCGAGCGGATGGCGATGTCCGGGCGCGGATCGATGTCGAAATCGCCCAGGACGCGCATGACGACATTGCGTTGCGGATGGTTGCGTGCCTCCGACTCGGTGATGCGGCCCATGTCGATCAGATGCTGAACATAGCTGTGATCGGTCGTCATGCGCGACAGTTTTCCGTCCCGCAGCAGATATGCCCGCGAATCGCCGATATGGGCCAGAATCCAATACCCGGAGACCAGAGCCACGGCGGTGACCGTGGTGCCCATGCCGGCAAGGCTGCGCTCCCGCTTGGCTTTTCCTACAATCGCGTCATGTGCGGCCATGATGGACGTTTCCATCATGTCGGCCACCGAGGCGACATCCGTGTGCACCTTCTGCTGCTCGATGTGGGCCAGGGAACGAATGGCGATGGTCGAGGCGGTGTCTCCCCCGGCATGACCTCCCATGCCGTCGCAGATCGCCACGAGCTGCTCTCCCGCGAAGGAGGAGTCCTGGTTGTTGCTGCGCACGGTTCCCACGTCGGAAACCGTCGTGGAATAGAGGAACAGCGTCTGCTCGGTCGAGGAATCTGGCATTAGGCGTTCACCTCAGCTCGAATGTCGTGGCGCCGATGCGAACGGGAACTCGCGCCTGCAGAATGGTCGGCGCATTGATTCGCCTCTGGTTGACCACGGTTCCGTTCGTGCTTCCCAGATCTTCGATGGCCCATGAGTTCGACGCCGGATCGGCATAGATTCGTGCATGGTGCGAGGAGACGAATTCGTCGTTCAGCACCACCGTGTTCGACGATGACCTGCCCAGGGTGATGGTTTCGCCGGTCAGGGGGACCGAGGTCCCCGCAAGCGGTCCGTCGATGATGACCAGGAGCGTGGGGTCGGCCGTGGTGTTCACGGAGGGCAGCTCGCTTGTCGGAGGGGTGAAGACCGGTCCCGTCGCGGCCGAGGTGGGTGCGTTGACGGCCTTGCGCGCACGCCGCTCCTTACGGCGGTGGGCGAGGGACTTCTGTGGGCTGAAAGTTTCGATGTCCCTATGCAGGGAACGAACCACAAGCCATATGAAAACCCAGAGCAGGACGAGAAATCCATACTTGAGAATCGCAAATGTCAGTTCGGTAATCATAACGAGATGCCGGCTCCTGCGTCGTGGCTACTCCTGATCCTGTGAAGACGCCCAGTACAGGATTCGGGTGCGGCCGATCGTGATCGTATTGCCATCGAGCAGTGTTGCCGCGGGCACCTGATGGCCCTCCACGTAGGTTCCGTTGGTGGAACCGAGGTCACGGGCGATCACTCCGTTGGGCGTGATGTCTATTTCCAGGTGCTTGCGCGAGATCCCGGGGTCGTCGATGACGATGTCGCACCCGGAGCCACGGCCGATGGTTGTCTTGTCCTTGGTGAGCAGGTACTGGCTGCCGTTGATTTCCAGCACGGGGTTGTCCTGCGACTGATCGTCCGTCGTCACGGGCACGGCGTTCCCCTGGACCGATTCCGAGGAGAGGTTGAAGCTTCCCTTGGTGAGCTCCAGATCCTCTTCGAAGATGACCACGACGGGACCGACGAATGCATAGTGCTGACTTTTGGCGTATTGGGTGAGGTTGTCTGCCAGCTCGTTCGCAAGGGTTTCGCTGCCCCACTGTTCGATGCGGTCGAAATCAGGCGTGCTGAGCTTGAAGCGGTACTCGTTGGGGGCTACGGTACGATCGCGGCCAACAGGCATGGCTTCGGTGTCGATTTCGCGCTCCAGGGCGCTGGACAAATCGACGGGCTGCAGATCTTTTGAGCCGAACTTCGAAAATACGCCATTAACCGCACCTTCGACGCTCTTCTCAAAACGGTCAAGAACGCTCATAGTGATCCCTTTCTATCCTCACCTTATCCTACGCGGCGTGGCGAACCGGGCAAAAAACCGTTGTGAATACTTGCAGTTTCTCCATTGGATACACCAGTGTGTGGCTTGATTCTACCTTAATATACAGCTCTTGGCTGAGTGGTGAGGACCATGACCCGTGCAACGATACGCGGTATCGATGGCGGTGGGGCGTGGTGAGTAGCCTGAAACCATGAATGATAATATGACGAGCGCTCAGCCGCTTTCCCGGAAAATCGAGGATTTCCCACGCAGCAAGGCACGCACCCTGCGGTTCACCTGCGGTGCCCCGAGGAGGCCCACGGTCGTGGGGGACGGATCACGTGCGTTTTTCCTGCGTTCCAGCGGTCCTGAGGATCTGGTGAACTCCCTGTGGATCAGTGAGCTCACCCGTGGGGGAGAACATCGTGAAATGCTTGTCGCCGATCCGCGCGCGCTTTCTCACGGGGATGCGGACGACAACGTTCCCGCCGAGGAAAAGGCGCGCCGCGAGCGTGCAAGGGAGGGCGGGCAGGGGATCGTCTCCTATTCGGTCGACGATGCCGGGACACGTGCCGTGTTCACCGTTTTCGGCAGGCTCTTCCTCTGCGAGATCCCCGAAGGGGCCGGCGAACAGGATCCCGGCGCCTCCGGGGCGATCCGCACGCGCGAGCTTGCCGGATCGTACTTCGGCGGGGATGGCGGGCCCGACGACCAGTACGGGCCCATCCTCAATCCGCGTCTGTCCCCCGACGGACGGCATGTGCTCTATACCACCGGCGAGCACCTCAACCTCGTCGACATCGCGCACTGGGACGACTGGAGCAAGGCGCGGTCCACCCCCGAGAGCCCAGAGCCGTCGGAGCGTATGGACGATGACGGCTGCGGCTCCCGCCACCATGCCCCCAGGGAGCCCGAGCCGGTCGACGATCGCATCACCACCGTATGGGCGGTGTGCGGGGACGATTCGGATCGCGAGAACACCTGGAGGATCGGTCTCGCCGAATTCGTGGCGGGGGAGGAGATGGACAGGTACGACGGCTTCTGGTGGTCGCCCGACTCCCGGCAGGTCATATTCGAGACCTACGACGCAGAACCCGAGCCCGTATGGTTCATCAGCGACCCCGCCAACCCGGGGAACGGGCCTTCGCGCAGACGTTATCCTCGAGCCCTGACGCGCAACGCCGACGTGCACATGTCCTTCGCCAATCTTGAATTCGATGAGCATGATCGCTACATCGGGCTCGATGTGCAGCAGATTAGTTGGAACCGCAAGGATTACGAGTACGTCGCCGCGGTGAGTTGGACCGCCGGTCAGGAGCCTCTGCTGCTTGTACAGAACAGGCGCCAGACGAAGGACCAGGTGCTGCGTGTGGAGACGGACGGGGGCCTGAAGGGACGGACCCAGGTCGTGGAGGAGCACGCGAACGCGCAGTGGCTCGATCTCGTGGCGGGAACCCCGGCCGCGACCGCCCGCGGCGGCATCGTCTGCGCCATGAACGACATGGACACGGACACCAATCGTCTCACGCTTGATGGCGTTGCATTCACCCCCACAGGCTGGCAGGTGCGCCAGGTGCTGGATGTGGGCGACAGCGGCGTTCTCGCGGTGGTGCAGCGCAGTCCCCGTTCCGACGGTGACCCCGCCGTGCCGGACGCCTGGGCCGACGATGCCGGCGAGCATGATGCGCGGAGCATGGATGTGGTCGAATTCGACTACCATGGCGCAATAACCCCCATCAGCACAAAGCCCGGAATATGGACGGCGGTCCGTTCGGGTGCGGGCATGGTGCTGTCCGGCAGCACCATGGACGAGCCCCACGGCGTGATGCTGCACATGAACTCCTCCTGTGCCGCCCGCATCGACAGCAGAGCCGCACGGCCGGGCTTCACGCCGAACACCGCGTTCGTCCGGCTGGGCGCCCATCGGCTTTACACCGCGATAACGAAGCCGAGTGCGGAAAGTCCTTATGCGCATGCGGACAGCCTGCCCGTGCTGCTCAAACCCTATGGCGGGCCCGGTTTCCAGCAGGTGGTGTTCAGCCAGTCGTACTACTGGGATTCCCAGTGGTGGGCCGATCAGGGGTTTCTGGTGGTTACCGTCGACGGGCGGGGGACCACGGGAAGGGGCCCGGCGTGGGACCGTGCGATATTCGAACGCATGAAGTCGGTGACCCTCGCCGATCAGATCGAGGCGGTGCACGCGCTGCCTGAAGTGGCCCCGCAGGCGGATCTCGACAGGGTCGCGATCATCGGCTGGTCCTACGGCGGTTTCCTGTCCGCCCTCGCCGTTCTGGATGCGCCGGACACGATTCATGCCGCGTGCGCGGGGGCGCCCCCTACCGATTGGACCCTGTATGACACGCACTACACCGAACGCTATCTTGGTCTTGACCCCGCGGTGTACCACGAGAACGGCATCATCCAGGACGCTGCGAAGCTCCGAAGACCATTGATGCTGATCCATGGATTTGCCGACGACAACGTGAGCATCGCGAACTCGCTGCGGCTCTCCCAGGCCCTGACGCAGGAGGGGCGTCCGCACACCTTCCTTCCCCTCACCGGCATCACGCATATGACCAACGACGAGACGATCGCGCAGCGGCTGCTTACTCTGCAGCGTGACTTCCTTTACGAGGCCCTGCGCATCTGGCACTGAGGGGACAGGCCGCGGCACGCACTCGGCCGAGTTCCCTCGGCCGAGTGCGTGCCGGACCGGCGCCCGGTCCGGGCATCGGTCCATATATCCGTGGACGGCTACAGTGATGAGTTATGCAGATACCAATGATCGACGAGAAGAACTACAAGGCTCAGATGAGCACCGTGGTCCTTCCCGCACTCAGGCGGTGCCGGGAGGAGGGCTGGATGGATCCGGCCCACGCGGCACCGCTGGATCCCCCCGCCTCCCCCGGGAAACTGCACTACGTGTGCTACAGTGCGGAGAAATTCCACGGGCTGAACATCGATTATGCGCAGGCGCGCTTTCGCGGGGCGATCGTCATCTCCCACGGATTCACCGAATTCGCGGCGAAATACGCCGAGATGGTCTGGTATTTTCTGCTTGCCGGGTATTCGGTGTGTGTCTTCGAGCACCGGGGGCACGGTTACTCGCCTCGTGACGTGAGTGATCCCTCCCTGGTCTGGATCGACGACTGGCATCGGTATGTCGACGATCTGGCACAGTTCTGCAAGACGGTCGGCAAGGAGTACGCCTCGGATCAGCAGCTGCACCTTTATGCGCATTCGATGGGGGGCGGCATCGGTGCGGCGCTTGTCGAGCAGTATCCGGCGCTTTTGGACAAGGCCGTGCTGTCGAGCCCGATGATCGCTCCCGTCACGGGGATGCCCAACTGGCTGACCGGAGGATTCGTGGATGCGATGTGCGCCGTGGGTTTCGATAAGCACATCGTTCCCGGTCATAGCGAGTTCACGCCGCATCTTGACATGGCCCAGCATGCGGGTGCCTCGGAGCCGCGCGTGACATGGTACCATGAGCTGCGCCGTTCGGACAGCCATTATCAGACATATGCGGCGACCTTCGGATGGGTGAGGCAGACGCTTCGCCTGTCACGGGCGGTTCTCAGACCGGATGTCTGCGGCAGGATCGAAACCCCCATCATGCTCTTTCAGGCGGGCAAGGATGTCTGGGTGCTGAACGAGGCGGAAAAACGCTTCGTGGATGAGGTAAGAGGCAGTGGCGGCGACATCGTCATGGAACGCATCCCCGACTCGGTGCACGAGATTTTCAGCATGCCCAACGAGGTGCTGGAGCCATATGTGCACACGGTGCTCGACTTTTTCGACACGCCCGCGCTGACGGTCATCGGCAAGGACGACTGAGCTGTTGCCTTCGGCGGGTGTGCGCCGTGCGGCCGGCTTGCGTCCGGGCGCTCACCACGAGAATGGCTCGCAGTAGATGTCTTCTGCGTTCACGCCATGGGCGTGTAGGAACTTCAGCCATGTGCGCTGCAGGGGAGTGGGCCCCGCGACCAGATAGATCGCGTTCTTCCCCAGAATCTGCCCGGCGACCCGGTTCGGATCGACCCGGTGATGGGTGATCATCGTATGAATGCCGTGCCTCTCGGACTCCGTGCGCAGATATGAGGCATAGGGGAGAAGCTGCCCCTGCCTGGCCGTGTAGATGAAGGCCTCGATGCGAGCGGTGTAACGCTCGAATACGGCGAGGAGCGGGGTCACCCCGATGCCTCCCGCAATCATCACAATGGGCGTGCCGGCGGCATGCTCCTCGATGAAACGCTGATAGCGGCCATAGGGAGGCAGCACATCGACCGGTGTCGAGGGTGGAATCAACGAGATTTTTCTCGTGAAATCCCCATCCTCACGGATGGCGAAGACGAGCGTTTTCCCGGAGTGCGGACCCGCATGCCTTCCGGCGGACGCCTCCACGGGCCGTGAGGGCTCGGGTGCATTCACCATCGAGAACGGGTGATACTCCCCGAGGCCGGGCACCCCGGGAAAGCGGATGAAGGCGAAATCTCCGGCCTCCCACGTGAAATCGGGGTTTCCCTCGATTCTCACGGAGAGCTCGTGCACCCGCGGCGCGATGGGCCTGTTCGACAACACCCTGCCCTTCAGCGTTGCGGCGTGTCCGCCGAATTTGGCGAAGGCATAGAGCGCGAAAACGGCTACCGTAAGCGTGTCGAAAACCGCCATGAACAGCTTCTGAGAGGCGATGTAGCTGATGAGCTGAACATGGATGAAGACCAGCGCAACCGCCACGAGGTTGATGCGATGCAGCCACACCGATAGCTCGTGATGTGCGAATCGTTCGAGACCCTGCTTGATGCGCAGAAGCAGAGGGACCCGTGATGTGAGCCAGCCGGCCATGAATATCATCGACCAGCAGGCCAATCCGAGAAGGATGATGAAGGACCAGTCGCCGGTGAGCTTGATAAGACCCGTGGAATGGGAAAGCTGCTTATGGGCGAAGGCCAGGATGATGGCAAGCAGGCCTATCGTTCCATGGATCACGTACAGATGCGGCAGGCCGACGCCCCTGTCAAGCCAGCGCGGGCGGGTGCCCAGATAGACGGCCGCAAGCATCCATGAATACGCTATGACCCCCAGCTCGATGGCGGTCGCATTGACCAGATATATACTCGGCAGGGTCATGACCAGGGTAAGGAGCATCGGCAGCGGCACGACGAACAGCATCGTCATCCAGGTGATGATGACGCGGGGACTGACGGATTTCATTTCACGTTCTCTTTCATGGTCGGCGGGATTCCTGAGGGGTCGGACCGTTCCGATCGGCGCGGTCTGCTGCATGTCGCCGCAGGGCTCCCCTGCGAATAGAACAGCTGACGGCTGTTGCCCGTCACCAGGAAGGCGGTCAGCGAATAGGACTTGATGAGGCCTGCGACATCGGACAGGCGTGCCGCGAGCAGGGCCGTGGCCCACACGTCGGCGTCAACCAGCGAATCCGCGATGACGCTCGCCTGAACGATGTCGGTATGTTGTCGCATGACATGTTCTCCGCGTTTGCTGGTCCCCGAGGTCGCCATCGCCCCGCCGTCAAGCTTCATGGCGGCCGTATAGGCGTTGGTGTCGAAGGGGTTCTCGATCCCGATGGTCCAGCCGGAGGCCCCATCGCGGGCCGAGACGATGACGTCCCCTCCCGCGTTGATCGCCGCATCCGCGATTTCCCCGCTGGACAGAAGAGGACGGAGCACCTCGCGGAACGCGTGCTCGACGATCCATCCCTTCGTCAGTCCGGTCGGATCGTAGATTCCTCGGAAATAGGGATCGAACAGCCCGTCCGTCTCTCTCCTGGCGAGGAGGGCGCGCATGTAGACCTCGGAGAACTCCTCGTTGCACCAGACGGAGGCATCCCCGCGGTGGAGGCGGGACACCAGGGAATCGCTCCGGAAGGGGGAGAACAGACGGTCCCCCTCGACAAGAATCCTATGTATGTCCTCCACCGCCCCAAGATAAACGTGGGCATCCGTCGGATCGTCGATCATGATCGTGAAGGGGAGGTTCATCACGTTCAGCGTGGTGATGTTCATCATGCCCCCTTGGCCTGGTTGATGGCGTCCTGCAGCGATCCCGTGAAGCCCCTGTATGTTTCCGTAGCTCCGGACACCAGCGTTATCTGGGAGGACTGGGCCTTGAGGGCCTCGCTGACGTAGACGGGGATCGCCTGGGAGTTGATCGACTGGGAGGTCGGATCCTGTGGATAGGTCTCGACATTGACCGCCGTCAGCTTTCCTCCGGAGACCGTCGCCTTTATCTGGAAGTCTCCCCTGTTCGTGGATACGCTGGCCCCCGTATAGGTGCCGTCCTTGAACGTTCCGGTTGATGCCGAGGAGGCCCCTGACGAACTCGATCCGCCGGACGACTGCGCCCCGCTGGAGGAGGTGGAGCCCCCGGCTGTGGATTCGCCCGTGCCGGACTGCGACTGCGTGGTGGTTTTCGGCGTGGTGCCGGCGGCCTGCGCGAGCGTGGCCTGGCTTTGCTTTATGCGAAGCTCCGGGACGAGGAAGATAAGCGCCGCGTCCACGCACAGCGCCGTGAGGGATATGGCTGTCGCCGCCGCCTTGGTGAGCTTGTTCATGTCTGTGTGCCTTTTCTTTCGGCCGTGTGCGCGGCGGGTTCGTTGTGGTGGGGAAGTATGGACAGGCAGCCGCTGGCCGCCTGCAGCACCATCATGACCGTTGCCTATTCATGATAGATGGGAGTCCTCTTTGCGCTTGCGGGGTATTGTCTGTGTGTTTTCTGATTACTCAGGACCTGCGGGTAGTATGTGCGGCAGAAGGATTTCATGGACGGCGGCGAAAGAGGCGGGGAAGCATGGACGACGAGCGGCGGCGCAACGCGATGGGCGGAGCAGGTGAGAGCGGAGCCGACGGGAACAGCGGTTCTGCGGGCGGCGACGTCTACAGGATTCCTTCCGTGGAAAGCGGAGGCTGGATGGGGCTGACAAAGAAGAAGCCCGTGGTGGCGGAGGTCACCCCCCATGCCGACGAGCAGCAGGATCCCGAAGGATCCGCGGGGAAGCTCAACTGGCTGAGAGCCGGGGTCCTCGGCGCCAATGATGGCATCGTCTCGGTGGCGGGCACGATTATCGGCGTGGCCGGAGCCGACAACAATCCCCGCTCACTGCTCATCGCAGGCGTGGCCGCGCTCGCCGCGGGCGCGTTCTCCATGGCCGGCGGGGAATATGTCTCCGTGAGCGCACAGCGTGACACCGAGAAGGCGCTGCTGAGCAAGGAGCGGTGGGAACTGAAGAATCTTCCCGAAGACGAGCTCAACGAGCTCAGCCAGATATACGAAACCAAGGGAATGACCGCCCAAACCGCGAAGAAGGCGGCCTATGAGGCGATGCAGCACGATGCTCTGCGCGCCCATGCCATCGATGAGCTGGGAATCAATCCCGACGAGCTCACCAATCCATGGCAGGCCGCGTTCTCCTCGTTCGTCTCCTTTCTTTCCGGAGGGATCATTCCCCTGCTGTTCTCGCAGATTCCGGTTCCGTTCGCGATTCGCATCTGCCTGATCGTGTTCTCCGTGGCATTGGCGCTGCTGATCACCGGAGCGGTGTCCGCTCAGATCGGTGGAGCGGCGCGCCGCAGGGCAGTGGCCCGCAATGTCCTGATGGGTCTGGGAACCATGCTGTTCGCGTGGCTCGTCGGAATGCTGTTTGGCATCCGGGGGTGACGCGGAAGGGGCCGATCACCTCATTCCCTTCCCTCGTTAATACCTGTCGATGCGCTCTCCCACAGTGAGGGATCGTAGGATTCCGGGTGAGGAGCGTGTGGGTTCGGCATACAGTATCACATCTCCCTCTTCCCTCGGGATGAGGAAAAGATCGCCACGGCCCCCGGCGAATACAGTTCCAGGAATGCCTCCCAGCACCACTCTGCCCAGACAATAGTGTGCGGTGAATGCTGTCAGCTGTATGCCCTCGCCGTCCATTCGCACTGTGGTATTCATGGAGTCATTCGATTTCCATAGTCTTTCATGAGGGATGCGCATCCATATTCCGTCCGGTGAGTCAACCCGAAGCGGGAAAGGGATTTCTGCGAATGTTAGGGATTGTGACGTTTCCCGCAGTTCGGTAAGACTCTGCGTACGAAGATTCCAGTCATTGATTGGTTTGCCGATCAGGAGTGCGATGTTTCCCGGGTCCTCTCCCCAGGTCTTATTCACGATGATGCTGAGTCGGTCTCCTGAATGAATGGGCCCCAGCCAGACTGTTGGCCGCCATGGCGAGGAAAATCCGATGTGTTTTCCGTTGAGGATTATGTCGCAACGAGCCTGGGTGTGTTTCATGTGAACGGCTGCGTAGAAGCCGTCGAGGCATATGGTTTTCGTATAGATTACGCTATTCGGCCATGTGGTTGTCGACAGTGAACCAAGATTTGACCGCGGAACCGGATGAGATCCAATGTTGACATGATGGTTGAAACGAGAGTCTGGGCGAACGAAGGATGAAGAAGAAGATTCCATTTTGACAAGCCATCCCGAATTGAGGTCGACAATGTGCTGCACGGCGATGCACCCGTCGATGCCTCGGTGCGCGGATAGTTTCAAGGAGCCGACGCGAGAATCGTCAAAGTTGGAATGTCCCCAGATTCGTGCTGTCACTTCGAATGAAGTGACCTTCCCGTTCTGCGTATCCTCGGCGGGAAGCCAGATGTCACCGTTCGCGGCGTGCCATCCCGAGTGTTGAGTGCCGTATCGTGCCTCGACGATGTCGCATGCGTTGCGCAGGACGATTCCGCAAACGTGAGTGATCCCGCTGTGATGACCGGTATATCGTCCAGCCCCGCTGTATGTCTCTGCTGCTTCAAGGGATGGAGGCAGAAACGATGTTCGGTGAAGGGGATCTCTCCACAGGGCCGTATGATGAGCGACATCAATTGCGTATAGGTTTTCGGCGTGTTCCTCGGGTCGGGTGTAGTCTATCCGAGGTTGTTTTATCTCGATGATATACATGCATGAGTCTTGTTCGTCGAGGAATGTGAGTGACCCCGCATTCCCCCACAACAGAACCCGGGTGCCCGATCTCTGGACGTGCACGTCTCCTGTCATATGAAGAACAGTCTTGGATAAGTCCTCCGAAAGGTTCAACGTTGCCCAGACCACTCCTGGTGCCGTTATGGGTGGGGACAGCACCGTTGTTGTACCGGACAGCTCCGTGGGCTCTGCGCTGCTGAGGTCCAGCGTTATCCCCTCGGCCAGTGGCACGTTGTGAAGTAGCATCGCCCCTGTTCCGGCGGGTATCCGGATGTCGCGATGGCTCGTGAGCAGGTGTGCGCCATCGGTTGGTGTGAGTCCCTTCGGACGCATGGACATGGTGTGGGTGGAAACGTTGGTGAGCGTGAGCAGCTTGCCCCCGCCCTCTAAGTCAAGGCAGCCATGGGCCATTCCCTGTGTCGGGTCGTCGATGTCGAATCCGTTGCCTGTGAGGATGTGGCTCAATGGCTCATGGCTTAGTTCGGCGAGAGCCAATCTGGTGCCCAAGGCGGAAATTATCAAGGACAGTCGTCTGGCTTCGTCGGCGTCCGGGCGCTCGTTGCCGCCGGGGTCGATTACCCCTCCGAAATCGTAATCGTGTGTCATGAAGGCTTCGAGGGAGCCCCAGTTGTTCACGGAAGTTCCGTAATCGAAATCCCAGCCGGATACTTGCAGATAGGGGCCGACGAATTGAGCGCCGGAACCGATCAGGCGCCGAAGGGTACGGTGCAGCCGGTTCGTTTCTGTCACGATCAGCGGGATATCGTATTTGTTGCATGCCTGTTTGTAGTAGCGTGTGGATGAATCCACATCGATGCTATCGTCATTCGGGTAGAGGTTGACAGTGGGTGTTACCCCCGCGACATCTCCACAGGCGCGGGACATATCGCCCTGACCGGCGCAAGCGATGATCGGGACCGTGATGTCATGTTTCGTCATCATTGCCGCCAGCTTTCCAATGTAGGCGGAAGGGTCATCGCAATCGAAGAAGTCGAGCTCGTTGTCAGCTTGGACCATGATGACTGATCCGCCCTCTGTGTACTGCTGGCGACGAATGATCGGCATGATGCGGTCGTACCATGCATCGACGGCTTCTATGAAACTGTTGTCGTTCTGCCGGATTTTCGTTGCGGGGTCGGTACTGATCCATGCGGGGATTCCGCCCCCGTCCCATTCCGAGCAGATGTATGGGCCCGGTCGGACGAGTGCGTAAAGACCCGCTTCGCGGGTGAGTTTCAGGAATTCTTCGATGTCGTGTTGGCCGGTAAAGTCCCATGTGCCAGGCGAAGTTTCGTGATAATTCCAAGGGACATAGACATCAATGGCGTGATATCCGATTTTTTTGACTGCAGAAAGGCGCTGCCTCCACTGGTTTCTGACGATGCGAAACGGGAACAGTGAGGCACACAGCAGCACCCGGGGCACACCGTCGATAACGAGATGTTTGGATTTTAATTCAATGGTTCTAGACATGGTAAATGGCATTCCTGTCGAAACGATTACGGTGTTCTTCCGGAGCGAGAAAAACTATTTGATGCCTGCGCTGCCTGTCATCATGCCGCTCTCATAGAGGTATTTTTGGGAGAAGTAGTAAATGATGAGAACCGGTATGATCAGAATCAGGGACCCCGTCATGATCATGTTCCATGGCGGTGTCTGCGCTGCTGATCCTTGTGCCGAGAGAACCTGCAATCCCAATGCGAGCGGCATTTTGCTTTCATCATTGATATAGATCAGCGGGCCGAAGAAATTTCCCCAGTTGGCGGAAAAGGTGAAGACACTAACTGCGGCGAGCACGGGTGTCATCATCGGAAGAATGATTCTTGCGAAGATTCCGAAATATCCTAGACCGTCGATCTGGGCGGCCTCGTCCAATTCCGTGGGGATTCGGGTGATGTACTGTCTCATCAGGAATACGTTGTATGCATTCGCGAATAGATTGGGGATGATCAGAGGTAGAAGTGTGTTCACCCAGCCGATTTCACGAAAGAGAATGAATTGAGGGATCATCAGAACCTGGCCGGGAACCATCATTGTGGAAAGGACGATAATGAATAATATGTCCTTGCCGGGCGCTCGCAGCCGTGCAAACCCGTAGGAGACGAGGGCGCTCGACAATGTCATGAATACACATGACGGGATGACGATGAGCAGCGAGTTGATGATGAATCGTCCAATGGGCAGACCGGAGCTAAAAACTCGTGCGAAGTTGTCCCAGTGCCATTGCGTGGGCCAGAAGGTGAAGCTCATCGCATTGCTGGTCTGATCGCTTGATAGGGCGATGGAAACGACGAACACCAGCGGAGCGAACAAAACCGCCGACACGATGGTAAGGACTGCGTATCTGCGGGCTTGGGAACCTGCAGTTGCATAAACGTTCATTTTTTGACCTCCGACTCATAAAAGACCCATGCGCTCGAGGACCGCAGCACGATGGCTGACATGATCATGATGATGACGAACAGTATCCATGCCACCGCAGAGGCATATCCCATCTGGAAGTTTTTGAATGCGGTTGTGTAGACGTAGGGAACCATCATCTGGCTTGCATTGTCCGGACCGCCTCCGGTCAGGATATAGACCTGGTCGAAAACCTGAAATGCACCGATGATGCCAGTGATCAGGTTGAAGAACAGTATCGGCGTGACCATTGGGAAGGTGATGTTCCAGAACATCCGGTAATGTGTTGCGCCATCGATCTCTGCGGCTTCATAGAGTTCTGCGGGAACGCCGTTGATGGCGGAGATGAGAAGAATGGTCCCTCCTCCAACCTGCCACAGCGACAGAAGAATGATGGCGGGTATGACGGTGTTGGAATCAAGAAGCCATGCCGGCCCCGTGACTCCAAAGATGCTGAGGAATGCGTTGATCGGGCCGCCTTCCGGTTTCAGCAGCCATTTGAAGATTAGGCCCGCTGCTACCAACGGAACAAGCGAAGGAAGATAGATTATGGTTCTGAAGAAGCGTTTTCCGCGGAAATTGTTGGCAAGCAGGTTGGACAGATACAGAGCTATCAGTAGCGAAAGCGGAACCGAGACGAGTGCATAGTAAAAAGTGTGGAAAAGGACTTTCCAGAACAGCGGGTCTTTCGTAAAGGCTTTGATGTAATTGGTGATTCCTATGAAATGCGGAGACTGAAATGAATCCCAGTCGGTGAATGACAGGTATAGTGATGCGAACATGGGGATGGCCGTAAAAACAATGAATCCAATGATCCAGGGCGAGACACACGTATAGAACGCCAATGTCTCGCGTGTCCGTCTTTTCAGGCCCCTATGTGGCGTGGCGCTTCTTGCGCGGGTGCGCATGGCTTGACCTCGATTCCGGAATAGGTGATGAATGAATGTGGCGTGGCGGACGGGTGTCTACCGCGTATAGGGGGATGTTGGGGGGGTGGGGGTATACTGCATCCCCGACACCCCCGACAAGTAATGAGATGTTACTGGTTCATTGCGTTTTCGATTGTTTTCTGTGATTTGTCCAATCCGGTCTGCACACTTTGCTTCCCGGCCCAGGTCTGGGACATGCCGTCCGACACTGCCTGTGTTATCTGGCTCCACTTCGGATCAAATGGTGGGGCATAAGTGTTCTGGGAGGACTTCGCGAATACGCTCAGGTCGATGCCTGATTTGTTCCAGCTCGCCTGTGTGAAGGATTTGTCGGAGGCCGCTGCAAGATTGGCCGGAACATCAAGCGCGTTTTCCGCAATCGGCTTTTGCCCTTCCTTTGAGGTTAAGAACTTGACGATTTTCACCGCATCATCCTTATGCTTGCTCTGCGAGGAGATCGCTAAGGCATTCGAGAACATGGGTACCGCTCGATCCTTGCCGTGCCACATCTGCGCGATACCCCAGTGAAACTTTGCGTTCTTCAGTGCGGCGACGTTCCAGAAACCGGTTACTTCCATGGCAAGCTTTCCCTGTGCGAACAGCGGATCGGCTCCGCTGTCTGTTAGATCTGCGGGCGTGGGGGCGACTTTGTACTTGTACATGAGGTCCTGATAGAACTGCATCGCTTCGACGTCGGCCTTAGAATTGATGACCGGCTTGCCTGAGCTGTTGATAACGCGTCCGCCGTTCTGATACATCCACGTCATGTACCATGCCCACCAGTCACCTTCGCAGTATGCCCATGTTTCAGTTTTATTGCCGTCTCGCTTGACCAGCTTTTTGGCGTTGGCAAGGAATGTGTCCCAGTTCCAATTTTCATTGGGGTATTCGACGCCTGCCGCGTCGAATATGTCCTTGTTGTAGTACACGACCGCGGGCGCAGAGCGATCGGGGGCGCCGTACATTTTTCCTTTATAAGAATATGCAGTTACGTTAGATTGTCCAAAGGTCGCCTTTGCCTCGGGGAAGTAGGGAGACAGGTTGGCGAGCTGTCCGCGGCTCGAATAGGCGTTGATGTTTTCGGCCATTTCCAATATGTCCGGTGCCGTTCCTCCTGCAAACATGGTTTGGATTTTGGTGTCATAGTCCTTCGCAATGTACTGAAGCTTGACATTGATGTTAGGATACTTCTTTTTGGCGAGATCGAGCCTTTCCTGCATGGTCGTCTTATCGATGCTGCCACCCCAGATAGTGAGCACGAGATCCTTGCTTGATGATGAGCTGCCGCAGGCGGCAAATGATGCAACCATTGCGCAGGCAGCCGCAATTGAGCATAGCCGCTTTATTTTTCGACCGATTCCAGTTTTCATGGGAAGCTCCTTTTCTCCGTGTCCGCAGACTTGGCATCTTTATCAAATCTGCGGTGCGCCTTTGCGGCGAATAAGAATATCCGCTGTTGACACGTATAAGTAAGTTGCAAGCTATAATATACAATTACTGTTGATACGTGTCAAATAGAGTATTGCGAACCTTCGCTCGCAATCGGGTTATTGTAGATTGGAATCGATGTCAGCTTGCCGGCCACGCTGTTTTGGCACGTTGGCGCCGACAACGATTTCGGGTGCGAAGGAGAGCGATATGGTCACGATGCGGGATGTAGCTGCAAGGGCGGGCGTTTCCCAGGCGACGGTTTCCTATGCTATGCACAACGATCCCAGCATCTCAGGGAAAACCCGGGACAAGGTCCTTCGAGCGGCCAGAGAGCTCGATTACTCCGCGAACCTTTCCGCTCGTAGTCTGCGCTCTGGGAAAAGCGGAGCAATAGGTCTCGTTGTCCAGGAACTAAGCAATCCATATTCCTCTCATCTGGCCGACGCCATTTCGCGCTATGCTCTGAGCCGGGGGATGCAGACCATCACCCAACAAACCCTGTATCAGGGGGAAAACGAAACGTCGATTCTCGAACACGTAGTGAGCGCCTTCTGCGATGCCGTTATCTTCAGTCCCAGTGAGTTGAGCGGGGCGCAGATCAAGGCATTGCTCAACGGCAAGCCCGCGATGCTTCTCGCCCCCACCGACCAGCATCCGGGCTTTGACACTATAGATACGCCTTGCAAGGAGGGATTCTTTACTTCCACCTCATATTTGCTGTCCACGGGATGTACAAAGCCTGTCTTTTTGGGCACATCGTGTTTTCATAACACTCGGGATCGGTTTTCCAATGCATCTGCGGTTCAGCGCGCGACAGGCTTTGAGCTTGCGCTACGGCGTAATGGGCTTCCCGCCGGTGCGGATCGTTTCATTGAGACTAAAGGTTGGAATATGGAAGATTCGAGGCAGGCCATGCTCCGTGTGCTTGATCATGGTCTGGAGTTCGATGCCGTCGTGTGTGTCAACGACCTGTCTGCGTTGGGGGCCATGAGGGCGTTGCAGGAACGCGGTATCCGGATACCCGAGGATGTAAGCGTCATGGGTTTTGATGGGATCGAACAGGGGTGCTACACGACCCCCTCACTGAGCACAATTAGTTTCGACTTCGACGACATGGCCCGTCAAATCGTGGACACCTTGGTCCTCAGAATCAACGGCAACAAGACCATGAGACCCCAAAGGCTTGTGGCAGGATACAGTCTCACGGTTCGTGAATCCACCCGTGCGCGCCGCTGACTTCTCCCATGGCGCTGCGCGCAAAGCTTTGCACGTTATACTGGTGCGTAATCGTAATAAGGACAACGATGTCCTCAAGGAATAGGAGTGTGGTGTGATTATGGCTGGTACATATGTGGTGACGGGCTCGGCTTCGGGAATGGGCAGGGCGATAGTGACAAGGTTGCAGTCCGAAGGGAAACGTGTGATAACCGTCGACCTGCATGATGCCGATGTCGTTGCCGATCTCTCCACCGTGCAGGGGCGAACCGAGGCGTCGCGAAAGGTGCTGGTGCTTTCAGGCGGGCTTCTGGAGGGCGCGGTCATGGCCGCTGGCCTGGGCCCGCGGCCGGGGAAAGAGTTTGTGCGCCTGATTGCCCAGGTCAACTATTTCGGCGTCGTGGAACTGCTCAACGCCTGGCATGACGCGTTGGCGGCGGGCAAGGCGAAGGTGGTGGTTATCGGAAGCAATTCCACGACCGCCACCCCCCTGGTCCCCAGAACCGCGGTGCGGGCCTTCCTCCATGGCGATGCGAGGACCGCCATCGGGGCCGTGCGCATCTTCGGCAAGGCGGCGCCATCCATGATCTACGCGGCGTCCAAAATCGCAGTGACTCGGTGGGTGCGGCGCAGCGCCACAGCGGCGCGATGGGTGGATGAGGGAATCAGAATGAACGTTCTGGCCCCGGGTGCCATCATGACGCCGCTGCTCGAAAAGCAGCTGTCCACTCCTGAGGAACGTCGCAACATCGAGGCGTTCCCACTGCCCGTGCGTCATTACGGCACCGCCGAGGGAATCGCTGCCTGGGTGACGATGATGCTCTCTCACGAGGCTGATTTCATGTGCGGGAGCGTCGTGTTCGTCGATGGCGGAAGCGATGCCTATCTGCGTCCCGACGCATGGCCCAAGCAGGTTCCGGGAATTCAGCTTCTTGGATATATGCGCAAAATGAAGGCATGGGGCGAGCGCGGCAAGCTTCGTTGATGTTTCGCCGTTGACGTTTCGTCCGCTAACCCGGATCCTTGCATGGAGCGGGCTATTCGTTGAGATTCTCCGCGATGACGCCCATCAGCTGTTCGCGGCTGTTCGACCTTGTCGCCGCTCGTCCTGCGCACGTGAGCCATACATGATGGCGGGAGTAGGGATATGATTGCAAATTCCCGGATCGTTGACGTTTCAACAATCCGGGGATTTGCATCTCTGGTGCGAGCGGGGGGAGTTGAACCCCCACGAGCATTCGCTCACTGCCACCTGAAGACAGCGCGTCTACCATTCCGCCACGCTCGCAGACAAAAGTTCAAGTTACCATCAACTTGGTCCGAGCGCAACTTCTCTGCTGCGTGTTGCGTGGTCGGCGTCCCGCCCCCTCCAACGAACGTGATGCCCTCCGGCTCCGATCTCGAAATGGCATCGTGCGCACCCGGCGCCCACGTAGGCGAAAAGTCCTTCCGTGGGTCTGATGGACACCGAATCGTCTTCATGGAGCACGAAGACGAACGGCTGCTCGCTCAGCGATGTCGGAGCCAGGCTCGCCGCCCGCACCCCCTCGCGGAACCATCCGGGCACGGCTCTGTGAGAGGGGACCGCGCAGAGTCGATCGAGAGGTTTGCTATGGTGTCTGCCTCCTGCCCGCGCCCCATGGCCAAAGGAAAGAACGCAGACGAGTCGCTCACCCGGGATCAGCGACCACCATCCGTCGCGGGGGTCGTCCAGCACGGCCCAGCATGTCTCCAGATTCATCTGCACGATGCCCAGGCAGATTCTTTCGCCGAAATATCCGATGCGCGTCTGCAGGGAGGCCTGGGGCTCCCGCCCGGCATCGATGATTCCTGTGAGGGGGTCCGTTCCCTGATCGGGACCGATCAGTGCGACCGCGTTGTGTACACCCCTGAATCTGCCGTAGTGGGTCGCATGCCCGCAGAAGGCGTCATCCAGACCGTGGGCCATCTGGCAATGCAGACCGGATTCGGCGTTGCATCGACCGATCAGATTCTCCAGTTCGCGCAGATCCGCATCGTCCACGGCTTCGTCCGTGTACAGGCGCACCGCATGGCGTCGTTCCATCGCTTCGTGTAGATCCATCCCGTGCCTCCCGGCCGCCGTGCCTTGCTGGTTCCTATGATATTCGCGGATTCGTCTAGCCTCGGCTCCCGTGGGCGTAGAACCGCGTCAGCGTCCTGTCCCGGAATCCGTCGAAATCACCCTCGTCTATCGATGCCCGTATGTCATCAAGCAGGGTCACGAAGAAATGCTCGTTGTGAATGGTGGCGAGTGTGAATCCGTTGAGTTCCCTGGCACGCAGCAGATGATCGACATATGCCCGAGAATAGTGCGTGCACGTGTAGCAGGTGCAGCCCTCCTCCAGCGGTGCGAAGTCGTGCTTGAACTCGGCCCGTTTGACGTTGTAGCGCCCGTCTCGTGTGAAGATCGCGCCGTTGCGCCCGCATCGTGCCGGGGCCACGCAGTCGAAGGTGTCCCCGCCGTTCTCCACGCAGGCGAAGATGTCGTCGACGGCGGCGATGCCCAGCACGTGCCGGGGCCTGTCCTGTGGCATCTCGTCGCATATCCAGGCACAGGTGTTCCCGATGATCCGTTTCTCTATCGCCCCTCCGATGCCGACTCCGTCGAAGTCGAGCGAGGCTATCTGCCGCGCCGCATGCCGGCGGAGATCCTCGTAGTTCGCCCCCTGAACCACCCCGTACAGCGCCTGGTATGGTTTGCCCGTGCGCGATTCGGTGAGCCGTTTGTGCTCGACGACGCACCTCTGGGCCCAGCGGTAGGTGCGTTCCACCGAATTCTCCTGATACCGGCGCGTGTTCATCAGGGTGGTGAGCTCGTCGAAGGCGAACATGATGTCGGCGCCGATGTGGTGCTGTATTCCCATGGATATCTCCGCGCTGAAGCGGTGCCTTGCCCCGTTCAGAGGTGATTTGAAGGTCACGCCGTCCTCGTCGACGAAGGCGTGCCGCTCCTTTCCCTCGGCGATCACGTCATCGGACTTCATTCCGGTGACATCCATCGCGAGGGTTTTTTTGAAGCCCGCTCCGAGCGAGAGCACCTGGAAGCCTCCCGAATCGGTGAATGTGGGGCGGTCCCAGTTCATGAAGCGGCCGAGCCCCCCGGCCTCGTCAAGCACGTCGGGCCCGGGCCTTTCGAAGAGATGGAAGGCGTTTGACAGAAGACATTGCGCGCCCAGATCCTTCATCGCCTCGGGCAGGACGGCCTTCATCGCGGACTGGGTCGCCACAGGCACGAAAGCAGGTGTTCGTATGTCCCCGTGGGGGGTGTGGATGATGCCCGTGCGTCCATAGCGGGCGCCGTTTCTGCCTTTGCCGCCGTCGCCGCGGGGAAGGCGGGTGATGGTTTCGAAACGGAATGCACTGCGTCTGCCCGGCTCGTCCGGCGCCGCGCCGTGCGGCTTTTCAAGAAGACTGGTCATACGTTCACTCTAGGCGAAGCCCTGAATGGGCCGTCGGTGGATGGGCGTGCGCGGGGAGGTCCCTGTAAAATCGTTTGTTTCTGCTATTATGTGGGCACCGTATGCGGTGATGTTGTGTGGATTGGACGCGGATTCGGGCAATGCGGTGCGGATTTGGGTATTTCTCACAACGAACGTTCAGGAAACTACCAGTGCGGGTATCTTTACTCATATATAGCGATTTGCAGGCGGTGAGACAGATTTATTGAGAATACGGAGCACCGCTCGATACACTAAGGAGCAGCAATGGCTGAAGAACATAACGGCGAGTGGAGAGACCAGAGCGAACAGCCGCATGACAACACCCAACCGGTTCCGCCTGTACCGGCATCGGACGATTCCGATCAGCCGACGTCCGTTTCTCCCTGCAACGATTCCCCCGAGGCGGACGGCTTTACTTGGCCCGGGCACGGCGATGATGCGGATTCCTCGCAGAGCCCGACGGCTCCCCTGGACATGAACGAGACGGGACCGGCTTCGGACGATGAGCCGACCGAGACGATTCCCGACGCCGCAGGGCGGAACGAAGCTCCGGGGGCCGGCTCCGATGCCGCTCCCGCCGCCGACGGCCAAGCCCCGACACAGTCCATTCCCTCGGCTGTGGAACCGTCGGGATATCGGCCCGCACCGGAGTATGGCGCCTATGGGCCGGTACCGACCCAGCAGCAGCCTTCCCAACAGCCCGCCGCCGCTCAGCCCACGCAGCAGATCCCTCCTGCAAGCGGTGCCGGAAGCGACACGAACCCGTATTTCACGGGCAACCCCTTTGTCAATCCCGACGGCCGCAATGCGAACGGACAGGATCCGCGAGACGGGAACTCCTTCAGCAACCCCTTCGGAATGCCCCAGAATCCCCAGAATCCGCAGGACCCGCAGAACGGTGGCTCCCCGATTCCCGGCGGCGGGTCGCCCCAAGGGCCGGGCATGCCTCCCCAGAGCCCGATGATGGGGGGGTACCCCAACCGCAACAGGAGCGGCATGCCGGTGAGAACCGCGAACAATGTGGTGGTGGCGGTCGTCGCCGCGCTCGTCGCCGCCGCATTGTGCCTGGGTGTGGGGTATGCCGCGTTGACGAACGGCTGGGTCACGGTGCCCTCCACCAGTTCCCTGGCAAGCGTGAACTCGAACAAGTCGGGCTCCGGAAGCTCAACGACGAAGGGAGGGAGCACGGCGGACTGGACCACCGTTGCCAAGTCGGTGTCCGACTCCGTCGTCTCCATACAAACCCAGCTGTCGAACGCCACTGCGAAGGGTTCGGGGGCGATTCTTGACTCGAAGGGGTACATCGTCACGAACAACCACGTGATTTCGGGAGCGAAGTCCATCGAGGTCACGCTGTCCAACGGGCAGATGTATTCGGCGCAGGTGGTCGGCACGGACACCACGACGGACCTGGCGGTGATCCGGTTGGACAACCCGCCCAGCAACCTCAAGGCCGTGGAGTTCGCCGATTCCGATAACCTTGCGGTCGGCGAGGGCGTCATGGCCATAGGCAACCCCCTCGGCTATGATGACACCGCCACGACCGGCATCGTCTCCGCCCTCAACCGTCCCGTGACGGTTATGGACGACAACAATTCCGAGATCGTCACCAATGCCGTGCAGATCGATGCCGCCATCAACCCCGGAAATTCCGGTGGGCCGACGTTCAACACCGCGGGACAGGTCATCGGCATCAATTCCTCGATCGCCTCCACCACCACGTCAAGCAGCAGCTCCGAGGCGGGATCCATCGGCATCGGCTTCGCCATACCCGCCAACCTCGTCAAGAGGGTGGCCAACGAAATCATCAAGGATGGATCCGTCAAGCATGTGATGCTCGGCGTCACGGTTACCAGCACCACGGTGAAGGCCGACGGCGTGACCCGCGGAGGAGCCCAGATCACAGCCGCATCCGGCGGATCGGCCGTCGTCTCGGGAAGCCCCGCCGACAAGGCCGGCCTCAAGGCCGGGGACACGATCGTCGCCTTCAACGGAAACGCGGTGAACAACAACTATTCGCTGCTGGGATACGTACGGGCCGCGGCCCTTGGCGACAAGGTGACCCTGACCATCGTGCGCGACTCCAAGACCATGAACGTGGACGTGACGCTCAACCAGCAGGAGTCCGCGGTGAGTGGAAGCAACCGTTCGGACAACAACAACAGCAACAAGAACAACAGCAACAACAACGGGAGCGGCAGCAGCGGCAACAGCGACAACGGGGACGACGGTGGCATCACCGACCCGTTCGGTCTGTGGTAAGGGCCGGGCGGTAGTCCCGCAAGGATGCGAATCATGAGCCCGTACCTGGGTGCCCCGGTACGGGCTCATGATTAGCGCATCCACCCGGTTGGGGTGCAACGTGTCCGCTACGTGCGGTCGCTGCACCCCGATTCCTGTACATCCTCGAGCGAGGCGACCAGACGCCTCACGCCCGGGTCTATCTCGGCGAGTTCGGGGCGTATGAAGTTAAGACGCACATGGCTGTCATCGTCTCCGTCGGCGTCGAATATGCAGCCCGGCATGAAGCTGACCCCACGGCGTCGCGCCGCGTTCAGAACCGTCTCCCCGTGCATGCCGGGGGGCAGCGAGGCCCAGACGTAGTAGCCGCCTGCGGGTCTGGACCACAGGAGACGGTTCTTGGCATATCGCGCCATCGCCGTGCAGAAGGCCTCGAGCTTCTTCGCGTTGTCGTCGCGGAGCCGTTTCACATGCTCGGAAACGAGGTTGGCGCGCAACAGCTGTATGCAGATGCGCTGGGAGGACGAACTCGTGTGCTGATCCACCAGGGTGCGCAGGGCGGCCAGACGCGAGACGACATGCGTGTCGGCGATGAGCCATCCGGTCCGCAGTCCCGGTGCCACGGTTTTGGAGAACGTCGACAGATAGACCACGTACCCGCTGTTTTCCATGCCCTTGAGCGGCGTAACGACGGGATTCGCAATGTCGCGGTTTCCCATGCCGCCCGTGGCGTAGGCGAGCTCTCCGTAGGGGTCGTCCTCCAGTATCAGGCACTGGTTCCTCATCGCTGTCTCAAGCAGCGTGCATCGTCTGTCGGCGGGCATCGTCGTGCCCGTCGGATTGTGAAAGGTCGGGATGGTGTAGATGAGCTTCGGGTGGAATCGTGCGCAATAGGCGTCGAGCAGATCCGTGCGCATCCCGTTGCCATCCATCGGCACCGCGACGACGCGGGCCCCCGCCGACCGGAAGGCCTGGAGTGCGGGGAAGAACGTGTATTGCTCGACCAGTATGCAATCCCCGGGATTGATGAATGCCCTCACGCACAGATCGATGCCCTGCTCCGAGCCCGACAGGACCATGATATTGCCGGGCTCGCAGCGTATCGCGCGATCCCGCCGCATGTGCCGCGCCAGAAGCTCCCTGAGTTCGGGGAATCCCTCGATCGGGGATTCCGGCTGGCCGTCGAAATCATGGGAGGCGAAGGCCTTGAGACTTACCTGGCGCAGCAGCTCGTCCGGTATCGCCTGGGGGTTGGGAGATCCTGTGGCGAAATCGATGACGCCCGTGAGGTTCTGCGCCTGGTTCGCCGAGGCGAGATCGTGATAGGTGAAGCGGTTGGAATAATCGCTGAACAGCAGGGGCCATGGGGGGTTGTGCGTGATCGGAGGCGCGGCCTGCGCTCGATCCTGGACGAAAGTGCCCTTGCCCACGTGCGAGGCGATGAAGCCTTCGTCCCGCAGCTGCCGGTACGCCTGCAGAACCGTGGTCCGGTTGATGCCCAGCTGGGCGGCGAGATTCCGTTCGGAGGGGAGCCTGTAGTGGGCTGCAAGCCTGCCTTCCGTGATCTGATCGCGCAGCTGCCTGACGAGCTGACGGTAGAGCGGAACTGCGCCGTTCTTATCCAGAACGATCTGCATCGCCTCCCTCCTTCCCGGGGCATGTGCGGTTCCTCCCATTGTGCACCACGGCCAGGTCCGGGGGTGGGGGCGTCGTGGCGGGGTTTCCCCTATCGCGTCAGGGCGCTCGGGCGCGGCGGGGCCTAGCGCCCTGCGCCCCCGAAGGGTGTGGGTTCCGCCGCGCTGGTGCATGCGGGTTCGTGCGGTCGGCATGCAGGGAGGAACCATGCCGGTGCGCACATCGTTCACAGGGACAGGAACAGCTCGTGTATCCGGGTATCGCCCGTCAGCTCCGGGTGGAACGCCGTCGCCAGAATAGCCCCCTGACGCAGACCGACCGGGTGCCCGTCGACTTCGGATTCGACCGTGGCTTTCGGGCCCGTGTCGACCACGAATGGTCCGCGTATGAAAACCCGGGGGAAGTCCGTGATGCTTGCGAACGAGCCGACGCTCCGGAAGCTCCCCAGCTGCCTGCCGTAGGCGTTCCGGCGAACGACCGCGTCCAGCGCCCCGAAATAGATGTTGTCATCGTTGTCGAGCCGTTTGGCGAGCAGAATCATGCCGGCGCATGTTCCCAACACTGGCCTTCCTCGGGCGATGTGCCGCGAAATGGGCTCGAAAAGGCCCGTGAGCCGCAGCAGTTTCCCCTGGGTCGTGCTCTCTCCGCCGGGGAGGATCACCCGTGCGATCGAATCGTCCCAATCGTGCGCCGACCTCAGCAGGCGCCAGGGGGCTCCCAGCGAGTCGAGCATGGCGGCATGCTCGGCGAACGCCCCCTGGACTGCGAGAATTCCGGTGACGGACTGATCCCCGTGATCGGGTGTGGAGTGCTGTGCCGGCCGTCCCACAGGGATGGGCACGCCACGTTCCGTGATGGGGCGTATCTGCGCGTTGTTCATCTATTCTCCCCGCGCGGCCATGATGGTGGTTATCTCGTCCTCGTTGATGCCGACCATCGCCTCTCCCAGGTTTTCGGACAGGCGTGCGAGAAGGTCGGCGTCCTGCCAGTTCGCCGTAGCCTGGACGATCGCCGCCGCCCTTTTTGCCGGATTCCCCGATTTGAAGATGCCGGACCCCACGAATACGCCCTCGGCCCCGAGCTCCATCATGAGCGCCGCGTCGGCTGGGGTGGCCACGCCGCCCGCCGCGAAGTTCACCACGGGCAGTCTTCCGTTGTCGTGCACGGATTTGGCCAGATCGTAAGGGACGGCCAGCGTTTTGGCTGCTTCGAACAGCTCGTCGTCCCGCAGCGAGCGCAACTGCCCGATCTGCTTGTTCATGGTGCGCATGTGTCTGACCGCCTGGATCACGTCGCCCGTTCCCGGCTCGCCCTTGGTCCGTATCATGGCGGCGCCCTCGCCGATCCTGCGCAGGGCCTCGCCCAGATTCTTCGCCCCGCACACGAATGGCACGTCGAACGCGTTCTTGTCGATGTGGTACACATCGTCGGCGGGGCTGAGTACCTCGGACTCGTCGATGTAGTCGATGTCGATGGCCTGCAGGATGCGCGCCTCGCTGATGTGCCCGATGCGCACCTTTGCCATGACCGGGATGGAGACGGCCTTCTGGATGCTGCGGATCATCGCCGGGTCGCTCATGCGCGAGACTCCCCCCGCCGCCCGGATGTCCGCCGGGATCCGCTCGAGGGCCATGACGGCGCAGGCCCCCGCCTCCTCGGCTATGGAGGCCTGCTCGGGGGTCGTCACATCCATGATCACCCCTCCTTTGAGCATCTGAGCCAGATTTCGGTTGAGTGTTGCGCGGTTGCCTTCAGCCATGATTCTCCATTCTCCTTGTTCGATGCATCAGTCGATGCATGCGTTTTTTCTGTCGCGATGATGGTCATGCGGGGTGCGCTGGGCCGTCCTGCGGGTTCACCTGGCGGATCCGCCCGCGCATCCGGCGCGCCTTCCGGTCGATCCCGGATGGTGCGGGTGGCGGAAGAGTCCGTCGGCGGGTATGCTCACGCCCCTCACTTCATGGAAGTCTATGTGCATCGCACGGGTGCCGATAGGGCCAATGCCCCACTTCCTGACCCGTCCATTTCCTCGATTTCGGCACGCATCTGTCGCCTGGGCGCGTGGACTTCCGGCTGGGCGTCGATCCCTCTCCTCCGGGTCTGCTTCCGATCCGCAGCCCGGTTATGTCCGGGGCATGGCGCGCGGTCTGGTAGAATGAGCCCCTATAACTGAAAATGTTTATCTTTACGCCGTGTATCGCGGGGATTCCTGTTTGTCTCGGGGCCTTTCGGTGGGTTAACAAGGCGTGACTGCAGCGTCGGATTCGCTATGAGCGAACCTGGCCCGTATACCAGCGTAAGGAGAAACGATGAGTAGGATCATCGATCTTTGCAAACATGTGCCTTTGCTGCCTGTCACCATAGTGTCGGCGGCCATAATAGCGATTCTGTGGAATTGGCGTCCGTGGGGATCCATTCCCGGGCCGTACAACCCTTCGGCGGGCCAGTGGGTGGCCATACTGCTGGTAGCCTATACCGTCGTTGATACGGTGCGCAGCATGGTCGAGGATTTCCGTCACGGGCACGCCGGCGTCGACATCCTCGCCGTCATCGCCATCCTTTCCACTCTCGCCGTTCAGGAGTATTGGGCGAGCTGGGCCGTCGTGCTGATGATCTGGTCGGGCGACGCCATAGAGGAATACGCGCAGGAGAAGGCGAAAAGCAATCTTACGGCACTGGTCAGCGCCGCTCCGCAGACCGCGCATGTGGTGAATCTTCCGGGTGTCGGTGCTGGTGTTGGTACCGGCGGCGGGCGGACGCCCGAAGGCGGCGGCAACGCCACGGTTTCCCGCGAGACCCAGGGGAACGAGGGCTTCCGCTCGGTGACCGGTCCGGCTTCCGCCGCGCAGTCTTCCGGACATGGGGCTGACGCGGGCGACGCGCATTTTCACACGGTCGCGGTCCAGGATGTGAAACTCGGTGACGTCCTGGTCGTGCTCCCGGGGGAGACCACGCCGGTCGATGGTGAGCTGCTGAGCGGATCGGCCACGCTGGATCTGAGCAACATCAACGGCGAGCCGGTTCCCCGGGAGATCTTCGCCGGGGCGCGCGTCATGTCCGGCGCGGTGAACGGTTCGACTACGCTGACCATGAGGGCCACGCAGCTTGCACAGGACTCGCAGTATCAGCACATCCTTGCGCTGGTCTCCTCGGCTCAGAACTCACGGGCCGCCGTGGTGAAGACCGCCGACGTGCTGGCCATCCCCTTCACGATTCTCTCCCTGTGCATCGCCTGCGCGGCATGGTTCGTCTCCGGGACCCCCACGCGGTTCGCGCAGGTGCTGGTGCTGGCCACGCCATGCCCGCTGCTGATAGCCGCCCCCGTCGCCTATATGGCGGGCACAGGGCGTCTCGCCAAGGCGGGGATTCTCATCAAGGTTCAGGAGGTCTTGGAGAATCTGGGCCGCGTCTCCCACATTTTCTTCGATAAAACCGGTACGCTTACCGTGAAGCAGCCCCAGGTGGTTCGCGTTGATGTTCCCGATGGGGCCGGTGAGGTGCTGCGCGGCGCGGTCTGTGCGCCCGCCGTCCAGCCCGGTGTGCAAGGCGGTGCGCCCGCAGCGGTGCAGCCGTCTCCCGGGCGTGCGCGCACTGTTTCGTGGGACGGTCATGAGAAGGACCGCATCGTGATGCTTGCGGGCGTCGTGGAGACATACTCCGTGCATATCCTCGCCAAGGGCATAGCCCGCGCGGGAAACGAGGCGATGCGCCGTCTTCGCGCCCGTCCCTCGGACCCGGGCAAAGACTCGGGCGAGGTGGGCGGCCCTCAGGGGTATCCCGTGGTGAAGAACGTCAAGGAGGATGCCGGGAATGGTGTTTCCGGTGAGGTGGATGGGCTGACGGTCCGCGTGGGGCGCTTCGCCTACGTTATGCAAGGGGTCGTGCCGGTGTCGGCGCCTGACTCGCCGGCTCGCGCGGATGTCTCCGACTTTTTCCCGACACGCGATTTCACGGATCTGGCTGCGGATGAGATGGCGACGTATGTGGCCATCGAGGGGCGGCTGGCCGCGCGGCTTGTTCTGAAGGACGTGCCCCGATCGAACTCGGCGTCCTCCATTAAGCGGCTTAGGGCGCTTGGCGTCCAGCGGCTGACGATGGTTACCGGCGACAAGATGGCATCCGCGCGCATCATCGCCGACGAGGTCGGCATCGGTGATGTTCAGGCCGAGCTCTTCCCCGAGGACAAGGTGAAGGCCGTGGCTGACGCCGCCGCAAAAAGCGCGGGAAAGCTGCCCTGGTGGGATGCCGTTCTGGCCCGTTTCGCCGGCCAGCCGACGCAACGACCGATCACGATGATGGTCGGGGACGGTGTGAATGACGCCCCCGTCCTCGCCGCGGCGGACATCGGCATGGCGATTACCGACGGGACTTCGACCGCAGCCTCCGAATCGGCGCAGGTGGTGATCATGAACGATGACATCGGTGCCGTTCCCAGCGCGATCGCCATCGCCCGGCGAACGAAGCGGGTGATGCTTCAGGCGGTTGTAGCCGGTCTTGCCTTGGCTTTGGTGGGCATGGTCGCGGCGGCCTTCAATCTGATCCCCGTCGTCGTCGGCGCGTTTCTTCAGGAGGCCATAGACGTCATCTCCATTCTGTGGGCGTTGACGGCGCTGTTCGATCGCGACGAGGGGTGATTGACGGCGGGTGATCGGCGAGAGACCGGGAGGCGTCTGGGTTGGCCGAACTGCGTGATGTCCGCCTGACGGGCTCGTTGTGCCGCCCGGATTCGTTTCCGCCCTCCCGGCCATCATGAATCGGGCGGGCGGGAGAGCGAACGGTGTCTGGCATGCCTGCGGGCGCCTGCTCATGGTGTCGGGGGTGGCGGCCGACCTCTCGGCATCGTGGAGTCAGATTCGGCAGACGGATCACCAGGCATAATACGTGCATATGAGGTGTAAAACACTGTTGCCGGGGCGGCATGTGCGTTAGGCTTGAGCTTGTGACTGAGAACAATGAACTTCGCATTGCCGTAATCGGCGCCGGCCCGGCCGGCGTCTACTCCTCGGATATTTTCCTTCGCCAACTGGAAAAGACGGGCGAGGGACTGGGACTGGGAACAAAGGCCCGCATTGATCTGTTCGAAAAGCTCCCCGTGCCTTTCGGCCTGGTTCGCTACGGCGTTGCTCCCGACCATCCCAGCATCAAGTTCATAGCGGACGCCTTGGAGAAAACGTTGGACAATCCCGATATCCATTTGTACTGCGACGTGGAGTTCGGGAAGGACCTCACCGTGGAGGATCTGCTGGACCGCTATGATGCCGTGCTGTTCGCCACGGGTGCCGTCGCCGACAGGCCGCTGACCATACCGGGGGCGGATCTGAACGGGGTTTTCGGCGCAGCGCGATTCGTGGAGTGGTACGACGGGTATCCCACCGGCGTACGCGAATGGCCGTTGGACGCGGAGCAGGTGGCCGTGATCGGCGGCGGAAACGTGGCCATGGACGTCGCGCGTGAACTGATGCGCAACGCCGATGACCTGAAGGCGCGTACGGATATTCCCGACAATGTCTACGAGGGAATCAAACGCAACCGCATACGTGACCTGCACCTATTCGTGCGCAGGGGTGTGGCGCAGGCGAAGTTCTCCGTTCAGGAGCTCAGGGAGATGGAGAAGCTGCCGGGGGTGCGGATCGTCGTTGACGAGGGTGACTTCGATCTTGACGAGGACACCGTCGACAAGGCGGGTGCGAACAAGCTCACCAGGCAGATGGTGGAGGAGCTTTTCGCCATTCGCGATCTCGCCCAGGACATGGAGGACGACGGTGGGACCGATTATGCGGGCAACCCCGCCGACCGCACCTACCACCTGCATTTCAATGCCGCGCCCACGGAGATACTGGGAGGCGAGGGCACCGTCCGCGCGATTCGCGTGGAGCGCACCGAAACAGGGGCCGATGGGGTGATGCACCATTCGGGAGCCTTTACGGACATACCGGTGCAGGCCGTTTACCACGCCATCGGGTACAAGCCGGCTTCGATTCCGGGGATTGCCTATGATGAGGGCCGCACGGTGTTGGCGAACGACGAGGGGCGCATCCTGCAATGCGTCGGCGGAGAGCGATGCGATCGTCTGTATGCGACCGGCTGGGCGAAGCGCGGGCCCGTTGGACTGATCGGCTCGACCAAATCCGATGCGCTGCTGATCGTGACCAACATGCTTGAGGATCTGGCGCAGGCGCCCGGTTCGGGGCGTCTCGCCGCCGATCGGGACCCCGAGTCGATTGATCGTCTGCTTGCCGAACGTGACGTGAAGCCGCTTGGTTTCGCCGAGTGGAAAAAAATCGATGCGTTTGAGCGCGCGCAGGGTGCGAAGGAGAACCGGGAGCATAAGAAGATCATCGATCCGGAGCAGATGCGCCGTATCGCCCGCGCGTAGCGGAGATTGCCGAGGGAGCCTGCCACCGGGATGCCGTTACCGCGGTTTCCGCATACCTGTTCGGCGGGTGCGCGCATACGGGTGACGTTCAGCAAAAATCCAGACCCTGTGATTAGGATTTTCACTATGAATGGCAAGTTACGGGTGCACGGTCATTTCAATGGCCTGAAAACGACGTTGTTGTTCGCCCTCATGTGGGCCGTGATCATGCTGATCTGGTGGCTCACCGGCGCCAGTAACGACACGTTGGTCATATACATCGTCATTGGCCTGGTCGTCTCCTTCGGCTCGTACTGGTTCTCCGACCGCCTCTCGATCGCCGCCATGCGTGCCCATGAGGTTTCCGAACAGGATCAGCCCGCACTGTACGCGATCGTGCGTGAGCTGTCCGCGAAGGCGGGAAAGCCGATGCCTCGGATCTACGTGGCCCCGACACTGAGCCCCAATGCATTCGCCACGGGAAGGAACGAGAGGCACGCGGCCGTGTGCTGCACGCAGGGGATCCTCCAGATTCTCAACGAGCGTGAGATTCGCGGCGTTCTGGGACACGAGCTGATGCATGTGTATAACCATGACATCCTCACCTCGGCAATAGCGTCGGCCATGGCCACGGTCATCACCTATCTGGGCTATTCGCTGATGTACGTCGGTGGGGGCAGGGACAGGTCGAGCCGCTCGGATTCCGGAGCTCTGGGTCTTATCGGCATGCTGCTCAGCATGATTCTGGCTCCGTTGGGGGCGTCGCTGATCCAGATGGCCATTTCGAGGACTCGCGAATTCGACGCTGACGAGGACGGTAGCATGCTGACGGGGGATCCCGAGGCACTGGCTTCGGCTCTGAACAAGATATCCTATGGGGCTCAGACACATCAGATGCCGCACACTGCCGGAACTCAGAGCGTGTCCGCCATGATGATCACCAACCCGTTCTCCTCCCAGGGTTTTAGCCGCCTGTTCTCCACGCATCCGCCGACCGATGAACGCATAGCCCGTCTGATGCAGATGGCCCAGGAGATGCATGCCTCGGGCGTTGAGGCCGGAGGGGATCGCGGCCAGGTCGGCTATTGATCAGGCCGCCGTTGGTCAGGCCGGTCGGCACGCTGCGAAGGGTCGTCGCATGCCGGCGGCGGCTGCTACCGACGGCCCTTCCCGGCGGAAGGTGAAGGGGCGTCCTCATGCTGCATGGGGACGGGGAGTTTCCCATACAGATACCGGTCCAGCGTGGGGCCGATGACGGCTGCCACCTGAGGAATGGGTATGCTTGCCAGAGGTTCGGTTTTCATGATGTATCGGACCATCACCAATCCAAGGATCTGCGTTCCGATTGCGTTGATGCGCTGCCGTGCATGATCGATCGTGTGGTGCTCGAGAATCCGATCGATTATCTGCTCCTGAATGAAACGTTCGAAGATGTGCCGCACCTGTTCGCTGGTGCCGAGTTCCCGCACCAGCGCCAGATAGGAGTCCCCGAAATCGGGCGTTTCGATTTCACGAAGAAAAGCGTTGAGAAAGCGCTCTCCGGAGACGTCTCCTCCCTGCTTCCCGGATGCGAGGAGAAGGGCGAGCAGACCGCGCTGATTGTATGTTTCGGCGATCGCCGCGGAGAACAGCTCCTCCTTGCCGCCGAAATAGTAGTGGACGAGCCTTGCGTCGCAACCAGCGCGGCGTGCGATCCCCCGCATGGTCGTTCCGCGGAACCCGTTGGCCGCGAAATCCTTTTTCGCCGCAACCAGAATGTCATGCCGTGTCGTTGATTCGTTTCCCGCCCGTCTTCCCCGATGCTGCCCGCCTTCCTTATGGCTGTTTTGTGTGTCCATCCCGCGCCGGCTTTCCTGATCTGATATGAATGCCAGCATAACAATGAGGCTATTGATTTTCCAGTTGGGGAATGTGTGGTATCTTTAATTCGTCACTTGGTGAATTACCGCGATTCCGGTAAGGTCAATGGCGGATGCCGATACGGCAGCCGGGTTCGAACGCGGACGTCCCATCGTCCCGAGGACAAGGAGAGCTAGCATGAGGGCTTTGATTATCAAGGAGTTCAGGGAGCTGCTGCGCGATCGGCGCACGCTGGCCATGCTGATCGTCATGCCGGTGATCCTGCTTGTGGTCTTCGGATACGCGGCCAATTTCAACGTGGACAAGATATCCGTGACCGTCATCGGGGGGCAGGCGCGGGAAGTCGCCGCGGACATCCGCTCCCTTGACGCGGGCAAGGACGACATCGACATCGTCAAGGTCGACGGGAACCCCTCACTGGGCAGGGGCGAGGCCGAAAGCATTCTGCGCAACCGTCGGAGCGACGCGGTTGTGGTCTCCCAGCGCAAAGCGGGAGCGGATGACACGCTCAACGCTCGAATGCGAGTGTACGTGGACGGAACCCAACTGTTCACCGCCCAGGCGTCGAACCGTGTATTTCTCGGTCTTGTCTCGCAGGATACCCAGAATCGAGTCGAACGACTGCAGAAGACGATCGCGAAAACCAGCGACGACGCGGCCCGGACACAGGAGGCGCTGAAGAAGTACGTCGGACAGCTGCAGGAGTTCCGCAATCAGCTTGGCGCCGCGTTGGCGGCCGGGCGGACATTGCCGGCCGTTCCGACGCCTCCCGTCTTCGCGGCGCCCTCGGCGGTCGCCACGGTCTCCCTCCCTTCGATCCAGACCACCAGCATTGTGCATGTTCTCTTCAATCCCGACCTTAAAACCTCGTGGGTCATGGTCCCGGGGCTCATCGGACTGATCCTGACTCTGATCGGAACCGTGGTGACCAGCATCGGGCTCGTCAGGGAGAGGGAAAGCGGTACGCTCGAGCAGCTGGCGGTGATGCCGCTGCGTCCGGCCTCGATCATCATGGGGAAAATCGTGCCGTACTTCATCCTGGCCCTGATGGACATGCTGATTATCACCGTGCTCGGGATATGGCTGTTCAAGGTTCCCTTCGTCGGCAGCGTCCCGATCTTCGCCCTTGGAGTGGCCCTGTTTCTGTTCGTGGTTCTTGGTCTCGGGGTGATGATCTCGTCGTTGTCGCAGACCACCGGCCAGGCCATTCAGATGGCTCTGATGATCACCATGCCGCAGATTCTTCTCAGCGGCCTGATCTTCCCCCTGTCGTCGATGGCGGTAGGGGTGCGCTGGATAGGGTACGTGCTGCCGCTCACGTGGTTCATCGTCGTGTCCCAGGGCGTGATGCTGCGGGGGGCCGAGCTCTCCTCGCTGTGGATTGCGCTGACCATTCTGGCGGCCCAGGCCGTGGTGATCTTCGGTGCGGCGACATTGCGCATGCGGCGGCTTCTCACCCATGGAGGCTCGCGATGAGCGTCGTCATGCACGCGGTCAGTGCTTCGTATGACGGGGTGAAGGCCCTCGATGGCATCGATGCGACTTTCGAGTCCGGATTGGTGACCGCGCTCGTAGGCGGGGACGGTGCCGGAAAGTCAACCCTGCTGAAAATTCTGGCAGGGCGTCTCGCATGTGACTCCGGTTCGATTGACGGACTGCCGTCGAAGGCTCATATCGGATACCAGCCCGCAGACGGGGGCGTATGGGACAATCTTTCCGTCATCGACAACATGAGATTCGTTGCGCGTGTCTACGGGCTTGATTCCGCCTGTGCCCGGGAGCGGATACCGCAGCTTGTGGAACGGGCGGGGCTGTCCGCCGTCCTCGGCCGTGCGGCGGGAAATCTTTCCGGGGGAATGCGTCGCAAGCTGGGATTCATCATGGCCGCCGTCCATTCGCCCGACCTGCTGCTTCTTGACGAGCCGACAACGGGTGTCGATCCCCCCAGCCGCGAGGAGCTATGGTCGCTGATCGGCACGGAGGCGATGAGAGGAAGCACCGTCGTCATCTCCACGACCTATGTCGACGAGTCGGAGCGGGCAGGAGGGCTGTATCTGCTCAACAGGGGCCGAGTCCTGGCTCACGGGCGGGCGGCGACGATCTCGTCCGGCATCCCCGGACGGCTATACCAGGCGCCTTTCCGGCAGGTGTCGGTGCTGCCTGAGGGGGACGGTCTGCATAATTGGCGGCGTGCGGACACGGCGTTCGTCTGGAGCTCCGGCATCGGTTCGGATGACGCTGCGCCGCAGGGCTTTACCCGATGCGATGCGGATATGGAGAATGCCAGCATCATACTGCTTCTCCGTGATGAGGACGCGCACGGCGGCAGTGCCGTTGCCGAAATGCCGGGGTCGGCACGGCGTCAGCCCCCGCAGGTGCCGCTGCCCCCGCAGACGCCGTCGACCCATGCCGTTGCAAAGGTCGTGGAGGTCGACCACGTCGTGAAACGCTTCGGGAAATTCACCGCGTTGGACGGCGTGTCCCTGGACGTTCGCCCCGGCGAGATCGTGGGGTTGATCGGAGGCAACGGCGCCGGCAAAACCACGCTGATGCGTATCCTTCTCGGGCTGGAGATGGCCACCAAGGGCAGCGTCAAGCTTTTCGGCGGTGCCCCGGGGCATGATGCGCGCAGACGTGTGGGATACGTGCCGCAGGGGCTCGGCCTGTACCCTGCATTGAGCGCGCTGGAGAATCTGAGGTTTTCGGCGCAGGTCTTCCGATCCGAGATCGATGACCACACGTTGTCGTTCGCGCGAGAATGCGGGCCGAGGCCGGTGAGCAGCCTGCCTTGGGGAACCAGACGGCTGCTGGCGTATCTCGTGGCGGAGCAGCATGATCCGGATCTGTTCGTGCTTGACGAGCCCACGTCCGGAATGGATCCCGTCGCCCGTATGCGCTTGTGGAAGGAGATCCATCGCAAGGCCGACAGCGGCGCGGGCGCCCTGGTCACCACGCATTACATGGCGGAGGCGGCCCAGTGCGACCGGTGCGTCATCCTTTCGCAGGGCGTGATGCTCGCCAACGGCACCGTGGACGAGATCATCGGGCGCCATCGCTCTCTTGTCGTTCGCGCGTCCCGCTGGCAGGAGGTCTTCGCCTGTCTGCGCACGGCCGGTCTGCCGGTCTCCTTCGAGGGCCGCGCGCTGCGGGTCGCCGACGGCAGGGAGGCCGAGGTCCGGACGCTTCTTGATTCGGCCGGCGAGCGATATGAGATCGAGCATGTGCCCGCATCGTTGGAGGATATGCTCGCCATACTGCCCCGACGGAATGCCTCTCATGCATGAGATTGCGCAAGGTCCGGACTGCCGCGGCACGAATGTGCGAGAAGGGGCGGTCTCGTGCTAGACTGTCTACTCGTGGCCCGGTGCATTGGGTTCGTGCGGATGTAGTTCATTGGTAGAATGGAAGCTTCCCAAGCTTCAGAGGCGGGTTCGATTCCCGTCATCCGCTCCAGAGGTCATCGGAATTCCAGATACCGTGCAGACATAAAGGTGCAGCGTCCGATGATCGAACCGCCTGCGAAGGCGATGAGAGCAAGGCTCAGCAAAGGGGCATATGCACCCGTTCCATAGCTTCGTATCAGCCATTTCGCGCCGATGATAGCGGCATAGAGAAGCAGGCTTTGATAGGATTCCTGATAGTAGATGTCACCGCTGCTCTGATCCCTGTGATATTTCAGCGTGCGGCCTCTCATTAGTCCCACGAGGAAGCCCAGGGCTGCGCATATCAGCGCGGACGCCACGCCGATGGCGGAAAGATCCGGGGCCGTGAGATAGTCCTGGATGACCATTGCGAGGAAAAGCACGGGCATCAGCCACAGGTCGGGGAATTTGATGCGCTTGCTTGCCCCGGACTGCAGGCGAAGGAATTTCAAGACGATGATGACGAGCGCGATTGCGCTGAAGTTGAGGTATTGATTCATGTGGATTCGTGTCCTGCCCGCCGAGGCCGGCGGTTGGCCGCACGGGGCTACCGCGGTGACTGTGCCACATCGGTTCCCGTGGTGAGCGGGTATTTTTTATCGAGATAGGGTTCCACGAACGTGTTCCTGAGCGTTTTCAGCAGCGCCAGCCCGACCGGCCAGAGCAGCACCCACAGCATGGTCAATGCGGTGGGAAGCGGATGGTCAAGGCTCAGGGTGAGCGTCAGACGGGATCCGAGAAGAACCATGGCGAGGATGAATATGAATACGGCGAGCTTTCTGTACCAGCTCGACCATGTGCTGCGCGCTCGCATCTGGCCTATGCGTCCCCTGTCGAAATCCGCGATGCGTTGTTTGTCGGCATCGTCGAGGGTGGAAAACAGATCCTGCACATCCACCTCGAGGGCCCCGGCAAGCAGACTGAGCGTCTGCAGGTTCGCTCCGCTTCCCGCTTCGATGCGCTGTATGGTTCGAGTCGTCACCCCGCTTTCGGAGGCCAGCCGTTCCTGGGTCCAGCCGCGCCGTTTGCGCAGATCCGCTACCGCTGTCGTGTTCATGATCCCTACGCTATACCGGGCGTCATGACAACGTCACGACGTCGGCGCGACAGGGACGCGACACTTTTTTCGTCGGTGTGTGCGCAACGTCACAGCCGCGTCGCCGGTGCCGATTAACACGGCAACGGGAGGTGGGCCATAATAAGGGTATGACTATTGCAACCCCGGAACGTTACGCCCAGATGCTGGATGCCGCCAAGCGCGGAGGATACGCGTATCCTGCGATCAACGTGACGAGCACGCAGACCCTCAATGCCGCGCTTCAGGGGTTCGACGACGCGCAGTCGGACGGGATCATCCAGGTTTCCGTGGGTGGCTCCGCGTATTTCTCGGGGCAGGCGCTTCACGACAGGGTCACCGGTTCCCTGGCCTTTGCGGCGTTCGCCCATGAGGTTGCGGCGAAATACCCGGACATCACCGTCGCCCTGCATACGGACCATTGCGCCAGCCAGTATCTCGACGAATGGGTTCGTCCCCTGCTCGACCATGAGATCGATCAGGTGCGCCATGGCGGGAATCCGGCTTTCCAATCCCACATGTGGGATGGCTCGACCGTCCCCCTTGGCGAAAACCTTGACGTGGCCGAGGAACTGCTGGAGAGGTCGGTGGCCGCGCACACCGTTTTGGAGATAGAGATAGGTGCCGTCGGTGGTGAGGAGGATGGGCACAGCGCCGCAATCAACGAGAGGCTGTATTCCACACCGGCCGATGGGGTGCGGGTCGCTCGGCGTCTTGGTCTGGGGGAGAGAGGCCGCTATATGGCGGCGTTCACTTTCGGCAATGTTCACGGTTCGTACAAGCCGGGCGTCGTGAAGCTGCGTCCGGAGCTCCTGGGTGAGATACAGTCCGCGGTGGCCGTCGAAATCAAGGCCGGCACCATCCCTCGCTCCATCGACGACGGATGTCCCGACAAGCCCTTCGCCCTTGTGTTCCACGGCGGTTCCGGGTCGAGCCGGGAGGACATAGCGCAGGCCGTGCGCTTCGGCGTCGTGAAGATGAACGTGGACACGGACACCCAATATGCCTTCACCCGCGCCATTGCCAACCACATCTTCCGGCATTACGACGCCGTGCTCAAAGTCGACGGCGAGGTGGGGAGCAAGGCCATGTACGACCCGCGGTCGTGGGGCAGCGAGGCGGAGAACGCCATGGCGGCGCGTGTCGTCGAGGCCTGTCGGCAGCTGGGATCGACCGGGAAGGCCCTGCGATAGTTCACATTGGACGGGTTCGTTTCCATGCTCCATTCCCGGAGCCGGTAGAGAGCCTACGATATTCTGTTCCCGGCACAATAGCGCGTATGCGGAGGTGCATCATGCCAGGTATTATTCTTGTTGGGGCCCAGTGGGGCGACGAAGGCAAGGGCAAGGCGACCGATCTCATCGGCTCGAAGGTCGATTACGTCGCCCGGTTCAACGGGGGGAACAACGCCGGCCATACGGTCGTCGTCGACGATGAATCGTATGCGCTGCATCTGCTTCCCAGCGGAATCATCAGCCCGAATGTGACTCCCGTGATCGGCAATGGCGTCGTGGTCGATCCGGAGGTCCTGCTTCAGGAGATCGAGGGGCTGCAGTCGCGTGGAGTGGACTGTTCGCGTCTTCTGGTCAGCGAGGCCGCCCACATCATCGCGCCGTACCACCGTGTTCTCGACAAGGTGACAGAGCGTTTCCTGGGCAAGAGGAAGATCGGCACAACGGGCCGTGGCATCGGTCCGGCATATGCGGACAAGGTCAACCGGGTCGGCATTCGGGTGCATGATCTGTTCAACAGGGACCATCTTCACGACAAGGTCGAGGCCAGCCTGCGCCAGAAGAACCAGATGCTGGTCAAACTGTACAACCGTCGCCCGATCGATGTCGATGTCACCACCGACGAGCTGCTTGCCCTGGGCGAGCGCATGCGTCCCTATGTCGCCAATACGTCGCTAATCCTCAACAATGCCCTCGACGAGGGAAAGTCCGTGCTTTTCGAGGGCGGGCAGGCCACCATGCTGGATGTGGATCATGGCACGTACCCGTTCGTGACCTCCTCGAACCCCACTGCGGGCGGTGCATGCACCGGCACCGGGGTGGGGCCGACGAAGATCACGCGCGTCATCGGCGTCTCCAAGGCCTATGTCACCCGTGTGGGTGAAGGCGCCTTCCCCACCGAACTGCTCGACGAACAGGGGGAATGGCTCAGAAAGCAGGGCCACGAGTTCGGCGTCACCACCGGACGTCCACGTCGCTGCGGATGGTTTGACGCCGTCGTCAACCGCTACGCCACGCGGATCAACGGCCTGACCGATATCGTGCTCACCAAGCTCGATGTGCTCACCGGTCTCAAGGAGATTCCGATCTGCGTCGCCTATGATGTGCGCAACTCCGACGGAACACACACCCGCTATGACGACATGCCGGTCGATCAGTCGGCATTCGTTGCGGCCACGCCCATATACGAAACCATGCCCGGTTGGACGGAGGACATCTCGAAGGTGCATTCGTTCGAGGATCTGCCGGCGACCTGCCGCAACTACGTCAGACGCCTGGAGGAGCTCTCCCGCTGCCGCATCTCACTCATCGGAACAGGCCCCCAGCGGGACCATGTGATCGTCCTGCACGATCTGACGGTCTGATCGTCGGGGGCGTTCGGGGAACATGCACGTGGGAGGCAAAGGACGCAAAAGCAGGAGAGACACCGTGAGCCCTCCCGCACCGGGGTCTTCTCGGAACGCGCTCAGACGAATCGTCTCCCAGCTTATGCAGCGGCAGTGGATCATCGCCCTGCGCGCCATCCTCTGTGGTTTCCTCGCCGGTTTTCTCGTGGTGCTGTACCGGCAGGGAATCATCTATGCGACCGGCTTCGCCCGGTGGACGTATGCGAGCATCGCCGCCGACCCCTGGCTTCTGATTCCGTTCGTGCCTGCCGCCGCGGTGATCGGGCTCTTTGTCGGCTGGCTGATCAAACTCGAGCCGATGGCGGGCGGCAGTGGCATACCGCAGGTCGAGGGAATCGTCCGGTGGGGGTTGCGCATGCGCTGGGCGGCGGTGCTGCCGGTGCGCTTCGTCGGCGGCATCCTGTGCGGGATGTTCGGACTGTCGCTCGGTCGTGAGGGGCCTTCGATCCAGATCGGAGCGGCGGGGAGCCAGGCCCTGTCCCATGCCATGAAGCGCAAGGGCATCGAAGCCAACTATCTTATGACCAGCGGAGCCGCCGCAGGCCTGTCCGCCGCCTTCAACGCCCCGCTTTCCGGCATGATGTTCGCCGTCGAGGAGGTGCACAAGAACCTGTCGCCCGTCATCCTGATCTCGGCCACGGCCGCCTCGCTCAGCGCCGACGTCGTCTCGAAATACTGGTTCGGTCTCACGCCAGTGCTTGATTTCACGAGACTGTCGCCCCTGTCGCTGCCGCAATACGTCTGGATGATTCCCCTTGGCGTCGTCGCCGGTCTGGTCGGCTCGCTGATGAACCAGATGCTGCTCGGGCTACAGACCCTGTACAACAGGCTGCCCGTCATGGCCAGGCCCGTCATCGCCCTTCTTATGGCGCTGCCGTTCGGAATTTTCGCGCCGATGGTGCTCGGCGGCGGCGAGGTGCTCATCGACTACGCCGAGAGGGCCACCACCGGCATCCTTCTGCTGTTGGGGCTGCTGGTGGCCAAGATGGTCTTCACCTCCACTAGTTTCGGCAGCGGCGTTCCCGGGGGAATTTTCATGCCCATCCTGGCGGTCGGCACACTCACCGGCAGTGTCTGCGGCATCGCCCTTTCGCACGTCGGGCTTCCGGTGCGGGCCATACCCGTCTTCGCCGTGTGCGCCATGGCAGGCGCGCTGGCCGCCTCCGTCAAGGCACCGGTCACATCGATCCTTCTCACCGTCGAAATGTCCGGAACCTTGATCCATATGCTTCCGGTAACCGCGTGCGCCTTCACTGCGCTGTTCGTCTCCGACCTGCTCAGGGTCAAGCCCATCTACGAGGCGTTGCTGGAGCGCTATATGCAGGGTGATCGCCCCGTGTCGCATGACAGCTCCGGCAATGCGCTTCTCGAATTTCCCGTTGCGCTGGGCAGCCGGGCGGCGGGGAGGACCATCGGCGAGCTCGACTGGCCCGATTCGGCCGCCGTCGTGGATGTTCGCCGCGGTGAGGACGAGGTGATCCCCTGTCGGGAAACCGTTCTTGTGCCAGGCGACTACGTGCTGGTCCTGTTCCCCGCGCATCGGGTCGGCGAGGTCAGGCGCGCCCTCGTCGAGCTGTGCGAAACCCACGTATAGTCGTGTATGCGGATCGCACCCGGCCGCTTCTTTTTGATTCGGTTCCTTTTCGTTCTCCTCCCTAGGAAAGGCGCGGTCCCGTTAACGTACACGTCTCGTAGGTTACGTGGATGAAACCTCGGCGCAACCAGCCTCACCCTTCCCGGCTCTACTTTGTAAAACTATCGAGGGAGGGCAGTTATATGACAATCGAACATTCTCGTCCCCGGCGCCGATGGAAAGGGCTGTCGCTTGCCGTGGCGATTGCGGCTCTCATGGTGGCTGTCATAATCGTCTGGCCAGGCCGGGCGTATGCGGCGCAATCGGTTGCCGTGTGCAATCCCACCGCCACAGCGGGTTGCGTCAACGGCATTCTTCAGGACGCGCAGCGCAAGCCGATCGCGGGGGCGACGGTGACGCTGAGCGGCAGGGAATCGGCGACCGCGACAACGGACCCCGAAGGAAAGTGGGCCTTCTCGGTTTCCTCGGACGGCTCCTACACCGTCGCCCTCGATCCCTCCCTGGTGGCGAAATATCAGCTAAAATCCTCGAAGGCGACAGTGGAGATCAAAAAGGGTGATTTCACCGAGTCGCGACAGGTCGTGCGTTTCGATGAGATTCAGGCCGATTCGACTCCGGCGCCGAAGTCCTCCGGCAGCACTTCGTCGTCTGCATCCTCATCGTCGTCTGCCGCACAGAGTTCGGCGGACTCAAGCTCACAGCACTTCGGAGCCAGGGTCTGGCAGCAGCTGTACAGCGGAATCATATTCGGGCTGATGCTGGGTCTGATGTCCGTGGGAATGAACCTGGTGTATGGCACTACCGGGCTGAGCTCGTTCTCACATGGAGAGCAGGTGACGCTCGGCGGGCTCATGGCGTATGTGGGCACACAGCTCCTGCACTGGCCTCTGGCCGTCTCGGCCCTGTTCGCGGTGGCAGTCGGGGCTTTGTCGGGATGGGTGCAGAACGATCTGGTCTGGGCCCCGCTGCGCCGCAAGCACGTCGGACCCATGCAGCAGATGATCGTGACCATCGGCCTGTCGATGGCACTGCAGTATGTCTACCAGTTCTTCTTCGGCGGCAACGTCAACAGCGTCACCATATCCGTTCCGCCGAGCATCACCATCGGCCCCATCACAACCGACGCGCCCACTCTCGTCTCCGCTCTCATCGCGATTGTGGTCATCCTGGCGATCACGTTCTTCCTCTACCGCACTCGATTGGGGAGAGCCACGCGGGCGGTGTCGGACAATTCCTCGCTCGCCGCGGCCTCCGGAATCAACGTCGAGCAGGTGGTCCGCGTGGTGTGGATCCTCTCCACCGGGCTCGCCGCCCTCTCCGGGGTCCTCATGGCTCTCTATCTCAACGGAGTCGCCTGGAACACGGGGGCGCTCATGCTGCTGCTCATGTTCTCCGCGGTCACGCTCGGCGGTCTGGGAACGGCAAACGGCGCCCTCGTCGGGTCTCTGATCATCGGCATCGTGGCGGACACCAGCTCGCTGTTCATTCCCAACGACATGCGCTATGCGAGCGCGCTGGCCATCCTCATCATCGTTCTGCTCGTCAGACCTCAGGGGCTTTTCGGCAAGCAGCAGAGGGTGGGCTGACATGGCTGCGATATCCGGTGGTCCCCCGTATGCGGTTGCGGATGAGTTCTTTGTTCGGGCGACGCCGATCACTCCGCGCCCGGGCGTGACCCATGGACGATGTGAACCACGCGAATCAATGGAAAAGAGTCGACAATGGATGTAATGACGATCATCAGCAATTCCCTGGGCGAACTCATCGCCCCTACGACCGCGGCCTATGTCCTGGCGGCTATCGGACTGAACATTCATTTCGGGATGACCGGTCTGATGAACATGGGGCAGGCCGGTTTCATGCTTCTGGGCGCCTACGGCTTCGCCATCACCCAGAGCATGGGGTGGAATCTGGCAGCCTCCGTGGTCGCCGCCCTCGCACTCTCGGCGATATATGCGGTTCTGCTGGGGCTGCCGACCCTCAAGCTGGGTCCGGACTATCTGTCTATGGTTACCCTTGCCTCAGCGGAGATCATACGCATCGTGGGCAGATCCACGGCGATGCAGAGCATCACCGGCGGGTCCGGGGGCATCTCGCCCCAGAACTTCACGAGCCGATTCGAATCCTCCTCCCCCCTGCCCGACGGCAGAACGACGTTTCTTCTGTGGACGTATTCCAACAACGTCGCCAATTCTTGGTGGATACGCATCGTCGCCTGGATTCTGGTGGCGGTGGCTGCATTCCTCACGTGGCGTTGGTTCAGCTCTCCATGGGGGCGTGTTCTCAAGGGAATTCGCGAGGACGAGAACGCGATCCGCTCCCTGGGCAAGCCTGTCACCACCTTCAAACTGCAGTCGCTGTTTCTGGGCGGGGCCTTCGGCGCGCTCGCCGGCATCATCTTCGTGCTTCCGCGTTCGGTGCAACCGGATTCCCTGGGCAGGCAGGTGACGTTCTATGTATGGACGATTCTGCTGCTCGGCGGCGCGGCAACGATACTAGGACCGATTCTGGGTTCGTGTCTTCTCTGGGTCCTGCTGACCTTCACCAAGGAGCTGATGCGCAGCGTGGTGCCCCAGACGATTATCTCCTCCAACCAGGTCGAATCTCTGGGCTGGGTGATCGTTGGCGTTGCGCTGATGTGCCTGGTCATCTTCCGGCCGCAGGGACTGCTCGGCGATCGAAGGGAGCTTGCGTTCCATGCGTGATACACAGGATACACAGGGAAAGCCGACGCGCGGCGCGGCTATGCAGTGGCAGGATTGGGTCACCAAGGCCCCCGAGGGAGAGAAGCCTCTCTCGCATGTCTATGCGGACAGAACCAGTCACGATCTGCAGTTCGTCGAGAACGTCCCCGGCGTACACAAGCCCGACCCTATTCTCGTCGCCGACCATGTGACCCGTCGATTCGGCGGCATGACCGCGGTCGATGTGGATCACTTCGAGATCGAGCGTCACGCCATCACCGCGTTGATCGGTCCCAATGGAGCGGGTAAGACGACCTTCTTCAATCTCATGACAGGTTTCGACAAGCCGGATACGGGAACCTGGCAATTCGACGGGACAGGCCTCGAGCGAATGTCGCCCGAAGGCGTCGCGAGGATGGGCATGGTTCGCACGTTCCAGCTCACCAAGGTCATGAGCAGGTTGACGGTTCTTGACAATATGCTGCTCGGAGCCCCTCACCAGCCTGGGGAAGGCATGCTCACGGCCCTTGTCCCCCCGTTGTGGCGCACGAGGGAGAAGGAGATCACGGTGAAGGCGGAGGCCCTTCTGGAACGGTTCCTGCTGATCAAGAAGAAGGACGACTACGCCGGTTCTCTCTCCGGAGGACAGCGCAAGCTCTTGGAAATGGCCAGATCCCTGATGAGCGACCCGAAACTGGTCATGCTTGACGAGCCGATGGCTGGGGTGAATCCTGCTCTCAAACAGTCTCTGCTTGACCACATCGTCTCCCTGAGGGAGGAGGGGACGACGGTGCTTTTCGTCGAGCACGACATGAACATGGTGCGTCACATCGCCGACTGGGTCACCGTGATGGCCGAGGGAAAAATCGTGGCCGAGGGAGACCCGAAGACGGTGATGAATGACCAGTCCGTCGTCGATGCGTACCTTGGCGCCCATGCCGACATCGATCTTGGCGACGACAGCGTTCTTCAGGAAATCGAGCAGGTGAGTCAAGAATGAGTGAATCAACAGCAAAGCATCCCATGGAGAATCGAATGGCATCAGAGGCCCTGGCTGAGGGTGTGTCATCACCCATCGAAAGACCGGGATCCGCAGCCGCCTCGGCGGCGGGTGCGTCCTCCCCTGCGGACGCGGCCCAGCCGCTTGTGGAGGCGCGCGACCTGGTGGCGGGATACCTTCCCGGGGTGAACATTCTCAACGGCGCCTCCCTGACGCTGTATGACGGGGAGATCGTCGGCATCATCGGACCCAATGGCGCAGGCAAGTCGACGCTGCTCAAGGCGCTGTTCGGTCTGGTGCATATCTCCTCCGGCTCCCTGACGCTTCACGGCGAGGAGATCTCCAACATGCGGGCCGATAGACTCGTCTCCCGCGGCGTCGGCTTCGTCCCCCAGACGGAGAACGTGTTCCCGACGCTCAGCGTCGAGGAGAACATGCAGATGGGTGCCTACCAGGCGCCGAAGATGTTCACCGAGCGCTTTGACTATGTGACCGCGATCTTCCCCACGTTGGGGAAGCGCAGGAGTCAGTCCGCCGGCTCGCTGTCCGGCGGGGAGCGGCAGATGGTGGCGATGGGCAGGGCCCTGATGATGAAGCCCTCCGTCCTGCTGCTCGACGAGCCGTCCGCCGGATTGTCTCCCATGCTGCAGGACGAGACCTTCATCCGGGTTCGGCAGGTCAACAAGGCCGGGGTGAGCGTGGTCATCGTGGAACAGAACGCGAGGCGATGCCTGCAGATATGCGATCGCGGGTATGTGCTCGATCAGGGTCGCAACGCCTACTCGGGCAAAGGTCGGGAACTGCTCAACGATCCCAAGGTCGTTTCGCTGTATCTGGGCAATCTGGAGGAGGAGGTCGAGAAGGAGGGACGTTAGCTTTCCGGACATTCCGGAATCCGGCATCTCTTCTCCTGTTGCCACGCTGTGGATGCGTGGCAGGATCGCGATGGGGTGGACGTCGTCACCGGGACTGTTCGGGTTGGTTTCCGCGGGTCCGTGGCGAAGGTCCTGCCGAAGCCTGCCCCGGAGTGTGGTTTTCCTTGTGTTTCCAACGTTTTTCGGGATTAACCTGAGAGAAATGCCACGCACATATTGCCGTTGCTTCACTGCCATACAACTGGTGTTCAAGAACTTCGGATCGCACGGTGGATGCGAGACGGGATTCGGACAAAGGGCTCGCATTCTTCGGTGAGCCGCCAAGAGAGGAGCTTTGTTCATGAGTAAGAGAAAATCAGTGTTCGTCACCATTACCGCAGGCGCTGCGGCCCTGCTGCTCGCGCTTTCCGGCTGCGGGGCGTCATCGTCGGGGTCGGGTGCGTCCTCGAAATCCGGGGCCTTCGTGTTAGGCGGGCTGTTCCCTGAAACCGGATCGCTTGCCTATCTGGGACCCGCGGAGGTCGCCGCATGGAAGCTGGCTGCGAAGGACATCAATGCCGCTGGCGGCGTTCTGGGGTCGAAGATCACCACGGTGAGCGCAGACGTCTCCGATGCCGACCACGCCGAACAAAACACGGCCGGCGCGCAATCGGTTCTGTCCAAGAATCCGTCCGTCATTCTCGGTGCGGCGTCCAGCTCGGTCACCAAGAACATCTATAAGGAGATATCCGAGGCCAAGGTCCCCGAGATATCCATGGGGGCGACCTCGCCCAGCCTTTCCGGAATCAGCCCGTATTTCTTCCGTACCGTTCCACCGGACTCCGTCCAGGGCGCGGTCCTGGGCAGCGTCATCGCGCAGGACGGGGTGCAGAAGCTCGCCGTCGCGGTGTTCAACGACGAATACGGAACGAATCTGCGTGATGTCGTCGTGAAGACCGTGAAGGCGGCAGGTGTGAGCGTCGTCTATGGTGAGAAGGACACCTTCGATCCGACCGAAACCAACTTCTCGACCCTAGCGACCTCGATCAAGGCCGCGAAGCCGGATGCCGTGCTGCTGATCGCCTTCGACCAGTCCAAGGCCATCATCAAGGAGTTCGCCAGCCAGGGCATCGACACCAAGACGAAGCTGTACATGACCGATGGGAACACGGCCGACTACTCCGCCGATTTCGATGCAGGCCTGCTTAAGGGGGCCACCGGAACCATCCCCGGCGCCCACCCCACGACAGCCTTCCAGGCGCGTCTCAAAACCGTCGATTCGAGCCTCAAGGACTTCACCTACTCGGCCGAAACCTATGACGGCGCGATACTCGCGGCGCTCGCAGCTCAGAAGGGTGGTGCCACGGACGGTGTCACGGTGCAGAAGAATCTGGCTGCCGTCTCCGGTGCGAAGGGCGGAGAGAAATGCGACTCCTACAAGGCATGCGTCGCTCTGCTCAAGGACAAGAAAGACATTCAATATGTCGGTCAGGCGGGAATCGGCCCGTTCAACAAGAACGGCGATCCCAGCTCGGCGAGCATAGGGGTCTACAAGTTCAACGAGAGCAACAAACCGATTTTCGATCATGCCCAGAAGGGTGAGGTTCCCAAGGCGTGAATGAGACCGTAGGTGGCTGCGATCCTGTCCGTGGCCGCCGGTCCCCATGGGCGGGGCCGCGTCCCGATTCGGGGTGCGGCCCCGCCCATGGCGAAAGCGCCGTGTATCGGGGATTGGCTACGAGCATAATGGGTACGGGAGGTTGCAATGGTTGATGACAAGCATGCGCGTCGGGTTGTGGTGACCGGCGCCTCGAGCGGCATCGGGGCCGAGACGGCCCGTGTTCTGGCCCGCGACGGCTGGAGTGTGGTGGCGCTGGCGAGGCGCGAGGACCGGCTCGCGTCCCTGGCTCGGGAGATAGAGAAGTCCGGCGGGGAATGTGAATATCAGGTGTGCGATGTGACGGACGAGAGATCGACGTCTTCCGCCGTGGAAAGCATCGTCTCCTGCGGCCCTGTCAAGGCGTTGGTGAATTGCGCTGGTGGCGCCGTGGGGAAGGACCCGGTAGCCACGGCGAATCTGGATGACTGGCGGACGATGTACGAGCTCAATGTTCTGGGAACGCTGCGTATCACGCAGAAGCTGCTTCCCGCATTGAAGAGATCGGCTGGAACGGTGCTCGTTGTGTCGTCCACGGCTGGGATCGAGCCGTATGAAGGTGGGGCCGGTTACTGCGCCTCGAAGTTTGCCGAGCGTGTCATGGCGCGCGTGCTTCGTCTGGAGCAGGTAGGGGAGCCCGTGCGTGTCATCGACATATCGCCGGGCATGGTGAAAACAGACGAATTCGCTCTTAAGCGTTTCGGTGGTGACGCCCGCAAGGCTGCAGGTGTGTACGCGGGAGTTCCGTATCCCCTGACCGCCGGCGATGTCGCCGAGTCCATCCGATGGGCGGTGGATCTGCCCGATACTGTGGACGTCGATTCCCTGGTCATTCGCCCCCGTGCGGAGGGGTCGTATACGAAGGTTGACCGTCGTTCGTGAGAGACTGGTGGACGGACAGGTGTGCCCATGATTGTGCCGGGATGTGCGGAACGCTGACGGGCGTGCCGCGTCCTCGACGGATCGGTGACGTTGCCGTTGTGGTGCGGGAGCTTACGGAGGCTGATATGAGGCGGGGTGGCGACATTCGGTTTTTAAACCGGTTCGATTTCCTGATGGTCGCGGTTCTGCCGTACCTATCGCGAAACGGTTCAATCGGTGTATGGGAGCGGGAAGAGACAGGGAAGGGGTTCTGATTGGTAGGAATGCGTGATGTGGCCAAACGTGCGGGGGTGTCGCTCAGCACGGTGTCTCTGGTCGTCAACGGTGCCGGGTATGTGTCCGACCAGATGCATGACCGGGTTGAGGAGGCCATGCGTGATCTCGATTACATTCCCAATGAACTGGCCCGGAATCTTTATCGCGACCGGACGAATATCGTGGGGATCATCGTCCCGACCATTCGTCACCCGTTTTTCTCGACGCTGACGGCGGTTGTCCAGCATGAGCTCGCCCGACACGGTCTGCGGACCCTGCTGTGCTCCACCGCCGATGCCGATGCGGGCGAGGCCCAATACGTGGATATGCTCCGACGGCATATGATGGATGGTATCGTCATGGCGGCTCATACATCTCATGCACCCGATTACTGGACGTCGATAGGCCGCCCCATCGTGGCATTTGACCGGTATCTGGGAGCGGGGATCCCCTCGGTGGGATCGGATCATGAGGAGGGTGGCAGGCTTGTCGCCCATCATCTTATACGATCCGGCGCGCGCCATGTCGTGGCGATAGGAGGACCGCGCAACCAGTTCCATGATCTGGCGGCCGTGACTCCGACCACGGCGGGAGACGCCGTCGTTTCCGATGACAACACCACATTCCCGACGGTTCGCTACCACATGACGCTTGAACACGAGCTTCACAGGAACGGTGTCAGGTTCGATTACGTCGAGGCGGGGGAGGTCTATGATCTGGCTGGTTACGCCCATGCAGTTGAGGGTGTGTTCGGCCGGTTCCCGGACGTCGATGCCATGGTCAGCTCCGATCTCGGGGCCGCCTACTGCGTGCAGGAGGCGTTGCGTCGAAGGATCGCGATTCCGCGTCGGTTGCAGGTCATTGCCTACGACGGCACGTTTTTGGCCGATGCCGCGGGAATGAAGCTGACGGTGGTCCAGCAGGATTTCGCCACGTTGGCTTCCCATGTGGCGCGGAGGATGATTAGGGCGATTGGTGGCAATGCACCCTGCTCCGGGACGTCCGGTGGCCCGGAGTCCGATCCCTCGTCGGCGGACGTTCCCGGAGACGAGCCCCAGGGATTGACCGATTTGGTGCCGATGAGAATGGTGCGCGGCGAAACGACCCGGTGAGGAGGTCGGCGTCGCGCTCATCAGGGGGGGGTAAGACCGGCCATTGCCGGTGGGGCGGAATGGTCGTGTAGGATGGTGTAAAACCGGTTCGATTCTCGAAGATCTGCAGAGAGGGTGCATGCGTCTGCGATACGCGATTCGTCTGCATCTGCTCCGTCGGCATCGAATCGTGAGCGTCCGAGGGTTTCAATGGTGTATTCGGTGACGGGAGGTCGCGTTGTCTCGGTTCTTTAATCAGGGCAATCACTTTTTCACGATCATGGGGGTCGCCTTCGATCTTGCCCAGCTGAACGTCCTCACCCTTCTCTGCTGTCTGCCGATCGTCACCGCGGGGGCTTCGCTGACGGCGATGCATACGGTGCTGTGGAAGATGGTGCACGGGGAGGAAACGCGGGTGTGTGCCGATTTCGTTGCCTCGCTGAGGAGAAATTTCCGCCAGGCCACCTATGGTTGGCTTGTCTTCGCCGGCGTGGCGGCGCTTCTGGGTGTGGATGCGCTTGCGGCCGGGGGCGCCGCTCGTCCGTGGCGCCTGGCCGCGCTCGCCGTTATCGTGGCGGCGGCATGCGTGGTTCTTCTCCTCGCGCAGTATTTTTTTATGCTCGTGTCTCGGTACGAGAATCCCTTTCTCGTCCACCTGCGCAATGCGGCGCTGCTTTCGTTCGGCTTCCTTCCGCGCAGCGCGGCGATGCTTGCCATCGTTCTTGGCTGTGCCGCATTGTGTGTTCTCGGTGGTTTTACGGGCATCCCGCTGGTTGTGCTCTTCGGCATTGCGCTTCCCCAGTATTGCTGCGCCTGGGTGTATCGTCCGATTGCGGAGAGGCTTGATCGGGGGGTCTCCTAGGATTTCGCCCGGCCGCCGGGGTCCCGTGATTGGTGCTCGTTGACAGTGGGGGGCGATTCATGTAGTATCGAACCGGTTAGATAATCGAACCGGTTCGAGTAATCGGTTATGATGTCTTTCCCCGAGCACGGGGAATGTGCTCGGCAATGGCGGTTTCGAGAGCGATGCGGCTCGATGAGATAGAGAAAGGCCAATACAATGAACGGTGGCTCAGCACAGTGGTCATGGAAGAGAATTGGTGCGACGGCGATCTGCGGGATGCTGTCGGTTGCGATGCTCGCCGGATGCGGTTCCGGTTCCTCGGGGGCGTCGTCGAACGGTGTGAAGATCACCATTTTCAACTCCAAGCCGGAAATTCAGTCCCAGATGGTCTCCATGGCGAAGAAATACTCCCAGGAGAAGGGGGTCAATGTCCAGGTGTATTCGACGGTCGATTTTACGACGAAATACGCTTCGAAGGATCCCTACACCATCTCCATGGCGGATCCCAAGGACATATATCAGATGGCGAACGACGGCCATGCCACCGATCTCAGCGATCAGTCCTGGGTGAAGGACACCACGCATGCGATTTCGGTGAACGGCAAGGTCTATGGGTTCCCCGTGGCAGTCGAGGCCCGCGGCCTGATCTACAACGGCGCCGCCATCGAGAAGATCACGGGGAAGAAGTTCAATCCGACGAAGTACGAGACCCTGACATCCTTCAAGAAGCTGCTTGCGGAGCTGAAGAAGGGAGGGATGGCGTCGCCCACCGGAGTCCTCAAGGAGGACTGGTCGCTCGGCGCCCACTATCTCGCCCAGGTCTATGAGGAGCAGAAGGATCCCGGCGCCTTCGTCAAGGAGCTGAACGCGGGCAAGGTGAATCTGATGGACAACGAGAAGTTCAATCTGCTCATGAACACCTTCGACGTGCTCAAGGACAACAACTACGCCGCGTCGAGCGCGATCTCCGCGGAGCGCGAGGTCACCGAGCAGAACCTCGCCGAGGGGAAGATCGCCTTCATGTTCGGCGGAAACTGGGACTGGACCGTCCTCAACCAGTACGACTACTCGAATGACATGGGAATCATGCCCGTCCCGCAGAACACGAGCGACGGCTCGAACACCAAGCTGGTGGGCGGCGCCTCGAAGTACTTCTTCATCGACTCCTCGAAATACACGTCCGGCGCCCAGCGCAAGGCGGCGAAGGCCTTCCTCACATGGCTGGTCTTCGACAAGGAGGGGCAGACGTTCATCGCCAAGGACTGTTCGCTTGTCTCCCCGTTCGGCAACAACAGGATCGCGGTCGCCGACCCCCTTGGGAAATCCGTGAAGACGTACGTGGACTCCGGCAAGCTCATCGCAAGCTACGACCATCTGCCCAACGACCACTATTCCGTTCTAGGGGCTGATTTCCAGAAGTATCTGGCCGGGCAGGAGAGCCGGTCCGCCCTCGCGACGGAAATCGAGACATATTGGAGGACCGCGAAGCTGTCCTGAGGCCGATGCCGCCGGTCGGGACCCGCGCGATCCCATGGGCGGCACCGCTGATGGATGTGGCGGGTGAGCGTTCCGGAATGCCGTTTCGTTCCGGAACGCCCCGTCACCGACAGGTGGGAGGAATCAATGAAATGGTCAAAATTTTCCTATAAAACGGGTCAGTTCTTCATGTTCGCCGGCCCTGCGGCCGTGCTGCTCGTACTGGTCATGGGCATACCGCTTGTCTATGGCGTCTATCTGACCTTCACGAGCTGGGACGGGGTTTCGAACGCCAGGCCTTTCGTCGGGCTCGCCAACTATTCGAAGGCCTTCGCGGATTCGGGATACTGGCAGTCGCTCAATCTGACGGTTGTGTATTCGGTGATCTCCGTCGTGCTGATCAACGTTCTGGCCTTTCTGCTGGCGTATCTGGTGACCAGCGGCATCAAGGGGCAGAACTTCTTCCGTGCCGGTTTCTTCATTCCGAACCTCATCGGCGGCATCGTGCTGGGGTATGTGTGGAAGTTCGTCTTCAACCGTGCGTTCGTCGCACTGGCAAGCGCCTCGAGTGCAACCTTTGCGGTGTCTCCCCTGTCCACTGCGCACGGGGCATTGTTCTGCCTGATAATCGTGTCCGTCTGGCAGTATGCCGGCTTCATGATGCTGATCTACATAGCCGGTTTCATGGGGGTGGACTCCAGCCTCAAGGAGGCGGCGCTGATCGATGGATGCTCCGGATCGCAGGCGATGTGGCATGTCACCATACCGCTTATGCGGGCCTCCTTCGTGCAGTGCATCTTTCTGAGCACGACCCGCTGCTTCATGGTCTATGACGTGAATCTTTCTCTGACGAACGGCGAGCCGTTCAATTCCTCCGTCATGGCGGCCATGCACGTGTACAACGAAGCGTTCCTCTACAAGAACTATGGCGTCGGACAGGCGGAATCCCTTGTCCTGTTCATCATCTGCGCCGTCATAGGGATGTTGCAGGTCTATTTCGGCAAGAAAGGCGAGGTGGAGGCATGATGAGAGACGTCATCCAATCGGGGCCGCGTGGCTCCCGGGCTTCGGGCAAGCCCTCCGGCGGTCTGCGCTCGCGGATTTCGCATGCGCTGATGCTGATTCTTGTGGTGGTTCTTTTCATAGCGTTCGTCATACCCTTCGCTCTTGTGGTCATCAACGTCTTCAAGACCAAGGCCGATATAACCTCGAACCCCCTTTCCCTTGTCGGCAGGCACGGGTTCACTCTCCAGAACTTCCCCGATGCCATGGAGAAGATGAATTTCTGGATGGTTTTCGCGAATTCGACCATCGTGACCACCAGCGCCACGCTGCTGACGGTGGTGTTCTCCGCGACCGCGGCATATGTCATCGTCCGTAATCCCTCGTGGAAGGCGAACAGGATTCTCTTCGCGTCGATGGTGGCGTCGATGGTGGTTCCCTTCCAGGTTCTGATGATTCCCCTGGTGTCGGTATACGGTGGCATTTTCAACGTGATGAATCATCGGCCCACGCTGATCCTTATGCATGTGGGCTTCTCCGTGTCGATGGCGACCTTCATGTTCCATGGCGCCATCCGCACCAATGTCCCCGTGGAGCTCGAGGAGGCGGCCGAGATCGATGGCGCGGGCAAGTGGAAGACGTTCTGGCGCATCGTGTTCCCGCTGATCAAGCCCATGGTGGCCACAGTGACCATCATCGACGCCATGGCCTTCTGGAACGACTATCTGCTGCCGTCCCTGGTGCTGGGGCGTGAGGATCTGTATACGATCCCCGTCGCCACCCGGGTGTTCTACGGAACGTATTCCACCGATATCGGTCTGATTATGGCGGCTTTGCTGCTCGCCATGCTTCCGGTTCTGGTTCTCTATGTCTTTCTGCAGAAATTCGTGGTCTCCGGAGTCACCGCAGGGGCCGTCAAGGGCTGAACACCAACCATGCGGATGTCGTTTGCGCCGACGACATCCGCGATGTCCGGCTCGCAGACACGGCATGGATGGCCGGGGCGTTGCCATGCGGTGCCGTTCGTGAAAGCATCCGCACCAGGTCCGAAGGAGGGACGAATGCGTAACAAAGTACAGATCATCACATATGCGGATCGTTTGGGGGAGGGCACGATCGCATCGCTGACGGATGTCCTGCGAACCCGCTTTTCCGGGGTCTACGAGGGCGTGCACATACTGCCGTTCTTCACCCCGTTCGACGGGGCCGACGCCGGGTTCGATCCCGTCGACCACACGAGCGTCGATCCGCGCCTGGGGTCATGGGATGACGTTACGGAGCTCAGCCGCACCCATGACATCATGGTCGACACCATCGTCAACCACATGTCGTGGAAGTCCCGTCAGTTCCAGGACGTCATGAGACAAGGTGAATCCAGCCCCTACGCCCCCATGTTCCTCACCATGTCGAGCGTTTTTCCCGAAGGCGCGACCGAGGCGGACCTGGCGGGAATATACAGGCCGCGACCCGGTCTGCCCTTCACCCATTACCAGTGGGGCGGGGTCACTCGTCTGGTGTGGACTACCTTCACGCCCCAGCAGGTCGATATAGACACGGATTGCGAGAAGGGCTGGGCATATCTGGTGTCCATACTCGACAGGCTGTCCGCAAGTCATGTGAGATACATAAGGCTGGACGCGGTGGGTTACGGTGCGAAGCAGGCGAAGACCAGCTGTTTCATGACGCCGAAGACGTTCGCTCTCATCTCACGCATAAAGCAGGAGGCTCGGCTGCGTGGACTGGAGACGCTGATCGAGGTGCATTCGTATTACAGAAAGCAGATGGAGATCGCCTCCAAGGTGGACCGCGTCTACGATTTCGCGCTTCCTCCGCTGATACTGCATGCACTGTTCACGGGGCGCATCGACGCATTGGATCGCTGGGTGCGAATCCGACCCGTGAACGCCGTCACCGTGCTGGACACGCATGACGGCATCGGCGTCATCGACATCGGTTCGGACCAGCTCGATCGCAGCATGCACGGGCTGATATCCGACGATGACGTCGACGCCTTGATCGAGGCCATCCACCGCAATACGCATGGCGAGTCGCTCGCCGCCACCGGCGGGGCGGCCAGCAATCTCGATCTCTACCAGATCAATTCCACCTATTATTCGGCCTTGGGGTGCGACGACCAGCGCTATCTGGCGGCTCGGGCGGTTCAGTTCTTCGTTCCGGGCGTTCCGCAGGTCTATTATGTGGGAGCGCTCGCCGGCGCGAATGACATGGAGCTGCTTCGTCGGACCAACAATGGTCGTGACATCAACCGCCACTGCTACAGCACGGCCCAAATCGACGAGAACCTTTGTCGGCCGGTGGTGAGGTCCCTCAATGCGTTATGCCGCCTGCGCAATGCGCTCGACGCCTTCGACGGAGAGTTCTCGTTCTCCCGGGATGACGGATCCCTGATATTTCAATGGAAGGGGAAGACGAGCCGGGCCCGTCTTGCATTCAATCCACGCGCGGCCCTGGAGGATGTCGAGGGCGGCTCCCGCTCCATGGTCTCCCTGCACTGGAGGGATTCGGCGGGGGACCATCATACCGATGATCTCCTGAACGATCCTCCGGTCGTGGCGGATTAGCGGCGGTGCTCGTCTGCTGCTTCCGAAGCATCAATCCCGACGCCTTGCCCGCGGACGGATGTGCGGTTGCTTGTGCCTCCTCATTCCTCTCTCGTCCGACCGCCGTGTGTTGCGTACCGGCGCTCATGCCGCATTGACTGACATGTCCACATCGTGAACCCCCGGTTGTCGGCTGCCGTGTCGCGTGCGTATCTTGACAACTAATCGGGCGCAACGCTCGATGGAATTCATATGATCGAGAGGAGGTTCGCCACGATGAACGGATTCGCTTCCGGTGTTTCGCTGCAGATGCAGCGCTTCGAGACCGCACGAATTATTAGCCCGTCTTCGCTGGCGGACTGATTCGGCAATCAGGCTTGGACCCCGCCAACGGAGGCAGGGTATGCAAGCGTGGACATAATCCTCCTTTATACCCTGCATTCGTGCGGGGTTTTTGTTTCGCCCCACAAGGTCACCGCAGCAAGGCAAGTGTGAAGTTCGACAGGATGTACAGGCGCGTAACGCGCAGAGCATGGGGAGCAGACAATGTCAACAGTCGAAAGTGCGACTGGTGTGCCGCAGTCCGTAGTGGGCTCGACGGCAGCAGACACGGGTGCAGTGGGAACCGCGGTAAACAAATTGGCGACGATGGCCCGGGATTCCGTGAGAACGGTCATCGCCGCGTCCATGGTCGGCACCGCCATTGAATTCTATGATTTCTATGCGTATGGCACGGCGGCGGCGAACTATTTCCCCACGGTCTTTTTTGGTCAGACGGGAACCGCCGCGCTGATCGGTTCGCTTCTGACCTTCGCCGTGGCGTTCGTCGCCCGTCCGGTGGGGTCCATGGTCTTCGGGCATTTCGGAGACAGCATGGGGCGCAAGACGACGCTCGTCGTCTCGCTTCTCACCATGGGTGTCGCCACTTTCCTCATCGGCTGCCTGCCGACCTATCGGATGTGGGGCGGCGCCGCGGTCGCGCTTCTGGTCGCGTGCCGTTTCGTGCAGGGAATCGGATTGGGCGGGGAGTGGTCCGGGGCCGCGCTCGTCGCGACCGAGAACGCCCCCGAAAGCAGACGCGCCCTCTACGGGTCGTTCCCCGAGCTCGGTGCGCCGATCGGCTTCTTCCTGTCGAACGGAACGTATTTCCTGCTGGAGATGTTCAACGGCTCCGATGCGATGCTGGCATGGGGGTGGCGGGTGCCTTTCCTGCTGTCGTCGGTCCTGGTGATCGTCGGTCTCGTCGTGCGTGTGCGGATGGAGGAGACTCCTGTCTTCCGGCTGGCCCGGGTGCAGAACAAGGTCGTCAAATCACCTGTGAAGGTCGTGTTCGCCACGAGCTGGCGGCAGGTTCTGCAGGCGACCTTCGTGGTTGCGGTGACCTATACGTTGTTCTATACCCTGGCGACATGGTCGCTGGCTTGGGGCACCAAGACGAAGGCTCAGGGTGGCGGCGCGTTGGGGTTCAGCAATGAGGAGTATCTGCTGATGCTGATGATCGCGGTCTGCGTGTTCGCCGCCTTCATCGTCGTGTCCTGCCTGCTCGCCGACAGACTCGGCCGCCGTCGCATTCTGGTGTTCTCCTCCTGCGCACTGGTCGTGTTCTCCCTGGTCTTCCCGTATCTGCTTATGGGCGAAGGCAAGCGGGATTTCGTCGCGGTCCTGGTTTTCCTGTGTGTGGGGTTTGCCCTCATGGGCATGGCGTTCGGTCCGATCGGAGCGTTCCTTCCGGAGCTGTTCTCGGCGAATGTGCGGTACTCGGGTTCGGGCATCGGATACAATCTCGCCGCCATCATCGGCGCCGCCTTCGTCCCCACGATCGCCACATGGCTGTCCCACAACTGGGGCGTTCGGTCCGTCGGCCTGTATCTTGGGGTGATGGCCGTGTGCTGCCTTGTTGCGGTGGCAACATGCAGGGAGACGCGGGACGCCGATTTCACCCGGTAGACTTCCTGTCCCACGGGTTTCACCCGCGTGCAGGTTCATCCCCGCGTCGATCCGTCCATCGGACATCAACCAATCCATTCATCACATACAGGAGAATCGGGAGGAAAATTCCGGAACCTGTGTCAATCTTCGAACATCGGCCCGGATGGGTCGTGGTTTCGGGTAAGATGGGCAACGGTTCAGGGACAAAATCCCTTCGATTCGTCAATGTCGGTCACTAGCGTAAGCCAACAACTGAAAACGGTTCATCAGCGATTCCGGCAATTCTCAATGTCATCACACATATTCATATCCACATCCATATAAAAGGAGCACATAACATGGCAGCACAAATCTGGTACGAGGGCGACGGCGATCTTTCCGTTCTGAACGGCAAGAAGGTTGCGATCATCGGTTACGGCTCGCAAGGGCATGCCCATGCGCTGAACCTGCGTGATTCCGGTGTCGACGTCGTCGTCGGTTTGCGCCCCACCTCGAAGTCGGTCGAATTCGCCAAGGAACAGGGGCTTGAAGTCAAGTCCGTGGCCGATGCCGTCAAGGAGGCCGACGTCATCATGATCCTGGCTCCCGATCAGTATCAGGCGCAGATCTACAAGAATGACATTGAGCCGAATATGAAGGAGGGCGCGGCCCTTGCCTTCGCCCACGGTTTCAACATCCATTACGGCTACATCAAGCCCACGGAGGACCACCCGGTGTTCATGGTCGCGCCCAAGGGGCCGGGCCATATCGTGCGCCGCGAATACGCGGCCGGCCGCGGGGTCCCCGTTGTGGTGGCGGTCGAGCAGGATCCCCGTGGCGATGGATGGGCCATCACCCTCGCCTACGCCAAGGCTTTGGGTGCGCTGCGTGCAGGGGCCATCAAGACGACCTTCACGGAGGAGACCGAAACCGATCTGTTCGGTGAGCAGGACGTGCTGATGGGCGGCGTGAACCATCTGGTCGAGTGCGGCTTCGAGGTCCTCACGGAGGCCGGCTACCAGCCGGAGATCGCCTATTTCGAGGTGTGCCACGAGCTGAAGATGCTCGTCGATCTGATGAATGAGGGCGGCCTGAACAAGGCCCGCTGGTCCTGCTCCGACACGGCCCAGTATGGCGATTTCGTGTCGAAGGTCGTGGACGAGTCCACGAAGGAGCGCATGAAGTTCCAGCTCAAGCGTATCCAGGACGGGTCCTTCGCCAAGGAGTTCATGGATGATCAGGCTGCCGGCGCGCCGAGGTTCAAGGCTCTTCAGGAGAAGTACAGCCACGAGAAGATCGAGGAGGTCGGGCCGAAGCTTCGCGCCATGTTCTCCTGGAACAAGGGCGCTGCGGCCGACGCCGACGAGACGGATTCCTTCACCGGAAAGATCGCGCGCGCCCAGGTCCAGGGCTGACGTCGGCGCGGTGGCCGGAGTTGAGACTGGTCGCCATGCGTCTTGACGTGGAGGGGGTGTGCGATGCAAGTACGCATCGCGCACCCCCTCCACGCTGCCGTGGTCTTGCGTCGCCGCTTCGGCGACGTGAAGGCCACGACAGCCGAAGCGGCCTGACTTACTTGAGTGCCGTGGCGAAGGGCGCCGCAGGAAGGTCCTGCTCGTTGAACATCGGGGCGGGCCCCCAGCTTCGCCAGGCGTAGCGGACGTGCGTGGGATTGGTGACGTGGGGGGAGAAAAGCGTGACCATGCCGTCTCCGCCCTCCACCGATTCCTCCTGCGTCGTGCAATCGGAGCTGATTGCGGCCTGTGCGGGATGGTAGTGTCCGTCGGATCCTGCAAGTTCGAATCCCGAGGAGTCGGGAAGCCGGATGAAGGCGGGCTCCTGCTCCCCCTCGTCCGCTTTCGGAGCGCAGATGGCGTCGCTGAAGTGAAGACCGCAGGCGTGTCTGAACATCAGCACGGCTTTGTTTCCGGGGGCTCTGTGAGCCGTGACCAGGGAGGGGGAGCTCACGTCGGATTCGTCTATGCTGTAGATTTTGCTCAGAGCCACGTCCGCAAGGCGCTCCCCCGGGGTCTGTTTGTCCACCGGATGTATATTGTCGAACTCCCCGCAGTCCATGGTGATGATGATGTAGGTGTTCGGTGTCGACTCGGCGACGGTCCACTGGGCCTGTCGGATGACGGGCCACCGGAGCGTGTCCGCGTTGTCGCGGTCCTCCTGCGAGATCCATTGCGGAAGCTGCACGATGAGGAAGGGGAGGGTGTCGTCGCACCACACGCGCCTCCACAGCCCGATCAGCTGCCGGAGCATGACTTCATAGTCATTGCAGTAGGACTCGTCCTCCTCACCCTGATACCACAGGAATCCGGCGATGCTGTAGGGTGCCAGTCGCGCGAGCATGGCGTTAAACAGACCGGTGGGTCTGAAATGCGATGTGGTGTTCGCCGGGGGAGGCCAGGGGCATTCCCCGTATCGTGCGTGCAGATCCCTCCAGGTTATCTGAGGATCGTTTCTTCTCGCCGTGGCGACATCGGCGTTCCATGCGTCCGACGCGGCTTCCCAGAGGGCGGTACGCTCGTCGAGCTGCTGTTGCGTCCTTCCGGCGATCGCCTGGTGGAAGCGGTCAAGATAGCGTCTTCCCTGGTCGGTGCGTTCCAGAGTCTCCTGGTCGGTCCAGCAGGAGATCGATGTGCCACCGTGATAGCAGTCGACGATTCCGATGGTCAGATCGTTGGGCATCTCCTTGCGCAGTTTGCGTGCAAAATAGAAGGCCACTGCGGACATGTCCCCGCTGTGGGCTCCGTCCGCAGGCCGCCATGCGCTTTCGGCCCCCGCCTTGTCGTCGATTACCCCGGTCTGTGGCGAATTGTAGAAGCGGATATGCGTGTCGTGCGCCGCCGCGGCGACGCTCCTGCCGTCGCGGCTGTCACGCAACGCCAGCTCCATATTGCTTTGTCCGCCGGCAAGCCACACCTCTCCGACCATCACGTCGGTGTAGAGCACGGTGTGCCTTCCGTCGTCCACTGTCAGAGTGTAGGGGCCGCCGGCTGGAAGTTTGGGCATCGAGATCATCCATCGCCCGTCGTCGCCCGCGCTCGATGCCGCTTCGCTGATCACCTCGTCGTCGGAAAGAATTCTTGCGGTTACCCCTCTGCCCGTCGGGGCGGAGCCGAAAACGGCGATTGGCTTGCGCTGCTGCAGCACCATGTGGTCGCTGAAAACCGCCGAGACCCGAAGATCCCCCTGCACCGTCCGATCGGTGGTCGTCGATGCCTGCTGGACATCGGACGAGTCCGATGCGCCGGGAGTTGAATATGCATTCATCGTCATTCCTTGTCTGGGTTGCGTCTCTCTATGCAGTTGGGCCTCATCGCGACTGTAGAATGGAACGCTGCTTAACCGCTTCACTGCGAATGATACAGCCTTTTATGCCTAGTGTATAGACAGTGGCCTGCAATCCGGCATGGGCGGTTTTCTCGTCGTGGAGCTGCCGCGAACGGATCATTGGAAACGATTACGTTGCGCGGTGGGCGACACGCCGTGCTGGTTGGTGGCACATGGTTCTGTTTCCGCCTCCGCTTGTCGGCAAGAAAATGCGGCGGCAGGCGGGGTGTCGCTGCGACTGTTGGAATTCGGTCGTTTTCGGCATGTCGGCCCGACCTCGGCTACGCCCCTGGTGGATCATTTACGCACATTCGCATGCGTAATGCGAGGAAATGTATGAACGCCGTTACTTAACCGGTTGAGTTTCGTCGGGAAATCATGTACTCTTAAGAACCACTTGGGCATGAACCCGTGCGTGGACCAGTGCCCCAGGGAATCCAAGGTGACGGTTCAGGGCAGACTCGTTTCCAAGGTCCAGAGCGGAACCGACAAATCCGATTTGGGAAAGTTAGTCAACGAAGGATAGAAGGAACACGATGAAAGCAGTCAAGAAGATCACCGCGGCCATTGCGGCGGGCGCCTGCCTGGTCGGCATGGCGGCCTGCGGCGGCTCGTCGAACGCCGGGTCCACGGATCTGACGTACAGCGGCATCAAGCTGGGCGAGACCGGCAAGGACATCAAGACGACCATCAGCCTGTACACGAACCGTACGGACATGCTCCAGTCCAATTATCCGGGCACTTCATGGAAGCAGTACCTGGCGGCGTTCAACAAGATGTACCCGAACATCACGGTGAAGATCACCGGGGGCACCAACTACGCGGACAGCGCGGCGACGCGCCTGCAGGGCAACAGCTGGGGAGACATCATGATGATCCCCGACTCGATCGACAAATCCGATCTGGGGACCTATTTCCTCTCCTACGGCAAGACGGACGAGGTCGGCAAGCTGGTGAACTTCGCCAGCAACAAGGCGTATGACGACAACGTCTACGGCATCGCCAGCGTCGGCAACGGCAAGGGCATCGTCTATAACAAGAAGGTCTTCAAGGAGGCGGGAATCGACAAGCTGCCGACGACGCCGAAGCAGTTCATCGCTGACCTCAAGCTGGTCAAGGAGAAGACGAGCGCGATCCCGCTGTACACGAACTACGCGGCCGGCTGGACGATGGGCGCCTGGGATGATTACATGGGCTCCACCTCGACCGGTGACGCCAAGTACTGGAACCAGGAGCTTCCTCACACGAAGAACCCGTTCTCGGATCCCGGCGACGGCACGCACGCGTACAACGTGTACAAGATCCTCTACGACGCGGTGTCCGAGGGTCTGACCGAGTCCGACTACTCGACCACGGACTGGGAGAGCTCCAAGACGAAGATGAACAACGGCCAGATCGCCACCATGGCCCTGGGCTCCTGGGCTGTTTCTCAGATGCAGGCCGCCGGTTCCCACGCCAGCGACGTCGGCTACATGCCGTTCCCGATCAGCGTGAAGGGCAAGCAGTACAGCACCGAGGGCGCCGACTACTCCTTCGGCATCAACAAGAAGACCTCCAAGGACAACCAGAAGGCCTCCATGATCTTCGTCAAGTGGATGACCGAGAAGTCCGGGTTCTCCTACAACGAGGGGTGCCTGCCCGTCGCGAAGGACATCACCAAGCTTCCGGCCGTCTACAGCGACTTCACGAAGAACAACGTGAAGTTCGTCATTGATGAGCCTGCGTTGAAGGGCGAGGAGGATCTCTTCTCGGATCTGAACTCGGATTCGGAGCTGGCTCTTGCGTCGAACGGCAACTCCCGCGTGCAGGCGATCGTGGAGAACGCGTCGACCAAGAAGATGTCGTATGACGACATGGTCAAGCAGTGGAACTCCAAGTGGAACGCCGCTCTGAAGACCGAGAACGTCGACGTCAAGTACGACACGGTCGTCAAGTAGCAATCTCTTGTCACTTCTCATGTAACAACTCCAGTGTGGCCGCCAGACCTCCGTTCGGCGGCCACACTGGCCATTCACTGTCTCGGGATTCTTCGTTTCGCTGCTCAGCGTCCGAATCATCACGGGTTCCTGCAAGTCAACTAAGGGAATTATGTCAGCTGCGACTATGGGCACGGTATCAACGACCGATGTCCCTTTTAACAAAAAACATACGGATTGGCACAAGGGTCTGATCATCGTTGCGTTTTCTGCCATTCCGGTTATTCTTCTGGTTGCATTCACCTATCTGCCGTTCGGCGATATGATGAGCTACAGCCTTTATAAAATGAAATACATTGGCACCCCCCGTTGGGTCGGCCTCAACAACTATGAGCAGGTCTTCACCCGTACCGACACCCTCGGTGCCCTCAAGCTCAGCCTTTACTATATGGTCGGCGCCCTTATCCAGGTGGCGTTGGCGCTGTATCTGTCGACCGTCCTCGCGTTCAAGGTGAAGCTGGGCAACTTCTTCAAGGCCACCTACTTCTTCCCCTATCTGATCAACGGCATCGCGGTGGGTTTCATTTTCAAGTTCTTCTTCACCCGTGGATACGTCTTCGACACCGTTCTTCAGTGGTGCGGATTCAATCTCAATGACCTCCCCTACTGGTTGAAGGATCAGTCGATCAACAACTGGTCCCTGGTCGGGTCATCGATCTGGCGCTATCTGGGGCAGAACGTCATCCTCTTCATCGGCGCCATCATGTCCATCGACAACTCGCTGTATGAAGCCGCGGAAATCGACGGGGCCAACAAGTGGCAGCAGTTCAAGCACATCATCCTTCCGGGAATCAAGACGATCCTCACACTGAACATCATCCTGTCCATCACCGGTTCGCTCAACGCATTCGAGGCGCCGTACGTGATCACCACCGGTGCCAACGGCACGGCAACGTTCCTGGTGCTCACCGATCGTCTCGCCCACTCCAACCAGAAGGTCGGTCTTGCATCGGCAATGGCCGTCGTGCTGCTGGTCATCATCTTGATATGCACGCTGCTTCAGCAGATATTCTTTAAATTCGCCTTCCGTGATGCGGACGACGGTGTTGCGAAAGCCCAGAAGCAGGCGCGCAAGATAGAGCGCAGACGCAACAGGATGAGCATGAAGGCCGCGCCGGTCATCGGCAATAAGAAGACGGTCGGGGAGGCAACGAAATGAGCAGCGCAACGCAGTCGGTCGGCCGGCACAATAACTCCGGCATCACCCCCTGGTACCGGATTCGTCGGGGATTCCTCGTATTCCTCAAGTATCTGAGCCTGGTGTTCTTCAGCTTCTGGTTCCTTCTTCCCGTGGCAAGCTGCTTCATCACCGCGGCGAAAACGAAGCAGGAGTACCAGACCACGAGCGTCATGCAGATGCCGAAGAACTGGCTGAACTTCCAGAACTATGCGGATGCGTTCAGCGCGGCGAGCATGGGAACTGCATTCAGGAACTCCGCCATCGTGCTTGTTGTGGTGCTGATCTGCACCACGATCATCGGCACCATGCTCGCGTACGTGCTCAGCCGCTTCCAATTCCCCGGCAACGGGCTCATTCGCGGCATGTTCATGATCGCGGCGCTGCTTCCCGGCATCGCCATGCAAGTGGCTCTCTACAAGATCATGGTGAACCTCAACGCGGTCAACACGCTGTGGGGCTACATCGTGATGATGATGGGCACCGATGTCATCTCGATCTACGTGTTCATTCAGTTCTTCGAGAATCTGCCCATCTCCCTGGATGAGGCGGCGATCGTCGACGGGGCCTCGTATCTGACCGTGTACTGGAAGATCCTGCTCCCCAACATCAAGCCCGCCATCGTCACCTGCCTGATCCTTAAGGGGGTGACGGTGTACAACGAATACTACGCCGCGAACCTCTATCTCCAGGACGTCAACCTACGAACGGTTGCCGTGGCGCTGTACACGTTTACCGGCCCTATGGGCAGCCAGTACAACCTTATCTGCGCGGGTGTCATTCTCACCCTTCTGCCAATGCTGATCCTCTTCCTTCTGTTCCAGAAGCAGATCTACAACGGCGTCGCTGCTGGCGCAGTCAAGGAATAAGCCCAACCGTTGCATAGCTAAAACATCACAGGGTTGCGAAATCACCGTATGACGATTTCGCAACCCTTATATGACAGAGCGTAAAGGAATGAATCACGATGTCTCATATTCCAACGACCTTCCAATCCTTGAGCCAAGGATGGACCGTCACCGCAGCCAATCCGACTGCGGTTCCCCAAGAGCTAAGGGATGCCATCGCAGCTGGCGTCCCTGCCCGAGTTCCAGGTGAAGTGACCCTTGATCTGGAGCGTGCCGGCCTCGTCCCCGACCCATTCGATGGTGACAATGAGAAGCACCAGCAGTGGATCGGGGACGTGGATTGGCACTATACATGCACATTCGACTGGCCTGATGACGGCAATGACCGCCAGGATCTGGTGGCGTACGGACTGGACACGATCGCCGAGGTCAAGCTGAACGGCCAGAGCGTCGGCTCCGCCAGCAACTATCATCGCGCGTATCGCTGGGATATCCGCGAGCTTCTGCGCGACAAGGCCAACGTGCTTGACGTGTTCTTCACGTCCTCGGTGCGTGAGTCGGATCGTCTCGAACAGCAGCGCGGATACTATCCGCATACCGAGCATCACGCCTTCAATCAGATACGCAAGCCCTCTTACCAGTTCGGCTGGGACTGGGGGGTGGATGTCGCCAACGCCGGAATCTGGCAACCCATCGGCATCGATTCCTGGAAGGGCGTGCGTGTCGATGCGGTGCGTCCGCTTGTGGACGTGCTGCCGGACGGCACCGGCGTGCTTACCGCCACCGTCGAGGTCGAAAGAGATCTCCAGGGCAGGATCACCGGCGTGGACAAGGCTCATTCCTCGCTTCCCGCGGTTTCGGTCACGGTGAGGCTTTCGGGCCACGGATTCGACAAAACCGTGCAGGCCGACGTCGCGCAAGGACGCAAAGCCGTCACGGTATCCGTCAAGGTCCCGCACGCCGAACTGTGGTGGCCGCTGGGATACGGCGATCAGCCGCTGTACGACGTGTCGGTTGAAGCGGGGGAAACGGCGTCCTGGACTGGACGTGTCGGGTTCCGGACGACCCATGTCGACACTCGGGCGGACGAGATCGGCCGGCCGTTCCAGATCTACGTCAACAACGTTCCCGTGCATGCTCGCGGATACAACTGGGTCCCGATCGATGCGTTCATCACCCGTGGCGACCGCGCCTTCTACGCGGCCCGGTTCCGCGATCTCGTCGAATCCAATTCGAATATGGTCCGCGCCTGGGGCGGCAGCATCTATGAGACCGACGACTTCTACGATCTTGCGGATGAGCTCGGAGTCATGGTCTGGCAGGACTTCACCCTCGCCTGCGCCGCCTATCCCGAGGACGCCCGAACCAAAGCGGACATCGAGGAGGAGGCCCGATACCAGATAACCCGCCTGTCTCCCCATCCCAGCCTGATCGTGTGGAACGGCTCGAACGAGAACTACGTGGCCTACTCCGGCTGGCCGGGGTACAAGCAGGCCCTGCGTGACGACGACAGGAAACCGAACGCCTACGGCTACGGCGAGAAGGGGTGGGGTGACTACTACTATTCCGAGCTGTTCCCCGAGCTTCTTGCCGAGCTTGATCCCACTCACGTCTATCTGCCGAGCTCGCCCATGAGCTTCACGAAATTCGTGGATGCCAACAAGGACACCGACGGGACGATGCACATCTGGGACGTGTGGAACGGTTGGGACTACCGGCAGTACGCGCAATACACACCACGCTTCGCCGACGAGTTCGGCTATCAGGCGCCGCCGGCGTGGAGCACGCTGAACAGGGTCGTGCACGACAAGCCCTTCGAGGCCTTCGGCCCGCAGATGCTCGTGCACCAGAAGGCCATGGGCGGCAACTACAAGCTGGCCCGCGGCATGCGTTCCCACCTGACGCCGGGAAACATCGATGACGTCAGCTTCAACCAGGACGGTACGCGCAACTGGCTCATCCCCACCGATGACTGGGGAAACATGGAGGATTGGCATTGGGCGTGCCAGCTTCAGCAGGCCCAGGCGATCCGCTTCGGTGTCGAGCACATGCGCTCGTTGGAGCCGGTCAATGCGGGCGCTCTGATCTGGCAGCTCAACGACGACTGGCCCGTGGTGTCATGGGCGGCCGTTGACTACTACGGGCATCGCAAGCCGTTGTGGTACGCCTCGCGCGACTTCTTCACCCCGCGGCTTGCCACCCTGCAGCCCAGAATCTCCGACAAGGCATGGAGGGATCTGAGCTGGGAAGGCAAGCGCCCGGAGTGCGACACCACGGCTCTGGTTCTGCTCAACGACACTCGGCAGGCGTGGTCCGGCTCCTGGACGATCGAACGCATCTCGCTGGACGGCACGGTTCTCGCCTCGCAGACCGCCGACGTTTCGCTGGACGCGATCTCCCACACCGCCGTCGTGCTCAACCCCGATGTGGCCGCCTTCGGCGACCCGAGCGACGAGCTGATCGTGGCCACCCCCGATCGTGCCGGATTCGCCAGAACCATACTGAACGGTGCCGAAGTCGTCGATCAGAAGCTTGACAGCCGACCTCTGAGCGCCAGCGTCAGCAAGGTGGACGGTGGATATCGGATCGGCGTCAGGGCCAACGCCTACGTTCGCGACCTCTTCTGCATGGTTGACAAAGTCGACCATCGGGCCACGATCGACGACGGCATGGCGACTCTGCTTCCGGGGGAGGAAATCTCCTGGACGGTCACTTCCGAGGACGTCGACGATCCGCAGGGGTTCGTCGCGCCGAATGTGCTGAGATCGGCAAACGATCTGAAGCGCTAGAGGTGCGGCATCCCCGCCGATCATGAATTATCGGTGACCGGCGGGGATGCCGCGCGTTGCTGCCCGCAGGATTCGTCCCCTGCGGGCAGCGGGGTTGGAAGGGGGAGCCGCTATTGTTATTTCACAGTAAACCGCTTAACCAACTTTGTGGTAGGACAATAACATGGGCGTCTCCAAAATCAAGGTAACCATTTCCGACGTTGCCCGCTCGGCCGGGGTCTCCAACAGCGCGGTCTCCTATGCCCTCAATGGAAAGCCGGGGGTGTCCCAGAAAACCCGGGAGAAGATCCTTCGCGTCGCCGAGGCGAAGGGATGGAAACCGAACAGCGCGGCAAAGGCGCTGTCCGATGCCAGCACACGCAGCATCGGCCTGGTTCTCAACATGAGCTCCCATGTGTTCGCGGTCGAATCGTACTTCATGGAGCTTCTTTCGGGGCTTGGGGACGAACTTGAGAAATGCGACTACTCCATACTCCTGCGCATCGTGTCCAACACGGATGACGCCATGCGCATCCATCGCAATTGGATCGCCGCGGGATCCGTGGATGCGGTGATCCTCACCAATGTCGAAATCGGGGATCCGCGTATAGACCTGTATCTGCAGCATCCCGAGGTTCCCGCACTGGCGTTCTCCGACGCCTCGGTCACCAAGGGTCTGGCCTCGATAACCAACGACGACACGAACGGCGCCCGCATGATCGTCGACTATCTGCATGAGCTCGGCCACCGGCACATTGCGAGGGTTGCGGGACCGGAGACATACGCCCACACCTTCATTCGTGACCGTGAATTCATGAGGGAATCCGCCGAGCTCGGCATGGAATACGATTGCCTGCATACTGACTACTCCCCGGAAGCGGGACGGGAGAGCACCGATCGGCTCCTCATGTTCCCCGAACCGCCCACGGCGATCGTGTACGACAACGGCGTGATGTCGGTGGAGGCGCTGCACGTGGCCAAGGAGCGTGGCCTGAGCGTTCCCGATGATTTCTCCGTCGTCTCCTGGGACGATTCCTTCACCTGCACGGCAACGACCCCCACCGTCACGGCATTGTGGCGCGACACGCCCCAGATGGGAGCCAAGGCCGTTCCCCTGCTGATGAAACTGATCAAGGGCGACCATGTCGACAACGTGATGGAATCACCCTATGAGCTTGTGCAGAGAGATTCGACCGGGGCTCCGAGCGTTCGGGGTGTCTATCCCGACCGCGACTAGTCGCCGGATTCGTGGGCGGCGCGCCGGGCTCGGCGGCGCGTCTCCTCATTCACACCAAGGAAAGGCGAGATCATGACAGATATCAGCCACAAGGGCAGGAACGTCGAGGACCATGATGCGACGTTCCAGCCCATCGATCCCGATCTGTGCGCTGCGGGCAGGGAGCTTCTCGCGAAGCTGCAGCGTGCCGCGGGCCACTACGCCATGTTCGGCCATCAGGAGGATGAACGGATCCGGCGTGATCGGGCAGCCGCCTCGGATGTCGTCGCGGCCACCGGGACCTTTCCGGCGGTGTTCGGCTTCGATCTGGGAGGGATGGAGCGGCACGGGCAGCCCGATTTCGACGGGCGCCACTTCGACGACATACGCGACTGGATACGCGAGGATCACCGTCGGGGCGGGATCGTCACCCTCACCTGGCACAGCGTCAACCCCCTGACCCTCGGTGGCTACGGGCACAATCTTGCCGCCGGCTCGGTTGCGGCCGTGCTTCCCGGCGGATCGCGCAACGAGAGGTACCGCGGATGGCTTGACGCCCTTGCCGATTTCGCGGGATCGCTGCGTGACGATTCCGGGCGGGCCATCCCCGTTGTCTACCGTCCCTTCCACGAACACAACGGCGATTGGTTCTGGTGGTGCATCGGCGGAAGGAACCACCTCGAACACGCCGAGGTAGAGGAGCATGACGGGCATGACGGCCAGTTCGGACCCGAGGCCGACGCCACCGCGGAACAGTTCGTGGAGCTGTGGAGATACACGGTCACCTATCTTCGCGACGAACGGCAGGTGCATAACTTCCTGTATGCGATCTCCCCGGATCGCAGCTGCATCCGGCTTGACCCCCGCACATTCGCCGACGATTGGCTGCAGGGATACCCGGGCGACGACTACGTCGACGTGTTCGGGTTGGACGACTACGTCGACATCGGACGCAGGGACAACCAAGGGGCTTGCGAGACGATTCTGGCAGGTCTTACGATGTCTCTTGAACAGCTGTCCCTGCTGGCGGATCGGCATGGCAAACCCGCCGCGATGACGGAGATCGGGACGCCCAACGCCATGGCGGGCGTTCGCGAGAACCCCTGGACGGGATTCCTGGACAGGGCCGCCGATGCGAATGCCGCGACCCGCCGTGTGCTGTGGTATCTGACATGGACCAATTCATGGGATGGAGACACGAACGTCTACGGGACCCCGCTTCCGGGTGATGTCAGCGGCCCTGATTTCGCGCGTTTCTCCCGGTCGGGGTACATCCGCTTCCTGGATCGCGTGACGGAACGGTAACCGCGATAGGCCTCGGCGCGAACCGTCGGGCGAGATCCCGCAAAGCC
>JALCNP010000005.1 GCA_022649135.1 Bifidobacterium sp.
GGCCCAGCACGGCGATGGTACTGCACTCGACAGGGTGTGGGAGAGTAGCTCGTCGCCGCATCACACGTCGAAGGACCCCGCAGGGACAGCATCCCACGGGGTCCTTCCCATACCCACCCACCACCACACGGTGAGCTACGACTCCGACTTCCCCGCGCGCCAGTAACCCATGAATGCGACATCGCTTCTGTTCATGTGCATCTGCTCGACAAGCATGCGGCGTATGTCACGGACCATGGCAGCTTCGCCGGCCACCCATGCATAGAGGTCGTGCGGCTTCGCCCGGCCCCTTTCATTGTCCTGCGGCACTTCCCACAGCAGATCGCGGTCGATGTCGATGGGGGGAAGCTTCTGATCGGCTGATGCGCGCATGGCATCCGCAGACGGCTGTCCAGAGCACGCGGAAATCGCTTCCAGACGGCCTGTCAGTGTCGAACCATGCGGTCTGCCTCCTCGCGTCCCCCAGTCGATATGGATGCCCGCAACGTCGGGCATGCCAATGACGTCCTCGTCGCAGGGCACTTCGAGCAGTGCCTTTCCCGTCCCCTGCCATCCGTCACGCGTCAGAGAATCGAGAATGGCGCCTATCGCCGGTACCGCGGTTTCGTCTCCGATCAGCAGCAGACGATGAGCCGCCGCGGGATGGAAATCGATGCCCAGGGAGGATCTGTCGGATAAGGAGTGTGGTCCGATGATCACCATCTCATCCCCACGTTGCGCGTGTGCGGCGTATTCTCCGGCAGGTCCCGCCTGATCATGCAGGACGAAGTCGATGGTGATCTCTCGCCTGTCGGGTCGTGCCGCACGGATGGTGTAGGTGCGAAAGACATTGCGCCGATGCGCAGGCAGCTTCCTCCATTGGTCGTACCACGCCGCACGTCGGATGGAATCCTCATCAAACAGCTGCGGGTCGCCCCAGGTTTCGTCGGGCAATGGAAACATCACTTTGATTCGCTGGTCGTACCCGTCCGTCCCCAGAAGATCGAGATCGTCACCGTGACAGGTGATTCTCTGAAAATGTGGTGAAAGACGCTCGATATGCTCGACGTGGACCAGATAAGGGCGAAACGCGGGTTGGGCCGTTCTGATGTCATTCGTGGAATTGTTCATGTTTTCTCGGTTCGCGGTCGTTTTTTGGGCAGGGGGCATGATGTGCTGCATGCAGACAAGGGTCGGATGCGGGAAGGGGAAGGCAGCAATGAGAAGAGAGTAGGGAAAAGGGGAAAAGAAGGGAGTCGGGGATGAGAAGGAGGAACGAACGGGAAAGGGGGAAAAGAAGGGGCACACAGATAGGAAGCAGGAACAACAGAGAAAGAGAACAGGGGAGAACGAGAAGGGTGAGACGGGGAAAACGAGGAGAGTGACAGGAGAGAACGAGAAAGGTGACAGGGGAGAAAAGGACATGGCTCGCGGCTGGCATGGGAATCCGCGATTAACGGTTCGAAGGGGCATCGCGTCGACGCCTCGCCAGCAGACTATGGCTCGAGGCCGGCGACATGACGGGAACCTCGCATGAGACATCCATGGAGACGCGTGCCTCGACGGCGAACACCTCCCGCACGATCTCCTCGGTAATGACATCCCGCGGGGCCCCATACGCCTTTCTTTCGCCATCTTTCATGGCGAGAATCCAATCGGAATAGCGGGCCGCCATGTTCAGATCGTGAAGCACCATCACGATCGTCACGCCCTCCTGCCGGTTGAGATCCGCCAGAAGGTCCAGAACGTCGAGCTGATAGGCGATATCCAGATAGGTCGTGGGCTCGTCAAGAAGAAGGATATCCGTTTCCTGCGCCAGGGTGAGAGCTATCCACGCTCGCTGCCGTTGCCCTCCCGAGACCTCATCCAACGGCCTGTCTGCAAGATCGGCAAGGCCTGTGACGGTCAGTGCGTGGGCGACCGCACGGTCGTCTTCGCGGGTCCAGCCGCCCGCAAACCCGTGATATGGGTGTCGTCCGCGCGCCACAAGATCCCCGATGGCGATGCCTTCCGGCGCCTGGGGGGATTGAGGGAGAATCCCTATGGTTGTAGCGATATGCCTTGTTGAGTAGGAGCTCAGGGGCCTGCCGTCAAGGGACACCTCTCCTCTCGACGGTCGCAGCAGTCGTGCGAATGCCTTGAGCAGGGTCGATTTTCCGCATCCGTTGGGGCCGATGATGGCGCCGATCTGATGGTGGGGGATGTCGACGTCAAGATCGTCGATGACGGTGTGCCCGCCATAGCCCAGGCCCAGATTGCGGGCACTAAGCGTGTGGGCTGAATGGGCGTGAACACCATCCGATGATATCCGGCTCATCATATCTCCTGTCTGCGAGTCATGCGGATTATGAGCGCTGCGAGTATCGGGCCGCCGATGATGCCGGTCACGACGCCCACGGGCAGCTGGGTGGACGGGACGTGCTGGGCGGCGATGTCGGCGGCGATGACCAGGCAGCCTCCCATGAATCCCGCCTGGATGAGAGAGGGGGCACGTCGGCCTGCAAGCGGCACGGCAAGGGGGCCGGCCAGGAACGATACAAAGGAGATGGGTCCGCTGGTCGCGGTTGCCACGGAAAGCAACAGCACCGAAAGAACCAGAACTGCCGTCTGGGACAGGCGCACTCGAACTCCGAGTCCGGTGGCTATCTCGTCGCCGAAGCGCAGCACGTCGACATGTCGACGGAGGGAGACAAGCAGGGAGCCGGCAACGAGCACGGTTACCACCAGGGGAGGAACCTCCTGCCACTGCGATGATGCCAGGCTCCCGGTAAGCCAGCGTGAGGCCGCCTGAACATCCCACTGGTTGGCGCGCAGAAGAATCCACGAGCTGAGTGCGTTGAGCCCGGCGCCGGTGCCGATGCCCATCAGGATGAGGCGTGCATAGGACAGACCTCCGCCCGACGAGAGCCATATGACGCTGCAGGCCGTGATCAGGCCTCCCGCCACGGCAAGCGCGGCCAGCGGGAACCCCGATAGGCCCAGGATGATGATTCCGAACACCGCCGCGGTGTTCGCCCCCGAGGTGATGCCGATGATGTCCGGACTGGCCATGAGGTTACGAAGCAGATGCTGGAAACTTGTCCCCGCCATTCCAAAGGCCATGCCGCAGAAGGCTCCGATGACGACCCTCGGAAGTCTCAGCTCGCCGATCGCGAAACTGACACCGGGAATATATCCACCGGAAAGCACCGTGAGGACGTCGGTGATTCGGTACATGTCGTGGCCGAACATAAGATCGAGCAGCATAAGCGCGGCCAGCGCCATGCCCATCAGCATCGTGGTCACGACGGAGCGCAGCACCGCGCGACGTCTCTTTTCCCGCAGTCGTGGGGCGAGGGCATCCTCCCGGTCGCTGCTAGCTGGGACCCCGCAGCGCATGGGTCCTGCAGGCCGGCCGTCACCGACGACGAGCATGGACTTTCCGGAGGGCACAGGTGTCGGCGTCATGATCTAGACCCCTCTCATCGCATGTCGACGAACCAGTGCGACGAAGATCGGAGCTCCGATCAGGGCCGTGACGATGCCGACCTCGACGTCGGCCGGCCTGGTGACGATTCGTCCCAGAACGTCGGAGGAAAGCAGCAGCAGCGGCCCCATCAGCGAGCTGAGGACCAGTATGCGCCGGTAGTCGGAGCCGATGACCAGACGAGCCGCGTGCGGTACGATAAGCCCCACGAACCCGATCGGTCCCGCCAGCGATGTGGCCGCCGAACAAAGCAGTACGGCGGCGATCCAGATACGCAGGCGGGTCCGGTTGATCCGCAGTCCGAGACCGGCTGCAAGCTGGTCTCCGAGAGCCAGCGCGTTGAGGGCGCGGGCGGAGCCGAAAGCCAGAGCGAAGCCTATGGCGAACAGTGGTATAAGAGGTGCGATAAGAGGGAAGCGTGCTCCGGACAGACCTCCCACCTGCCAGAAGCGGAAGGTGGATATGACATCTACCCGAGGCAGCAGAATCGCTGATATGAGCGACCCCAGCACGGCGCTGATCACCGCTCCGGCCAGGGTCAGCTTCAGCGGGGTCGGTCCTGATCCTCCCATGGATCCCAGCGTCCAGACGGCGGCCGCTGTCGCCGCGCTGCCGAGAAGGGCCATCCCCACATATTGGATGGGGGTGGTCAGACCCATGAACGCAATGGAGCAGACGATGGCGAACGCTGCCCCGGTATTGAGGCCCAGAATGGAGGGATCGGCCAGCGGGTTGCGTGCGACGCCCTGCATCAGCGCGCCGGCGACACCAAGACTTGCCCCGATCAGGATACCCAGAGCGGTGCGGGGGAAACGCAGCCGTATCGCCTGCGCCGCGATATCCGATGTGCCCGGCGACAGCGCGTGCGTAACATCGTTTATCGTGACCGGTCGTGAACCGAATGCGATCGAGCATGCGCAGACGACAAGAAGCGCCAGGGCGGCCAGGAGACAGATCGCACTCAGTCGGGAGATCGCGTGTCCTCCTATCGTGATCGTCGTCCTGCGATCGGGCATATGCGCCTGTGCCTCTGTGAGACGGTCATGTCTGGATGTCATGCCATGGGGCTCCTGCCGCTCGGGCCGGTCGGGGGAGACGATCATTTCGCCCGTGCTGCTGCTTGTCCGAGAAGCTTCATGTACTGTGCCGTCGTCGCGGGGATCGAAAGAGCCGAGGGGTCAAGTGCGTTGGCCAGTTCGCTGGTGCTGTCGATCACCACCACCGAACCTCTGCGGACGGCCGGGATCTTGGACAGCAGAGGATCCTTGCGCATCGCGTCAAGCAGTCCCGGTGTCCCATAGGTGACGATGACGTCGACGTCGTTGTATTCATCGGCGTTTTCGGAAGAAACGTCCGCATAGAAGCTCGTGGTTCCCGACGAGAGTCTTCTGATCGATGCAGGGGTTGTGAAACCGAGGTCGTTGAGAAACTGGGGTCGCACGTCGGTGGTGGTGTAGATGCTGAATCGTGAGAGCGTGGATGAGTCGAAGTACATGACCGCGGCCGATGTCCCCGATACCTTGGGGTATTGAGCGGCCTCGTCGTGAAGGCGCCTCTCCAGTGTTCTGATGAGCCGTGCCCCTCGCTGGACCTCGCCCAGAGCCTTCGCCGTCGTGGCGACCATGCTTCTCCACGGGTCTCCCCACGCCACTTTCTGGTAGGCGATTGTCGGAGCGATCGCACTCAGGGTCGCGTACTGCTCTTTGGTCATTCCGGATTGGAGCCCGATGATGAGGTCCGGCCGGGAAGCGGCGATGGCTTCGACGTCTATGCCGTCGGATTCATCGTGCAGCTGCGGAAGGTCTGCTTTGGCGACCCCCATCCTGTCCAGTGCCGCTTTGGTCCATGGGAGGTATCCGCCGTCAACGGTTTTCCCATAGGTGCTTTTCTCGATGCTGACGGGAACCACGCCCAGGGCGATCACATTGTCGAAGCTTCCCCAGCCCACGGTGGCGATACGGTGGGGCTTCGAGCGGATTACGGTTTTCCCGTATGCGTGAGTGATCGTGACGGGAAATCCTGCGGAGGACGACGAGGCCGCGGAGGAGTGTTCGGCAGCGGAGTCCGCCGGGAACGCAGAGCATGCCGCCGTGGTGAGAAGGACCGCCGTCGCCAGAGCTCCTGCACACAGTGTTCTCAGTGGGCGTCCGGATTTGCTGTGTGTTGTCATGATGCTCCTTCACGTGAAACGAGTATGTGCGGATACGTTCGAATGAGCCACAACTTAGCAAGCATGTGGAGCGAAGAACAGTCTTGTTTTCTGATTCCACATATGCTATGACACCGTGAAAATGTGAGGAACAAGACACGGAGGCGTCACCGTGCGATGCACGGGGGTTCGCGGCACGCGGACGCGCAGGCCGGGACTGTGCATTTCGCGGATAGAATATGAGGAGCGCGCACGGCCGAATGCGTCGAGAATGAATAGGGTGCTGATGCACGGCGAGTAATGGAACAGGAAGCATGGCTAAGGAGTCGGCAATGAAATATTCATCTATAGGGTCGTCTGGCGTTCGTGCGTCACGGGTCGCGCTGGGAGTCATGCGCATGGATGGTGCAACAGCACCGGAGGCGGCGAAGATCGTCGACACCGTGGTGTCGCGCGGCGTGAACTACTTTGATACGGCAGACGTGTACGCCAACGGGAAAAGCAGTGCGGTGCTCGGCCAGGCTCTGAAGGATGCGCACATCGACCGCGGCGCGATCCTGTTGCAAACGAAATTCGGCATATACCGTGCCCCCCACAGCGACACCAATATTCGCTACGATTTTTCGCAGGCGCATCTGCTGTCGGCGCTTGACGGAGAGCTGAGGAACCTGCAGACGGACTATGTGGATTTCATTCTGCTTCATCGCCCCGATACGCTGGTGGACCTCGATGAGCTCGCCGACACGTTCAACAAGCTCCAGAACAGTGGGAAGGTACGTCATTTCGGTGTGAGCAACGTGAACCCGATGCAGGTGGAACTGCTGCAGGGTGCCGTTTCCCAGAAGCTGGAGGTCAATCAGCTGCAGTTCGGTCTCGGGCACACGCAGATGATCGAACAGGAATTCCACGTGAACATGGGGGATGCTTCGAGCGTCGACCATGACGGCGGCCTGATTGCCTATTCACGGCTCAAGGGGATGACCATACAGGCCTGGAGCCCGTTCCAGTACGGGTTCTTCGAGGGCGTGTACATCGACAGCCCCAAGTTCCCGAAGCTCAACGATCTTCTCGCGACGCTGGCCGGCAAGTACGGGACGAGCAAGAACGCCATCGCCGTCGCGTGGATTCTGCGTCATCCTGCGAACATTCAGGTGATTCTCGGATCGATGACGCCGTCGAGGTTGGAGGAGATGACGGACGGTGCCGACATATGGCTGGAGCCGCAGGAATGGTACGACCTTTACTTCGCGGCCGGCAATGACCTGCCGTAAGGTCGCATGGCGTGCATTTCTTCATTCCCCAACGCTGTGCGGCATGCGGCAAGATCATGTATCACGACAAGGCGACCGCCCAGCGGGCGGCTGACCGTAGCTTTGTCGAACGCAGCCGGGAGCTGTGGGTGTATCGCTGTCGGTATTGCGGGGCATGGCATCTGACCAGCCAGGATCCGCAATACCGTTCGGCTCGCAATACCGCGACCGCCCAGCGGCGCGGAGGCCACCCCTCCCGCAAACGGGGATATAAGCCGCGGAACAGATGATTCCGCGCCATCCAAGGCGGGCGATGAGACGGTTCTGGCGGTTGTGGGGATGACCATGACGGTGATCCTGATGGCTGTGCGTCGAATGATGCAACGCGACACGGCCGCCGAATATCGTGCATGGTCCGATAGGGCCGGCGCGCGGCGGCATGGCGCCATGCCGCCGCTCTCAACGGTCGAAGCGGAATCCCTGGCGTTCGGCGGTCGGTGTGAAGCGGCGCTTCTCGCTCGCTGGCTTCACGGCCCCCTGAGCGATCTGGTCGCTGAACGCGTCCACGGGGCGATCCGCCTGCCTCAGGTCATAGTAACGGTGAACATCGGCATCGAATCGGTCGAGGCCGGTGATGACGGCATCGGGATCGGCGGGATATTCGTTGACGAAGAACTGGTCGGACCGATCAAGCCTTGGTTTGAGCGCCGGAGCCTGATCGGGTTTGCCGATGGCGAGCCCGAGAACGGGGTATGTGTATTCGGGCAGGTGCAATACGTCAATCAGGCGGTTGATGTCGTTCAGCACGGACCCCAATATCACACAGCCAAGCCCCAGTGAATTCGCCGCAGTCTCCATGGCATGCAGGGCGAGAACGGCGTCGTTGCTCGCCTGGATCAGTCGATAGCTGGAGTTGAAGGCGAAATCATCGCCGTGGACGTCGATCCCCTTGCGCTCGGCGATGCGCGCGTTGCGGTGCTCGTCCGCTATGAAGACGTACAGCAGGGGGGCCTGCGCGATGTAGGGTTGGCGGCCGATTCGTGCGATGTCGCCCTGCAGATCGCGGTCCGTTATGCGTATGGCGCTCCAATCGTTCATGTAGTTGCTTGAAGCCGCCCGTTGCGCGACTTTTTCCAAGGTCTCCCTGATGTGCGGGTCGATCGGGTCCGTCTTGAATTTTCTGATCGAACGTCTGTTGAGGAGGGTGTTGATGGTTTCATTCGTCTGATTGTCTGTCATGTCGTTATTGTCTCAGGGCCATATGGCAAAAGAGGCATGTTCCGCTGACAGGAAATGTCAATGATCGGGGGTGCGCGGGTCGCGGCCCGCCGCGCAGAAGGATGTGGCTGCATGAGCGGCTACTCGGCATCGTCGAGTTCGTCGAGTTCCTTGAAGCGTCTGTTGATGTCCTCTATGCGGCTCTCTGTCTGGTTCGTGGCGGCGACCCTGCTCTGTGCGAGGGATGCCACGCTGTCTGCGATCAGCGCGATGACGCTGAAGGCCGCCGTATAGCTCGACAGTATTCTCGAGTTCAGATCGATCTGGATGAATTGCGTGGCGGCGGACTGCGCCGTTCGGCGCACGGTCGAGTCGCCGATCATCAGAGTGGGCACGTCGTGGTCCCGCAGCGAGGAGACGATTCGGGGGAGGACTCGCATGCGCCGTCTTGCGGCGAAGACGACGGCGTAGTCATGGGGGGTCAGTGACGCCAGCTCCTCCGCGATGCTCTGTCCCGGAAGCGGGCATACGGTGACGTCGTCTCTGGATTGAACAAGCTGTTCCCTGAGATGCAGCGCGAGTGGATAGTTGTTTCGGTATCCTATGACGCAGACCCGTCGGGCCCCGAGGATCCCGTGGGAGATGGAGCCGAGCTGGCGTGCGGTGATGCCGGCATAGGTGTTTGTCAGGCTTTCCACGTCGCGAAGCAGCTGATCCTGTGCGGGGTCCTTGGGAGTCGTCGCCGTGGCCGCGATCTCCGGCGCTCCGGGTTGGTGGTATCGGCGGACGTCCTGCTTGAATTCCGCGGCGCTCGCGTAACCGAGTTTTCTGTAGAGTCGACTGAGGGTTGGCTGCGACACTCCGCTGAGATGCGACAGCTCGAGGGAATTGTATATGAGCACATCCGTGAGATGGGCGGTGATGAAGTGTGCGGCCTGCTGTTCGGTGGCGGTCAGAGACCCATGGGCCTGCCGCACTCGTTCGACAACGTTCATATGGTGTCCACCTTCCCGTTCCTTCATTCATCGTAGTGGATGAGCGGGTGCGAATCCCGCGTGACGCGCCTTTTCGGGAATGGCGCCGCCTCGGTCATCGGGGTTTTCGTGACATCGATTGGGGCCGCATGCCCCGAGGTGGGGGCGTCGATGAAATATCCCGTTCATCCATTCGTTTCGAATAGGAAATTTCAAAATCGATTGATTGAAACAAATATTTCAGACCATGGTCACGTCGTTGACCAAGATGCCCCGGCACGGCGCACCGACATCCTTCCCGCCCCGTCTCCGCGGCCGCGTGGAAGCGGAAAATCGGGCCGTCCGGCTTCATCCCACACAAGGAGAGCGCATTATGACCTCAATCACGGCGGAGGAAGAAATCGACCGGACCCGACCGCAGAAGGAACCGCCGCAGAGCGACGGCCGGGCCGACGAGGTCGTCATCAAGGAGGGATACGATCCCCGTCTTGCCAACAAGGATCTGGCACCACTCAGAAAGCAGACATGGTCGTGGTACAACATCTTCGCCTTCTGGATGTCGGACGTGCACTCCGTCGGGGGGTATGTCACGGCAGGCAGCCTCTTCGCCCTGGGAATCGCCAGCTGGCAGGTTCTTGTGGCGCTTTTGGTGGGAATCGTCATCGTCCAGGTTTTCGTCAATCTCATCGCCAAGCCCAGCCAGAGAATGGGGGTCCCATTCCCCGTCACGACCCGATTCGTCTTCGGTGTGAAGGGAGCCAACATCCCGGCTGTCATACGGGGCATCATCGCCGTCGCCTGGTACGGCGTGCAGACCTTCCTCGCCTCGGAATCCCTGAATGTCATATTCCTGAAATTCATCCCCTCGTCCCGCGTGCTGGCCACGGACTACTCGTTCCTGGGACTCTCCGCATTGGGGTGGATCTCCTACGGGGTCCTCTGGATCGCCCAGGCATGCGTGTTCTGGCGGGGAATGGACACCATCCGGACCTTCATCGATTGGGCCGGTCCCGCAGTGTACGCGGTGATGTTCGTGCTTGCCGTCTATCTGGTGGTCCAGGCCGGAGGCCTCGGCCACATCAACCTCACCCTTTCCTCCGGCGCCCCGCTGGGATTCGTCCGATCGATTCCCGTCATGATCACGGCGGTCGCCCTCGTCGTGTCGTATTTCGCGGGGCCCATGCTGAACTTCGGCGACTTCTCGAGATACGCCCATACCTATTCGAATGTGAGGAAGGGGAACTTCTGGGGTCTGCCGGTGAATTTCCTCGTGTTCTCCCTGCTGACGGTCGTGTGCGCATCGGCGACGGTTCCGGTGTTCGGCAAGCTCATCACCGACCCCATCGCGACGGTGGAGAGGATCGGGGCGCCGTTCGCGATTCTTCTGGGCGGACTGACCTTCGTCGTCGCAACCGTCGGCATCAACATCGTTGCGAATTTCGTGTCACCCGCATTCGATTTCTCCCACGTCAATCCCAGAAAGATCAGCTGGCGCACGGGCGGCATGATCGCCGCGGTCGGTTCGGTGGTCATCACTCCCTGGAATTGGTATTCCAACGATCAGGCGATCCACTACACGCTCGATCTTCTCGGCTCCCTCATCGGCCCCCTGTTCGGCATTCTGATAGCGGGCTACTTCGTGGTGGCACGGCAAAGGGTGAAGGTCGACGACATCTTCACCATGGACCCCCATGGATTGTATTGGTATCGCAACGGATTCAACCCCAATGCCGTGGCCTCCCTGGTGGTGGCCGGGGTGTTCTCCGTCGCCAGCGTGATCCTGCCGTCCCCCCTGAAGCAGCTGGGCATGCCGGATATGACGTGGATATCGAATTTCAGCTGGTTTCTGGGTGCGGCGATCGGATACGTGGCGTTCGTCTTCCTGGAAAGGCGACATCCGAGGATGCCGCATCTGGAGGCCGGGCAGGCTGGGGTCAGCGATGGCGCCGCCGACGAGGGCGTGCTGTAATCCGCGCCGACCGTGGGGTGAAATCCTCGCCCCACGGGAATGAACGCGGGGAACGAACGCAGGGAACGGCGGGAGAGTGTGACGAATTATGCGCATGATGGTTATCAACCCCAACACCACGATGTCGATGACTGATTCGATCGGCCGTGCCGCCCGTGCGGCCGTCGGCCCGGATGTTCGTGTGGAGGCGGTGAGTCCCGGCATGGGTCCTGTCTCCATCGAAGGGCATTACGACGAGGTGCTGGCATCCGTCGGGGTGGTCGACGAGGTCCGGCGGGGCGAGGCTTGTGGTGTGGACGCTTTTGTGATCGCCTGTTTCGGGGACCCGGGGTTGCAGGCCGCCCGTGAGCTGGCGTCGGGGCCGGTGGTCGGCGTTGCCGAGGCTGCTTTTCGCGCCGCCGGTTTCGCCGGACGGTCCTTCGCGATAGTCACGACGCTCGGCAGAACGCTGGGCCGGGCCCGCGACCTTGTTGCGGAGTATGGCTGTGAACGTCAGTGCGTGGCATACCGCGCCTGCGAGGTGCCGGTTCTCGGACTGGAGGACGATGAAGGGGACGCGTATATGGCGCTGGAGGCGGAATGCGACGACGTGCTCCGCTCGACGGACGCGGATGCCATTGTGCTGGGGTGCGCGGGGATGGCCAAGCTGTGCGGGCGTCTGGCGGATCATCTTGCCGTTCCCGTCATCGATGGCGTGGCGGCCGGGGCGGCTTTCGCCGAGGGGCTTGTGCGCATCGGTATGCATACGGGTAAGCGGCGTGAGTTCGCCAGACCCATCGCCAAGCCGGTTCGCGGTCTCCTGTCCGGTTTCTCCCTGGAGGAACTTCCCGGGGGAAGGCGAAGAAATTGAATTTTCAATTCAGAAACTTTTGGATAATAAATTTCAGTATATCCGACGTCCGACCGAGGCGTGAACAACACGCGACCCGGCCGCAGGCGCCACCACGACAATGCGGATGGAGAAAACGCAGATGGAGAAACCACGGATGGCAGCAATGACAGTCGGCGGCGCACGGCATGACGGCAGTGCGATCGAACCGCTTAATCCCCCCCACCGTCTGCTGATGGCACCCGGGCCGGTCAACGTCGACCCGCGGGTGCTTTCGGCCATGGCCAAACCGACCGTCGGCCAGTTCGATCCTTATATGTTCACGGTTATGGAAGACGTGCAGCGCATGTTCCGCATCATCTTCAAGACGGGCAATGAGCAGACGATGGTGGTGGACGGAACGTCCCGATCGGCGATCGAGGCCGCGCTGGTCTCCGTCCTCGCTCCGGAGGACGACGTCCTCGTGTGCTGCGCCGGCCGTTTCGGGCTCCTGCTCAAGGAGATCGCCGAACGATGCGGCGCGCGGGTGCATGTGATTACGAAACCGTGGGGGGAGGTTTTCACGCCTGAAGAGATCGAGACGGCCATAAGGCGCACGCGCCCCGCGCTCGTGGCCACGGTGCATGGGGACACGTCCACCACGATGCTTCAGCCCCTTGAAGGTCTCGGCGAGATGTGCCACCGTTATGGGGCCCTTCTCTACACCGATGCGACGGCCTCCCTGGTGGGCAACGATCTGAGAACGGACGAATGGGGCGTCGACATCGTGAGCACGGGCATGCAGAAATGCCTCGGCGGCCCCTCGGGCATGGCGCCGATCACGGTTTCCGACCGCGCCGTGGCGGTAATGGAGCGGCGCAAAAGCATAGAGGCCGGTGTGGCTGCCGATGCCCGGGAAATCGGTTCGAAACGCATCCGCAGCAATTACTTCGACCTTCCCCAGATCTTCGACTACTGGGGACCGCGTCATCTCAACCATCACACCGAAGCGACCCACATGCTCTACGCAGTGCATGAGGCCGCGAGAATCGTCGTTGACGAGGGCGTGGACCGCGCCATCGAGCGCCATCGTCTCAACGGCTGCGCCATGGCCGCCGCCCTGAGCGCCATGGGACTGGAGCTGTTCGGCAACCAGCGCAACCGCATGAACGATGTGATCGGGGTCGTGATACCTCAGGGGGTTCAGGATTCCCGGATACGGGCGGATCTGCTGGAAGACTTCTCCGTCGAGATAGCCTCGTCCTTCGGGCCCCTGCAGGGCAGGATATGGCGTATCGGGGTCATGGGCTGCAACGCCCGCAAGGACGCCGTGCTCACCACCGCGGCCGCACTGGGGACGGTGCTGGGGCGCAGCGGCGTGCAGGTGCACACCGAGGATGGGATCCGCGCCGCCCTTGACGTGTATGCAAGTCAGGGTCAACCCTCCGCCGAGATGAACGGGAGGGACGCGCGATGAGCGGCGTGCGGGAGACCGGGCCGCAGGACTGGGCGGTCCGCGCGGCCGCGGAGATCATGGATCGCTGTGACAGGCTCGCCGGCATCAGCGATATGGAATCGGGGATCGAACGGACCTACCTGTCCCCCCGGATGGCCGACGCGTACGAGCTTGCCGGCGGATGGATGCGAGAGGCGGGGCTGGACGTCCATGTCGATCCGGCGGGCAATCTCGTCGGACGGGTGGAGGGAAGCCGGCCGGGCCTGCCCGCACTGGTCCTCGGATCCCATCTCGACACGGTTCCCGACGCCGGGAGATACGACGGGATCCTCGGCGTCGTGACCTCGATCCATGTCGTCTCCCATCTCATCGACTCCTCGATCACCGCGCGGCTGCCCTTCGCGATAGAGGTCGTGGCCTTCGGGGACGAGGAAGGTGCGCGCTTCGGCGCGACCCTTCTCGGGTCCTCGGGCTTCGCAGGCTGCTGGAACCCCGGCTGGATGGATCTTCGGGACCGTGACGGGGTCAGCATGCGCCAGGCGTTCCATGATTTCGGCCTTGACCCGGATCGCGTCGAGGACGCCGCACGCACTCGCGATCAGGTCATGGGCTACCTGGAGCTGCATATCGAGCAGGGGCCGATACTGGAGCAGCGCGACAGGGCTCTGTCCTCGGTGAGCTCCATCGCGGCCGCCGCCCGCTACATGATCGAGGTTCGTGGCGAATCCAGACATATCGCCACCCCCTATGACCTGCGCGAGGATGCGCTGACCGCCGCCGCGCAGATGATCGTGGCCGTTGATTCGATCAGCCGCGTCGCCGGAACGCGCGCGAACGTGGGTGAGATAGCGGCGGAGCCGGGCGGGGTGAATGTCATTGCGGGGAAGACCGTGTTCAGCCTCGACGTGCGTGCCGGGACCAATGCGCAGCGGGATGCGGTGTTCGACCGGATCTGGGAGGCGTTCGACGACATCTGCACCCAACGGTCGGTGACCGTGACGAAGAGGCGTATTCATCAGGCGGATGCCGTGCGGTGCGACGATTTTCTCCGCGGGTGCATCGACAGCGGGATCGAGGGCGCGGAGAGGAAACCGGCCTTCGGTCTCATCAGTTTCCCGGGCCATGACGGGATGGCCGTGGCCCATGCGCTTCCCATAGCAATGCTGTACGTTCGCTGCGCAAACGGCATCAGTCACAGTCCCCTCGAATCCGTAAGACAGGACGATGTCGCCTATGGGGCCGATGCCTTCGCACGCGCCGTCGTCGCCGTGGCGGATCGACTGGGGGCCGTCGGCGATCTCGCACACGCCGCGACCGGGCTGTCCGCGGATCCGCTCGGCACATCGGCCTGATCTCCGGATTCCGGTGCCCCATCATCGCGAGCCGGTCGTTCCATCGGCTCCCATCCATCCGACGAAAGGTCGTCATTGTGGAAACGATAATCAGTCAACAAAGCACCGGTGCGCGCGTCGATCGTGAGCCCGCGGACGATCTGGTCATTCGGGGCAGGGCCTTCGTCGGCGGAGCCTTCGTCGACGCGGCCGTCGGGATCCGCGGCGAACGGATCGGCGCCGTACTCGCGGACCCGGGTGCGGAGGTTCATGCCGGCACAGAGATCAGACTGCGCCCCGATGAGGTCCTGATCCCGGGCATCGTGGACACGCATGTGCACATCAACGAGCCGGGGCGCACCGAATGGGAAGGCTTCGATCATGCCACAAGGGCGGCGGCCGCAGGCGGTGTGACGACGGTGATCGACATGCCGCTGAACAGCAATCCCCCTACGCTGAGCGTCGATGCCCTGGATCTCAAGCGCCATGCCGCCGCCACACAGACGTATACGCAGCTGGGCTTCTGGGGAGGCGTCGATGCCACCAACCTCGGGGGGCTCGAGGAACTCTGGCGGGCCGGGGTGTTCGGATTCAAATGCTTTCTCTCGCCCAGCGGCGTCGATGAGTACGGCTCCCTGAGCTATGCCGGCCTTGAGAGGGCCATGCGCGAGATCGCCGGTTTCGGCGGCCTGCTCATCATCCACGCCGAGGACCCCGGCGAGCTGGCGGCCGTGCGTCGCCCCATCGGACGAACCTACCGCAGCTTCGCCGATTCACGACCCGCCGTCAGCGAGGCCAGGGCGGTCGAACGGGTGATGGACCTCGTGCGTGAGACCGGGTGCCGCACGCACATCCTCCACGTGTCGAGTGCGCGCAGCGTGCGCGCCATAGCGCGGGCGAAGGAGGAGCGGCTGCCCGTGAGCGCCGAGACCTGCCCGCATTATCTCACGCTGGATTGCGACCACATCCCCGATGGCGACACCTCGTACAAATGCTGCCCCCCGATACGAGACGTGCATGAGCAGGACGCCCTGTGGCAGGGCCTTGCCGACGGCACTCTGGACATCGTCGTCACGGACCATTCCCCGACCACGGCAGCCATGAAGTCGGGAACGCTCGCAACCGCGTGGGGAGGCGTTTCGAGCCTGCAGGTAGGTTTCAGGGCCGTGCTCACCCAGGCACGGCGACGTGGATTCGGGCTTGCCGACGTTCTTGGATGGATGAGCGTGAACACGTCCCGTTTCGCGGGTCTCGAGGACAGGGGAGGCATTGAGGTCGGGAAGCGGGCCGACCTGGCGGTAATCGCACCCGACGCCTCTTTCGTTGTGGATGCCGCGCGGCTGGAAAGCCGCAACCCGATAAGCGCTTTCGACGGCATGACCGTCAACGGGGTGATACGACGTACGCTTGTCGGCGGAGCCGAGCCGCACGCCGATGCGGGGAATCTGATAGTCAGACCCTGGCGTGCCGTCTCGACGTCATGATGCGCCAGGCCGTACTGTAGTGGATATCGACTGCGACCAAGGGCTGCGGCGAGAGCGGGTGCGCTCCGCAGGCGCGCCTGCGAAGGCCATCCGGCCGCCCGGACGTCTGGATGCACTGTGGGCGTGGGCCACAGGAGAGTGGACGGAGGAAAGGTCTTATGATGACTGATGTGCTGCAACCCTTGACGGACCCGCATGATGCCGGGGCCGTCTATGTCTCCTCCACACCGGAGCACGTTCTGTGGGGCAGGCTTCCCTGCCGCGAGGACGCGTGCGTCGCGTGCGCCGCGGCAGGGGAGGACATCGTCGTGGATACGGTAAGCCACGAGGGCCTTCTGCCCGATCAGGGCGGCGACCCGATGGCGTATTTCACGGCCCGTGGTGTGAGACCCGATCAGGTGCTCACGGATGCCGTGGATATCGCCGCCCGTTGCCATCGTGATGAGCGGGAGGACGGGCCGCATGTGGTGACGGGTCCCGTTCGCATCGAGGGTGCACATCCCGGCGACCTGCTCGCCGTCAGCATCAGGCGGTTGGAGAGGCGCGTGCCGTATGGGGTGGTCTCCACCAGGCACGACCGTGGAGTGCTTGCCGGTGACGAACGCTACGATGCGGATTATGGCCAGTTCTGCTGGGCTCGCGGAGACAGGGCGGTCTTCGCCTCGCCGGAAGACGGGGAAGTCGTGGATTCTTCCGGGCGCAGCGATGGCGACCCGTGGAAGACCGGGCATTCCGGCGCCCCGTCGTTTCCCCTCAACCCGTTTCTCGGCATCGTCGGCGTCATGCCGGACAGCGCTCACAGACCAAGCTCGATACCCCCCGCCGCCTATGGCGGGAACATCGATCTGCGGGAGTTGACGGAGAATTCGACGTTGTTCATTCCCGTGCAGGTCGAAGGCGCCGGACTCTATGTGGGTGATCCGCATTTCGCCCAGGGCAACGGCGAGGTCGCCCTCACCGCGCTGGAGGCCTCGCTTCGCGCGACGCTCCACGTCGAAGTCATTTCCCGCTCCGATCGGTCGAGGGTCCTGGGGATGTCCCCTCTGCCGTTCGCCTATGCCCACCGATGCGTGATTGCGCTGGGGATGGACAGGGACCTCAACCGCGCCTTGCGCGACTGCGTCGGGAACGCGGTTCATATGATCCATCGGCTTTTCGGTGTTCCCGAGCGTCAGGCCTATCTTCTTCTTTCCGCGGCCGCCGACTGCGACGTCACCCAGGCAGTCGACATCGTCAAGGGTGCCCATGCGATGATCGACGTCGACATGTTTCGCGACTGTCCCGCCTATGGAGCCGCCATGGATTTTCTGCACGATTTCGAGGACGGCTCCCTGACGGCGGCGGTGCAGAGGTACGAAACGGCTCTGGTGAGCAACGACGTCGACGCCATGAAGGCCATATTCGCCGACGATCCGGACGGGGTGCCCGTGGTGAGGTCAGATAACGAGGGGCCGCTGGTGGGCCACCGGGCGATCGCAGACTTCCGTGCGCGGCGGGGAAAGACTCCGGGCCGGACACTGCGCAGAAGGATCATCCGTACGCTGTCACCGGACGCGGCCTCGGTCGTGTCCCGATTCGATCGGGACTCGGGCGGAACCATCACGCAAACGCAGGTATGGCGGCGTTACTCCGGGGTGTGGCATATCGTGGACGCCCATCTCACCTATCCCTCGCCTGCGATGGATTCGCGGATATGGCGTGTTGTGGGCGACCCGCTTGTTCCACCCTCGAAGCCGGGGCCTCTCGATTCGATGAGCGTGGCCGTGAAGGATCTTTTTGCGATTCACGGTTTTTCGGTCGGGGCGGGGAATCCCGATTACCGTCGTGAGTCGCCCGTGCGCGATAGCGATGCGGACGCCGTTCGCATGCTGCGCGATGCCGGGGCCAGCGTCCGCGGCATCGCGCAAACGGATGAGTTCGCGTATTCCCTCGCGGGAACGAACATCCACTATGGGACTCCGCCGAATCCGCGTGCCCCGGGCAGGATCAGCGGGGGCTCCTCCTCTGGTCCCGCTTCCGCGGTGGCATGCGGACAGGCGGATATAGGTTTGGGGACCGACACGGCCGGATCGATCAGAATCCCCGCGGCGTATCAGGGGTTGTGGGGAATCCGCACCACGCATGACAGGGTTTCGCGAGCCGGGGTGCACCCCCTGTCCTCCAGCTTTGACACGGTGGGCGTGCTGGCACGCACCCACGGGGTGTTGGCGGCGGCGACATCGGTTCTCGTCGGGGTCGATGCGGTGTCGGCCATCGAGCCCGTGATGCTGCTCTCACCGGGTCTGTGCGATCATGTCGAGTCGGATGTGTCGGCCGCGTTCTCGGGGTTCGTGCAGGTCATCCGTTCACGTTCGGCGTATCGGTGGATGAGCATGTCCATCGACGATTCCCTGTTGAATGAGTGGCTCGGCATCTTCCAGACAGTCCGCGGCTATGAGGCGTGGCGGTTCAACGGCGCATGGGTGGCGTCCCATCGACCTTCCCTGGATCCGGGCATCGCGGCACGTTTCGACCATGACTCGCATATCCCCGTCGGCGAATACCGCACGGCCATCGCTCGTCTGTCCCAGGTTCGTGAGGCGGTGCGCGCCGAACTGGGTTCACGCCCCCTTCTGATTCCCACGGCTTCCAGCGTGGCACCCCTGAGCGATCCGGGAGAGAAGGCGGCGCAGGCCATTGAACGGGCGCGGCGACAGACGCTGCTGCTGACGAGCCTCGCAGGGGTGGCGGGTCTGCCGGCGGTGAACATCCCTCTGGTCACAGACCGCAATCTGCCATGCGGGGCGTGCCTCATCGGACCGGCCGGGTCGGACAACGCGCTGGTCGCGCTTGCGGGGCGGCTTTCCGACTGTGCGGATGAGTAGAGTCCGCCTCCTGCCGTCATAGGCGACAGGAGGCGGAGATCCCGGAGTCATTCCCGGTCGGCCTCGCCTCCTGTGATCATGGGCGAGGCCCATACCGACAGAGGGCGGGTCTGTGCACGTGGCCCGCCGGTGAATGATGCGTGGGCGGGAGTTCAGCGTTTGGCCGCGCGTTTGCGGTGCCGTCGGTTCACGAACGCCTGCGAGCCTCGGTCGGACAATTGCGAGACCACTGCCGCGAATGCGGCGGAGAGAGCGGCGAAGGCAAGGCCGGCGATCACGCCCTGGTTCTGCTCGGCGCCGCTCCGGGATTCGGCGGCGGTTGCTTTCGAGATTCCGGGTTCCGTGGCATTGCCCGTCGTCCGACCCCGTCCGGCACGCGATGCCCCTGTGCTCCACAGGGTGTGAAACAGTTTTCCGGCAACGAGCCCTGCAAGCGAGGGCAGCGCCGCCTTGATGATTTTGTCCCCCAGGGAATCGGGGTCGTTGATCCTTTGATTGCGCATGTCATTTACCTTCTCGTCGATGGCACCCAGACGCGAGATGATTCTGTCGGCCGCCTCGCGGGTCCCTCGTCCGTTCTCATCCTGCACGTTGCTCATGCACCCATGATAATTCATAGGGCATATCAGGGTGATGCGCCGGTGTGCACGGCGATGCGGCATCCTCTCGTCTGACTCCGACCGACGTCCACGAGCGGATCGCCGTGGCGATGCGGACTACAGTGGAGATATGAGCGAATACCATTCTTTGGGCAATGATGCCCCTCATCGTGGGTTTCTGGTTCTTCTGCGCCACGGGCAGACGGCATGGAGCGTTTCGGGCCAGCACACCGGCAGGACGGATCTTCCGCTGACCGAGACCGGGAAGGACCAGGCCCGTGCGGCGGGGGCGCGTCTTCGACAGGCCTTCCCCTCCGGCTTCGAGCCGCGTCATGTGTTCGCCAGTCCGCTTCTGCGGGCCAGACAGACCGCCGCGCTCGCCGGCTTCCCCCGCCACGAGGTTGCGGACGATATCGCGGAATGGGATTACGGCCGTGCCGAAGGACGTACGCGTGTCCAGATCGGCGAGGCCATCGGGCATGACTGGAATCTGTGGCGTGACGGGACCGAGATGCTCGGGCCCGATATGGACGGGGATCGCGTCGAGGTCCTTCCCGGTGGCACAAGAGTGAACGTCCACAACACCCGGGGCGAGATGATAGGTGACGTCGCGGTCCGCGCGCGCAGGATGATCGGGGAGATCCAGCCCATCGTCGAATCGGGGCACGACGTCCTGCTGGTGGCCCATGCCCATATCCTTCGGATTCTCACGACACAGTGGCTTGACGTGGACCCTCACCAGGCCAGACTGCTGAGGCTGGACACCGCGCACTACTCGATCCTCAGCCAATACAAGGGGGACAACGTCATCGAACGGTGGAACGTGTAGCGTCCCCGCCGCTTCGGCAGGTGGATTCGCCGTCGGCTGACGTGCCGCGAATCGACGTTTGGCCGCGACATATAGCAAACGTTTGCAAAATATGCCAAAATGAGAGAGAATGGATACTGTTCATGCCGGTGCAGTGCTGCATCGTGCGGTTGCGGGCGAGCAGAGGCCGCGACTGGGCATGACGGGAAGAGAAAGGTTCAAAGATGAATCGAAGCACAATGAAGGTTATGGGCGTCATCGCGGTGGCCGCGCTCTCATTGACTACGTTTGCAGCGTGCGGGTCGAGCGGCTCTTCGTCGGACACCAAGGGCAAGGTGTACTACCTTAACTTCAAGCCCGAGGTCGCCGATCAGTGGACGGCTCTGGCAAAGCAGTACACCAAGGATACCGGTGTTCCCGTGGACGTGCAGACCGCCGCCTCCGGAACGTACGAGCAGCAGCTGAAAAGCGAGATGGCGAAAAGCGAGGCCCCGACGCTTTTTCAGGTCAACGGTCCCGTCGGCTATGCCAGCTGGAAGGACTACACGGCCGACATGAAGAACACGAAGGTCTATAAGGATCTGGTCAATCGGAACGTCGCCCTCAAGGACGGAAACAAGGTCGTCGGGGTCCCCTACGTGATGGAGACCTACGGCATCATATACAACAAGGACATCCTCAAGAAATACACGGAACTCTCCGGAGCCAAGATCACATCGGTTTCCGACATCAAGTCCTTCAAGACCCTGAAGGCGGTCGCCGACGACATCCAGGCCCGCAAGGCGGAGCTCGGAATCAAAGGGGCGTTCACCTCTGCGGGTTTCGACTCCAGCTCCGACTGGCGTTTCAAAACCCATCTGGCGAACCTGCCGCTCTACTACGAGTTCAAGAAGGACGATGTCACCAAGCAGCCGGCAACCGTCAAGGGAACGTATCTCCCCGAGTTCAAGAACATCTTTGATCTCTACATCAAGGACTCCACCACCAATCCCAAGCAGCTGAGCTCCAAAACCATCGAGGACGCGAACTCCGAGTTCGGCCTGGGGCAGGCCGCCTTCTACCAGAACGGCACCTGGGCCTGGTCCGATCTGCAGAAGGCGGGCATGAAGGCCGATCAGGTCGGAATGATCCCCATCTACATAGGTGGTCCGAACGAGGCGAAGGAGGGCCTTGCCACGGGTTCCGAAAACTACTGGTGCATCAACGACAAGGCCTCCGCGGCCGATCAGAAGGCAACGGCGGACTTCCTCTCCTGGGTCATCACCTCGAGCGCCGGGAAGAAGGCCCTGTCCACCGGCATGGGCTTCACCACCCCCTTCACGACGTTCAGCTCCATCACGTCGGACAACCCGCTCACCGAGGCGGCGGTGGCGGACCAGGCCTCGGGGAAGACTGCGGTCAGCTGGAACTTCACCATGATGCCTTCCGAGACATGGAAGAACAATCTGGGCAATGCGATGCTTGAATACGCCCAGGGGACCGGTAATTGGGACGCTGTGAAAACCGCCTTCGTGCAGGGTTGGGCGACCGAGTACAAGGCCGCCCACCAGGACTGACGGCACGTGGTGCGCGGCTTCGCCACGGGGGCGGGAGCCCCCGTGGCGAAGCCGCCATCGCGGTTGTGAAAGGATGTGGTTGTGTTGATAAACATGGCCGGAAAAACAATACGACGGTGGTGGGCGCTGTTCGCCCTGCCCACGTTCGCCGCCTTCATCATCGGCTTCCTCGGCCCGTTCCTGATGGGGATCTACCTCAGCTTCTGCAAATTCACCACGGTCTCCGATGCGACGTTCGTGGGAACGCGCAACTACGTGAACGCATGGAGGGACGCCCAGTTCTGGCATTCGCTTCTGTTCACCACGGCATTCACCATCGTGACGACCGTCGTGATCAACGTGGTCGGATTCGCCATCGCCTACATGCTGACGAAGGCGATAAAGGGATCGACCCTGTTCCGTTCCGTCTTCTTCATGCCCAACCTCATCGGGGGCATCATCCTGGGCTATGTGTGGATGCTGCTGTTGAACGGCATTCTGGGGCATTGGGCCCTGACCATCACCTATTCCGCGGTGTATGGATTCTGGGGGCTGGTGATTCTGGTCTGCTGGCAGCAGATAGGCTACATGATGATCATCTACATAGCCGGGCTGCAGAGTCTTCCCACGGATGTCCTGGAGGCCGCGGCCGTGGATGGCGCGAATGGCCGGCAGACGCTGATGAGGATCACCATCCCCCTGATGATGCCCAGCATCACCGTATGCACGTTCCTGACCGTCACCAATGGGTTCAAGCTGTTCGATCAGAACCTTGCGCTGACCAACGGCGCTCCCTCGAACACGTCTGAGATGGCCGCGCTCAACATCTACAACACCTTTTACGGGCGAATGGGGTTTGAGGGAGTGGGACAGGCGAAGGCCGTGATCTTCTTCATCATCGTGGCGCTGATCGCGCTTATCCAGAACAGGCTCACCACCAGCAGGGAGGTTCAGGCATGAACGGCGACACAGTGAAGCATGGGGCGTGGTGGACGGCGTTCTTCGCGGTCCTCTCCCTGGCGTGGGTGTTCCCCATCGTCCTGGTGCTCATCAACTCCTTCAAAAACAAGGTGTACATCGCCAGTGACGCCTTCTCCCTCCCCACGAGCAAGACATTCGTCGGATTGGACAACTATAAGCTGGGCATCCAGCGTACGGACCTGATCGCGAGCTTCGGCTGGACGGTTCTCATCACCGTCGGCTCCGTGCTGCTCATCCTCGTGTGCACCTCCATGTGCGCATGGTGGATCGTGCGCGTGGACAACTGGGCCGCGCGGGCGCTGTACGTGCTTTTCCTCTTCAACATGATCGTCCCTTTCCAGATGGTGATGTTCACCCTGTCCAAGATCGCCGACACCCTCGGATTCAGCACCCCCTGGGGGCTGTGCATCGTCTATCTGGGCTTCGGGGCCGGGCTTGCGGTGTTCATCTTCACCGGTGTCGTCAAGGGGATTCCCCGGGAGCTTGAGGAATCCGCCATGATCGACGGGGCCAGCGTACCGCGCATATTCTTCCAGATAGTGGTGCCGATCATGCGGCCCTCCATCATCTCGGTGGCGATTTTGGAGGCGATGTGGATATGGAACGACTTCCTGCTTCCCTACCTGACGCTGGACATGCGCAAGTACAAGACCATGTCGATTGCCATCCAGTATCTTAAGGGCGGATATGGCTCCATCGACATGGGGGCCATGATGGGCTGCCTTGTCCTCGCGATCATCCCGATCATCGCCTTCTACCTCGTATGCCAGAAGTACATCGTCAAAGGCGTCATGGCCGGGGCCGTGAAGGGGTAGGGCCTTGTGTCGGCACGGCCTCCCCGTCGGCGGGCGCGCCCGAACCCGGATCGCGATGCGGTTCCGGGCGCGGGCGCGCCCGCCGTTTTCCTGTGATGCCCATGACGGGATTGTCCATGATGATGTGTCCTGCTGCGGACGATCGCGTTCGTCCCCTGCCGCGCGAGTACCGGCGGAGGGTCAGCTGCCGCTTTCCCGGTGTCCATCCGGGTGGACATAGGGGGCGAAGACGTGCTCCAGAATCGGCGTGTGCACGCCGATAAGGGAGCCGTAGCCGAGAACGGCGAGAGGGAACAGCGCCTGCGGGGCGTAGACGAAGCAGACCGAGAGCAGGGCTAGGGCCGCGGCGTCTATGGCCATGAGCAGGACGGTCCACCCGATGTGGGCGAATCCGATGATGAATGCGTTGCGCAAGGTGGTTCCCACAGGGTTCTCGAACCGTGCCTGCATGGCGAAAACCCATTCGAATCCGATGAGCCACAGCAGCGTCAGGCCGATTACAGGGGCAAGCAGCAAAGGGGTTCTGACCGCGATCCACCCATAGATCAGCGCGGCCGCGCCGATGGCGAACGGGATCCACAGGATGCAGGCCTTGGCGCAATTCGACCGAAATGCCGTGCAATAGTTGCGAACGACATGGCCTTCAGATTCGGCCAGCCGACGTGATGCGTCATGGGCCGCCGCCAGCGCCGCCCCGATGGTCACCACCGGCAGGCTGCATACGGCGAGCATGGCATTGATCGTTATGGTGTCAACGACTTTCGATAGCCCCTGCATGAAGGTGGAATCGGGAGAGAGCCAGCTCATGATGCTCCTTTTCTCGTGGTGTCCCTGTTATGCACCGTGGCGGTGGGTATGCGTGGTGGTGGGTATGGGACGGTGAGGTGGGTGTGGACGTGTGGTGGATACGGACGGTGAGGTGGGCATGAACGGTGTGGTGGATATCGACGTGGAAGGAGCGTGGCGGAGGCCCGATCGTCACACGTCCGTGAGCATCCACACGGTCGTGTCCTGCGGTATGGAGTCGCCGAGCGGATCCGCGCTCGCGAGCACAACCGTTCCGTGAGGCAACGGCACCGGCTCCGATCCGAAATTCGTGATGCTGACGAATCTTCGGTCTTTGCGAGTGGTCATTCGCGAGTAGGCGATGGTGCTCCGATCGTCGAAGGATTCGGTCGTAAGCAGGGTGAGACCCGTGTCGCGGGTTGCCGTCAGCAGGGTCTGGCGCAGTGAGAGGGCCTTGCGATACAGCTGAAGCATGGATGTCGGATCGTTGTCTTCGCGGTCCACGGCGAAATGCCGAAACCACAAGGGCTGCGGAAGATGCGGTTCGCAGGCGGGAGACCCCGCCCTCTCCTGTGGGGAGAAGCCGAAGGATGCGCCTTCGCCGAATTTCGGGTTCCATGCGGCCGGCCGGGGCTCGTCGTCGGCCCTCCACGGCAGCGGTACCCGACATCCGTCCCTTCCCTTCACGCAGAAGGGGCCACGGGAGTTGCGCGACTGGGGGTCCTCCAGACGATCCCACGGAAGGTCGGCGACCTCGAACAATCCCAGCTCCTCGCCCTGATAGACGTAGACCGATCCGGGCAGGCCCGCCTCCAGCATGATGGCGGCCCTTGCCCTGCGCGTTCCCCGATCCCGATCCTCGATATAGCTTTCTCCGTTGCGCAGCAGCCAGTCATTAGCGATCTGGTGGTATCCGCGGGTCCTGACCTGAGGCAGGGCGTACCTGCTCGCATGGCGGGGGACGTCGTGGTTGCTCATCACCCACGTCGTGGTGGAACCGGCTTCCCTCGCGCAGTCAAGGCCCTTGACGATGGCCGTGCGCAGCTCCTGCGGACACCAGTTCGCTTTGGCGAATTCGAAGTTGAACACCTGCCCAAGCTCCTTCTCGGAGGCGTAAAGATGCTGATGCTCCGGAGCGACCCACGCCTCGGCGATCGCAAAGCGCGGTGGATCGTATTCGTCGAACACCCGCCGCCATTCGCGGTAGATGTCGTGCACCTCCGGTCTGTCCCACAGAGGATGGTCGCCGTCGGCGGTGGGCTGTGCCTGGGAGGGCCAGCGTCCCAGTTCCTCAAGGCTGCGGCTGCTCAGATCCTTCGCCAGACCGTGCGCCACATCCACCCGGAACCCATCGGTGCCATGGTCCGACCAGAAACGCAGCGTCCTGATGAAATCCTCATGGACATCGGGGTTCTTCCAGTTCAGATCGGGTTGCTGCCTGGCGAACAGATGCAGGTACCACTGCCCGTCGTCGACCCGCTGCCAGGCGCTTCCGCCGAACATCGAGAGCCAGTCGTTGGGCGGGATCTCGCCGTCGCAGCCGCGTCCCTCGCGGAAGATGTATCGTTCTCTCTGAGCCGATCCGGGGGCGGCTCCGAGCGCCTCCTGGAACCATGGGTGCCTGTCGGACGTGTGGTTGGGGACGATGTCCACCACGACTTTGAGTCCCTGCGAATGCGCTGCGGCGACCATGGCGTCGAAATCGTCCATCGTTCCCAGCCTCGGATCGACGTCGCGGTAGTCGATCACATCGTATCCGCCGTCGGCCAGCTCGGACGGATAGAAGGGGGAAAGCCATATCGCGTCGACGCCGAGGTCGCGCAGGTAGCCCATCCTGCTGGTTATGCCGGCGATGTCGCCCAGGCCGTCGCCGTCCGAATCCTTGAAGCTGCGAGGGTAGATCTGGTATACGACCGCTTGCTTCCACCAGTCTTTATGGGTGTTGTTGGATGTCATGGCGTGTCCTTTCGTGTCGAACCGCACCGTCGGGGACCTCGGTGTTCCCGATCTGCGGACGGATGGTTGTACGGGGAAGTGCATATGGTGTGCGCGGGCGCGTGAACGGCCGCGCATGGGGGCGGGGGTCGGATCCGCGTCGGCCTGACGGGTCCGCTGCGGGCCGACGCGGATCGGGTGCGGGCGTGTGGCGGGCTGGTGTCCGACGAATCTCTGACGACAAGGGGCGGGATGGGGAATCAGCGTCGCCGCCGATTCCTTTCGTCCCCCGGAGCGTCTGCATCGCCGCCCTCCTGTGCGGGGTCGTGTGGCGGGGTTGGCTCGTTTCTGCTGGCCGACTGCCGCGCGGGCGTGGAGCCGTCTGTGGAGCAGTCCGTGGGGTATACGGCATCCGTGTCGCGCAGGATGAGCTGGGCGCGCGCCGTCTCGTTGGGTTCGTCCAGTGTCTTCCCCTCGATGAGCGCCAGGGCCTTGGCGGCGGCACGCCGGCCGATTTCCCGCGGATTCTGCCGCATGGTGGTCAGTCCGATCAGGTCCGATTCCGGTGTGCCGTCGAACCCCGTGATGGAGTAGTCGCGGGGCGTGCGATAGCCGTACCTCGCCAGCTTGAGCGTCAGGGGGACGGCTATCCGGTCCATCTGACAGCAGATGGCGTCGGGAAAACGCGGAAGGGCGAGCAGATGGGTCAGCGCGTAGTCCGTGACGACGCTGTCTCGCGGTATGGAGATGACCTTCCAGTTGATGTCGCCACGCTTCGCCGCTGCGGTGCACGCCTCGACAAAACCCCGTTTCCTGGCGTCCATGCTGGAGTCAATGGTTTTTATCGGGTCGGAGCACAGATATACGATGTCGCGGTGCCCCAGATTGAGAAGATGGTTGGTGGTGGTGCCCATCTCCTTTTCGTCGTCGATGCCGATGGATGCGTCGAAGCAGTCGGAACGGCTGTTGATTCCGATCAGGGGCACGTTGACGCGTTTGAGCTGCTCCACTTCGTGGGGGTCCACGGCGAATGACGCCACGAACACGGCATCCACGTTGCGGCGCACCGGCAGGGTCGTGAAGAAATCCCTGCGGTGTCGCGCCGAGTCGATGCGCTGGAAGAGGGAGATGTCGTATCCGTGCGGCTGGAGCACGGAGTTGATTCCCATGAAGACCTCGGCGTTGAACCAGCTGGAGATGTCCTCGTTCATCAGCAGGGCGACGCGGTATGTCTGCCCCGATTTGAGTGCGGCCGCCGAGCGGGAGATGTTGAAGTCGAGCCTGTCGGCGGTTTCCAACACCTTTCGCCGGGTTTTGTCGGAAACGAGGCCGGGCCTGGTGAAGGCCCGGGAAACGGTTGAAATGGAGACTCCCGCCGCTTTGGCAACGTCATGGATGCCTGCACTGCTCATCTCGGCCCCTTTGGTGAGATCATGTCAATCCGCCATGGTGCGGAACGACCATACTGTTATCAGAATACTGCATACGTTGTCAAAGACAAAGTTTCTGAGAAAAATATCTGGAATTTCAGCGATTCCTTGTTGGCTTCCGGTCTACGAATCCGCAATTACTGCGAACATTTACAATACCCGCATGCCCCCACCTCCCGTGAGAATTGTACAAGGAAAACCACGGAGGGGGATGAATCCTCCCACAATTCGTGAAGATGTGGGAATAAAAGTTGGCATTCAAAAGTTGAGTGATATAGGCTCAAGTTTTGAAAGACAAAACGAAAGCGGCGTCAGGCGTCGGACGGCGCCCCTCATCGGGGCGTTGGACGAGGACTTGGGCGACCATCGTGAACGAACGATTAGAACACATAAGGAGACATAGTATGGGACGTGCAGTTGGTATTGACCTTGGCACCACGAATTCCTGCATCGCGACGCTGGAGGGCGGTGAGCCGACCGTCATCGTGAACGCGGAAGGCATGCGTACCACCCCGTCGGTCGTGGCTTTCAGCAAGTCCGGCGAAATACTCGTCGGAGAGGTGGCCAAGCGCCAGGCCGTGACCAACGTCGATCGCACCATCAGCTCGGTGAAGCGCCACATGGGCACTGACTGGAGTGTGGACATCGACGGCAAGAAGTGGACCCCGCAGGAGGTGTCCGCACAGGTTCTGATGAAGCTGAAGAGAGACGCCGAGGCGTATCTGGGCGAACCGGTCACCGATGCCGTGATCACCTGCCCCGCATACTTCAACGACGCTCAGCGCCAGGCGACCAAGGACGCCGGCAAGATCGCGGGACTCAACGTCCTGCGCATCATCAACGAGCCGACCGCAGCGGCTCTGGCATACGGTCTGGAGAAGGGCAAGGAGGACGAGCGCATTCTGGTCTTCGACCTCGGCGGCGGCACCTTCGATGTGTCCCTTCTGGAGATCGGCAAGGATGATGACGGCTTCTCCACCATCCAGGTTCAGGCGACCAACGGCGACAACCGCCTTGGCGGCGATGATTGGGATCAGAAGATCATCGACTGGCTGGTCAGCGAGGTCAAGAACAAGTACGGCGTCGACCTCGCCAAGGACAAGATTGCCCTGCAGCGTCTGAAGGAGGCGTCGGAACAGGCCAAGAAGGAACTTTCCAGCTCCACGTCCACGTCGATCTCCATGCAGTATCTGGCCATGACCCCCGACGGAACCCCGGTGCACCTCGATGAGACGCTCACACGCGCCCACTTCGAGGAAATGACCTCCGATCTGCTGGGTCGTTGCCGCACCCCGTTCAACAACGTGCTTTCGGATGCGAACATCTCGGTGAGCGACATCGACCATGTGGTGCTCGTCGGCGGCTCCACGCGTATGCCCGCGGTGAAGGATCTGGTCAAGGAGCTCACCGGCGGTCGCGATGCGAACCAGTCGGTGAACCCCGACGAGGTCGTTGCCGTGGGCGCCGCGGTTCAGTCCGGCGTCATCAAGGGCGACCGCAAGGACGTCCTGCTGATCGACGTGACGCCGCTTTCCCTGGGCATCGAGACCAAGGGCGGAATCATGACCAAGCTCATCGACCGCAACACCGCGATCCCGACGAAGCGTTCGGAGGTGTTCTCCACCGCCGAGGACAACCAGCCCTCGGTGCTGATCCAGGTCTATCAGGGCGAGCGTGAGTTCGCGCGTGACAACAAGCCTTTGGGAACCTTCGAGCTCACCGGCATCGCGCCGGCACCCCGCGGGGTTCCACAGGTCGAGGTCACGTTCGACATCGACGCCAACGGCATCGTGCACGTGTCCGCCAAGGACAAGGGCACGGGCAAGGAGCAGTCGATGACCATCACCGGCGGCTCCGGACTGCCCAAGGACGAGATCGATCGGATGGTCAAGGAGGCGGAATCCCACGAGGCCGAGGACAAGAAGCGCAAGGAGGATGCGGAGACGCGCAACCAGGCGGAGTCCTTCGCATACCAGACCGAGAAGCTGGTGAGCGACAACAAGGACAAGCTCTCCGATGACGTCGCCAAGGAGGTCACCGACAAGGTCAGTGCCCTGAAGGAGGCCCTCAAGGGAGACGACATCGAGAAGATCAAGTCCGCCCAAAGCGAGCTGATGACCTCCGCGCAGAAGATCGGCCAGACGCTCTACGCCCAGCAGGGTGCCGCGGGCGCCGCGGGCGGTGCGGCAGGTGCCGGAACCGAGCAGAGCGGCTCCGCCTCCTCGTCGGACGATGATGACGTGGTGGACGCCGAAGTGGTTGATGACGACGACAAGGGCAAGGACAACAAGTAAGATGTCCGAGTTCAACAAGGATGACTACCTTGACGACCTCCCGGATGCGCAATCATTGAATGATGGTTCCGCGCCGGCGGGGCCGCAGGGTGGTCACGGCGATGATGCGACGAAGACTCCGCCATCCGACGGTGCCGCGGCGTCCCGGCCGAAACCGGGCGAAGCGGGGCGGACGGATCATGTCGGCGGCGACGGGAAACCCGCCGATGGCGATTCCCACGACGGCCGTGGCCGGTCCGGTGCCGAAACGAAAACGGAACAGGGCGGGCCCTCGGACGAGGACCGTCCCGCCTCGGACCAGCCCGCCGACAAAGGCGGTCCCGGGTCGCAGGATGGTCTCACGGCGCTGGGAAAGGCCAAAAAGGAGGCCGCCGACTATCTGGAGGCGCTGCAGCGTGAACGCGCCGAGTTCGTCAACTACCGCAATCGGTCCGCCAAGGAGCAGGAGAGGTTCCGCCAGCACGGCATCATCGACGTGCTCACGGCCCTGCTGCCGGCCCTGGACGACATCGACCGCGTTCGCGAGCACAGTGAGATGGATGATTCCTTCAAGGCCGTGTCGGCCAAAATCGACAAGGCCTTCGAGAAGTTCGGCGTGGAGAAGTTCGGCGAAAAAGGCGAGGATTTCGATCCCACCAAGCATGAGGCCATTCTGCACCGTCCCGATGCCCAGGCGACGAAGGAAACGGTGGACACCGTCGTTGAGGCTGGCTACCGCATAGGCGATCGCGTGATTCGCGCGGCTCGCGTCGTGGTGGCTGCCCCCCAGCAGTAGCACCAGCCCGCCGCCCCTCCCGTCGTTGCCCGATCGGCGGGACCGCCGGTGCCGCCGACACCAGCGGTCCCGGTGTTTCTTCGGACCCGGTATCGGGTTCGAAGAAACACGTGGGAGAGACACCCGATGGGCATCGGCCCGGTGCCTCCGATATCGGGCCATGGGGTTTCGGAGCGTGGGCTTCATGCCTGTGGACAGAACATAATGAATGGAAGATTTTAGGAAAGGGAGATGCAGATGGCTGAGAATGAATGGTTATCCAAGGATTTCTATAAAGTCCTCGGTGTCTCCAAAGACGCCAGCGCAGCCGATATCACCAAGGCCTACCGCAAGCTGGCACGCAAATACCATCCGGATTTGAACAAGACGAAGGAGGCGGAGGAGAAATTCAAGGATGTCTCCGAGGCCTACGATGTGCTGAACAACAAGGAGCAGCGTCAGAAATACGACGCGATTCGCCAGTTCGGCATGGGGGGAGCCCGCTTTGCCGGGGGGTCCGGTCAACAGGGTTTTGACACGTCGGGATTCTCCGACATCTTCGGATCGATGTTCGGCCAGGGTCAGGGAAACTCCCGCGTTCGATTCTCCACGCAGGGCGGGGGGCAGCCCAACCTCAACGACATCTTCTCGATGTTCGGCTCCGGTGCCCCGCAGGGCTCGGGCACGTACACGCAGGAACGCCGTCGTCCGGCCCGCCCGCATAAGGGGGAGGATCGTAATTCGAAGATCACGCTCACTCTGCGGCAGGCGGTGAAGGGCGCGACGGTCTCCCTTGCCGTGGACGGCAGAAGGTTCAGGACGCATATCCCCGGCGGCGTGAAGGACGGCCAGAAGATTCGTCTTGCCGGCAAGGGCAGGCCCGGAACCGACGGCGGGCGGAACGGGGACATGTATCTGAGCGTGCACGTGAAGGCGGACGATCGGTTTGCGATGGTCGGTGACGACATCGTCATGACTCTGCCCATCACTCTTGCGCAGGCCGTCACCGGTGCAAAGGTCACCGCCAGGGACATAGACGGCGCTTCGGTGACGTTCCGTGTTCCCGCAGGATCCTCGAGCGATAGCGAGGTCAGAGTCGCCGGACGGGGTGTTCCCGGGCGCGACGGCGATCTCGTCGCGCGTCTCCAGATTCGCGTTCCGAGCAGACCGGGAATGGCCGTGAAACGCGCCGCCAAGGAGTTCGACGCCGCCTGCGGCGATTTCGCCCAGGAACTTGAGCGGGAGCGCTGAGACCAATGGCGGGCGGGTCACGGCAGATGCGCAGGTTGTATGAGATGTGCGCGCTTGCGCTTGTCCGGGGGCGCGCCGATCTCGATGGTGCCGTTGATGTCGGATTCGACATCGACATGCCTCTGTTCACCGTCAGCAGGGCGGCACGGCTTGCAGGCATTCATCCGCAGACGCTTCGCGAATACGATCGGCAGAGGCTGGTTGTGCCGCAGCGCACCTCCGGCGGAGCCCGCAGATATTCGCTGCGCGATCTCAATCGGCTCCAGCAGGCGCAGCAGCTTAGCCAGGATGAGGGGGTCAATCTGGCCGGGGTCGGCAGGATTCTTGATCTGCAGGAGGAGAACCGCGAGCTCAGGCGCCGCATCACCCGAATGGAGACCCCTGCCGGGTCGAGCGTGTTTGCCGCGGACGCGGATGGCGGAATCGTGGAGATCCAGCGTTCGAGCAGCGCCAGAACCTGGCGGCATGACATACACGTTCGCATTCGTGAGCTTCCCGCGCCCCGCAGGGCCGGCCGGCCGGCCGATTCGAAGTCGATGGTGCTGTGGAATGCGGACTACGAGGAATGATGGACGACCATCGGTGATGCGGTGCGACGGCCGGCATGATTGCGCCCCGCATTTGTCTTATGGCTCTGCTGGTATGAAAGGCGCAGGTGAATGCGGCGATGGCGGAGGAAATAATGCTCAGGGCAGTGTTGTGGGATATGGACGGCACCCTTATCGATTCCGAACCCTACTGGCACGAGTCGGAGCTCAGACTCGCCCGCGCCCATGGGGGACAATGGAACGATGAGCTCGCCTGGCAGGGGTCGGGGAAACCCGTTCCCCAGATCGCCCGCCAGATGGTGGCTCTGGGGACCGATCTGTCCGAGACGCAGATCGGCGAGGCCATGATCGACTATGTCGCTCGCAGCGAAATGAGACACATGCCGTGGATCCCCGGAGTCGAAAAGGTGCTGAAGACCTTGACCGCGGCGGGTATTCCCTCCGTTCTCGTCACCACATCGCCGCGTGCCCTGGCTCAGAATCTCGTGGATCAGGCTCCTCGGGGGGCCTTTGTGGGATTCGTGTGCGGGGATGACGACGTGGCGAAGAAGCCCGACCCGGCACCCTATCTTGCGGCAGGTCGGATAGTCGGCATCGGCGAAGAGCAGATGCGCGAATGCATAGCCGTCGAGGATTCCCTTACCGGGCTTCAGTCCGCGGTATCCAGCGGCGCCACGACACTGGCGCAAACCGCCTACATCCGCACGGATACGTCGCAGGGGCCGCAGTTCGCGTCGATAAGCGGATACGAAGGGCTGACGGTGCGTCGACTGGAGGAATACGTCAGGCAGCGCATCGGCATATAGCCGCACATGATCCCATGCCCATGCAACTGGAAATCAATCCGATGCAAAGAGCCCCCGATCGCAGGGGCGCACCGCAGCGGGCGGCCTTCGTCGGGCGGGTGTGGGGGCTTTCTTCCGTTGGCCCCGGCCGCATGGCCAGGGTTTCGAGCGGCATCCGATGGCGACCATACGGCCCGGGACACCAGCGAGATGTCACCGAGATGCCTCTGACATAGGGGTGGCCGTCAATGACGATAACGACGCCCTCCCCTGATGCGACGAATGCGGCCCGCTGAGACGAGGCAGCGGGCCGCAAGGATGGTCGGGCACGCCGAACCCGGATCGGCATGGCCGGGCGCGGGTTCGGCGTGGAGCATATCAGAATGGATCGTCGATGTCCGGCTCGGCGATCAGCTTGATGTTCACGAACTCATGGATGCCCAGATCGATGAGTTCATGGCCGTAGCCCGAACGGTTGATCCCGCCGAACGGCACATCCGCCTGAACTCCGGTCGGATGGTTGATGAACATCATGCCCGTGGCGATCTTCTCCGAGACCCTCCACGCGCGCTCATGGTCGGAGGTGAACACCGATCCGCCCAAACCGAACGGAGTGCCGTTCGCGACGCGAATGGCCTCGGCCTCGTCGGCGACGCGGTAGAGTTCGGTCACCGGCCCAAACATCTCGGTCGTGTATGCGGGGTTCTCCGGGGTGATTCCGGTCAGAATCGTCGGCTGGAAGAAGGCTCCCTTCGAGGGGACCTCCGGGCCGACCTTCTCTGCGTGCGCTCCGGCTGCGATCGCCTCGTCGACCTGCCTGCCCAGGGTGTCCACCGCCGACTGCGTCGACAGCGGGGCAAGCGTGGTGGACGGGTCCATGGGATCGCCCGCCTTGAGCTTCTCGACCCCCTCATGATACTTCTTGACGAACTCGTCATAGACGGAGTCGACCACGATCAGACGCTTGGAGGAGACGCAGACCTGCCCGCCGTTCCAATGGCGACCGAAAACGGCCCACTGGGCGGCCTTGTCCACGTCCGCGTCCTCGAGAACGATGAACGCGTCCGACCCGCCGAGCTCCAGTGTGCTCTTCTTGAGATACTTTCCCGCGGCCGACGCCACTGCGGCCCCGGCTCCCTCGCTGCCGGTGAGGGCGACTCCCTTGACCCTGGGGTCGGAGAGGATCAGCTCATTCTGATCGTGGGATGCGAAGATGTTCGTGAAGACATGCTCCGGAAGCCCCGCCTCCAGGAACAGCTTCTCGAACGCCTGGGCGCACTGGGGCACGTTGGAGGCGTGCTTGAGAATCAGCGTGTTCCCCGCCATGAGCTGCGGAGCCGCAACGCGGACGATCTGATAGTACGGGAAGTTCCACGGCTCGACCATATAGAGGACGCCCAGAGGCTGGTACACGAGCTTGGCGTGTCCCGGGGCATAGGCCTTGCTCTCCAGCTCGCGCGGCTTGAGCTCCTCCTCGCCGTGCTCGACATAGTAGTCGACGATCTTGGCGCTGAGCTCCACTTCGCCCTCCGCCTCGGTCAGAAGCTTGCCCATCTCCAGGGTGAGGATCTTCGCGAACTCGGTGTGGCGCTCACGGAGGATGCGCGATACGTTCGCAAGGATCTCCGCACGCCTCGTGAACGAGGTCTCCTTCCAGCCCTGGAACGCGGTGTCCGCTGCGGCGATCGCGTCCTTGACCTCACTGTCCGTGGCCGTGGGGAAGGTTTTGATAAGTTCGCCTGTATAGGGGTTGACTGTTTTGTATGCCATATTAGCCTCTTCCTTGAGTTATCCTTCATGGCGGTAGTCATCACTCTCGAGGGTTGCGGCCGTCACAGCCGTGACCGCGCACTCGAGTGCTGCCTCCTCCATTATCTATCTTTTTCGCGGACGCGTGGTGCGAATGGGGGCGTAAGGGCCCATGATTCGCGCAAGGCGAATGCGTGACATATTTCACAGGCGGATGGGGCCGCACCTAAGATGGGGAACCGTCAGGAACCTTACCCATTCCAGGCATCGACTATCAAAGGAGATAAACATTATGGTATACCGCATGATATTCAACCAGACCGCCTATTTCGGCCGCGGCGCGATCAGGGAGATCCCGAAGGTGGCGCACGCGCATGGCTTCGCCAAGGCGTTCATCGTCACCGACCCCGTGCTTGTGAAGACGGGAACGGTGAAGCGGGTCACGGATGTGCTTGACGCGGCACGGCTCCCGTACGAGCTGTTCGACAACGTCAAGCCGAATCCTCCCGTCGAATGCATTCAGGACGGCGTGAGGAAATTCGCGGATGCGGGTGCCGACTTCCTCATCGGTCTCGGTGGCGGATCCCCGCAGGACACCTGCAAGGGCATCGGCATCATCACCGCCAATCCCGAGTTCTCCGACGTCCTGTCTCTGGAGGGGGTCGCCGATACGAAGAACCCGTCCGTGCCCATTTTCGGCGTCCCGACCACGGCGGGCACCGCATCGGAGACGACCATCAACTATGTGGTGACCGACACGGCGAGGAAGCGCAAGTTCGTGGCCGTCGATCCCCATGACATCCCTCTGGTCGCATTCGTCGACCCCGATCTGACGGACACCATGCCGCGCGGCCTGAAGGTCGCCACCGGTCTGGATGCGCTGACGCACGCCATCGAAGGCTTCGTCACCCCAGGCTCCTGGAGTCTGTCGAACTGCCTGTCGCTGCAGACGATTCGCATGGTCGCCGAGAATCTGGCGAAGTCGGCCGACGGCGATGTCGAGGCGGGCGAGCAGATGGCCTACGCCTCCTATATCACCGGCATGGCCTATTCCAACGTCGGTCTTGGCCTGGTGCATGGCATGGCGCACCCGCTGGGCGGAAGGCTGGGCGTGGCCCATGGCGTGGCCAACGGAATCCTGCTCTCCTCGGTCATGGAATACAACAAGGACTACACCGGGGAGAAGTACCGCGACATCGCCGACGCCTTCGCGGTCAAGGATGCTCGCACGGGTGACCTTGAAACGGTGCGCGAGGAGGCGGTGCAGGCGGTGCACGATCTCGCCGTGAGGCTGGGCAACCCCACCACGATCAGCGAGGTCGGGGCCACCCGGGCCGATCTCAAGCCCCTGGCCCATGACGCGTTCAGGGATGTATGCACGCCCGCCAACCCCCGCAAGGCAACGGAGGAGGACATCCTGGGAATCTACACGTCGCTCATGTAGTGGTTCGGCCACGAATCCCGCAGAGTGGCGAGAAGATCCGGCCCGTGGCGAATCGGCTTGTCGGGTGGAGACCCGGTCGGGTCCAGCCGCGGGCCGTTGCCCGGCCGGACCCGACCGGGTATGGTGGTGGCTGGCTTCTGCGCACATGCATTCATGGATAGGGAGGGCATCATGAGCGGTGACTATGACTATCTGACAGGGGATGCCGACGTCGCCGCCCAACGGCTCCTGGGAGACGTGATCACACGGGATCTCGACGGCCGGCGCATGAGGGCCCGCATCGTGGAAACCGAGGCCTATGACCAGAACGACCGTGCCAGCCACGCATTCCGAGGTAGGGACGAACGCAACCGCGCCCTCTTCGGGCCTCCCGGACATCTGTATATCTACATATCCTACGGAATCCACCGCTGCTGCAACATCACCTGCGGTCCGGACGGGTTCGGCGCCGGCGTCCTGATACGCGCAGTGGAGCCGGTGGAGGGGCTGGCGCTCATGGAGGAGCGACGCGCGGTCCGGGGGGTTGCGGTGTCGAACGGTCCGGGGAAGCTGTGCCAGGCGTTGGGCATCGATATGCGTCTGTATGGGCATGCGATAGGCGACGCGCCTCTCACTCTTCGGCCGGCGGCCCTGCGGGATGGCGAAGGCATCGTCCGCACTCCCCGAATCGGAATCAGCAAGGAGACCGGGCGGCTGCGACGGTACCTTATCGAGGGGAACCTGTGCGTGTCCCGTGCGCCTGTCATGATCCGGCGGCAGGCGGTTGCGGTTGAGGCCCCGCTCGGGGAGCGGGGCTGAACCGAACGCGGTGACCCGCATGCGCCGCCGCATGGCGAAGGCCTGGTCGGCCCGGCTCCCAGAGGCCAGCGCACGAGGGGGCCTCCAGCGCCGGTATGGCGGTGTGAGGCCCTCCCTGGCATATGGTTCGCGAACCGCACGGCAGGATCGCTATACTCCATGCTCCATCCTCGACTTGAGCACCGCACCAAGCAGATTCGATGAGTTGTTGTAGCGGCACTTGACGATTCTTGTGCTCAAAAACTCCTCCGTGGCGTTGAAGAACGGAACTGAGATTGTGCGGTACCGTGCGGTCAGCAGGTCGATGAACCATCGTTCTTCGGATATCCCACCCCCTATGCAGATGACATCCGGGTTCCAGTTGACGACCATGGTGATCACATCCATGACAAGATGGGTCATCCACATGTCGACTGCCTGTGCGGCGATCCCGTCGCCCGATCTATAGCGCATGATGACGTCACTTCCCAAAGCCGCCCTGCTGTTGTGAGATGCGAGATTATTGTAGAATCGAACCAAGGCTCTCATGCTGCACTGATTTCCGAGTTTAAGAATTTTTCCCGTCGATGCTTCGAAGTAGGGGATGAAATGGATTTCACCTGCAAATCCATCCGCACCGTAGACCACGTCGTCGGCTGAGCACAGACACCCGCCGACGCCTGTACCGATGATCATGCATGCGGAGGTGTTCGTCCCCTTGGCGTTTCCCAGTTTGAGCTCGCACAGGCCGGCTGCCTTCGCATCGTTGATCGTGGCGGACGGGAGCCCTGTTCGCCCTGAGACTTCATGATTGACGTCATGTCCGAAAAGGTTGCCGACGCTGGCCGCCGCCTTTGTTCTGATGATTGCGTCGCGCCCTACCAGACCGGGAACGCTGAGGCCGTAAGCGCGAATCGGTGTGTCCCTGTCGACGGGTGCATCGCAAAGGTAGTCAAAGTAATCGTCGTCCTTTTCAAAGCGAATGGATTTCTTCTTCCACTGCCTGACGAGCGTGTAGTTGTCGTCGACTATTCCGTACTTGATAAAGGTGCCGCCGACATCAATACCAAGATAATATTGCTGTTCCATACCTGAGCTTTCTCGAAAAACAATGTGGGTCTGACCATGGTGATCGTTGTCTGGTCGTGTGCGACCGCGCTGCTGCGTTTACTGCGGAAGAACGCCCCCAGCTGTGTTCTTTGTTCCGGATTCCCTGGTTTTCAGTCCGAAGAGAGCAATGAGACCGGCGATGACGCCCAGGACCGCCAACACTATGAACGCTCTCTCGAATGTCCCCGAAGAGACGTCCAGAATGTAGCCGATAAGCGTTGGTGCGACGAATCCGCCGAAGGATGAGACAGCGGTGATGACTCCCATCGCAGTGCCGATGTAGTTCTCCGGAACCATGCGCTGGGGCAGCGTCTTTATCGCCACGAAGGGGAACATCGTGGTGTATGCGGCGACGTATATGCACACGACGGAGATCCATAGATTCGCTCCCTGGGCCATGAGCACGAACAGGAGAGCCGTGAATATGGTGCTGAAGAAGATGAACCAGTTCTCCCGTCCTTTGAAGACCTTGGAAAGAAGCCATCCTGTCAGAGGTGCACAGCCGATGGAGATCAGTGAGCTCAGTGAGAGAATCGTCCCGATTTCTACCAGGTTGCGACTGAAATGGGTGCTGAGAAAGGTCGCATACCAGTTGTTCGCTCCGTTGAGGATAAGATTGAAGAGGAAAATGCAGATCGTGAATATCCACATATTGCGGTTTTTGAAAACGTAGGAGATGCTGGACTGGTGTGTGGCGGCCGGACTTCCCTTCTTGGCGTCATCCGATCCCTGTTGGAATTGCTTCATCGTCGGAAGGGCCTTCATGGACAGAAGGATGACGAGAACGTACATGATGGCAGCGGTCCAATAGGCGTATTGCCAATTGAGGGATATGATCCACGCTCCGACGTACAAAGCGACGAATCCGGCGATGTTTTGCGCCACAAACCACACGGATTGGAGCATCACGCGTCTTTCCTTCCCGTAATTGACGGCGATTCCCTTTGTCGTTGAAGCCGGGACGCTCCCGTGGGCGAATCCGAGGAGAAACCGGATAAGGATGAACAGCGACAGAACGGTTGCGAGAGGGAACAAGACGGCACAGACTACGGACAGCCCAAGGCAGAATAATATTACGCGTTTATATCCGATTTTATCCGCTATCCACCCGCCGGGCAGGGATACAAGCGCGTATCCGAGAGAATACGCGCTCATCATTAAACCGGCCTGAGTCGCCGAGAACCCAAATTCCGATCGTATGGGAATGATGGCCATAGAAATCAGCTGTTTATCAAAGCAGACGGCGAAGTAGATGATCATGAGCGTGGAGATGACCCCGTAGCGTACAAAAAATTTCGACATTGAAATTCCTTTCATTCTTCTCTGGGTTGGCTATGACATTAGCGGGACAGATCGCGTCCGTTGGTGCGGATGCAATGTTGATACCAGTAAAACGAATCCTTTTTCAGCCTTTTTCCGGTACCGTGCCCGCGGTTGTCAAAATCGACGTAGATGACGCCATAACGTTTCTCCATTTCCATGCTGCCGCAGGAAACGATGTCGATAATTCCCCATACCGTATAGCCGAATAAATCCACTCCGTCTCCGATGGCCTTCTTGAGCTGCTCTATATGCTTGGAGAGATAGTCGATTCGGTACGGATCGTGTATTCCCCCGTCGTCCGCAATGGTGTCCTTTGCCCCCAGTCCGTTTTCGGCAACGAATAGGGGGAGCCCGTATCTGTCGTACATTTGGTTGAGCGTTATGCGCAGGCCGACGGGGTCTATCTGCCAGCCCCACTGGCTGGATTCCAAATACGGGTTTTTGTTTGCCATCACGAGGTTGCCCGCGGTTTTTTCCCAGCTTTGATCGGTTGTGGAGACAAGCGACATGTAATAGCTGAAGGAAAGGAAATCGACGGTGTTGCCTTTGAGCAGTTCGTCGTCTCCCGGCTCCTTGTGCACCGTGATCCCGTAGCGGTCGAAATAGCGATCCATGTAGGCCGGATATGCACCCCGCGCCATCACATCCGTATAAAAGAAATTCGCATACTGATCGTCGTGGATCATCTGCATGACATCATCGGGTTTGCATGTTGCCGGGTACGTTGTGAAGCGTGCTATCATGCCTCCGACTTTGGCATTCGGTATGATTTCGTGCGCCTTTTTGACCGCGATGGCATTGGCAAGAAACTGATGGTGGAGGCATTGGAATATGGTCTGGTCGTATTCCTTCTCCTCGTCTTTGATCACGCATACCCCGTTGTAGGGGTTAAAGCGTCCGGCATTGAATTCATTGAAAGGCAGCCAATAGTCGACTAGCCGGCCGAGTCGATGGAATAGCACATCGACGTAGCGTTCAAAAAACCGCACCGTTTTCCTAGACTTCCAGCCCCCATACGCAAGAACCAGATGAACGGGTATATTGTAGTGAAGAATCGTCACGAACACCTTCATCCCGCGTTGATGGCATTCGGAAAAAAGACGGTCGTAGAAGGCAATCCCTTCTTCGTTGGGTGTCTCGTCGTCACCGTTGGGGAAGATTCGCGACCAGCTGATCGATGTCCTGAACACGCGAAGTCCCAACTCCTGCATGAGAGCCAGATCCTGATGGTACGTGTGGTAAAAATCAATCCCGTGTCTGAAGGGATAATGCTCGATGTCCTTATCGTTCAGAGCCTTGTCGAATTTTTTCTTTGACATGCGTCGATTGCTTTTCTTCGCAAGATCCTCCGCCGTCCATTCGGGATCAAAGTATCTGAGATCCTGCGTGTCCAGACCTTTCCCGCCTTCGTTGTAGGCACCTTCGGCTTGCGATGCCGATATGGCTCCTCCGAAGAGGAAGTGATCGGGAAACTCGTCTTTCATTGTTTTTTCCTTTTCCAGAATTGGCTGTGGACGCATGATGGTGTGTTCTTTCGCATCGAGTGGCCGGCGGCACGATCCCACCGAAAGCGCGCTACCGGAACGGGGATTCCCGCGGGGGTGTTCGATACGGTCTATGTGCGGGGGCTTCTGCATGGGTGACCGATTGTAAGAAATAGTCGAATGACGATTCGTTCTTACTGACTCAGGCGGGGCGGATGTCTGAATGTGAGGCTCGTGTTGTGGCCTTTTATCGGTTAGATGAATGCTGACATATTCGCGAATTCTCCTCTCTGAGATCCTATGATCACGATATCAAGGGGTGATGCTGTGGCACAATGACCGAAATATCGATTTGTGTGACCGAACTTAATGATGGCCAATTCCGGTGCCACGGTCTGCATGCTTACCCTGTTATGCTGGTCTGATGACTGTTGATGAATTGCGCAGGAGGCTGTTCATTCTGACTCCGAGCGAACGCTTCCATTTGGATCATCCGGGTACCAGGTCAAAAAGATACGACCACATCGACATCGTCCGTCGTGACGGAAGAAAGCTGTATGTTTTCAAATTCGACACCATTATGAACAACCACAACTTTTCGATGCATAAGGAATCGCGCTATGCCCGGATACCTCCCCATATCCACACCGTCATAGAAATCATGTATGTATACAGCGGATCCTGCACCCAGATCATCAATGGCGAAAGGGTCGTCCTTGGCGAAGGGGACGCGTGCCTTGTCGATGCCGATACGGTTCATGAGATACTGCCCCTCGGGAACGATGACATAGTCATTACGCTCGATGTCAGAAAGCAGTTCTTCACCGAAGGCTTCCTGGCTCAGTTGTCGTCCCAAGGGGTGGTGGCTCGTTTTCTGATGTCCTCACTGGCCCATAGGCGGCAGATGAACGGGTATCTTGTTTTCGCCAGGCAAGAGGATGTCGAGCTTAGGGGGGTCATCCAGAAGCTGTTCTGCGAATACTACGACTCGGGTCTATGCAGTGACGAGATCATCGATGCGTATCTGATTATTCTCTTGTCGTATCTCTTCCGCATCTACCAGAAGCATGCCGCCCGATTCGCCAACCATGGTACGGCAATGGCCATGCCTGCCCTAATTCTGAGCTATATCGAAGATAACTGCGTGACCGCGACTTTGCGGTCGACGGCGAAGGCCTTCGGGTTCCATCCCAACTATCTAAGCTATTACATCAAGAAGAACACGGGGAAAACCTTCAAGGACATCATCATCGATTATCGGATGGCGCTCGCCGCCTCATATCTTCACAACACTGACATGTCCGTCGTCGCATTGGCGCACGAGTTGGGATATTCGAACCTCACGTTCTTCTACGAGAAGTTCAAGAAAAGCTATGGGATGAGCCCACGGGAATATCGCATGTCATCACCTTCGTGATGGCCGAATGTCGGTGATGGCCGTCCGCTTCTGTCGAGGGGATGGGCGGGGCCTCGGTACTGTCTGTCTGTTCGGGCGTCGGGGGTGCGCGCATCCGCCGCCGCCGTATGGCGAAGGCCTAGTCGGCCCGGGCTCCCAGAGGCCAGCGCACGAGGACATAGATGGTGGCGGCGGCGAGGACCACCAGAAGGGCGATGAGCGTGTACACGACCACGGGGTAGGCGTCGTTGTAGCCCGAAACAGAAAGATGTCTGGTCAGTATGCCGAGGTAGGCCCAGATGAACACCGCGAGATACGACCAGTCCTTGCGGGTAAGTGTGACGGCGAGACCAATCGCGGCGCCGACGACCAGTATGATCGCGGTCCATGTCGAATCCCCGATTCCCCAGCCGCTCCAGTGGGCGGACACGAGAAGGACGCTCGCATTGGCGATGGTCGCGATGGTGATCCATCCGAAGTATATGCTGAACGGGAGTCGTATCGTGAGCCAGTCGACCGCCGTGAGCGTGGACCGGGCGATGGTTCCGGAGATGTGGGCGAGCGTGATCAGCATGGCGATTATCAGCAGCATCGCCAGCCAGATGATGTCGAACTGCCAGGCAAACAACCAGCAGATATTGAGAGCCGACAGTATGGTGAATGGCTGCGCCATGCCGGATGACAGTATGTCCGCGTTCTTCTCGGCGGGGGTGCCGCCGCTGACGAACTGCCGGATCGCGTACACCGTGACGAGCAGGTATATGATGCCCCAGATCGCGAAGGTGAATCCTGCCGGGGTGAACAGGGTGGGATGCAGCGCGGAGACCTCCCCGGTGGTGCGCCCGTTGATGAGTGTGGTGCCGCCCGCCAGGGCGTTGACCACGAGAGACAAGGCAAAGACGACCGTCGCAATGATCTTGCGGGTTGGGTGACCGCTGGATATTTTCTGTGCCATGTCACAAGTATAGGGCGTCGTGCGTCGATAATGTCCTTACTTGCCGGGTTTTTCGTCGGATTGCGCGCGTGCGTCCCGGATGTCGTCGGAAGGGATGAATCCCAGCCCGGTGAACAGTGGCAGCATCGAGAAGATCGGGGTCATGAACCAGCACAGCGCCGACGGGGAGGCGAAAAGCGACAACGAGGTGAAACCCAGTACGGACCATGCCGCCAGTGCCGGCCAGCGTCGGCGCGTGGCGAGATACAGGGCCACCATCAGCGGAATGTACGTGACATAGATCGAATACGAGGCCACCGGGCTGTGGGCATAGTGTCTGATGCGGGCCGCCACGCGTACTTTGCTCCGGGAGGTCCGGCCTGTTGCGGCGCTGAGGTCGTGGAGGGCGGCCCGTGCCGTGACGGGAGGGGTGACGAATGTCTCCCAGCGTTTCATATAGCCCGTGTCGAAAAGATACCCCGACCCCCAGGGGAACATGATTCCGCCGTTCGGATAGTACCAGCGCGCGTCCAGAGTGGCGTACGTGCGTATGTATGCCAGGGGGTGGTGAACCCCGACCTCGACCCAGGCCTTGAGGGCCGTGATCTTGAGGGGGAGGGCGTCGCCGGGCCTGATCGTCCATGACGTCTCGTCCGACCGTTCGTCGTCGTACTGCCTGCCCGACAGGACGACGTTCATGAACGGGGCGAGCCTGGCGCGTTCCTGCACTGTGAGAACCTGCGGCTCGTCCGACTGGATGCGTGCGATGGGCAGCATCACAAGGCCGAATACGTCCCTGTCCAGGGTGACATGGGCATGGGTGAGAGCGGTGCTGCACGGCGTCCATACGCATTCGGCCAGAAGCACCGCAGCAAGCATGCACAGAAAGGCCTTTATGCGCATGCGTCCCGCGGCGAGCAGCAGCATGATCCCGGAGCATATCATCACGATCAGCATGGTCCGTTTGCTGATCACGGTGAGGAAGAGAAGAACCACGAATGCGGCGCACAGCCGATTGTCGGCGAACGCCCGGCCCCGTGTCAGACAGGCTTCGATGACGATCAGCGAAAGGGGGATGAGAAACACCGTGTTCAGGGAATCCTTGGACATGGTGGTGACCGATCCGACCATGCCGTAGTCGAACGCCGCGTAAAGCAGCCCGAGGACGAGTGCCAGACGTGGCACGCCCCATGTGCGCAGGTAGCACAGTGCCAGCGAGGTGTTCGCCGCCATGGCGATCGCCTGTACCCCCGTGTACAGCGCCAGCCCCCAGGCGAGATTTCCCAGGGAGCGGCCCGCATGCCAGAACAGACCGAACACCAGCGTGTCGAAAAGAGGGTGCTGCGTATAGAAGGCGTGGTAGCCCGAGGACTGCATGAACTGCGCGATGGTGTCGTCGCGCATCACGCCCGGCCAGCAGAACGCGTACCAGGGTGCCCAGCACGCGACGAGCGCAAGCCAGTACACCGCAAAGCGCTGGCGCAGGCTCGACGGGAATGCCATGCGCTCCCCGGGACCGATCAGCCGTCGGATGCCGGCGGCGAATGCCATGGTCGTGGCGCCGCCGTGTTCCGTCGGTCTGTGCGCGTTTGCGATTCTGGCGGTGCGCATCCCGACGAGCCCTCCACGGTGCGTTCCCCCCTGTGACGCTGCATCGAACCAGGCGTATACGATCACGGCGGCGACGTAGCAGCAGCCGGCCATGATCCCCGCCGTGACGAGCGACTGCCGCGGCGTTGCGTGCAGCCCGTCGACAAGATGGCGTGCCCCGAACACGATGGCGAATGCCAGTGCGGCGAAGATGAGGGCGGCGGGGTCATCCCATCGTGGCGAACCCGCGCCCGAGTGAAGCGGGTGAGGAGGTTCCAGCTCGCGAAGCGGAGCGTCGTGGTGCGTCGCGCCCGGGTGATGATGTCTTGTCAGCATGGCGTCGACGGCGACCATCCCTTCATGATCGCGTGCAGTCCCTTGGTGTACTGCGCATCCGAATCGGGTCTCCACCCCTGATTGAGGAGGGCGGCGAGATTCGGGTGCGACTCGGGGGTGAGGGATTCGTATGCTGAGGGGAGCGTCCGGCCCCCGACGGGCTCGCCCACTTCGGCCAGCACATGGCCGATGGTGTACGTCACCAGGACGTTGATGAGGTCGGCGGTATCCGCATTGGCGGGCATCCCCGCCTTGACGAGGGGGGTGATCATGCGGTCGAGCATTCCGAGCAGCTCGGGGCTGACGGCCGGGCGCGTGCCCAATATCGTGATGGCTCGGGGGTGGGCCCGCAGGGTGTCGCGCAGCAGCAGCATCGCGGCGCACAGCTGGCTTTGCCACGGTGCTGCCGGATCGATGGATCCGGGATTGAGTCCCGACCATATCATTTCGGTGATGCCATCGAAAAGCGCGGTTTTGTTGGGGATGTAATAGTAGACCGCCATCGGGTCGACGCCGAGACGGGCGCCAAGCCGACGCATGGTCAGTTTCTCCGGTCCGTCGCTGTCGACCATCTCCAGGGCGATGGCAAGGATGCGTTCACGTGAAAGGCCCGCATGCGTGGGGCGTTGTGCTGTGCTCATGTCGTTCCCACTTTATCCGCGTTCGCCCGGAAGCACAATCCGCTCACCAGGGCGAAGACCATGGCGAAGAGGAGAATCATGCCGATCGCCGGCGCGACGTCGAGCATGTCGGCGTGCTCCAGAGTGAGTCTGTGCAGGGCATCCAGCGTCCAGTATGCGGGGGAGCAGTGCGCCAGATCCCCCACCCAGCGCGGGAAGGAGGAGACCGGGGCCAGGGCCCCTCCGATTCCGGCCATGACCATGCCGCCGAGCATGCCGATCGTGTTCGCCTGGTCCATGGTCGCGCACACGGAGACGAGCATGACCGCGAACGCGACGAGCATGACGGTGAAGGCGAGCATCACGAGAGCGATCGCGCACACGGAGCCTGTAGGCCGATAGCGGAACAGGACTGCACCGGCACCGAACACGCATGTCGTCTGGATGAGCTGCACGACCAGCCGGACGCCGACCTTGCCGAGTATGATATCGGCGGTCGAGGCGGGGCTTGCCCGCAGACGATCCCACGTTCCCCAGGCGTGCTCCCGGTAGAACAGGGTCGTCGTCTGCTCGACGGAGAGGAATGCGAACAGCACCGCCATCCCCGGAACGTTCTGGGCGGCGCCCGAGACGGCCACGTATCCCTGTGCGGCCAGCTGCGCCTTGGCGCTGGGGTCGAGCAGGGCGATCATGATGAGCGGCATGGCCGTCATGATCACAGACGGCATCGGATCGCGCGCCAGCAGCTCCACGGTGGTTCGGGCCACGCACAGGCTACGCGACAGCGACATCGTCCGCCCCCCGAACGTGGTGTGACGGTGTCCGGGTGATCGCCAGATACGCCGCCTCCAGGCTTGGCTGAGCGACCTGCACATCCGCGAGCGAGGAGATTCGTCGCTCGCGCGAGAGCTCCGAGAGCGCCGCTGCGAGAACGGGACCTGAGCCCTGAGGGCAATCCGCGCAGGCGAGCATTGTTTGTCCCTGCCGTTCCCACCCCAGCAGCGTGGGTGCCTTGCCGCGGAACCGAAGGGTCACCATGGGCCGGGACCATTGGTCGATGACGCTGCGTACGTTTCCGTACTCGGTGATTCGTCCGTCGGCCAGCACCATGATGTCCGCGTCGAGATGTTCGAGTTCCGGCGGGTAGTGGGTTGTGTACACGACGCTGGTCCCCTCTCGCGCCATGCCGGACACCACGTCGAGGATCGCGGTTCTTGATTGGACGTCCGACCCCACCGTCGGCTCGTCGAGGAAGAGGACGTCCGGGCGGTTGAGGATGGCCATGGCGGTGTGCAGCCGTCGCTGCTGGCCGCCGCTGAGATTCTGCGCCGTCTGGCCGAGACGGTCGCTCAGGCCCATCGCGGCTGCCGCGTCGTGGATGCGTCGGCGGGCGGTCCTCCCGCGCAACCCGGCAAGTCCCGCAAAGCATCGCAGATTCTCCAGAACGCTGAGGGTCGGATAGATTCCCAGTGCCTGCGGGGCGAGACCTATGTGCGAGGCGGCTTCCCGACGATGCGCGAGCGCGTCGATTCCCGCGATATGCACGTTTCCCGAATCCGGTGCGGTCAGTCCGGCCAGAATCGATATCAGGGTGGTTTTCCCGGCTCCATTGACTCCCATGAGCCCGACGATCCTCCCTGGCGGGACGTGCATGCTCGCCCCGGTGAGCACGTGGTGCCCGCCGTAGGCCTTGGTGATGGTGTATGCGTCAAGCTGCATGGGTGGCCTCGATTGTTGTCGCAAAGCTGGATTTCTACAACGTAGAATTAACTCTACGGCGTAGAAAGCACTATGTCAAATGGCACTGTGTCAAGCGACGATGTGTCAAACGGTGGGAACGGCAGCCCCCAAGCCGGGCATCATCCGACATGGTCGTGGCACGGGCGGGGCACGGATTCGGCCCGGCCTCTCCGGGGCATGCGGATCCGCAGCCGCTCGGGTGATAAGGGGGTGATATGGGGGTGAAATCCCGTGCATTCAGCCCGAAGGCCCTGTATCCGACAATAGACTGGTCGCTTGGTGAGGTTCATTGAAGGCATGGCATCGTCATGGGCGTAAGTCCGCACGAGATCGGGAAACCCCCGACGATGCATGGGGAGAAAACAACTGCACGACATCAGACGTGGGAGAGGCGTGGGCATGCACTATAACGCGGCGCGTAGAACAATGGGGATGCTGTTGTCGGTCTGCATGCTTGCGGGCGGCGTCGCGGCCGTCTCCTCCGCGCAGACGACCGCCGTCGCCGACCCGGTTACATCGACGTGCTCGTCCCCCCAGAACCCCATGGGAGGTTCCACGCCGAAGAACTCGAATGCCGGTTTCACCATTTTCACCACGGGTGACGCGGACCTGGAGAACAGCGAGCTGGAAGGTTCCCTGGCGGTGGGCGGCTCTGCGTATTTCGGCAACGGATCCACCGATTATCCGATATTTCACAATGATGCCGGTAGCGGCAACTATTCCCTCCCGACGATCGAGGGGGATTCGACCCGCGTCCTCCTCAACGAATACGACTCCACGTCGACGCGCAGGCCGCATATCACCTCGCGCTCGACGAATTCGGATCCGGGAGAGTCGGGATTGGCGAAGCTGATGACGGTCGCCAGCGGCTCAACCTTCTCCCAGGCCAATTCCGGGACGCAGTACAATCCCGGCGGTTCAGCCCAGCCCCTTGTCTCCGACACCAACGCGTGGACCGGTGATTCCACGGGAGAGGGGGAGCGTTTCCGGACTGCCGACGGCACCTCGTTCAGCTCTCTGTTCCCCGCGGACCAGGGAATATCCCTTCTTGGCGGCCTTGACTCCTCCAACGCGAACATGAGCCCGACGATGAGCGCAGGCAGCCAGGCCACAGCCATCACCCTTGATCCCGACAGGCCCAACGTGGTCGATCTGAGCGCCATACCGATCGACGACGGCGGGACGCACAAGTTCTCCATCACGTGGGGGACGGGTGTCGCGCCCTCGTCCACGGGGCCTCTGATCATCAGGGTTCAGAAGTCCGATGTGAAGGACGGCGTGGTCACGCTGCCGTCATATGTCGACAAGGGCAGTGACACGGACAACATCAGCTACGTGCTGTTTGATCTGTCCGCCATCACGGGGGCCGTCACCGTCGTCAGCCAGGACAACTGGAGCAACCCCGAACCGTTGCGCGGATCGATCTACGCGCCCACGGCCGACGTGACCTTCCCCAGCGGCGCGTTGGAATACGAGGGGCAGATCATCGCGCACTCGTTCGCAGACAAGGCGGTGAAGGACAGCCAGGTCGAGATGCACACCAACATCTTCAAGGGGCTTGTCCCCGGATCCTGCCCGGTGGTGTCGACCACCAACCTGTTTCTGTCCAAGACGGTGAACGGTCTGACGCCGTCCGGCGACCAGCGCTTTACATTCGACCTCGACAGGGTAAGCGCCCCCTCCGGGGCCGCCGCGTTCACACGGCAGACGGCGAAGAACACCAACGGCAGTATCGTTTTCACCGATATCGAGCAGTACGATGCGCCCGGGGACTATGTATACAAGGTCACCGAGGAAAGCCCCGGCTCGGGGTATGAAGCGAACTCCCAGACATTCTATGCACAGGTGACTGTCACCGCGACCGGTTCCGCGACTGCGACCGGTGGCTACTACGTCTCGACGGCGTGGTTCTCGGATCAGGGATGCACGACCCCCGTTTCCGGAACCCCCACCTTCCACAACATCCAGGTCGGGGGATTCAGCGTCGCCAAGAAGGTCGATGATCAGACGGGCGGATTGTTCGATGGATCCGCCGAGTTCACCGTGGGCTACTCCTACGTCGATTCCGGGGGTGCGACCGTTTCCGGCTCCCTCCTGGTCAAGGCCGGGGAAACGGCGAACGGGCCGGACAACATACCCTTCGGGACGAAGGTGACGCTGACGGAGAAGGATCCCGCCCCGGTGAGCGGTGCCGTATGGAAGGCATCATTCGATCCGTCGAACACCATCACCATCGGCTCCGGCTCGCAAAGCGTGATGGTGGTCACGCTGACCAACACCCTTGCCCCCGTCCAGACCAACCTTCCCGATACCGGGGGCAACGCCCCGCTCATATGGTTTTCGGTGCTCGCGCTGTCGATGCTTCTCGCGGTCGGCGGAGGCGTCGCGTCCCGGCGTGCGCGCAGGGGAAGCGACCCGACCCGATAAGACGTGACGGGGCACCGTCGCACCCGTGCGGGGAAGGGCATGCAACGACCAACCGCACTCGCCATGCCTATGCCGAATGCACAACGGGGAATATCCCTCAATAAAGAAAGAAGAACAATGAAAAAACAGATCACACGAATAGCCGCCGCGACGGTGGCGTTCGCCTCCGCGATCGCCCTTGCGGTGGCCGGCGCCGGCTCGGCGATCGCCGATGACATCACGACCGCGGACGGATCGATCACCATCAACGCGGCAGCGGGAACGAACGCGGTCGACGGCCATACGTTCAAGGCGGTTCAGCTGGCGACGTATAACGTTGATGGCATAGACCAGGACGCGAACAGCAACTACAAGGGCGTCAACGTCACCACCGTTTCGGGACTCGCGACCCCCATCGCCACCGCGGCCACCGCCGCCGGGGTGAGTCCCCTCGATGCTACCAATCCCATGGCCTCGGTCGTCAAGCAGCTTACCGACAGCGGCTCGAGCCCCTATTCGGGCAACCTCCGCACCTTCGTCACCGCTCTGGCGAAGGATGCAGCGGTCACAACCGCGCTCGCCACCGCGCCCTCAACGACGGGAACGAAGGATCAGGCGGCGTTCACCGATCTGCCGGAAGGGCTTTATCTGATCGTCGACACCACTGCCGTCACGGCGGCGAATGCATACTCGACGTCGATCCCCATGCTGGTGGGAACCAAGATCAACGGCCATGATCTGACCGATCAGACCCTGGGCGTTGTGGACGTCAAGAACGAGCTGCCCACATTGAACAAGACGTTGGTCAGCCCTTCTGCAAACGCACCCTTCGTCGGAGTCGGCAGCGATGTCGAATGGAACCTGACCGGATCAGTTCCGAACTACACCGGCTACACAACGTATGACTACGTCATTTCCGACACCCTGTCCGCCGGCCTGTCCTACAACGCGGACAAGGCCCTCACCGTCACCGTCGGGGGAAAGCAGCTGACAGCGGGAACCGACTACACGCTGAAGTCCGTCGTGAATGCCGACAAATCAACATCCCTGACCGTTGATCTGTCCGCGTCCATCATGAAGCAGACCATTGGGGCTCCGATCGTGGTCGACTACCACTCAACCGTCACCACGGACGTCAAGGTGATCGACGATATCCTGAACAACAACGCGTTCCTGACGTATTCCAACAATCCGGCGAGCGACAGCCACGGCACGACCGTCCCCGTCTCCAAGCACCTGTTCACCTACGGATTCAACCTGCTCAAGCAGGACAAGTCAACCGCAAAGGCACTGGCGGGAGCCGGCTTCACGGTCACCCAGTCCGGCGGCACCGCACCCCTGACGTTCTCTGCGGCAGCGGATTCGACGGATGGACATTACGTCTATGATCCTGCAGGAAGCACCACCACGCTCACCACTCCGGCCAGCGGCGAACTCGCCGTGGGCGGCCTGGCGCCGGGGACCTACACCGTGCAGGAAACGGTTGCTCCGGCGGGCTACACGACGGGCGTCCTCCCCTCGTTCACCATCACCATCACCGGTAACGCGACGGCGAACGCCAACACGAGCACGCAGCTCAGTGACGGCGCCCCCACCTACACCTTCAAGGGCGATACCTGGGGTCTGTCCTCCTGGAGCGATGCGTCGGCGACGGTAACCGTCGACAACGTCACGTCGCTTGCCCAGCTGCCGTTGACCGGCGGCGCCGGCATCGTCCTCTTCGGTGCGATCGCGGTCGTTCTTGCGGCGACCGCCGGCATCGTTCTGATCAAGGCGAAGAAATCGGAACGAAGCATCTGATTCGGCAATGACTCCGTATGCGCACCATGAGCATAGGTGCGCATACGGAGTTTTGCGTTGCCAAACACTGCCGCATCGTACCGGTGCCGGTGCAGGTATCGGTCACAGAATCAGGGGATCGGAGGGATTGCATGCCGTGTTCTCCGCCTGCGCCCACCTGGCATGATCTTGTCACGGGTGTCGCTCTGCGCCCGGGCGGCGGAAGAGGCAGACGCAGGCGGGGCTTGTACACCGTCTCCGTGGTTCTGTTCGTCGCCGCCCTGCTCGCCCTCCTTACGCCGATCGCCGTGCAGATGGTCTCCCAGGAGCAGCAGGCTCGAACGGCCCTCGAGAGTGAAAACACCGTTTCGGAATGGCCGTCGCTCAAGCAGCGCGACGAGCTGCGACAGGCGCGGGCGTACAACGCTCGTATCGCCCGCGGCGGGCAGACGACGCTTGGCGAGGTTCCCGACCCCTTCAGTGCGGCGGGGCATGCCACCCGATCCGCAACGGATCGGCAATACCAATCGTTGCTCGACATCTCCCATGGGATCATGGGAACCATTGCAATTCCGAAGATCTCTCTGACGCTGCCCATCTATCACGGCACATCCGACGCCGTCCTGGCTCAGGGAATCGGCCACCTGTATGGCACATCGCTCCCTGTCGGCGGGGCGTCCACCAACTCCGTTCTCACGGGGCATCGGGGTCTGCCCAATGCGCTGCTGTTCACCCGCATCGACGAACTGCGTCGGGGGAACGTGATCTACATCAAGACGCTGAACAAAGTACTCGCCTATAAAGTGGACGGCATCCGCGTGGTAAAGCCGGAGCAGGTTGCCGGCCTTATACGGGTCAGACCCGGCGAGGACAGAATAACGCTGATGACGTGCACGCCCTACGGCGTGAACACCCAGAGGCTTCTGATATTCGCCAAACGAGCGGCGATGCCGCAGGAGGCCCCCTACATTGACGATGCCCCCCGGGACCACGTGCTTCCGGCGCTGATGGTCTCCTGCCTTGTTGCTCCTGTGGGGGTGGCTGCGGCTGCGGCATACGACGTGCATGCACGGGAGCTGCGGGCGCGGCATACGACACGACGACGGCTTTGCCACGCGAGGCATAAGAGGTGATGCTAACCGGCGGCGGTGTACATCGGCATGGTCCTTATTCCCCTGGGGAAGTCGGAGGTCACGGCAGATCCATCGTGGGGGCCGGCCCGATCTGTCGCGCTCCCCATAGAGGAGCCAGCCGGGGATGATTCCGGATTCCGGCGCGCTCCCCTCCCGGTGGCGGTTTTCGCGTCATGACCGTTCGTTCAGATGCGAGCGGGACGCACGCATGTATTCTGTCTTCGGTGAGATGCGAGGATCCCGCATTGCGGATGGTGTCTCGGATCCAACGGGTGATTGCGGGGTGTCCATATTACATTACGGATATGCCTTTTCCCGACCCAGCTGCGGTGCAGCCAGCGATGGAATCCACAGAGAATGATTCTCAAATCTGGGGGGGGGGGGGGCTTGATGCTTGGTTGTGGGTGTCCAGCCACCAAGGTGCCGGCACGCCTCCGATCGCGAATGGACACCGAGTTTTCTGTATATCGACTTCACCTGCGTTTTGATCGTGTTGGGGGAGACGAACAGGGTGTCGGCGATCTGCGCAAGCGTCATCGACGTGTCGAGGTATCGGGCCACCGTTCTTTCTCGTCCCGTGAGTTTGGACATCGTGGGCGGTGACACCGGGATGGTGCCCTTGCGCGTGCTCCCCGGCGCGATCACCGCCCGCATCGTGGTACCGAAATCCTTTTCCTTGGCGATCAGTCGGCGATACAGGCTCTCCAGGGTCGAGTCGGGCAACCCCAGCACGGGGGAGACGACCCCGATGGTCATGGCGATGTGCGCCCCCAAAGAGAACGCCTTGTCGGCCTCGTCGTGCTTGTCCAGCAGGTCGAGTGCGGTTGCCCGGCATATGTACACCCCTGCGAGTGACGAAAGGCAATGGCCTGTTCCCGGAGCCGTGCATGCCTCCGTGACCCGTATGGCGGTGGAGTATTCCCCCTGGTTGATCGCCACGCACGCGCGAAGCATATCGTAGCAAAACGCGTGGCATGGGGGTGACGAGCGTCCCTTGAGGGACTCCTTTGCCTGTGTGACGGAGCGGCTTTCCAGCAGGCCAAGCACCTCGAGTATCGTCGCTTCGGCCGAGATGAAGGGAGGATAGTGCTGTGCGTCGATTCCGGAGGTGAGGGTCACCACGGTGCCGAGCAGTCGGGTGTAGTCATGCCGCCGTATCTGCCTGAGCGCTTTCGCGAGGATGTCGGTGGCGTTGACCAGAACCGGATCGTGAAATGTATCCGGCGGTTGGTCGGGTGGGGCGGCACCGTTGAAAAATGCTCCGAGCTGCTGCTGTGTCGACACCTGTTCGCGGGCCAGCGACAGGGGCCATGAACCGTGCTTCCAGGGTGCTTCCGTCTGGATCTTCAGGGCGGCGATGACCGCCTTCGATGCCCCCGACAGCTCCCCGGCCGAGGCCTTGGTGAGAGCGTACAGACTTGTGGCCCAGAATGTCACGGCCTTGTTCACCATATTCCCATTTTCCTGCATGCCGAGTTCGGCATAGTGGGCGGAGAGCTGGATGTCGCTGGTCAGCAGAAAAATCTCGGAAAGGATGCAATAGGCCACTGAAACGTCGGACGGAGACATCGATAACGTGTCGCGATCAAGATTCGGAAGTATGACTGCGTGAGCCAGTCTGGCTGCTTCGGGGGATTTTCCGCAGTGGGTCAGTGCATGGGCAAGCGCCATGCGATAGCGGAAGGATTCACGTATCGCCGGGTTGTCGCTCAGGCCGAGGACATGGCTTATATCGCTGTGGCGCAGGCGCTTTCTACCGGGAATGTCCGCATAGAACACGGATTCTATGGATGTGGCCAATTCTTCATTCACATACTCCCCCTCACGCTGTGTCACCAATGCTACAGAGTATTATTAACTCAGTTAATTGTAATAAGTTCGCATGACATTCCACTATGACGGGGGCAGGGGGGCGGCCCGCAGATTTCTCGTGGTCTGGGGTACCTGCGTGGAGGATGGCGTGGTCTGTGGGGGTGAGACGGGCGGCGCCGGCTGAAGGGCCGACGGCTGAGAGGTTCAGGAAAGCGGATGAGGCGGCGGCGCGGCGGGTGGTGTGCTTGTGTATCGGACGTGTACAATACAGTTAATAACTATTAACAGTTAACAATAGATCAAAGGCGGTCATTCATGCCGATAACGTACCGATCACGGCGGCTCGAGGCGTTCCTTACGGGTTTCTCCGACACGGAGATCGGACCTGCAGGGGGTCTCATCGCCCATAAGGTCGCGAAACGCTGGCGCGACCAGATTAGGGATCCCTCGTTTCTCTGGAATGAGATGTGCTCATCCGGCATCCATCTCGAAATGACCATCGAGACGCCGGTGACGGTAAGGATCGCCGTCTACGACCAGTATGACCGCCGCCATGAGGTGGCTATTCGTGCCGGAGTCGCCGGTCTCGAGCGCCACAGGGAGGTGCGCATCGATTCACGGGGAGACTTCAGGATTTCCCCAGAGGGCGATTCGGGCATTCTTCGCCCGGCGGCCTGCACCGCACTCACGGTTTCACCCGAGTGCGGCCAACCGACCCCATGCACGATATATCTGCCCCACACCTGCATTGCGGAAATCGTCGATATCACGTCCCACGCTCCTGTGCGACCTGCCTCGTATGCAGGGGAAAGGCTTCGCTGGACGCATTACGGAAGCTCCATCTCCCAAGGAGTGCTGGTAAAGGACCCCACTCGCCGATGGACCGAGCAGGTCGCACGACGTCTCGATCTGAGCCTTCGCGATTTCTCGATCTCCGGGAATGCGCAGATGGACCCCGGAGTCGCAAGGGCCATTGCAGCGGTTCCTGCGGATGTCATCACGTGCGCCATCGGAATCAATCTGGTGAACTCCGACTCGATGCGGGAACGGTGTTTCATCCCGGCGCTTCACGGCTTTATCGATGTTATTCGCGAGAGGCTGCCCGCCACACCGATCGTTCTCATCACGGCGTGCTCATGCCCCATACAGGAGGATGTCCCTGGCCCGACCTTCATGAACGAGCACGGTGTCTTCGTCGCGGCAAGGCGTCATGTCGACAATGATGCAGGGGCGTTGACGCTTCGGCGAACGCGTGAGCTCGTCGCCCAGGTGGTGCGTGGGCGGAAGGATGCCAATCTCAGCGTGGTGGATGGCCGTACTCTTCTGGGGCCGAACGACACTCGATTTTTGGCCGACAACCTGCATCCGGACGAAGAGGGGACCGATCTCATCGCCGCCCGGGCCGGAGCGATGCTGCTCTCATTGCTCAGGTCGAAGGGATATGACATAGCCGACCGCGGAACCGCCACGTCGTGAATCCCCGCTGCCGGATCCGACGGCCGGGTCGACGATGATGAAAGAAGGCAATCATGAGATATGAACCCTTTCGGCCCAACGAGGTGTCTCTGGGAGAGGGAGTCTACGAGCAGAGGCACAAGCACAATGTCCGATATCTTCTGTCGTTGGACAATGCGAACCTGCTTCAGAATCATTATATCGAGAGCGGCATCCCCGCCTATCCCAATCTGTTCGGCGCCTGGGAGGGGAAACCCAATTCACAGGGGGCGGATCTGCACTGGGGATGGGAGACGCCGGGGAGCGCGGTCCGGGGTCAGTTTCTGGGGCATTGGATGTCGGCGGCGGCACGGGAGGTGTCCAATACCGGCGACGCAATCCTGCGGGTAAAGCTTACGAGGATCATCGACGAGCTGGCTCGGTGCCAGCGTGAGCATGGCGGGGAATGGGTGTTTTCCATACCCCCGTTGTATATGGATCATCTGGCCCAGGGGCATCCCAACGGAGTGCCTCAGTATGTGCTGCATAAGACGCTTATGGGCCTGGTCGAGAGCTATCGGCTTCTGGGGATCGCGCAGGCTGTGGATATAGCCGTGCGCGCGTCGGCTTGGATCAGACGCTGGGCATCCTCGTTCCCGCAGGAGCAGTGGGATGCGATCCTCGACGTCGAAACCGGCGGCATGCTCGAGATATGGGCGGATCTGCTGGAGTGCACCCATGACGACATGTTCGATTACCTTCTCGATAGATACTGGCATCATCATCTGTTCGATGCCCTTCTTGCCGGCGACGATGTTCTGACGAACCGTCATGCCAACACCACGATTCCCGAGGTCATCGGGGCCGCCCGCGCCTATGAGACGACAGGGGAATCTCGATGGAGGGATGTGGTTCTCGCCTACTGGGACCAGGCGGTGACGCGGAGGGGGACGTTCGTCACCGGAGGGTGCAATTCCGGTGAGGTGTGGTGCCCGCCGTTCGAATACGCCGCGCGCCGCGGCGACAAGAACCAGGAGCTGTGTACGGTGTTCAATATGATGCGACTGGCCGACATATTGTTTCAGTGGACCGGCGAGCGCTCCTACCTCGACTATTACGAACGGAATTCAGTGAATGGCATCCTGGCGCAGACGCATCCCGAAACCGCGATGCCCGCATACTATCTTCCCCTGGAGGGAGGGGGACGCAAGCTATGGGGGTCTGCCACTCATGATTTCTGGTGCTGCCATGGTACGGCCGTTCAGGCGGGGAACATGCACAACGACGGAATCTTCTATCGGGGCGGTACGCAGGGGCAGCTGATCGTCGTCATCGCCCGATATGTGGATGCGTGCGTGGAGGCCCCGGAAGGCTCGGGAACGCTCCGGGTGCGCATGCAGTCCGCCGGGGCGACGGCCGGTGACGCCCTGCACAATGAATCCGAGCGGGGGTTCACGCATCGGCCGCAATCCGTGGACATGCGCATCGCTGCTGATTTCTCGGGTCCCGAGAGGGTGGTGCTGCGTCTGCGCATTCCCCCGTGGTGCGACGGCGACTTCCGCGTGGAGGGTGGCAGTCGGCCGCGGGGAGTGAAGGACGTGGACGGATTCGTGGATGTGCCGATGGAGGGAGGGCACGGCGAGATCGACGTGCATATTCGTCAGGTCGTGCATGCTGTGGCAATCCCCGATGAGCCCGAAACCGTTGCATATGTCGACGGGCCCGCGGTCCTGGCCGGATTGTGTGACGGCGAACGGACGCTGTATGGGGACGCATGCGACGCGTATTCCGTGCTTGCTCCGTGTAATGAGCGCCAATGGGGAATATGGATGAAGGGCTACCGCACCGTGCACCAGCATGAATCGGTGCGGCTTCTTCCACTGTATGACATCGTGGACCAGCGGTATTCGGTGTTCTTCCCGGTTCAGGGTCGGGGGTCGACGGATGGTGGCGAACGGCGGAACCATGACGTCGCCACGAGGGAGGATAGATGATGCTTCACGGCACGAATATGTGGAATTTCGATGATTACCAACCAATCGGAAAATGGGATGAACACCCGATCGTGGTCACCCGGATCGTTCCGGACGACGAGGGTTTTCTCCTCTCCTGGAGGGATCCCGGCCAGGCCGGGGGCGGATATACCGTTCGATGGCACGATGTCGAGGGCGTGGACCATGGGTCATGCGCCGTGAATGAAGCCCATGTTCATGTGTCGGGATTGTGCGAGGGACATACCTATGAGGTGACGGTGTCCGGGGCCCGCGACGGCGCAGCGAGTCAGCCCCGGTTGCTGCGCTGCGGCGACGCCCCTGGAACGATCGTCAACTATCTGCATCCCCGTGACGGCGCCTACGGTTTTTCGGGAAGGTTCCTGGCGAGCCCGTCCCTTGTCGTTCTCCCGTCCGGTAGGCTGCTTGTGTCCATGGATGTCTTTGAGTGGCATGGGGGGCAGAACCTGACCGTCGTCTTTCTCTCAGAGGATCACGGACGGTCGTGGCATTATCTCACGCAGCTGTTCCCCTGCTTCTGGGGGGCGATGTTCGTCTCCCGGGGAACGTTGTATATGCTGGCGATGGCGACGGAATACGGTGACCTTCTCCTGGGGGCATCCCACGATGAAGGTAAAACATGGTCTGCGCCGGTGCCTTTGTTTCGCTCGTCCGCGAATGGTGCCGTCGGAGGCCTCCATAAGGCTCCCACGCCCGTGGTGGAGGCGAACGGCAGAATAGTCACCGCGATCGATTATGGGTCATGGGAGACGGGCGGTTTTCGACAGGCCATCCTTTCCTGCGATGTGCAGGCGGATCCGATGGATCCGGAGAGCTGGAGACTGAGCTCCCTGTGCGATCCCCGGAAGGGGCTGCTTGATGACGAGGGCATTTCCGGAGGGGGGCTTGAGGGGAACGTCCTTGTCGGTCCGGGGATGGAGATCTATGACATGCTCCGGTTGCAGATCGATTCCTCTGTGGGCAATCCCCACCCGCGTGCACTGCTTCTGAGGGCCGACCCGTCCCTCGGCTCTCTGCACTATGTGCGGACCGTCCCTTACGGAGGCGGGAACAATGCGAAGTTCTTCGTCCTCTACGACCCGGTATCAGGCAAATACTGGGCTGCGGGCAATGAACCTGCACCCGGCCACCCGGATGCGCGCAATGTTCTCGCGCTCAGCTGTTCCGACGATTTGACCGACTTCAAGCCCGTTTGCTGCATTGTCGATGGGAGCTCGGGAGATCCGCGGTTCGTCGCCGCACAGTATCCGAGCATGGCGATTGACGGCGACGATCTGCTCGTTGTCAGCCGCACCGCTGCGAACGATGCGGATTCATACCACAACAGCAATTACATCACCTTCCATGTGGTGAAGGATTTCCGCAGCTGTGGACAGATGGCGCGATAAGCCATGCATGACGGGGTACCTTCGGGCGGCCCGTCTCGGACTTCCCGCGCATATGCCGTAATGGCACCGGCGCGGGAAGGCGTCGTTCGTCGTGGGCCATGTGCTATTCGTCATCGCCAAAGGTGCGACGCACCCATGAGGCGAACAGGTCGGGCCAGGATTGTACGCAGGGCTCTATCGCCACGGTTCCGTGCCAGGCCGATTCCCGCGTTCCCAGACTCAGGCCGTGTCCGCCGCTGGGGTAGAGGTGCGCCTCCACGGGCACTCCGTTGGCCACGCAGGCATCGATGAAAAGCAGTGCATTCTGAACCGGTACGAGGTCGTCGGTTATGGTATGCCAGATGAATGTGGGTGGGGTGGAGTGCGTCACTTGCTTTTCCAGGCTCAGTCTCTTCCGCAATTCGGCATCGTTCTTTCGCATGCCCATCAGGGATGCAAAGCTGCCGTCATGGGCATACCGTCCCGACGTGATGACGGCGTATCCGAGCATCATGCCATTCGGTGCCGATTGGGCGACGGTGAGTCCGTGATCCTCGATTTCCTGTCGTGCCGCTCCCGTTCCCAGGGTTGCGCAAAGGTGGCCGCCGGCCGAAAATCCGGCGACGATGACCGCGTTCGGGTCGATGTTCCATACCGATGAGCTGTCGCGGATGATCGACACCGCCGTTGCCAGTTCTATGACCGAGCAGGGAAAGGCGGAGGGTTTGACTGAGTAGCGCAGGACGAAGGCATGGAACCCGTTTCCCAGCATGGACAAGGCGATGGGCTCCGCCTCCCGATCCGAGGTGAACTCGTATCCGCCGCCCGGGACGATGACGATGGCGGGTCGCGTTCTGGCGATGTCGATCTCCGGGCTGTTGTCGATGAGGTATCCGTCGAGAACGGCGTGAGATCCGTCGATTCCCGTAATTAATCTGTGAATTGTTCTCATATCCTCTTCCTTGTGTGTTGGTCGTCATGCGCGTGTGTTGTCATGTCGTCGGAGGTAGTCGCTCCAGGGATTGCCCGCCCGCATCGAGGAGACGAGCTCACGGATACGCAGACGCGTTGATTCATCCGGCTCGTCGATGGGCATTCGGCATGTTCCGACGGATTCCCCCAGTATGCGGAGTGCGTATTTGAGATTGCCGATCGTCGGTCCGATCGTCTGGACGATGGCGATGAGCGCGCGTTGGATGGAGGATGCCGTGCTGTCGTCGTGGCGGATCAGGGCATCTCGCAGAGCGGCCCAGGCGTCGGGGAAAGCGCCCGATATGCCGGATACCACGCCGGCGCCGCCGGCTGCGCATGTGGCCGGTAGATCCGCGTCGTTTCCCGACCATATCGAGAGCGAAGGGGCTGCACGATGGTAGATGGCCACGCGTGTGGAGGCCGTTCCCGACAGCTTGAGTCCGTTGATCCCCAAGGAGGCGAGACGCCGTATGGTGCCGGTGGAGACGTCGTTTCCGGTCACATCGGGGAATATGTATGCATACAGCGGGTAGCTCGTGTTCGCGCGAAGCAGAGAGTAGTAGCGCAGAATGCCCGATTCCGTGGCCGGCAGATAGTATGGGGTGATGGCGGCGAATCGGGTGGCGCCGGAATCCGATGCCATATCCATCAGTCTGAGTGCCTGCATGGTCGAGGGCGCACCGATCTGTGCGATGATGCGGCTGGTCTCGAACACGGTCAGGGTCCAGGATACGAGTTTGGTTCGCTCGTCATCGGTCAGGGAGGGGAATTCGGCGGTTGTACCGGGAATGAGCACCCCGTCTACATAGGGGCGGAGCCGATGCAGATAGTTCAGGTAGGCACCCTTGTCGAGCCGTCCTGCGGCCCCGAACGCAGCTATCGCCGCCGTGATGATGTCTGGTTTGCGCTGTGTCATGGGTCCTTCTTCTCGGCTGGCGGGTGGATGGTGCACATGAATGGATGCATGTGGGAAGGCATGTATCCATTCATTCATGTTAACTGTTAACAATATACGATACGATATTCGACACGCTCGATATGGTGCGGCGCGCTGATTCCCGTGCATGATAATCAGTGGATTTCTCTTCTGTCAGTTGCGACATTGGCATGGGGAACGACCTATACGATAAGGGTGATTGACAGGGATTGACGAACGCCGTAGTATTGTCAACAGTCAACAGTAATCATAAACTATTGACACGTCATCGAAGAACACCAATGATGCACCGTCGCATCGTTGCTCAAGCATCGCGGATACTGGATCGGCAATGAGCGGCAATACTGCATCGGTGTCGCAATGAAAGGAGAGGAGCATGGCACAGCATCGTGTCGTGTCCATGGCAGGAAGGGCGTGTGCGGCTATATCCGCACTTGCGGCGCTCATGACCATGGCAGCGTGCGGATCATCGGGCGCCATGGTCGACGGGAAGCCCGTTATCAAGGTGTTGGTGCAGTACGACAGCACCAACAGGCTTCCCATAGAGAAAAATGCGTGGGTGAAGACCCTGGAGTCGAAATGTGACTGCTCGATATCATGGCAGGTGGTTCAGCAGAATGCGTGGGCCCAGCAAAAATCGGCGATTCTTGCTTCGGGAGACGTTCCCGACGTCTCCATTCGCGCGTTTAATCCCGATGATGCGGCGAAATTCCCCTATTTTGAGAATCTCGCCCCCTTCATCAAAAAAATGCCCAACGTGCAGAGGTTCTTCACCCAGAATCCGTCTGCGCGGCGCATGGTGTCCGATCTGCAGGGCAATCTCGAGGTCCTCCCGGCCGAGATGCCCGCCGGCGGTTCCAATCAGCATTGGATGATCAATAAGACCTGGCTTGACAAGCTCGGATTGAAAATGCCCACGACATGGGATGAGCTCACTTCGGTGCTTGAGGCCTTCAAAACCGAGGATCCCAACGGCAATGGCAAAAACGACGAAATCCCCTTCGACGTCAGCGCCTTGGGAACGGACGGTTTCCGCTGGTATACGCCCATGCTGGCGCTGGGGTCCACTGGAATAGTGACGCAGGCGCAGGGGGGTCCCTTCCAGGATGGGATATACATAAGGAATGGCAAGGTGGCAGAATGGCTGACCTCCCGTGAATTCAAGCAGACGTTGCAGTGGTATGCCCAGCTGTTCAAAAAGGGGCTGATCCCTGCCGATGCCCTGACCCAGGACGGCTCGAAATATGGTAGCGCGTTGACCGGAAGCAAGGACAGCGCGACGGTCGGTCTTGCCTTCGCCTATCAACCCGCCGCCTTTGGAACGCATGCCGACGAATATGTGGCCATGCCCACCCCGAAGGCCACGGCGACCATGTCCGACAAGGATGTCGTCTGGGACGCATCGGGAGACTACGGGAAATACGAGAACTACCATCTTGCGGTGAAGAAGAACGATTCCCACATGGACAACATCCTGAAAATGGTCAATGCGCTGTATGACGAGAAGATGTCGGTCGAGCAGTATTACGGCGACATTCCCTCGCTGGTGACCGATGAGGGCTCCCATGCCTACAGGGTGTCAGACAAGGTCTTCTCCGACCCCAACGTTTCCTACAGCCTTGGGCCCTGTTTCGCCGGATGGTTCCCGAACGACGTAAGAATCACCGGAGATCCCAGCATCACCGCAATGCAAAAGGCGGAAGCGTCATACGCCAGCGCGTATGGTCACTACACGGTCAATGTCGATTCGATGCCGATTTGGGTGAAGCTGGACAGCGCCGATGAGAAGACGTTCGATGGCAACAACACCCAGATTCTCAATTACGCGACTCCGCTGATCGCCAAGTGGATGAATGGCACGAACACTGATTTCGGCCAGGCATGGGATACCTATGCCTCCCAGCTCAACAAGCTCGGTCTGCAGAAGAACGTTGAGCTGTGGCAGAAATGGTACGACAAATACACCAGCCAGAAATTCTGATTGGTGCAGGGAGACTTCCGCATGGCATGACGACAAGCGTGTCGAACCGTTCATTCCTGCAACGCCGGGTCTTGGATGGACGGTTCCCTGTCGTTGGCGGCGTATGAGTCGTTCGTGATTCACATGTCTGTTCTCGGCGGAAACCGAAGAACGCGGAACATCATTATCGCAGGAGGGCCTTATGGAAACAGAGTCGACGCGAGAGCCAAAGAGGACGAGGCCGCGAAGAAGGCACAGTCGATTCGGATCGTGGCAGCTGGTGGCAATGGCTTTCCCCGCGATCGTGTTCGTCGTCGTGTTTGCCTATGTGCCCATGTACGGCATACAAATCGCCTTTCGTGAATTTGATCCGACGACGGGATTGACGGGAGGGCGATTCGTAGGTCTGACATATTTCGCTCAGTTCATCCATTCGCCCGTATTCGTCAACATCATTACGAATACGTTCAGAATAAGTCTGGGAACCCTCATTCTGGGATTCTTCGCACCCATCGGCCTTGCTCTGCTCATCAACCAGATCGGCGGCGTACGGATAAAAGGTTTCGTCCAGACGATCACCTATATGCCGCATTTCATTTCGACCGTTGTCATCGTCTCGATGCTGAACATATTTCTTGATCCGCAATCAGGATTGCTGGGACGATTCATGGGCAGCTCAAGTCTGCTGGCCAGTCCGGACGCCTTTGCCCCGATCTACTGGATCAGCGAGATATGGCAGCACACGGGCTGGAATGCGATCATCTATCTCGCCGCTCTTTCTGCAGTGGATGTCTCTCTTTACGAGGCCGCCAAGATGGACGGTGCCGGCAGACTGCAGCTGGTTCGGTATGTGGATGTCCCGACCATTATGCCGACGTGCGTCATACTGCTCATCATGAACATGGGAAGTGTTCTGTCGGTGGGTTTCGAGAAGGTCTGGCTGATGCAGAATGCGTTGAATCTTCCGGCCTCCGAAGTGATTTCAACGTTCACCTATCGAATAGGAATACAAAGCTACCAGTTTTCCTACGGAACGGCCATCGGACTGTTCAACACACTTGTCAATTTCGTTTTTCTCGTTATCGCGAATGCTCTTTCGAGACGGGTGTCGGATACAAGTATTTTCTGAATGAAAGGAAGGGGCGCCATCATGACGAGGTCATACACCCACGATGATTCTGCCGCGGCGGCCGCGCAGGGCCGAGTCGTCGCCGAGAACAGGCATCGTCACCAGAAAAGAAGCGTCGGCGACTGGGTTGTCGATGCGACGTTGGTTGTTATCATGGTCGTTGTCGTAATTGCGGTTCTCTATCCCCTGTGGTTCGTGGTCGTCGCGTCGCTGTCGGATCAGACGTACGTGGCTGCGGGGAAGGTGACGGTTTTCCCCATCGACTTCACCTGGGCGGGTTATCGGCGGATATTCGGCAATTCACGGGTGTGGAGCGGATACAGGAACACCGTGATATACAGTGTTGTCGGCACCGCCCTCAATCTCGTCGTGACGATGCCCGCTGCGTTCGCACTGTCGCGGCGCGAGTTTCCCATGCGGCGAATCGTCATGTTCCTCTTCACCTTCACCATGTATTTTGCCGGGGGTCTGATACCCAACTACATTCTCTACAAACAGCTTGATCTGCTCAACAACATGTGGGTGTTCGTCCTTCCGGGCGCGGTCAGCGTGTGGAACCTGATCATCGCGCGATCCTTTTTCGAGACGTCCATCCCGGAGGATCTTCACGATGCCGCCCAGCTTGATGGATTGGGGGATTTCTCCTATTTTCTTCGTGTGGTGGTACCGCTGAGCTCCGCCATAATCGCGGTCATCGGACTGTATTATTTTGTGGGCCATTGGAATGATTACTTCACGGGACTGGTGTTTATTCGAGATGATGCGAAGCAGCCTCTTCAGAACATACTGCAGAGCATCCTTCTGGGCAGCCAGACCCAGACCACCGGTCAGATCACCAGCGGGGTGGATGCCCAGCAGCTTCAGCAGCTGGCGGATCAGATCAAGTACGGTGTCATCATCATATCCACCCTGCCCCTGCTCGTCATCTATCCCTTCCTGCAAAAATACTTCAACAAGGGGGTGATGATAGGGGCGGTGAAGGGATAGCCCGACCGCGGCGCCAAATATGATTCCATCCCCGGGATCGCGGCCATGAGGGCGTGCCTCATGAGGCGGATGGGATCGGTCCGGGGCGTTGCCCTTCCACCGCGGAGGAAGGCTTCTCTTGTGTGGGGGGAGCGGAGAATGTACGTATCATGCGCTCCAGGGATCCATGGAGGTGTCGGGTTATCAGTGTGGCCACATCCGCCGATTTGCCGTCCTTCAGGGAATTGATGATGGCGATATGGTCGTCGTAGGAAGGCGTCAGATCCTTGTCTTGGGAATTGGTCACTTCAAGCATCACCGAGAAAAGAGGCTTGATCACGGACCAGAATGCGATGACGCGGGAATTGTTCGATCCGAGAATCAGCTCATGATGGAAATCGAGATCCGCCTGCGCATACCGATTGGTGTCCCCCTCGGACAGCGCCTTCCCCATGGTGTCTATCGCCTGCTCCATGCCAGCCCACGAAACCGCCTGAGGGTTTGCTGAGATGTGGGAGACGGCAAGTTCCTCAAAGCACACTCTGACCTCGTACATGTCACGGACATCCTTTTCGGAAAGGCCGGAGACCACGCACCCCTGGCGTTGCCGAAATATCAGGCCTTCGTTGAGAAGCAGCTGCAGGGCGTCACGCACGGGGCCGCGGCTGACGCCATATTGATCGGCGAGTTCCGTTTCGATTATCCGGCTGCCGACCGGGAGCTGTCCGTGAATGATGGTCGATCGCACATCCGCCGCTATCTGATCGCCCAAGGAACGAATCGTCAATCGTTTCTGAATCATGTGTGCTCCCTATACGATGGTGAGACGGTGTGTGGATGATGAGGTCGACGCTATCCGGATGGCGCCCCACGTCGGTGGGCGCAGAAGCTGCAATTCGGAGAACAGTTAACATTCTATCTGTCTTATGGACGGTGGCTTCACGCTCGCATAGCGACAGGATGAGATGAGAGGCTCAGGAAAGCGGATGAGGCGGCGGCGCGGCGGGTGCGCATTTTCTGCACCCGGGATGTCGTCCGATCGCGCCGTATCGACATCCGAGGAGGGCAGGGGGTGCTTTCTCGGATGTCGGGGTGGGCGGGGCCTCAGCGTCGGCGTGAGGGAGAGGCTCGGCGGGCGACCATCGTGCCGGCCGCATCGCTGTCGCGAATCATTCTCGTGACGGGCGTCGAGACGAATGCCACCGCCGCGGCGACCAGAAACGCAAGATGGAATGGAAACAGTGCCGTGTTCGGCTCCCGGTTCACGTCCGCTGTGGTGGCGAGGTTGACGACGGTGGCCAGAAGCGCCACGCCGACGGCACTGCCGAACTGCTTGCCCGCATTGAATAACGGGGACGCCTTGCCGATGTCGACTTTCGAGATTGTGGCCATGGAGATCGCCTGTGACGGAATGAACACGGCGGAGACTCCGAATCCGAGCAGGAGGAGGTCGGCGCGCACCCACCACAGGCTCGTGTTCGCGGTGACGAGAGACATCAGGGCGAGGGACGCTCCGATGATCATAAGCCCCGAAGTGGTGAGGCGCCGTGGGCCGAAGCGCAGGTAGAGGAGGCGGGAGACGAGTTGTCCGCCGACGATGACCCCGATTGCGGATGCCATGCTCGTTAGACCGGTTTCCAGGGCCGAGAACCGCAGGGTGCCCTGCAGAAACGCGGACACCAGGTAGAGTCCGCCTATGTAAGAGATCGAGGCCAGGCCGTAGAGGCTTGTCGCGGCTGCGAAGAGGCGGTTGACGAAGAGGTGGATGTCGATAAGCGGACGAACCGTCCTCAGCTCCACGTGAACGAGCAGCGCGAGCAGGGGCGCTCCGCCGAGCGTTAGTCCGAGTACCAGCGGATGAGCCCATCCGAGTGAGACGCTTTCCGACACGCCTGTCATCAGTGAGCCGAAACCGGTTGCGGCGAGCAGGAAGCCGGTGGTGTCCAGACGTCCCGGGTGCATGCGTGCGGGCGGTTCGAGATGGAGCTGTCCCAAGACAACGACGAGGAAACCAATCGGCACATTGACGAAGAACACCCATCGCCATGATTCATATGTCGTGAGCAGTCCGCCAAGGACGGGGCCAAGTGCAGGGGCGATCGCAGTCACCAGCGCGAGGGTCGCCGAGAGCCGCACTCTTTCGGACGGGGGATACGCCCTAAAGAGCATGGCCAGCCCGACCGGGAGCATTACGGCGCCCCCGATCCCTTGGATCGCGCTGAATACGATCAGCGCTGGCAGGGATGTCGCCACACCGCACAGTGCGGAACCCAGGGTGAACAGTCCGATCGATCCGAGGAGCGCCCGCTTGGCCCCGATGCGATCCCCCAACCATCCCGAGGCGGGGATGCATACCGTCAACGCGACCAGGTAGGAGATCTGCACGGCCCCGACCGCCGTCACCGGCACGGCGAACTCGTGCGCGATCGCCGGTAGTGCGATCGTGACGATCGTCGTGTCCATAATCGACATGAACATCGCCGCGACGTAGACGACCGCCACGGCAATTCTTTGAGAATGATTATCAGTACTCATGAAATCAGGATACAACATTAGTTGAATATGTCAACTAATTGTGTGGTAGCATGATGCACATGGGGAATGTAACCGTGCGCGACGCCGATTCGGCACAGATGGTGTGGCGGCAGATCCGCAGGCTGATGGCGGAGCCGGACGTCGTCGCGAACGATCACCGATTCATGCGCAGGATCGGGCTCACCGCGGGGCCGGTGCGGATGCTGAGGGCTCTTCTTTCCTCGGGGCCGCAGCCGATGCACGTGCTGGCCGACCGTCTTGGCTGCGACAAGTCCTACGTCACCGGTCTCGTCAGACCGCTTCTTGCCAAGAGTCTTGTCACCCTCGAGCCGGATGGCTCGGACGGACGCGTGAAGATCGTCTCCCTTACCGCAGAGGGCAGGGACCTGGCCCGCGACGCCCAACTCGTCTACGACACCCCGCCCATGGTGCTCAGCGCCCAGACGCCGGAGACGCTCGAGAGGCTTCGCGCCCTTCTCGACATGCTGCAGTAGGCCCCACCGCTCGGCCGCGTGCCCCGGTGTCGGGTGAAGCCTGATTGCGTTCTCCTCCGACGGCCGGCGGTGGTCGGAGGTCCCGCAGATCCGGCTCGTCCTGGAGGATCGGGTGGCCGATTTGCCGGTGGCCGTCCGCCCACCGAGCATCGGCCGGGTCGTGCGAGGGTCGGCTCACGCTGCGTGATGTTCGTGCGTGGGGAGGCTCCCCGACTGAGGCCTGCCGATATCCCGCCAGGAGGGTATGAACAGCGGCAGCATGGTGACGCCGAGGTAGAGCGCGCCGGATATCCCCAGGGTGAGGTTCAGGCCGATGAGATGGGTGCCGAGTCCTCCGAGCAGTGATCCGAGGGGCATGAGCCCCCAGGCGATCGCGCCCATGAGGGAGACGACCCTTCCCCGGGTTTCGTCGGGGATTCTCTCGTAGACGACCGCCCCGATGATGGGGTTGAGGAAGCCCATTCCCAGACCTCCGACGGCGAGCACGATCAGCAGAACGGGAATAGGGGCGTTGAGCGCCATGGCGATGTACCGGGGCGCTCCGGCCACCAGATAGCCGATGACGAGGACGGGGAAGCGCGGCAGCTTCGTGGCCAGAGCGGTTGCCGCAATGCTTGCGGCGAGCGCCGGAAGCGAGAACGCAGCGAACAGCAGACCCAACGACTGCGAGCTGTGGTGCTGGGCCATCACCCAGGCCGGGGTGAGAACGTCCGACCAGGCGACGTCGATCATGTTCGTCACGGAGGGGATGAGCGTGAGGGCGAGGACGACGGGCAGCGCCTTCAGGGCTTTCCACCCCGCGACGAGATCCCTGCAGTATCGCGATGCGCCGTTGCGCCGGGACGTTCCCGGGCCGTGTCCGTGGTCTTCCGCCCTGTTGCGCGTCGCTTCGGGCGCACGTCCGGCCTCCGGCTCCTGCGCCATGGTGTCGGCGGCCGTGCCTGCCGTTGACCTCGCTGCCGTATCCGTCGCTGCCGTCCGTGGCGAATCCGTTCCGTTCCCCTGGGGGGATTGTGCGCAATCGGCGAGAAGGGCCGGGCGAACGATGAGACCGATGAGGCTGGCGCCCAGGATCAGCCCCAGCGAGGTGAAGGCGAGTGCATATGCCCCTCCGACGGCGCCGACGATGATGCCTCCGACCGCCGACCCCACGGTTGCGGCGAGCCGGTCGGTGGTTCCCGACAGGCCGGTTATTCGCTCCATGGGCTGCCGCGCATAACTCGCAACGCGGGGGGACAGCGTGCTTTTCGCGCTGTTGGAGGGGCCCCGCATCGCCCCTGCAACGGCGACGATCACTATGAGCGCGGGTATCGAAAAGCGGTGCACAAGCCACAGAAGCGGGATGAGGGCGATGAAGCAGGCGCTGATGGTGTCGCACGCGACGGATATGCGTGTGGGGCCGAGTGCGTCGATGATCGGCCCGGACAGAAGATTGGCCAGCACCAGCATGCCCAGCTGGATGGCGCTGACCATGCCGGTTACCGCGGCGTTGTGCGTCAGCGTGAGAACCATCCAGGGGACGGCGAGGGAGCTCAGAGACGTCCCGAACAGCGAAACGATGTCGGAGCACAGCCATGCGACGAGCACGGTGCCCGGGGATGTGCGCCCTGCACGTCCCGTCATCGTTCTTTCCCGTTTCTTTCGGCGGCGTCGTCTCCGATGGTTGGGAAGGCATTGAGTTGGATGGAGAAGGCGCGGACGTCCGTGGAATTCGAATGTCCGGCGGAGAGCCCCAGAGGATGGGCGTGCATGGCGTCCACAAGGATTTTCTGGATTTTCCCGACGAGCTCCCTCGCCTCATCGGCGTTGACGCGCATGACGAAACCGCTTGTCGTGTAGATGTCTCGCCACGTCGGCGGCAGGGTTATCCAGCGTTGCGAGGCGTCAAGCAGCTGGCGGGAGAACTCGGTTGCGATGACCTGTTGGAAGGCGTCGAGTGTATCGATTTCGCCGCTGTCGTCGCGCTCGTCCCCGGTGGGAGCATGCGTGACGGTGGACAGTTGGCTGGCTCTCCAGAACAGCCGCCTGCCCGAGGACATGGAGCCGTCTTTTTCGATGAACCCGTATTTTGCGAGCATGCGCAGATGATAGCTGGTCGAGCCGGTGTTGAGATGCGTGGTGTGTGCCAATTGGGTCGCCGTTTGCGGGCCGTTGAGCCGCAGAAGGCCGAGAAGGCGCAGTCGTATGGGGTGGGTGAGTGCCTTGAGTTGTTCGGGTGAGGGGACGATGGCCGTTGCATCGGCATCCTGTGTGATGGTCGTCATGTATGCAAATATAGTCATGCAAATAAATCTATGCAAATAAACATGTGCATGTGGTGTGTGTCATGTGGCGTGTGAGTGCATCGGTGGTGCGTGTCGGGTGTGAGGCGGGCGCATGCTTGACGTGGTGGCTGAAGGGCGGGTGCGGCTGCCCCCGTGGCCGAGAATGGCGAATTCGGTGTGTGGCCTTCCGTCTGCGTCGTGAATTCACCATTCGGCCACGGGGGAGTGGCACGCCGGGGCCCGGCTCGGAGCCCGTGGTCTGTGGGGTGCGGATTATGCCAGACTCGCGCCGCCTTCGACGTGAATGGTCTCGCCGGTCACGAATCCGGCGGAGAGCAGCCACAGGGCGGTGTCGACGATGTCCCTGTTGATTCCCACCCTTCCGGCAAGCGTGCCGGCGGCCGCCTCTTTCATGAACGCCTGTTTGCCGGCGCCCATCGAATCCCAGCTGCCCGAGTCCGTGATTCCCGGGGAGATCGCATTGACCCGAATGGGGGCGAGCTCGTGCGCCAGATGCCTGGCCGTGAAGGCCACCGCTCCATTGGAGATGCCCATGATCGAATAGTCTCGTTCCGGTTTCCATGCGGCGACCCCGGAAAACAGCGTGATCGAGCCTGTGGCCGGCAGCACGTCGGCGGTGTGTTTGGCGAGCATAAGCGGTCCGATCACCTTCGTTTCGAAGGCGGCGGCGACTTTGTCGTGGTCCAGCTCGGTGACGGGGACATTGTGATGAGCCGATGCCATGACGATGATATGGTCTATCGGGCCGATGTCGTGCAATGCCGTGATGATGGATTCCTCGTCGGTGATGTCGATCGTCGTCCAGAGGCCCCCGGGGATCGTCGCCGACGCCCTCTGCGCCTTCTGCGCTTTCCTCGCGCCGATGATCACCGTTGCCCCTGCCCGGGCCGCCTCCTGTGCTATGGCGAATCCGATGTCGCGGCTTCCTCCGATGACGAGGATGCGCTGTCCCGTGATGTTTTCGGCTGTTGACATGATGCTCTCCTTCATTGTGTTTGTGTGGTGATGGGGTGGCGATGGTTTCGCATGCCATGGGTGAAGCGTCGTGCGGGATGCCTCGGACCGTCGGGCGTATGGCGGGTTCGGACGGTGTGGTTTCTGGTGGGTGGATGGCCGCTGTGGGGCGGTGGAGGGGACGGCGATGGCATCTGCTCGCGGCGACTCACTCAGAATACAGCAATACCCCGCGTATGCAAGAAAATGCTTTTTGCTCGCAAACCGCAGAAGCGCAACGTTTCCATAGTCACTAGACGAATGAGTTCGTCGTAAGCGTAACGATATGTTTCCGCAGGTTCCTCGGCGGGTGCCTGAGGCCGATGCCGGGGACAGTGCCCGTCGGTCACGGCGCGCGAACGGGCTGGTTCTTCCCGGGGTCGGACGGGGGTCGCCGGCATACGCGAGCTTCGCGGACGAACTCCCCGAATGGCTGTCGAGGATTCGAGGCGCTCTGATTCGATTCCCGGGGGGTGGATGTCGCGATGCGTCGCGCCGATCGCCGATGTCGGGTGTGACGGGGGATTGGTGTGCTGCCTGCCGCGGGCGGTGGGAGGGCGCCATGCTGGAAATTGGTTTTGACCGTTGTTCTCGGTAGTGTGATTATGCCTGGCCGGATGGGTCGGCCGGAAGCAGGGTTAGGCAGATGGGACGGGATTGATGACAGGGATCAAGGATGTCGCTCGAAGGGCCGGGGTGTCCATCAGCACGGTGTCGTATGTCATGTCCGGCAAGCGTTCCGTTCGGGGTGAGACAAAGAGGAAGGTTATGCAGGCCGCGCGCGACTTGCATTATTCGCCGAATGCCGGCGCCAGGATGCTGCGGGGCGATCGAACGGGCATCCTGGCACTGAGCGATCCCATTCATCCCGACACGGACTATGCGAACTATTCGGGGTACATGCTGGAGGTCGCAAAACGTGCTCATGCCTTGGGGTATGACGTTCTGCTGCTTACCGGTGAGAACATGTCCGGCGAGATCGGCAGGGTGTGCGATTCGCAGCTGGTGGATGGCGTCGTCCTTCTTGACGTCGATATGGTTGACGACAGGGTTGAGATGGCGGAGCACAGCACGGTGCCGTATGTTTCGATAGGCTATCCGCGCAATGTCGCTGCGCTGCGGTGCGTCGACCTGGATTTTGCCATGATGGGACGAATCGCCATCGACAAGGTGGCGGAACAGGGTCATCGGACATGTCTCTTTTTCGGGCCTGCGGCTTCGGTGTATGAACGCGGCTCAAATTTTGTCGTACGCGTTCTTGAATCGCTGTCGCGCAGGGCGCGTGAACGTGGCGTGACGCTGGGGACATATCGTGTCGAGGGCGATGCGCCCGAGAGCGTCCATTCGGTTGTCAACCGGGCGTTTGAGGAGCATCCCGACGCAACCGCGATAATCGCCCAGACGGGGCTCGAGTTTTTGAACAACGCCATTGCGTGCGTGCACGAGTCCGGAAGGAGAATTCCGCAGGATGTCTCGTTTGTGACGATAGCCACCTATGGGAACGCGGATGCGCTGACCATCCCCCTCAACGAGCTTCCCCTGAGGCCTGCCATAACCTGCTCGAAGGCCGTGGATATGCTGGTGGGTGCGTTGGAGGGGAAGGGGGACCCCCTGGGCACCGTCGACCTCGTCGCCCCGGAATATATCGACAGGGGCTCCGTGGTCGTGCCCCATATGCCGGACTGACGGCAAAGCCGCGCCGGGCCGGCGTGACCTTGACAAGACACGATATTTAGTAAAACGATTCGACAAAATGAGAACCGTACGGTATATTGTATCGTGACGTTGTCGAAACGATTCGATTGTCGTGGAGGGCCGGCTCCTGTGCAGGTGCCCGGTCCGACCCGGAGAAACAACGAACGTTGCCTGCGTCGATTATCAGCAAAGAGGCTGTGTGGTAGGGAGGAAACAATGAAGTTAGCGCGACGGCTGATTGCGGCTGGTGCCGTGATCGCAAGTTTGGGAGGACTCGTCGGTGTTGCGGGCTGCGGAAGCAGCACCGCTCAGCAGGAGACGAAGCCGACCAGCATCAAGATCTGGGATTACGAAGAGAGCGACGGCGCGATGGGCAAGGCGTGGGCCAAGGCCATAACGATCTTCGAAAAGCAGACCGGAGTGAAGGTCGTGTTCGAGAAGAAGTCCTTTGAGCAAATACGACAGAACGCCAGTCAGATCCTCAACTCGAACGATGCTCCCGACGTCATGGAATACAACAAGGGGAATGCGACTGCGGGGCTGCTGGCAAGCCAGGGCCTTCTGAGCAATCTCAACGGCTATGTCAAGAAATACGGATGGGACAAGAAGATCACCGGCTCTCTGGCGGCCACCGGGAAATACGATTCCAAGGGCGTCATGGGATCGGGCAATTGGTACGGCATCACGAACTACGGCGAAGATGTCATGATGTACTACAACAAGGACATGTTCAAAAAATACGACATCGCCATTCCAACGAATATGAGCGAACTGGAATCAGCGATGCAGAAGTTCGTCGACCACGGCATCACGCCTCTTTCCGAGGCGGTCGAGGAGTACCCGTTGCAGCACCTGTGGTGGCAGCTTGTATTGCAGAAGGCCAGCAGCGAATTCATCAATTCATACGAAATGTACAAGGGAAAGGTGAATTGGCAGGGCGCGGCCACCACCTATGCCACGCAGACCATCAAGGACTGGGTGAACAAGGGCTACATCAGCAAGAACTCCACGGGTCTCAAGGCCGAGGACGCCGGGCAGAACTTCATCAAGGGCACATCCCCCATGTTCTTTTCGGGAACGTGGTGGTTCGGTCGTTTCCAGGGCGACATGGCCAATGTGAACTGGAGCGCGTCGACGTTCCCGGATGCCCGTAAGGTCCCGGGATCCTCGGGCAACATCTGGGTCATACCGGAGAATTCAAAGAAGAAGGATTATGCCGCGAAGTTCATCAACATCACGTTGAGCGAAGAGGTGCAGGATCTCATGGGCAATGCCGGAGGCGTGCCGATTGCCGCGACGTCGAGCAACATCACCGATGCCAAGAGCAAGGAGCTGATCGCATCCTTCAACAAGGTCGTGAAGAACAACCAGCTCGGCTTCTACCCGGACTGGCCGACATCCACATTCTATGATGAGCTGAATTCCTCGCTCCAGGAGCTGGTCAACGGCACAACCGGCGTCAGCGGCGTTCTCCAGGAGCTGGAGGCCAACTACAACAAGGGCGTGAAGAGCGCCGGATACACGAGCTAGGCAGAGGCAGCTCACCGCGTCGCAGACGCGATGCCCTTCATCACGCGCAGGCATGTCTTCGCGAGGTATGCCTGTGCGTGGCGATCCGCCGATCGTCTCCCGACGGCCCGTATGTTCGGTGCCGCGAGACGACGGTGTGCACGATCGAGAAGACCACCACTGGAAGTGACAAATGAAAAAGCATACTCGAAAGGCGACCCCGGTTGCCGACCAGGCGACAATACGTGAACGAGGGATGTCAAGAATTCCGGGCAGCCCCTCCCGTCGATTCTGGCCATATCTGATTCCGGGATTCATCATGCTGCTCTGGATCATCATAGTTCCCGCGGCATGGAACATATATTTGAGCTTCACCAATTATCGGGGCATACGGCCCCCGGAATGGGCGGGCTTGGAGAATTGGCGAAACCTGGTGCAGGACACCACGTTCTGGACCTCGTTTAGAAATTCCATCTGGATGATTATCGCCATGGTGGTGGTGCCCATCCTCATCGGACTGGTCCTTTCCTCGCTGGTCTTTGACGTCGTGCAGAAGAAATTCGGCCCGAAAACCGCATCGACTCTTCGCGCGGTCTATTATTTCCCGCAGCTCCTCCCGATCGCGGTCGCCTCCCTGGTGATGGGTTGGATATTCCGCCCGGAAAACGGTGCTCTCAACGCGCTGCTGAAGGTCATCGGTCTGGGGGGCCTGCAGCATAATTGGCTGGGGTCGCCGGATACGGCGCTGATCTTCCTCATGCTGATCATGATATGGATCCAGCTTGGATACCCCCTCGTCATCTTCATGTCAGGGCTGCAGCGTGTGGATCCCGAGCTCTATGAGGCCGCCAGCCTTGACGGGGCCAACTGGTGGCAGCGGTTCATCGCCATCACCCTTCCCTCGATCAAGCCGGAGATCTTTGTGGTGGCCTTGACATGCACGATAGCGGCCCTCAAGGTATTCGGACCGGTGTACATGCTGACGCGAGGCGGGCCCGGCACAAGCACCATCGTGCCTTCGTACTACTCATATACGGAATTCTTCCAGGCGCAGCAGGTCGGCTACGGCGCCGCGATCGCCACATCGCTGACCGTGGTGATTATCGTTGTCGCCATTATTTTTACCGAAGTCCAGCAGCGGGCCGAGAAGGAAGACGAGGAGTGATCACCATGATTCACACATCGATACACGCACACGGCCGTGGCGCCATTCCCCGTGCGAAGAAGAACAGGACCTTTGGGGACGGCGTCATTCTGGCGCTGCTCATCGTGGGCGGACTCGTCATGATGTTTCCGCTCATCGTGCTGCTGCTTAACGCATTCAAGACCACTGCGGACTACAATGCCTCGGGACCGCTTTCGTGGCCTCATGAGTTCAGCCTGACCGGACTGGTGACCTTCTGGAACCGCGTCGATTTCCCTCAGAAGGTCTGGAACAGCGTGTGGACCAGCGGGCTTGTGGCTGTTCTGGCGGTGGCGCTGTCCGTGATCAACTCGTTTGCCCTGGGAATCGGCAGGGTCAAAGGGCGCAGATGGATAATACTTCTCATCATGCTTGCCAACATGATGCCGCAGGAGGCATTGCTCTACCCGCTGTACATCATGTTCAAGAGCATGGGACTATACAATTCCCTATGGTCCATCGTCATCATCTTCACCGTTATTCAGAGCGCCTTTGGGACATATCTGTTGTCGAGCGTCTATGGGACCTTTCCCAAGGCGATTCTTGAGGCCGCGACGATTGATGGTGCAAGCCGCTGGAAGATCCTGAAGAACATCGTATTCCCCATATCGACGCCGACGCTCAGCGTCATGCTCGTGTTCTTCTTCATATGGACGTGGAACGAATACATGATACCCATGTCCTTCCTTGTCGACAATTCCACGCAGACGGTGCCCATTGCCATCAGCTCGCTCACCGGTGACCGGCTGATGGATGTGACGACCACTGCGGCCGCATCCCTGATCAGCATCGTCCCGACTCTTATCTTCTATCTCATCTTCCAGCGCACGCTGTCGCGTGGAATTACCACAGGAGCAATAAAATAATGAAATTTACCAATGGATACTGGCTTACGCGTCCGGGCGTGCATGCTCTCTACGGAAAAGAGGCCTATGACATCTCCGTCGGGGAGGATGGGGAAAGCCTTGACGTGTTATCCACGACCCAGGCTGTGCATGATCGTGCCGACACCCTCAACCTTCCCATATTCGAGGTGCGCATCACCACACCCATGGAGGGGGTGATACGGGTCCGTGCGGAGCACTGGAAAGGATCGACCGAGTATCCCGGATTCCCCCTCAATGAGGATGAGGCCGTCGCCCGTCCCTATGTACGCGTCGACCGGCGGGGCAATGGCGACGGTGAATGCGGCGACGATGGGGCGGAGTTCGCGCTTCATTCGGGAGAGCTGAGCGCGCGCGTGGTGAAAGGCTCCCCATGGTCTCTGTCATTCGATGCCAGGGGACGCTCCCTCACCCAATCCCGCGGAAAATCATTGGCGAACTTTACGCTGAGCGATTCCTCCGCCGTAAGCGCCGAACCGGTTGGTGAGTTTGGCGTCTCGCTTGATGGATCCGCTTTCGACGAGGCGCCCGTCTTCTCGGCGGCGAGACTGTCGCTTGCCGTCGGGGAGCAGGTGTTTGGCTTGGGGGAGCGGTTCGGTCCATATGTCAAAAACGGTCAGAGCATTGACATATGGAATGAGGATGGAGGAACCTCCAGCGAGCAGGGATATAAGGACATCCCGTTCTATATGACTTCGCGCGGCTACGGGATACTGGTCAACAACCGGGGCCACGTGTCGTTTGAGATCGGCAGCGAGGACACGGAGGCCGTGCAGTTCTCCGTGCCCGGCGAGGCCATTGACTTCTGCGTGATATATGGTCCGGAACCTAAAGACGTACTGCGCCGGTATACCGCGCTTGTGGGCCGGCCGGCCCTTGTTCCCGCATGGTCATACGGGCTGTGGCTCACCACGTCGTTTACGACACAATATGATGAGAAGACCGTGACGTCGATGATCGACGGGATGCGGGAACGTGACATTCCGCTGAGCGTCTTTCACTATGACTGCTACTGGATGCGAGAGTTCCAATGGACCGATTTCGAGTGGGACTCACGCCATTTCGCCGACATCGAGCATACCCTTGAACGGCTGCATAAGGACAGGGGACTGCATACGTGCGCCTGGATCAACCCATACATCGGGCAAAAGGGCGCCATGTTCTCACAGGGCAAGAAGCACGGGTATCTCGTGAAGAAGCCCAATGGAGAAATATGGCAGACCGATCTATGGCAACCGGGCATGGCCTTGGTCGATTTCACCAATCCCGCCGCCCGAACGTGGTTCAAGGACAAGGTGACGCATTTGCTGGAGCAGGGAATAGACGCCATAAAAACGGATTTTGGCGAACGGATTCCCCGGGACGTCGTATGGTTCGACGGCTCTCCGGCTCTTTCCATGCATAACTGGTATACGCAGCTATACAACAGCACCGTTTTCGAGGCCATCGAAGAGAAATACGGCGTCGGCCAGGCCTGCCTGTTCGCACGCTCGGCGACGGTGGGGGGCCAACGGCAGCCGGTGCATTGGGGTGGCGATTGCGAGTCGACCTTCAACGGCATGGCGCAGTCCTTGCGCGCAGGACTGTCTCTGACCAATTCGGGCTTCGGATTCTGGAGCCACGACATCGGCGGGTTTGAAGGCGCGTCGCCAGACCCTGCCGTCTACAAGCGCTGGGTGGCGTTCGGACTTCTCAGCTCGCACTCCCGCATGCACGGATCGACGGTGTATCGGGTTCCATGGCTGTTTGATGAAGCGGACGAGAAGCGGGGGATCATCAATCCCCCCGGGCAAAGCGCCGTTGAGGTCGCCCGCGAGTTCACGAAGCTTAAGTTGTCTCTTATGCCGTACATATACCGAACCGGACTTGAGCCGCATAACGCGGGTGTCCCCGTGATGCGATCCATGTTCCTTGAATTTCCGGACGACCCAACCGCAAGAACGCTCGATCGTGAATACATGCTGGGGCCGTCATTGCTGGTCGCCCCGATATTCTCGTATTCCGGCTCAGTGACCTATTATCTTCCCGCGGGCACGTGGACCAACTGGTTTAGTTCCGAGCGGATTCGCACGCCATACGGCCAGTGGCGCACGGAAACCCACGGGTTCGACACCCTTCCGCTGTGGGTGCGCGACGGCACTGTCCTGGTGACGGGAGACAACCCGGATTCCCCGGAATATGACTACGGGGAGAACGCGCTTGTCTCGGTGTTCATGGATGAGGTGGATCATGCCCATGCCCAGGTGGTGAACAGTGATGGAACGCAGGTCGGCTTCCAGGCGCGGCGAACCGCCGAGGGCATACATGTCGAAAGCTCCGACGGGCGAGAATTCCGCTGTCGCCAGGGCTTCGGGCGCTTCCTTCGCTCTCGGGGGGGTGCGGTCACACTTCCGTCGCAATGAATAGGCGCGGGTCCGGGGCCCCGTCAATCCCGTTCGCAAGCACTGCCGATTTCGGATGCCGCGTGAATCTGAAGCTTGGCGTAAAGGTCCTCAAGCACGAACCGTGAATCAATGGAATCATAGATGCGGACGACGGGTCTTGACGGATCGTACTGGGAGGTCGTGTCTTTCCTCACCAGCGGCGCCGGTGCATAATGATACGAGCCGCAATCCGGCTTGATGGCCACGCCTATGGCCGGGCAGTCTCCCAGCGACCAGCTTTCACCGGCGGTCCACCACGCACCGTCCGTTGCGTTGAATGCGACGAGCTGATCGAACAGATATCTGCCGACGACCCCGAAGGGTCTGACCCGAAGCTGCAGCTCCGACAGCCCCACGTTCATCGAGGAATAGACATTCGAGGGGATAAGCCATATGGTTGTGCCGCTTTCCATAACGATGTTGGCCGCGCCGACATCGTTACCGGCATGGCGAAATTGTTGGCAGTTATCAATGGATTGCTGTTCACAGAGCGACTGAAGTCATAATGTGCGTCCTCCATGTATCGGTGAGTCGGTAGCCTCGCGTTGTTGGATAATCACCGCATGCGGCGAGTTCAGGCTGGATTGGGATATCCTGCGCAGGAATCGGCATGATCATGAACACTTATGAAGTCTCCCTGATCCGAGTATATTCATGGAGTGCTTCTTGTTATTCACAGGCTTTGATTATGAGGAGACACAATTGACTGAAGATACATGCGCTATGGTGGGGGTGTTGGGTCACGATTCGTTGTCCCTCTGCGGATTGATGACATTGTTGCAAGGTGAATCGCTAATAAAGAACATCGTATGGAAAACGACGAAGAGTCACCAGGCTCTCAGCTTCTGCGTTGATGCGCGCCGCTCAAAGCCTGACGTGCTGCTACTGGATATGGAGCTTTACGATACGCCTGCCATCGAAGTGTGTCGGAGAGTAATCAGAATAGGAGGAATCGCAGTCCTTTGCATGACCTCCTTGCCTCTGGCGATTTGGTCGCGCAAGGTTTCGGAAGCGGGCGCTCAAGGGCATGTGCGAAAAGGCGATGGAGCTGAGATTATCACAGCGCTGAGGAGGACCGTTGCCATGGGAAGAATCTGGAATAAGGACTGCGATGGAGTGGATTTCGATACGGTTTGCGCAGCTCGTTCCCGCGCCGATTCGATGGTAGACTCCATTCGGCCGTTGCTGTCAACGAAGGAACGTCAGGTACTGAAACTGTATTCGCAGGGCTACAAAGCATCGGAAATCGCCGCCGCGATGGGTTGCAAGACCGGAACAGTCAAGACCCATTTGCGTCGTGCTGAGTTGAAGCTCCACACTCGGGCCAGAGGCGAAGTCATAGCTAAGTGGCAGAAAATGTAGCGCTCTTCACATTGCCGCAGACCGCGCAGCCCACGCGTAGGTAATCCACGCTCCTATGGACAGGATGGCAGAGACGATCGCGACGAAGATGAAACGTATGAAACTATGGCTCGTGATGAACGAGCCATAACCGGAGCCGATGAAAAACCCCAGGAATATGGAAGTGTTGTTCAACGCCATTGATCTGGTTCTTTCCCCATGCGCGCGTTCTCCAAGAGTTGCAACAAACGCGGTGTTGCCCAATGTTGAGCACAGATTCCACACGGCAAACAGGATTGTCAGCATGAGGCTGTTTTCGTGAATGAACGGGACTGCAACAAGCCATGCGAATAGCATCACGATTCCCCAGGACCAACGCGTTAATCTCTGCGAACTGGTCCCGTGGAATAGGAACGATACCAGCAGCGATCCCGCGAAACCGGATATTCCGATAACGAACAACGCCAGGGACACCGCTCCGCTCGGGATGCACAGATAATCGGAGAGGTATGATGGGAATATCCCGTAAATCCCCATATACGCCGCCGAAGAAAGCAGCATGGCGAGACACCATCTCCAATGTGCACATAGGGTGGAGAGCAGCCTTTTTAATGTGCCGTTTTCTTTGTTCAAATCGGTGCGCTTCCTTTTGGGACTTAATGCAAGGACAAGAGCCGCGGCGCTGAATGCAACAAGTGCGGCGATGAGCGCGAAAATCGCACGCCAGCCGAATCTGGCGGCTGCGAGTATAGCGATAGGCGTTCCTAAAACGGTTGAGAGCGAGAACGCGGACATCATCCATGATGTCACCTTTCTCGCCTTCCCCTTTGCAAAGAAGTCTCCGACCATGGCCCAAAGGTTCGGGCCCATGCCCCCGGCGAACAGACCCGATAAGATTCTCCCCGCATACAATATCCATATGTTTGAGGCAAGACTCACGAGGATGTTGGAAAAAGAGAAGCCTAGACCGAATATTGCAAGAGCCATCCGACGGCCGAGCCGCTCAGATAGGGGCGCTACGAAGGGGGCGCATACTCCATAGAACAGCGCGTACAACGTAATCGCCAACGTCACCCTTCCTGTCGCAACCTGAAGTGTTCGTGCGATCTGTGGTGCAATAGCGGCCACAAGCATATTGTCGGCGCCGACAAGGAAAATGCCAACGATGAGCAGGCCGGTCAGCCGCCCTCCTCTTGGATCGGCAGCAGCGGTGCTAATCTCCGTTTTTGGAATCATGCTTTTCTCGCTCTTTCATTCAAAAATGTTGATTGTGCGATAAGAACGAGAGCATTCTCAATCAGGAATCCCACGCATCATTTCTTGGAATTTCATGGTCGTGCCCCTGCTTATCTCTCATACAAATTGACCTGCCTACGAAGATAGGCACGGATTCGTCTACGACACGTCTCGGGACAGCGACATGTATTCCATCGGGATACGACGAGCATTTTTCGCTTTCCCTATGCACACTGACAACCGAAACCGCACCACGATCATTCGCGTCCGCGGATAAGCCATCCACATCTAATTCACCATGACATGTCCCTCCGCACATCGCGTGTTTGCAGAAAGCCGGATGCTGATCAGTGACATTCTGCCGCGTAAGCCGCTACGCACACAGCCAAGCCGGAAAGTGGGAGCCACCCTGGAAAAGTGTGCAACTGGTGGCGATCGCCTTGTTCTACACGGTGAAGTTGATGAAAAAATTCGAAGAATCCTGACTCCAGGAACTCCGGTTCCGATGTCGCGGCCGCCGTCGTATACGGGGTTGTATGCGCGTGGTGGCGTGCTGTCGCTTGGCTTGGCGAGGCATTGTGGTCGGTCGTTCTCGTCGGTTGGGTCGGTGTCGCGGCCTTGGTGAAGCGCCTTCCTGTTCGCGATGCGCGGTATGGGTGCCCTGTTTACGGCGATTGGCTGCGCGCCACCTGCGTCGTCGTGTTCGCAGGCGTGGGAATGTGTGGCTGTGTTCGTGCATGATCCCGACCCCGGACGTCCCCGGTCGTTTGCGTGCTGGCTGTGGCCCGATCGGCTTGGAATCGCATCGCTTCCTGTCGCAGGCGTGATCATTGGTGGGCATGCCCGCGACAAGTGCCCCGTCAGCTTCACGGTACCCGGTGTATGAGGGCAAGACGATCACCGAAGCGCAGACCACGACTCTATTACTGGTTGATGTGCAGAGTTTCCAAAACTCGGTGAACAGTCTGGTCACCAGGACCGTCACGCAGAACATGTCTGATGCATTGGTGTCGTTCGCTTACAACGTGGGTGCGGGAACCCTTGCCGCAAGCGACCTGTTAGCGCATGTCAATGCGGGCAGCTTCAGTGCTGCGGCAGGGCAATTCGACCTGTATATTAACCTCGGGTGGCATCGTCTCGGCGGGACTGGACAACTGCCGTGCGGCGGAAAGGCACTTTTCCTTAACGGGGCCGGTGGGACAAGGGAACGGTGGACCTTGCCAACCGTGCGATTGATGTGACTATCAAATGGTATGAAGACCGTGAAGGCAAAATCACATACAGCATGGACAACCGGCTGGGACCCAATTTGTATGACTGGTCCAGTGCCGTGTACTTGCCCTGATCCAAGGCGGTTTCTTCGAGGAGGGGCACCGCATCGGCAACGTCGACACCCTGTTGGTTTGTCCTAGGGGAATCATCGTTCATAGCTGCAACCCATCCCATTTCTCGGCGGCGGGGATGTCCCTGATGCGTCGTGATGAAAAAACCAAGGTCGCGGCGATGATGAGGATGAGGATGAATATTCTGGAGACGGTGATGAATGCGAAGTGGCTGAGTAGGGTTCCGGCAATGGCGCTGCTGAACATCGAGAGTGCCTGCACGCCAACGGACATTGCCGATTTTACTCGTCCCTGAAGAGCATCCGGGGTTTTCGCGAACACGAAGCCGAAGCACATTGCGTTGAATAGGGGGAATGGCAAGCCGATCACAGCGGAGCATGCGAGAATGAGCGTATACGAGTCATTGACCGTCAAGGGAAGGCAGGTGACGGCTGCGAGCATTATGGACAGGCAGATGCCTGTCCCCACCGGTATTCTGTCGCTCAGTCGATTTGCGATGAATGAGCCCGCCATGAGCCCGATGCAGGTGGCTGTGCCCGTGAAACCGATGAGCGCGCTGTTGGTGTGTGTGCCTACCAGATGCAGCTGGATTGCGTATTGGATGCCGTTCATCCCACAATTCAGTAGGGCCGTGGCTATGGTGAGGGTCACCAGCAATCTGCTGGAGAGCACATACTTCCATCCCTGTATGAAATCCGTGACGAAAGGCATGCCCTCTGTCTTGCGCTTGATGTGGCGTCTGGCGATGGTGGTGCTGGTTTTGATCTGGCTTGCGGTAATTCCCGCAATCGCGTAAAGCGCAGTGGCGACGAGGAACGGCAGCCATGCTGCAATGGCGTAAAACGCCCCTCCTATTGAACTGCCGGCGAGGTTGATGGTCGCGTCCCTTCCCTCAGTGATGGAACGCGCCTTCGGGTAATCCCGGATATTGATTATCGAGCGAAGTAGAGCATCGGCGGAACCTCCTAGGAACCCGCTCGAAAACGACCAACACAGGACGATGACGAGGAACACGCCAAACGTAAGACGGTCGATGAGCAACAGTACGAGTATCGAACCCCACAGGATCGTCCCCACCGTGCAGTTGATGATAATGAGCCGTTTGCGGTCATGGCGGTCTATGAAGGTTCCGCCGAACAGGTTTGCTCCCTGCTGGACGATCCGCATCAGTGTGGTCACCCATCCCGCGGTGACCACGGACCGGGACAATGCGAACGCCACGAGCGGAATGGCGAAATTCGGCATCGTCGAGCCTGCGGTCGATGCGCTGTCGGAGGCGAACCAAGTCAGATAACCGCGACCCTTCCAGAAGGAGTTCTTTGAACCGTCACGATTCACTCGCCGTTGTGCTCCGCTGGCGTGTATGCCGTGTTTGACGATGCCGCTGTTTGTTGTCTGTGCCATTGCCATCTTCGTTTGCCTCTGCCTGTTCATGCTCAGGGGATCCACGGGAACGCCTGGATGATGAGTGCGACCTTGCGCCGGTTCCCGCCTGCCGTTCGGTCACGAGAGCGTGACGCCCACCTGCCGGCGAGCTCATCGAACTCATGGCTCATCTTCTCGGCTTCTTCAGGAGTCAGATCTATGGTCCGGTCCTCGCTTAGGCCGGTTTCCCGCCATTCGCTGGGGAGATCCGGCATGGCGTCGAGGTATCGTTCGTAGATCGATTCGTAGGTGACCGCGACTGCGCGCCGGTACGCGTATTCGGCATCGCTTCCGGAAGTCCCATTGCCGTGCCTGGCTGGTCTCATGGCTTGGTATGTGGCCTTCCACCAGCTTTTTCTGCCATCGCCGTCGATCTGCTCCACCCGCTGTGCCATCCCGGCGTCGGCGAGCTTGCGCAGATGGAAGCTTACGCTGCCGGGTGCCATGCCGAGCAGTTCACAAATCTGGCCGACGGTCCTTTCTCCTTCGTTGCGCAACAGCCCTAGGATTCGCATCCTTGCCGGGTTGGCTACTGCTAACAGGATCGCCTCTTGGTTGATGTCTCTTATCGCGTCGTCGTTGGTCGGAGGTTGTGTCTCATGCTTACGTTCAATCACAATTATCATTGTACAAGTCAAATTGTGAAATGTCAATTGTTGTTATAGGATGATTGTTGTCACATGACGATCCAACTATGGAGGAGGTGACGGAAACAATGCAGGAAGATTATTCGATAATGGAGCTCCCGCTTTACAGTGGGAAACTTGAGAATCAGATGCTCAACACGGATGTAACGATTAACGGTATCTGCTGACCGGGATTCTCAATCAGCAGCAATAAAAGACGAGAGGAGACGCGCAGGTTGTCTCGATACAAGAGATCTAGATATACGGTTCTTAGTCCCAATCAGTAGCGCATGGGCAACCGCGACTACCGGCTGGTGTACGTGACGACGGGTCCGTTTCTTCTCACCATTCCATCGTTCGTGATCGATTGCATGATCAAAGATCGTGTGGATGCGCTTCCGCGGGAAGTCATCAGCAGGTTGCTCAGCAGACATGTCCTTGTGGATTCCGATGAGCCTGAGGTAAAAGACGAACTTAAGCACATAGAGGATGCAAGCAAAGATAAATCGCACAGAATATTCGCACTCATGCCCACCTCACTGTGCAATATGCATTGTTCGTACTGTGGGCAGGTAACATGTCCGCTGCACTTTGATGGTCGCGTTAGTGCGGGTGTGGATGCACGTGTTCTCGCGGCGATTGAAAACCCGAAGACACGCTATGTTGAAGTTCGTTGGTACGGCGGGGAGCCGATGATGGCGTATCATCGTATTCTTGCGTCATCGGGCCGGTACGTCTCGAGTGCCGATAGACAGCACGTCAGGTACTGGTCGAGCATGTCTACCAATGGTTCTCTGATGACCGTTGACCGTCTGCAAGCTCTCTATGATGAGGCGCGTCTTCGAAATGTCACCGTGACAGTCGATGGTTACGGCGACTGCCATAATCGAAGCAGACTGATGCGAAGTGGCAGACCGACCTATGACTTCATCATGAACTTGCTGCAACGAATTGCAGGAAAACAGAGCGATTTCACCCAACTATTGGTCAACATCCGTATCAACATCACGGCGGCAAACGCCCCTTCGATATCTCAGCTTTTCGATGACATGTCCGCAAGAGGAATGAACGAAGACAATTTCAACATACAACTTATTCCGGTCTACGATTGGGGTCAGGATAACTCTGCAATGAAACTTAGCAAGGCGACTCTTGACCGATTGATGCCACAATTGATACGACAGGCGCTCCACCTTGGTCTCCATACCGGCGTGTTTCCAAGTGCGAGAAGGGATGTTGCCTGCATCGCCGTCAACCAGCAAGCAGAACTGATCGACAGTCGCGGGAGCCTATACAGTTGTACCGAGTTTCCTCTGGTCAAACCCTACGAGGAGAACGACATACTGGCAAATGTCCTGAATCTGAATTCAGCAGCCTTGAGACCAATGGGACGCTATGACGGCTGGATCGGTCGATTGGAAGACGCCTCGGTCGCCTGTTCGCGATGCACTTTCCTGCCAGTTTGCGGAGGGGCATGTCCCAAACGATGGCAAGAAAGTATTCATCCCTGTCCGCCCTTCACCAGGCAGCTTTCAGAAAGATTTAATATTGCTGCGGAACAGTGGGGAATGACCTCAATAACAGACCCTAGCGATGATCAAAAATCACTAAAATCCTAGATTCCAACACTAACGAATCGTGAACGTGTCGCCATGCCCGTGCGACGGATATACGCTTACGCTTACTCGCCGGCCGAGATTGATGCCCTTGACGGAGAGCCAACGGAACGGGAGCGAGATCTGAGATTCTGCAAGATCCGGACGATGAAGGAGTGCTACCTCAAGGCCATTGGCTCCGGGCTGAATGGCAGTGCGTCCGATCTGATGGGCAGCTTCTACGTCCTCGAATCGGATCTACCGTACGCGCAACCGCGTGACAACATCGACGTCTAGGTGGCCCCCGGCCTTCCGATGAGAAGACAACCGAACCGACTGGGCCTCGACGAATATCCCGCGAGCACGGCGGTGGCTCAGGTTCGGTTGGACGTATACCATTCGATGAAACGTTCTATCCCAACCAATCGTTGCCAGCGAGTGGTGACACGGATCCTAATAGTCCGGCGCTGGCAACGTATGATGCGGTCGAGGTCATCACCTACGACAGCTATATTTTTGCCAACGGATGCGCCTGGATCAGCTACATCGCGGCTTCCGGAGCCCGCAGGTACATCGCCGTCGGCCCGGATGATGGACGGGTCGACACCGTTGGGGGCACAGGATTCTTCAACTAGGACAACCGCACACCGCTGGTGAAGACACCTAGCGGAACCCTAACCAGAAGGCATGCTAGGTTCACATCGAACAGCGTGAGAACACACCTGCGCCCTCACAGATGATCCGGTGTCGATGTTCTGACAGCAATCATATAGTAGGACACAGGTTTGTTCCTGCCGTCATCAAGAGCACTAACAGCATCCTTTGATCATTCAGAGGGTGTCAAGGTCTTCTATCTGTATGGGCCCTGCGGGCACCGGCAAGACCACGGCTGTGAACTGGGCGTCTTTAGCTCCTGCTCGAGTCGGAGGACTTTCGTTCTGGCTTCGTCAAGCTCCCGCTTCACGATGGCGCGTGTGCGTTGTTGAGGCAGGAGCCGTGCGGCCACGTTCTCGACGATTTCACGTTCCCGTGTATCGTCTCCCGCGTTCCGATGCCGTGTGATGCTTCTCTTCGCGTCGCTGTGCCGCCCGTAGTGCATGGCAGGGTCGGGGCCAGATTATTGTCGTTCTTCCATTCGGTTATCTGCTCCGGTGTGATTTTCTCCAGTGGCTCGGTCCAGGACGGGGCTGCGCTGAGGTGGATGAGACATTCCCGCAGCTTTCGTTTGTAGCTTTCGGCGGGTCCGCCGCCGTACTGTTTGCGCAAGTGCGTGTAATTCTGTTCGGCGTATCGCTTGAGGGCGGTTGATGCCGCGTGGAGACTGGCTTGGCGTTCCTTTCTCGCTCCCGCCACGGCGTCCATGTTCGTCGTTCCGCCCAATGGTCGCGCACGAGGATTTCCTCGTCGGCCAGCCAGCTTTGCACGTCGTTCTTGTACTTGAACTCGCGCTCGACTCTTGCCTTACCGTCGGATTGTGTCGGGTCCGGGTACTGGACGCGCCCTCTGCCGTTTTTTCCGTCGGTGGATGGCGCCGAAGCTTCTTGGCGTCATATGCTCATCGTCTCACGAATCCGACCGCCGTGTGTACCCCTGAATATGCCCATCTGGGGGGGCATTGCCATGCTGCATTATGCGTGTTATGGAGAAATGGCCACGGACTGCCTTGGAGTGTCTGTATATCAACGTTTCTGGCATAAAAAAGGGATTTCAAATTTCCTTGAAATCCCTACCGGTGGAGCTGATGGTAATCGAAACCACGACCTCTTCGATGCGAACGAAGCGCTCTACCAACTGAGCTACAGCCCCAAGTGGGTGTTGTCGCACATGCGTGTGACAACTCAAGACACTCTAGCGCACACTCTCGTCATGCGCAATTCGCGGCGATGCACGGTTTCTTTGAAACAGGCTCTGCGGTAACTTTGATGTCCGGGATTCCCGCTTATGTCGTATTTCGCAACAGTGCGTTCGTCGTCCATCTGGGGTAGCGCAGCCTTCCATCGGCGATGCCATAATTCGTTTTTGTGAGCGAACTCCCGGGGCAATTCTCTGCTCGCTTTCTTCTGTAGGGAATGATGCTTTGATCTTTGTTCTCGATTCCCCGGTAATGAAGCCACTGACGTTATTCCTCGATGACGGTGGCGAGAACATTTACTTGGTGTGGACTAATGTGCAAGAATAGTGAAGCACTGCGTGTGCAATAGAGGATTTAATCTGAAGGAACAGAGATGGTCTATACGGGTGAGCGGCATAAGGTGCATCATCGTCCTGAGACGGATGCAAAGCGTGAGCAGATTCTTCAAATCGCCGCTTTAATGTTCGGAGAGAAAGGGACGAGCAATACAACGTTGCAGGACATTGCCGAAAGAGTGGGGATGACGCATGCGGGTGTTCTCCATTATTTTGGTAGTAAGAAAAGACTTCTGTTGGAGGTTTTGAAGTATCGCGACCGGGACGATGTCGAGAGTCTCGAGGGGCAGCACATGCCTGGTGGGCTGGATGCGTTCAGACATTTGGTGAGAACCGCATATACGAACATGGATCGTCCGGGAATCGTCCAGACTTATCTCATACTTTCTTCCGAATCTGTTACCGAGGGGAACCCGGGGCGTGAGTATTTTTTCGGTCGGTACGCTGGGTTGCGGTCTGAACTTGTTGAAGCTCTCACCGAAGTATCCGTGGGGAAAGGAAATGTTCCCGGAAATGAGGAAAGGGAACGCATCGATGATGCGGTAACATGCATTGTTGCTGCTATGGATGGCTTGCAGCTCCAGTGGCTGTTAGATCCGGACAGCGTGAATTTGGGACGCGCCACGAAGTTTGTTGTTGATGTCGCGGTGACGGCGATCGTGCATCCGCAGGAAAGCGTCTTGGATGGTGAATAGATCCACGCTTTGATGGACGGGAGTTCTTGCAGACGAACAGACTTCACTTTGGGTGGCGTATTGGAATTTGACTTCTTACTTTCAAGTAAGTAATCTTTTTTCTGTAAGCAGGAAGCGTTCTAGAACAACGGCTTTTGCGCTGGATTTGTGCGACGTAGCGCAGACCTCGAAGCTTAGCCGTTCCTATCAATATTCCTGATTCGTCATACAAAGAAGTAAGGGTCGGAAAATGAAATGGAAAATTAAGGGCATTGGCGCCGTCGCCGCAGCAGCGTCCATGATCTTGGCTATGGCTGCTTGTGGAGGATCGGGGGCAACCGGAAGCGCCTCTCGCCCGCTCACCTTCGGAAAACCGGATGGTCCACAAACCAACAATTCAAATCCTTTCCTCGGCACGTCGGCCGCGAGTGTTCAGGGCTATAGGTATGCAATTTATGAAACTCTTGTTCAGATCAACGATGTCAAGCCGACGCAAAAACCCGTTCCATGGCTTGCGACGCAATGGCAATGGAACTCTGACTATACCTCTGTTTCGTTCACTATCCGCAAGGGTGTGAAGTGGAGTGATGGCAAGCCGTTGACGGCAGCGGATGTCGCCTTTACTTTTAACTTGGTGAAGGATAATCCTGCGTTGAATACGGGATCCATCCCGTTCAAAAATGTCAGCACTTCGGGCGATACCGTTACCGTTACTTTTACCCAGAATCAGTATGTTCACATGAGCTCTTTGTATCAGCAGTTTATCGTGCCTGAGCATATATGGAAGACGGCTGGAGATCCTTCAAAGTTCCTTGACAAGAATCCTGTCGGCACAGGACCTTATGTATTAAAGACCTGGTCGACGCAGGGTGTCACTTTAACCGCCAATTCCCAGTACTGGGGAGGGGCGCTCAAGGTGCCGACAATCCGGTATATCGAATATAATGACAATACCGCCTTGACAAGTGCAATGACAGCCGGAGAGGTGGATCATGGATTCGTATATATTGCCAATTACAAATCGGCATGGCTTGCGAAAAACTCGAAGAACGTTGCTTGGTACCCTTCGACATTAGGCAACACCACATTGTTCCTCAACAATGCGAAAGGTGCTTTTTCTGATTTGGCCTTTCGGCAAGCCGCATCAATGGTGATAGACCGTTCTGCGCTTTCGAAACAGGGAACGACGGGCGCGTCCAGTCCCATCACGTCTGTCACCGGGCTGCCTTCTTCGGGTGCAAGTTTCATCGGTAAGAAATATAAGGGGAAAGACTTTAAAGTCGATGCCTCTGGCGCCAAGGAAATACTGACTAAGGCGGGATATACCGGCGTAGGAACAAACAACGGACTGAAAACCCCCAAGGGACAGCTTGTTACGATAGATCTCACCGATCCCTCCGGATGGTCTGACTACGACACTGAGCTGCAGCTTATCGGATCGCAGCTCCAATCGCTTGGTGCGAAAGTCACCGTTCAGAATCCCTCTTACGATACATGGAATGAGCAAATAGCGAAGGGAGATTTTGATGCTGCCCTTCATTGGACCGATTCCGGCTTTACTCCCTATAACATTTATCTCGATACCATGGGAGACACTTTCTATAAGCCGATTGGTACGGATGCAAACTACAATTTCGGACGGTTCCAGTCTCCGGAGGCGAGCGCGGCATTGAAAGACTATGCCTCAGCCACCACGGATGCGCAGCGTGCGAAGGATCTGGATATCATTCAGACGATCTATGTCGATCAAGTGCCGGTCATACCTGTGCTTGAGGTGCCCGTGTGGGGCAACTATACAAACAGGAATTACACAGGTTGGCCTTCCGCTGCCAATCCCTATGCCAATATCAACATGACGACGCCTGCTGAAACGTTGGTTCTCACGAAGCTGAAGCCCGCAAAGTAGCCAGAGGCATTATTTGTTCGCGCGTACCAATCGACAATATTGGTACGCGCCTATCTCAAAGGAGGTAGCCGTGTCCGAATTTCAAAGAGCAGCATTAGAATCAGCGGGAAGGGATCCGATACTGAGCGCGACTCATGTGACGAAACATTATCCGGTGTCGGGGTTAAGGCACAAAGCCGTGGTTCATGCCGCCGACGATGTGAGCCTGAGTCTGTATCCTGGCCAGGTTGTCGCTCTGGTGGGAGAATCGGGATCTGGGAAATCAACCATAGCAAAGCTGCTTGCAGAACTTGAGCCGATAACATCGGGGTCCATCAAGCTTGAAGGCAAAGAAGTTAAAGTGTCTTCCGGTCATCATTTTCGTTGGTATACCAGTCAAGTTCAGATGATCTTTCAGGATCCTTTCGGATCCCTGAACTCCATACATACGGTGTCCTACATTCTTGGCAGGGCGCTACAGATACATAAGAAGAACCTTCATGGTGCCCAACTTGATGCTGCCATCAGAGACCTTCTTACACGGGTGAACCTTACGCCGGCGGAACGCTACATTGGTAAATTCCCCCATGAGTTGTCTGGCGGGCAGCGGCAGCGAGTGTCCATTGCACGAGCTTTGGCTGCGGACCCCAAGGTGTTGCTGGCCGATGAACCAATATCCATGCTTGATGTGTCCATACGATTGGGGATCCTCAACCTCCTCAAGGAGCTGCGAGACAAGGACGGCATCGCCATTCTCTACATAACTCATGATGTGGCATCGGCACGATATTTTGCGGACGAGACCCTGGTGATGTATGCCGGAAGAATCGTGGAACGGGGAGATTCCGAAGCAGTTACGCAGCATCCCGCTCATCCCTATACGGCGCTTCTAGTAGGGGCTGCCCCCGATCCTGATCAACTCGCGGCTGTTTCGTATGCCGCTCGCGGGGAGGCTCCCAGTCTCATAAACCCTCCTTCGGGATGCAGATTCCGGACCCGGTGCCCGTTTGCCAATGAACTATGCGCCCGAGAGATCCCTCCCGTTTCAACGACATCATACGGACAGGAAGTTGCCTGTTGGCTCTACACCAACGAGCCCGGGGCACCGTTGAGCCCGGGTGCCAACCTCATTGCTCGGATGAGCAGACCGGGAACTGAGGATGAGAACCCGTCAGGACACAATGAGCAGGTGGCACAATGAAATTCTTTATACGACGTGCAATTTTTTATATCGTCACAGCGTGGGCCGCGATTACGCTGAATTTCTTTATTCCGCGTATGCTGCCCGGGGATCCCGTGCAGTCGTTGCTGTCGCGGTATCAGGGGAATATCGACGTCAACGCGGTGAAATCTTTACGGGTACTTTTTGGTTTAGATAACCAAAAGCCTTTATGGCGGCAGTACATCGAATATTTTGGAAGACTTTTTCACGGTGATCTAGGCATCTCTCTTCAATCTTTCCCGACGCCGGTAACTGAAATAATCGGACAATCGCTGCCGTGGACAATCGGTCTGGTCGGGTTGGCCACGATTATCGCGTTCGTGCTGGGTACGTTGCTCGGTATCGTTCTCGGATGGCATCGTGGAACGAAATGGGACGCCCTTATTCCCATCACCACGTTCTTCTCCTCCGTCCCCTATTTTTGGATTGCTTTGATAGCAATCGCGATTTTCGGGGCAAAGCTCGGATGGTTTCCGCTGTCCGGTTCGTATTCTCCTGACGTGACACCCGGATTAAACTGGGCGTTTGTTTCTTCGGTGTGCTATTACGGTTTTCTTCCTGCACTGACGATTGTTATTTCCTCCATTGCAGGGTGGATTCTGGGCATGCGCAATATGATCGTTACCGTTTCCTCCGAAGATTATGTAACCGTGGCGCAGGCGAAAGGGCTTCCCGAATCGAATGTCATGTTTCATTACGCTGCCCGGAACGCGATTCTTCCGCAGATTTCCGGCTTTGCGCTTTCCCTGGGTTTTGTGGTTTCCGGAACGCTTGTCATGGAGCAGGTGTTCTCGTATCAGGGTATAGGATACCGGTTGCTTCAGGCGACGAGCAATAACGATTATCCGCTGATGCAGGGCATCTTCCTCATTATTACTTTTTCCGTGCTTATTGCGAACATATTCGCCGACATTATCTATACGGTGCTTGATCCACGCACCAGAAAGGAGGCTTAGGATGTCAACGACATCAGCACAACCTTCTCGGCGCAGGAAAAGTCGCTCTGCAAACCGGCAGCACATGGTTTTTCTGCGTAACCGAAAGTCGATTACGGGATTGATCATTTTTGGCTTCTTCTTCATTATTGGGATTATTGGCCCATGGATTGCTCCATATAGCCCTGACAAGATTTCTTCTGCAGCCTCTGAGCCTCCCAGTGCCGAGCATTGGCTGGGCACAACGCAAACAGGGCAAGATATTTTTTCCCAATTGCTTATAGGAACCCGCGGGGTGATGGTCGTCAGCATAAGCACCGGAATCATTGCAACGCTCATTGCCGCCGCCATCGGAGTGACTTCCGGTTTTCTGGGCGGAATGTGGGATGAGCTGCTATCTATGCTCACCAATATTTTCCTGGTTATTCCGGGACTCCCGCTCATTATTATCATCATGGGGATGATGAAGAATGCAGGAGTTGCGGCCATTGTCCTCATTATTTCTCTCACGGGATGGGCGTGGGGAGCGCGTGTGCTGCGTTCTCAGACCATGTCGCTTCGTTCCCGTGACTTCGTGGAGGCCTCGCGAGCAAACGGAGAAACCCGTTTTCGTACGATTTTTTTTGAGATACTCCCCAACTTAACGGCCATTCTCGCTTCGACGTTTATTGGCACCGTAACCGCGTCAATTATGTCGCTCGTTACTCTTTCCTATATTGGTGTGATCCCGCCGTCTGATTGGAGTTGGGGGACGGTGCTTTACTGGGCGCAGAATTCCGGGGCGTTTACGCAAGGATTGTGGTGGTGGTATGCCCCTGCGGGTTTGTGCGTGGCCTTTGTGGGGATGTCTTTGGCTCTTATCAATTTTGGGATAGATGAGTTCGTCAATCCTCGACTGCGCAATACCGGAATGAACGCCGCTGCTCTCAAAAAGCGAGGGATCCGTCCGCGGATCGGGTTTACTCCGATTGCCCGCACACTCCAAAAAACGAAGAAGAATTCTCCAATGAACAAAATCAGCGGACGAGATATGGTAAACGTTCCAAAGAAGGAAGCATGAAAACGGGTTCCCACCAGACAATAGATGCTGAATCAGCTCTGACGATAAAAAATTTGAGTGTAGATTACGGATTTACCTCGAACGCGGTGCATGCCTTGAGGAATGTTAGCCTCACCCTGCATCGGGGAGAGGTGCTCGGGTTAGCAGGGGAGTCTGGATGTGGGAAATCCACGCTCGTCTATGCGGCGACCAGGTTACTTCCCCCGCCGGGGTTGATTACTGCCGGGGAGGTGTGGGTCAAAGGCGCTGACGGTCGGCAGCATAATCTTCTTGAACTCAGCGATAGGGAGCTGAGAGACCATCGTTGGGTTGATACGGCCATTGTCTTTCAGGGCGCACTCAATTCATTGAACCCTGTGTATAAAGTCGGTTATCAAATCAAGGACGCCATTAAAGTGCATCGGCCTGAGTGGAATGCCGAAAGGCGTCAATCAAGAGCCATCGAGCTAATGGACATGGTAGGTATCTCTCACGATCGTTTGGATGCATATCCGCACCAGCTTTCCGGCGGTATGCGCCAGAGAGTGATGATTGCGATGGCCTTGGCCTTGGAACCCAAGGTGTTGATCATGGATGAGCCGACTACTGCATTGGATGTCGTCATGCAACGTCAGATAGTGCAGCAGATTATGCAGTTGCGTGAGAAACTCGGTTTTGCGGTGATTTTCATTACCCATGACATCTCCCTGCTTATTGAAATTGCCGACCGGATTGCCATTATGTACGCGGGGGAGATAATTGAAGATGGAAATGCGATGGAGCTGTATCATCATGCGCGGCATCCATATACAAGAGGTTTGATAGGTTCTTTCCCCCCTCTGCATGGTGAAAAACGAGAACTTGGAGGAATCCCTGGATCTCCCCCGGATCTAGCGGATTTGCCGAAGGGATGCCCCTTCATGTCTCGGTGCACATATGCCAGGGCGCAGTGTGCCCAGTACAACGTTCACTTGGAACCGACGGGTATCGCGCGGGATGCTGACAATCATCAAGTTGCATGCCAACTCTATGTTGAAAGAAAGCGAGAGAGTGTCCCTTTGCCGGATCCGCTTGTTGATGAATAGGTGTGACACGCCATAGGATTATTGGTGCTTCATGATACAAGGGAATCGATTTATGCTGCGGCGGGAATCATTGCTCCTCTTCTCGTCGCGGCATTTTTAAGCTGACTTCTGTATAATGCCGGTGCGCAGGTTGAAGCCATGTGCAGGCTGAAAACGATGGAGGAACCGAATGAGTGACGATCCTAGGAATGACGGCACCGGCAATGACGGGGCCGGGAAGAAGCCCTCCGACGATTTCGTGCACGAGCAGTATCGGTTCTCCGAGGAGCAGAGGAACGCCATAGCGGAGCTCGCCTCGACGAACGAGTATGTCCACCAGTCTAAATGGACGACGTTTCGGCAATTGCCCCGCTCGCAGAAATGGCCGTTTTTCGTTCAGCATTTTCTGCTGGCCACCGTCGCGGTGCTCGCAGCGGTGATTGTCGTCGTGTCCCTCATCGTCACGTATGCGACCAAGGCACCGAACCCCGTGCTGTCCGTGCAGGGGTTCGGGGTCGCGAACCAGTCGCAGAAGCTGGATTCACTTGCCTCTGATTTCGCCCGGAGCGCCGGGCTGAAGGATTCGCGCCTCATCCAGATCAGCGGTGATATGAACATCGAGGGCAACGGGTACACCGATGACTCCACCAAGGCGATGGCCATGATCACCGCCGGCCAGATCAATATGGTGTTCGCAGGACGGAAAAGCTTTGCCGAGGCGAACAAGAGAGGATATGTATCCAAGCCGACGGAGGTCATGGGTCGCACGGAGCTTGCGAAGCTGGGCGGCAGTCTGGTGGATGCGGACGGCAACCACGTTTCCGATCCTGCTAAGGCCGTGGGTTTCGATCTGTCGCGCTCCGCGACGTGGAAGGCTCACGGTCTCAAGGGCGATGCCTTCATGGCCTTCAGCAACGTGCAGAAGACCAAGGGCTATGCACTGCGGTTCGTCAGATATTTGGATTTTTCCTGAATCTCGCGCCAGCCGTATGGCCCGTGCTGATAGCCTAGACGGGATCATATGCAGGATCGTGCGCAGCCGTGCCCTTCGGGCGGGGCACGAGGAGTCGGGAACGAGGATCCTCGTCGTCATGAGCCACCGCATGGGGTTCCGCATGAGCACGTTCGCGACCGCGGTATGCAGCCGTTGGAGGAGATAATATGATGCAACGCAATGACAGGATGGAACAGACGGCCCAGGCGCGGCCGATGGATATCACTCCGGACGAATCGGGTCGGCTCGTGTGGGGCAACGGTCTGATCTCCTTGGTTTTCCAGACATCCCCGGATGCGGCGGTCACGCTCGTGGCTCTGTCCGGAACCGGCATGCCCCGTGCCGATTCGGCCACGTGGGCGCAGCGGGATCCGAGGCCCATCGTTGAGGTTCTTTCCTCACGGGACGGATCGACGGACAACCGTCTCAAGCTTCTCTCCACAAGCACGGGTGCTCTGCTCCGTTTTGCGCAGGCGAGATCCTGGAGGGATGCGGCGTGCGTACGGCATCTGGAGATCACGCAGCGCGAGCCCGTCTCCGGTCTGAGCGCCACCAGCGTTTTCGAGGCGCACGAAGGTGTGTCCGCCGTACGCACCTATACCCGATTGAGCTGCCCTACGCGCTACCCGATCGAAGGGGTGTCGTCGGTGAGCGTCACCCTGCCGATGGAGGCCAATTCCGCTGCCGTCGAATCCACCCGGATCTATTACGGTGACAGCGCGTGGGCGGTGGAGAACGACTGGCATAGTGCGATGCTGCGCGACACCGTGGTGCGCGACCGCAATTTCGAGGGGCAGTCCGAGGAGTCGAGCTCGCGCTTCGCCCGCCGGTCGTCGTCGATGTGGTCCACCGGCGAGCATGAGCCGGCCGGTGTTCTGGAGGTGACTCCCTATGAGCATCGCGACGTTGCGGTTCCCCCCGACGATGATTCATCCGAGAGCCGGCCGGCGACGGACCCGCGATGGCAGGCACTCTCGCCCACCGAGCGACGCGAGCAGAGGGGCATCGCTCAGGCCCAGGCCGCGGGAAGCACGCCCTCCCCGTTCTCGGTCATGTGGCAGATTGAAAACAACGGCGCCTGGGAGTGGGAGGTCGGGGAGAACGATCCCGGTCTGCATGTCACGGCCTTCGGTCCGGAATATGAGGATCATCACTGGTTCACCTCCCTTGGCGAAGGCAACGATTTCGTATCGGTTCCCGCCTCCCTTGCAATCGCGGCAGGAGACTGGCAGCAGGCGGTCGCGCAGATGACCCTCCAGCGCAGGGCACTGCGGATCCAGAAGGCCGAGGAGCTGGGGCGGCGTCCCATGATCGAGCGTATGAATTCGCTGGTGGTCTACAACGACTACATGAACACGCTGTGGGGCGACCCGCGGCTCGACAAGGAGCTCGCTCTGATCGAAGGGGCCTCGAAGCTCGACGTCGACGTCTTCTGCATCGATGCCGGATGGTACGACAGCACCGATGGCGGATGGTGGAACATGGTCGGCGAGTGGGAGCCGTCGACCAACCGTTTCGGGGACCGGGGGCTGTCCGGTGTGGCGCAGGCCGTGCGGGAGCACGGCATGGGACTGGGACTGTGGCTCGAACCTGAGGTCATCGGCACCAGGTCTCCCATGGCCAGCAAGCTTCCCGACGAGGCGTTCATATGCCGACACGGCGAGCGCGTCGCCGATTCCGACCGCTATCTGCTGGATTTCCGCTCGCCCGAGGCGCGCAGGCATGTGGATCAGACCGTTGACCGTCTTATCCGGGATTTCGGCGCGGTGTTCTTCAAATTCGATTACAACTCCGTACCTGGCGTCGGGACGGATGTCAATGCGGAGTCCGTGGGCGGCGGCCTGCTTTCCCACGCCCGCGCGTATCTCGATTGGCTGGATGACCTTCGCCGCCGCCACCCCGACGTCATGATCGAAAACTGCGGCTCGGGAGCCATGCGCGCGGATTACGCGCAGCTTTCACGTCTCGATCTGCAATCCACCTCGGACCAGTGCGATCCGCTGATCTATGCGGCCATCGCCGCGGGTGCCGGAATGACGATACTGCCCGAGCAGCAGGGAAACTGGGGATATGCCCAGCAGGAGATGAGTGACGAGACGGCCTCCCTGACCCTCGCCGCGGGCGTTCTCGGAAGGCTCTACCTGTCGGGATTCATCAATCGCATGGATCAGGCCCGTCTGGGTCTGGTGAACGATGCGGTTGCCCTTCATCGTCGGATTCTTGCCCGGCAGGGCGATCTCGCACCATGGTGGCCTGCCGGTCTGCCCGATTTCGAAGGGGATTGGCTGGTCAGCGGGCTGCGATCCATCCATGAGTCCGCGGGATCGGGCTACGTGACCATCTGGCGCAGAAGAGGCCGGGAGTCGCTTGACATCCCGTTCGAATCGAATGCGGATGGCTCCTCAGCGCTTCGCGTGGAGCAGGTTTTCCCTGATCCATCCCAGCCGGAGCACGCCCCGCACGCGGCCCAGTGGCGGGTCGAGGATCAAGGATCCGGGCTGATTCGTTTCACCGCAGGGCAGACGGACACTCCCTCGGCGCGCATCTATCGGATTTCCATCGATAGGTGAGGCTCTGACGAGCGGTCGCCGCGCGATGTCAAGAAAGCGCCCCCACGGGAGGGCGCTTTCTTGACATTTCCTGGCATCCCGCAGCAATGATGGATGCCGGCCTCGCGAGTGCTGCGGGGTCGGATTCAGGAACGTGGCGGTTTCAGACGCTTCTGGCGAATCTGGCCTTGAAGATTCCGACGAATGTGGGAATGAGGGAAATGAGCAGGATGGCCACGATGACGATCTCGAAGTTGTTCTGTACGAATTGTATCCCGCCGAAGAAATAGCCGAGCAGGGTGAAAAGAGTCGACCAGACGAGCCCCCCGAGAACGGAGAACGGGGTGAAGCGGGCCCAGCGCATGCCTGAGATTCCCGAAATGAAGGGCATGAACGTGCGGATGAAGGGGAAGAACCTGCCCAGGAACACGGCGAGAGGTCCCCATTTCTCGATCATCGCCTCCGTTTTGGCGACCCGTTCCGGTGTCATGGCCTTCACCTTACCGGAATCGATGATGCGGCGGCCGAAAAAGTGGCCGATGAAGTAGTTGCACTGGTCTCCGATTATGGGGGCGCACCAGACCACGGGAAGAAGCGCCATCAGGGGAAGCGCCGATCTGCCGGTCACGGCGTCGGGCGCTGCGAAGAATCCGGCGGCGAACAGAAGCGAGTCCCCCGGAAGGAAGGGGAAGAAAACGACTCCTGTTTCGATGAAGATGATGAGGAATATGAAGCCGAGAGTGGGGGCGATGCCCATCGTGATCCAACTCGCGATGGCCGTTCGTGGATCCTTGATCAGTTCAAGGAGAAAGTTAATGAAACCCATGGGAGTCCTGCCGTGTAGTGCAACGATCGAAATAGAAACCTCCCCAAGGGTAACAGCCGCACGCATTTCGGTCGGATGATGGCCGCATATCTTTGGCTATGCTACACAATTGGTGTGCTTGGTGTGCTTGGTGCCGAGTGTTAAGCCGATTGTGTCCGATGGTTTGTGGCTTGTGGCTGATGTTCGTCCCCCCCCCTGCGGACGCGGGAGTTCCGGGCCAGCGGTCTCGGGCGGGCAGTGGTGATGGTGTTTCCGGTTGTGGGAGCGAACGGGGCGGAGACGCACCCGGCCGTGTACAAGCCCGACCCCATTCCTCTGCATCTGAGGCAATGGGGCGTCGAGCCGCAAGGATTCCGGATCGACGATGGCGGGGGAGAGGAAGCGTCTACTGCAGCGAGGCGGTCGGCAGGGAATAGTCGTGGGAATCATGCCGATCCTGATCGCGGGGGGTGGAAACCTGGCGGAACGCCCTGAGGAAGATAAGCGATTTCGCATAGGCCAGCCAGGAGAATCCGATGAGGATGAACGCGATTCTCAATGGATTCGTGAAAATGAACAGGGCGGCCGCCGCAACGTCGATGCTCAGAAGCATGAGTGTTTTGGCGAAGGCCCCCCACGGAATCATCATCGCGTTTTTCCACGTGTTGCGGAAGGATGTCTCGTATCGCGCAAGGAGGGGGAAGTAGTATTCGAATGTCATGAGGAGAACTGCGGCCGCAATGATCAGAACGGGGAACGCGACGTAGGTGGCGTTCGTTCGCGTTGCGTTCCACAGCACGATCGAGGTCGCGATCGCCGCGCCCAGTGCGACGAATATCGCAGATGCCGCAATGGATGTGGCGAATTCCCGACGGAATCGCCGGAGATACTCCCTGCCCAGGTCGATGTCCTCGTTGTCGCAATACGCGAAGACGGTGCTGTAGAGCGCGGTTCGCGCAGACCCAATCGTGATGATCGGGATGATGGAGATGACGAAAAGCACATTGAGGATGAAATAGCGCACGCACAGCGTCACGAATTGCCACAATGGGCTGTCTATGTTGAATCTCACGGGAGTCTCCTTATCCTGCCGCACCATCATACGGTTAGAAATTGACACAAAAGTAAAATGAGTTTATTATCTTATTTATAAATTAATCAATAAGCATACCGTATGAAGATGCGCAGCAGAGTCGTCCTTGCGCCTTCGACGGATGCTTGTTGTCTGCATCACCGGGCCAAAGGAGGAATGGGTGCAATCGCAAGGAGTGGACGGAAGCTCAGCCGAAACTACGGTGGCTGGGAACGAGGTGCGGCCTCGGGGCTTGTTGCTTCGAAAACGTCGTGGCGGAGCCGGATCCCCGCCGAAGATACTGTCGAATAAGTCTCAGGGTTTCAGGCTGTGGCTGCTTATCGTTCCCTTCCTGATTCTTGCGGTTCTGTTCTGCTATTTCCCGCTGTTCGGCTGGATCTATGCGTTCTTCGACTACGAGCCGCCGATCCCTCTGGGGCAAAGCCAGTTCGTCGGACTCCAGTGGTTCAGGATGCTGTTCCAGAACCCTGCACAGCTTCATACCATCGGACAGGTTCTCATCAATACGTTCGCCATGAGCGGGCTGAACATTCTGACGTCGTTCTTTCCGCTGATCTTCGCCATCGCCCTCAACGAGATTCGTGCGAAATGGTTCAAGAACCTCATCCAGACATTGACCACCCTGCCGAATTTCATCAGCTGGGTCCTTGTGTATGCGGTCGCGTTCGCAATGTTCTCGTCGACCGGAATGGTCAATGAGCTGCTGCAGAACATGCACCTTATCGCGCAGCCGATCAAATTCCTGGATTCGGATTCCCTGACCTGGCTGAAAATGCTTCTCTGGACCCTGTGGAAATCCATCGGCTGGGGCTCCATCCTCTATCTGGCGGGCATCTCCGGCATCGATCAGGAACTGTACGAGGCGGCTCAGGTGGATGGGGCCAATCGCTTCCAGCAGATTCTGCATGTCACGATTCCCCAGCTGCTTCCGACGTATTTCGTGCTTCTGATGCTCGCGATCTCGAATTTCCTGAACAACGGCATGGACCAGTATTTCGTGTTCCAGAACGCTTTCAATCTTCAGCACATTCAGGTCCTTGACCTCTATGTCTACAACGTCGGCATGGGCAACAACTCGCTGTCCCTTGCCACCGCAATCTCCATGCTCAAATCTTTGGTGAGTGTGGTTCTGCTTGTCGTTGTCAATTCGTTGTCGAAGCATACGCGGGGTGAGTCAATTGTCTGAGGGTCTTGTGTCACAAGGAAAATTCAGGATGAAGAAGAAGGGACAGGGCCTGTCTCCGGCGATGATCCGGACTCGGGGAGAAAAGGCGTACAACGTTTTCAACATCGTTTTCTTCATCGTCTTCGCTTTCGTCTGCGTGTATCCGTTCTATTACCTGATCATCAACTCGATCTCGAACAACACGGCCTCGGCCGCGGGAAACGTGAGATGGTGGCCCACCGGCATACACTGGGAGAACTACGGTCAGGTGTTCGCTCTGGACGGTCTGACGGATGCGGCCTTCATATCGTTGGCCAGAACCGTCATCGGAACGGTGCTGACGGTGATCGCCAGCGCGTTCCTGGGCTTTATGTTCACCCAGAGGAAAATGTGGCATAGGGCCTTCTGGTACCGCTTCATCGTGATCACCATGTATTTCAACGCGGGCCTGATCCCGATGTTCATCACGATGAAGAATCTTGGGCTTACCAACAATTTTTGGGTCTATGTTTTGCCCGCGATTGTTCAGCCATTTAACATTATCTTGGTAAAAACATACATAGAATCGATACCTGCCAGTCTTCAGGAGGCGGCGGAGGTCGATGGAGCGGGGACGTTGACGGTTTTCGCAAAGATCGTGCTGCCGATGTGCACGCCGATTCTCGCGACGGTGGCGATCTTTTCCGCGGTCGGCCAATGGAACTCGTTCCAGGACACACTGATCTACATGACCGATTCCAAGCTGTATTCATTGCAATATCTGCTCTACACCTACATAAACCAGGCGAATGCGCTGGCCGCGTCGGTGAAGGCAAGCAGCGGAACGGCCATGAACGTTGCGGCGCTGGCGACCCAGCAGACTCCCACGTCGATTCGCATGACGGTCTCCGTGATAGTCGTGCTTCCGATTCTGTTCGTGTATCCGTTCTTCCAGAGGTTCTTCGTGAAAGGCATGATGCTCGGCGCCGTCAAGGGCTGATGGGCATGCGTTTGCGGTGGCGCCTGGTCACCATGGAAGACATATCAATTAGAGAAAGGTGGGGACTCCATGTCCTTGAAGAAGAAAGTTACAGTCGTGACGGCACTGACGCTGTCCGCGATGCTCGCGCTGACGGGCTGCTCAGGCAGCACCACGGCGTCGGATGCCGATGACGGCTCGCTGATGACGGTCCAGGTCTATGATGATCTGGCCAATTATCAGGGCATGCAAAAAGGCTGGTTCGCGAAGCTGGTGAAGGACAAATTCAACATCAAGCTCAACATCATCGCGCCCAACGTGGCCGGCGGGGGAAGCACCCTGTTCGACACGCGCGCCGCGGCGGGCAACCTCGGCGACGTCATCATCACCGGCTATGGCTCGGGACGCGGGCAGAAGCTGGTGAAGTCGAAGCTGATTTCGGATATGACGCCGTATCTGAAGGGCATGGACAACATCAAGAAGTATTCGACCGCCACCAAGGCCCTGGACACATCCATCGGACAATCCTCAGGCGTCTGGGGAATCCCGGGGTCCGTCTCCTCCCGCCTCCCCACAGAGCCCGGTGAGGGGCTCGAGCCCACATTCGGGCCGTACCTGCGCTGGGACTATTACAAGGAGATCGGATATCCGAAGATCTCGACCCTGGAGGACCTGATTCCCGTTCTCAAGAAGATGCAGGACAAGGCTCGCCAGGAGACCGGGCAGAGCAACATCTATGCCATGAGCCTGTTCAAGGACTGGGACGGGAACATGATGAACAACGCCAAGCAGCCCGCATGCTTCTACGGGTTCGATGAGATGGGCTTCGTGCTCGCCAAGGCGGACGGCTCGAGCTATCAGTCGGTCACCAAGGAGGGCGGCATCTACCAGAAGGTGCTCAAGTTCTTCTATGACGCGAACAAGGCGGGCCTGGTGGATCCCGAGTCGACCACCCAGAACTACGACACCATGAACACGAAGTACAAGGAGGGCAAGGTCCTCTTCTCCTTCTGGCCGTGGCTGGGACAGGCCGCCTACAACACCACCCAGAACAAGGCGGAGGGCAAGGGGTTCATGCTTGCGCCCCTGAAGGACCAGAAGATATTCTCCTATGGCGCCACACCCAACGGGAGCACCACCATGATCGCCCTGGGGTCGAAGGCGAAGAACAAGCAGCGGCTGGTGAAGTTCATCAACTGGCTTTACTCCTCCGAGGGCGTCTATGATTCCGGAGCGCAGACGGGCGGCGCCGCCGGTCCCAAGGGACTGAACTGGACGATCAAGGACGGCAAGCCCGTTCTGACCTCGTTCGGCGAGACCGTGCTGAACGGCGGAAGCGCCAACGTGCCCAAGCAATACGGCGGAGGATCGTACAGCGACGGCATCTCCGCTCTGAATTTCCCGACCGTTCTCGTCAACGACACCGATCCGGAAACGGGCTATTCGTTCAACGCCACCATGTGGCCGAGCGAGCTGGCCAAAGCGAACGCCAACGCGCTCAACAAGGATTGGTCCGCGCATATGGGCGGAGCCAAGACGACCATGGAGTACCTGAAGAAGAACCACATGATTGACGTCGCTCCCGGAGCCACCTACGTCCAGCCGGACGAAAGCTCCCAGATCTCGACCCTGCGCGGATCAATCAAGACGGAGATCGTCAACGACTCCTGGAAGGCGTCCTTTGCCGGCAGCGAGGCCCAGTTCAATAAGATCCTCAAGGATATGCGGTCGACCACCAAGGGCCTGGGAATGGATCAGGTTCTCGCCGTCGACATGAAGAACGCGAAGGATCAGGAGAAGGCCCGCAAGGCAATCGTCAAGCAATTCGCCAACAAGAGCAGTTCGTCGGACTCGAAGTAGTCCGGTCGGGAGACGGCTGCAACCGTACGCTCGATTGTGTGCGGCGGCGGATCACAGGATCGGCCGCCGCACACAATCGTCTATCGCACAGTCGTGTCAGTTCCAAGGAGCGGGGATCATATGCAGTATAGGATGCAGGACATGGCGCCAAGACTTTCGAAGATTCAGAAGGTCATTGACGATGGTCCATATGAGGAATCATGGGGGTCGCTGTGCGGCAACTCGATCCCCGCCTGGTTCGCGGATGCGAAATTCGGGATTTTCACCCACTGGGGCCTCTACACGGTTCCGGAGTACCGCAATGAATGGTATTCGCGCAATATGTACATACAGGGGTATCCCGAGTTCGAGCACCACCGCACAACGTACGGGCCCCAGGACAGATTCGGCTACAAGGATTTCATTCCGCTGTTCACCGCCGAACGGTTCGACGCGGATGAGTGGCTCGATCTGTTCAAGGAGGCGGGAGCGCAATACTACTGCCCGGTCAGCGAGCATCATGACGGCTTCCAGATGTATCGCAGCGAGGTGTCGCATTGGAACGCCGCGGAAATGGGCCCTCGACGCGATGTCCTCGGACTGCTGCGTGATGCGACCACGCGCCACGGGATGCACTTCGCCACCTCGAACCATCGCGCCGAGCATTGGTGGTTTATGGGGCACGGGAAGGAATTCGATTCGGACGTCAAGGATCCGATGCGACGGGGGGATTTCTACTGGCCCGCCAATCCGGAACCCGACAACCAGGACCTCTTCAGCCTGCCACGGCCCGATGGGGAGTTTCTCGATGATTGGCTGATCCGCGTATGCGAGGTGATCGATAACTACAGACCCGAACTGCTGTATTTCGATTGGTGGATCCAGCACGAGGCCTTCAAGTCCTACCTCAGGAAGATGGCGGCATTCTACTATAACCGCGCGCATGAGTGGGGGGTTCCCGTTTCCATCTGCTACAAGGATGACGCCATGGCGTGGGGCAGCGGTCTTCCCGAGGTGGAACGCGGGGGGTTCGCCGATATCCAATCGTTCGTTTGGCAGACCGACACCGCCATAGCCAGAAACTCGTGGTGCTACACGAAAAGCTTGGAATACAAGGGGGCCGACGAGCTGATCGTCGATCTCATCGACGCGGTGAGCAAGAACGGCAACATGCTTCTCAACGTCGGGCCCAGAGCTGACGGTTCCATATCCGGGCACGATCGTGCTCTGCTGCAGGGCATCGGAGCCTGGATGCGCACCAACTCAGAGGGAATCTACGGAACTCGGCCGTGGAAGTACTATGGCGAGGGGCCCACCGTCGCCGAACAGGGGTCGTTCTCCGATCAGCATGCCGTGGAATGGACATCGCATGATTTCCGTTTCACCACCAAAGACGGGGACATCTACGCCTTCTGCCTTAACCCACAGCATGAGAAAAGCCTGACGCTGACCACCTTCGCCTCCTACCATGATGGCGTCAAACCCCGGTTTCACGGGATCATCAGGGAGGTGCAGCAGCTCGGGGCCGGCAGAATACCTTTCAGCAGAACCGACATGGGACTGATCGTCCATCCCCTTCCCGTCGCGGATGCCGCGGAGGGACTGCCGATGGGCCTGAGGATCTCCGTCGAGTGAATCCCCGCACGCGCCCAGCGCCACGAAACGAGGATGATACGACAACAACAGGAACAGGAACGACAATGACCGAAATTACCCAGAAGAACAAGGATCGGGCCCGCGAGCTCGTCTCTCGAATGACCTTGGACGAGAAGATCGGGATGATTCATGGAGCCGGGCTGTTCCGAACGCAAGGGGTGCCCCGCCTCTCGATACCTCCTTTGACGATGAGCGATGGCCCGATGGGGGTCCGACGCGACTTCCATGAGGACTCGTGGACCGCCGTAGGGGATTCGAGGGATTACGCGACGTATCTCCCCTGCGGCAGCGCCGTCGCGTCGACGTGGAACCCGATCCTTGCACGGGAGACGGGCGAGGTGCTGGGGCGCGAGGCGCGGGGGCGCGGCAAGGACGTGATCCTGGCGCCGAGCATCAACATAAAGCGAAGCCCGCTGTGCGGTCGGAATTTCGAATACATGAGCGAGGATCCGTATCTGGTGGGCAGGCAATGCGTTCCTCTGATCGAAGGCATACAGGAATCCGATGTCGCCGCGTGCGCGAAGCATTTCGTCGCGAACAGCCAGGAAACCGACCGCCTCCAGGTCAATGAGATCATCGGGGAGAGGGCCTTGCGCGAGTTGTATCTCCCGGCCTTCCATGCGGCGGTCACCCGGGCTAAGACCTTGTCGGTTATGGGGGCGTACAATCTCGTCAATGGCGAGAGATGCTGCGAAAGCACAACGTTTCTTGGCGACATCCTGCGCGGTGAGTGGGGATTCGACGGTCTGACGGTTTCGGACTGGGGAGGTGTCTTCCGAACCAGGGAAAGCGCCGAGAGCGAGCTTGACATCGAGATGTCGGTCACCTCCGATTTCGATGACTATAAGTTTGCCCGGCCCTTGCGGGACGCCGTTCTTGCCGGAAGCATAGACGTCGGGCACGTCGACAGGAAAGTGGTCCACATCCTTTCCGTCATGGACGCCCTGCACATGCTCGACGGGCAGACGCCGAGCGTTCGCAAGGCGGGCGGCCACTCGACCCTGGATAATCGTCGCGCCGCCCTTGACGTCGCGCAGGAGTCGGTGGTTCTGCTGAAAAACGATGCCGGTCTGCTTCCGCTGCCCGTACGGACGATGACGAGGATACTCGTGGTCGGGGCGAACGCCGACAGGATTCATTCCTCTGGGGGCGGGAGCGCGGAGATCAAGGCGCTGTATGAAGTCACCCCTCTTCTGGGACTGTGCGCCGAGCTCGGGGGGAACGTCGATGTCCGCTATGTGCAAGGTTACGTCGCGCAAGGAGCCGGGGAGCAGTCCGCCGACTGGCAGAGGGAAAGCCTGTCGGACACGTCCGCCCGCGCCCGCGCCGAGGATCGCGGCCTGCGCAGGAGGCTTCGCGACGAGGCGGTCGAGCTCGCCTCGCAATACTCCCACGTGGTGTTCGTCGGGGGACTCGACCACACCTATGATCTCGAAGGATCGGATCGGGCCGACATGAAGCTGCCCTATGGCCAGGACGAGCTTATCGAAGCGCTGCTGTCCGCGAACGCGAACACCATCGTCACGCTTGTCGCGGGATCCCCGGTGGAGATGCCCTGGGCGGAGAGGGCCCATGCCATCGTGTGGAGCTGGTACGGTGGCTGCGAGGCGGGGACCGCGCTCGCCCGCGTTCTGACCGGCAGGGTCAATCCCAGCGGCCATCTCGCGGAGACCTTCCCCATGGAGCTCTCCGACAGTCCTGCGCATGCCTTGGGAACTTTCGGAAGGCCGACCGAGGTCGAGTACGGCGAAGACATCTATGTCGGATATCGCTATTATGAAACGAAGCATGTTCCCGTGCGGTTCTGCTTCGGGCACGGGCTCTCGTACACGACGTTCCGTTACGACGATCTGAGGATCGAGCGCACCGGTGACGGGGCCGTGGTCCATTGCACGGTCACCAACACGGGAGATGTCGCGGGGAAGGCCGTTGTCCAGCTTTATCTCGGTCTTGAAGGAACGGGCGAGGACCGCCCTGCCAAGGAGCTGAAAGGCTTTGACAAGATCGATCTCGGTCCCTCGCAGAGCGCTTCGGTGTCTATGAATCTTCACTATGACGAGGCGATGGCATATTACTCCCGGACTGCAGGCCGATACGCCCATGCCCGTCAGGCATCGCTGTATGTCGGTGAATCGGTGCAGGACATAAGGCTCAGCGCCACCCTTACGGTGGATGACGCAACCGTGGAGAAACACATATAAAGAGGACACATACAAAGAGGAGGAAAGACAATGAAATTTTTGAACGGCGGGTGGCTGGTCAAGCCCGGTTTCGACGTGCGATACGCCGCCAACGTGTACACGGCGCAGACCACGGATCGTACCCTTACCCTGTTCTGCCCCTTTAATGCGCCGATTCATCATCCCGGGCAGACGCTTGACGGCGGGATTCTGACTGTGGAAATCAGCAGTCCGCGGCCTGACGTCATCGCGACGAGACTGATCAACTATCGCACCGATCGCTCGCACATCCCCTCGTTCGAGCTCCATACGCAGGAGGCGGCGGTCTCCATCGAAGAGGGCGACGACGCATGGACCTTCACGTCGGGCAGACTCATGCTGCGCATCGCCAAGGGGGACGCCCTCGATTTCCAATACACCTATGACGGCGAGCCGATCGCGCATTCCGGGACCCGGTCCAAGGCGCTTGTCACCGATCCGCAGGGGGCCCTGCACGTTTCCGACCAGTTTGATCTGGGAGTCGGCGAGAAAATCTACGGGCTGGGCGAAAGATTCACGAACTTCGTCAAAAACGGACAAAGCGTCGACATCTGGAACGAGGACGGCGGCACAGGCACCGAGCAGGCGTACAAGAACGTGCCCTTCTATCTGAGCAACAGAAGATACGGGCTGTTCGTCAACACGCCGGAACGGGTGGGGTTCGAGGTCGGTTCCGAAAAGGTTTCCAGGGTCCAGTTTTCCGTTCAGGACCAGGAGATGTCGTACTGCGTGGTGGGCGGGGCAAGCCTCAAGGCGATACTCAACACGTACACCGATCTGACCGGCAAGCCGCCGCTGGTTCCCGACTGGAGCTACGGCCTGTGGCTTTCGACCTCGTTCACCACGGATTACGATGAAAAAACGGTTATGTCGTTCGTCGAGGGGATGGCGGAACGCGACATTCCGCTGTCGGTTTTCCATTTCGACTGCCGGTGGATGAAGGAGCTCGAATGGTGCAATTTCACCTGGGACAAAGACAAGTTCCCCGATCCCGAAGGCATGCTCAAGAGGATGCACGACAAGGGTCTTAAGGTGTGCGTGTGGATCAATCCCTATATCGCCCAAAAATCTCCCCTGTTCGAAGAGGGTGCGCGGAAGGGCTTCTTCATCGCGAATCCCGACGGCTCGGCATGGCAATGGGACAGGTGGCAGGCGGGCATGGCCATTGTCGATTTCACGAATCCCGATGCGAAGGCCTGGTATCAGGACAAGCTGCGCCACCTGATGAGGCAGGGCGTCGACTGCTTCAAAACGGATTTCGGCGAGCGTATACCCACCGAACACGTCAGGTACTGGGACGGTTCGGACCCCCGATTCATGCATAACTACTACACACTTCTTTACAATCAGGCCGTCTATGAGGTCGTCGCCCAGGAGCGGGGCGAGGATCAGGCGATCGTCTTCGCCCGTTCGGCGACCGCGGGATGCCAGAAGTTCCCCGTCCACTGGGGAGGGGACTGCTCGTCCAACTATCCCTCCATGGCTGAGTCTCTGCGGGCGGGACTGTCGTTCGGCATGTCCGGTTTCGGATATTGGAGCCATGACATAGCGGGGTTCGAGGACAAGCCGACGGCCGATTTGTACAAGCGCTGGACCCAGTTCGGTCTGCTCTCCTCCCACTCCCGCTACCATGGCTCGACGCAATACAAGGTGCCCTGGCTTTACGGGGAGGAGGCCGTTGACGTCACGCGCGAGTTCACCAAGCTCAAGTTGAGGCTCAGGCCCTACCTTATGAAAAGCGCGCACCAGACCCATGCGACGGGGGTGCCCATGATGAGGGCGATGGTCCTCGAGTTCCCCGATGACCCCGCCTGCGAGGACATCGACACGCAGTACATGCTCGGCGACGATCTGCTTGTCGCCCCCGTTTTCAGCGAGGACGGAACGGCCCGCTTCTATGTTCCCCCGTGCGCCGGCGATGGAGGGAATGCGCCGTGGCGCAGCCTTCTTACCGACAAGACCTATGAGCCCGGACACTGGTATACGGAGAGGTTCGACTATGTCACCCTGCCGTTGCTGGTCCGTCCCGGAACCGATCCGCTGGCCGTCGAATAGTCGATTCTTGGGCAGGAAGGGAATATGACGGTTTTCAATCGTTGCGAGGCGCATCGAATAGGGTCGGGGTTCCACCCCGACCCCTCCGTGTGCGTCACGCCCGAAGGCAGATATCTGCTGGTGAACAGCTCCTTCGAGTTCTTCCCGGGTCTGCCGATGTTCGACAGTCCCGATGGCTATCATTGGTCGAGGATCCCGGACGCCGTCTCGCGGCCCGGACAGTTCGTCTATGATCGGATGGGCAACAGCCAGGGGATGTATGCCCCCACCATCCGCTATGGGGATGGCCGGTACTATCTCATCGTCACCAATGTCAACAAGGGCACCATGATGATGACCTCCGACGATCCGGTGCGGGGATGGTCGGATCCGCTGTGGATCGACGGGTGGCCGGGGATAGACCCCAGTCTCTTCTTCGATGACGACGGGAGCGTCTATATCTGCGGGAACGAAAGCGCATCCCCCGACCCCGGGCAGCCTGCCGAACCCGCGGGAATCTATATGGCGCGGATCGACGTGGGCACCGGGAGAATCACATCCCCGCGCAGGAGAATCTGCGCAGGCGTCACCGGGGCCAACCCCGAGGGCCCCCATATGTATAAGCGCCGGGGCGTCTACTATCTGATGTGGGCGGAAGGCGGAACCGAATCGGGGCATATGGAGAACATCGCCCGTGCATCCGACCCCTATGGGCCGTATGACATGTACCCCGGAAACCCGCTGATCACCAATCGGAGCACGCATCTGACCCTGCAGGGCATCGGCCACTGCGACATGGCCGGATGCGAGGCCGACAGGACGCTTATGGTCTTTCATGGCTTTCGGTGCAATGACGAGTATCCGGCACAGGCCTGGATCGGGCGCGAGTCGTATTCGACATGGTTTCGGTGGCGTGACGGGTGGCCCGATCTTAGCGATCAGTCCTTCGACTGCCCGCTGAAGGGCGATGGCGAAAGCGGGGAGCGCGAGGTTCATTGGATGACGCCGGGGATCGATCGCCTGCATCTCCACGAGGTGCTCGAGGCGCCCGACGGAACAAGCATCCGCGTGAAGGCGGTGGAGCAGGATTTTGGCATCGAGGAGACCGTCCCCTTCATCGGAACGCGGCAAACCGGTTTCTTCTGTCGTTTCGGCGTTCGGTGCCCCCGCGTCGCCGATCTGAGGAGGGGGGAGGCGGGAATCGTGGTGTATGCGAATCAACGCCACTATGTCACGTTCGCCTTCCACCGATCCCCGCAGCGGGCGACCAGGCTCCTGTGCCATGCGTACAACGAGGGGCTTGTCAGTCGTGTCGCAAGCGTCTCGCTCGATGACGCCCTGCCCCTGAGGCTTATGGTCCGGGCGGATTCGCGGGGGTACTCGTTCGCTTTCGGGCAGGGCTCGGGCGCCCTGGTGGACATCGGTCGCGTCCCCGGCAAGCTTCTTGGCTTTTCATCCGCGGGGGGATTCACCGGAACCATGCTCGGGGTATACGCCCATGGGGCCGGGGAGGTTGTTTTCCGTGATGTCGATTATTCGTGCGCCGGGTAACCATGGCGCGTTCATATGCAGCAGAAAGGTGTTGACATGCTGACATCGCATGGCAGGTTCATATTCGGAGGCGACTGGAACCCGGAGCAATGGGATGAATCCGTCTGGGAGCGTGACATCGACATGCTCAAGGACGCGCACATCAACGAGGCCACCATCAACGTGTTCTCCTGGGCGCAGCTTCAGCCGTCGCTCGAGAGATATGACTTCTCGGTCCTGGACCGGATCGTCTCGCTGCTGGTATCCAATGATTTCAACATCATCCTGGCCACCTCCACGGCCGCGCTCCCCGGATGGCTCGTGCGCGAATATCCGGATGTTCTGAGGATGGACGCCGACGGTGTCCGCCATGTCTTCGGGGGTCGGCATAACTTCTGCCCCAATTCCGTCGTTTTCAGGAGGCTTTCCTCGAAACTGGCCGGTGCGCTCGCACAGAGGTACTCCGACGTCGCCGGTCTGCGCTATTGGCATGTCGGGAATGAATACGGCGGTGGCGGCGGGATGTGCTACTGCCCCCGGTGCGCGGAGCGGTTCCGCACCTGGCTCAGGGGGAAATACGGGGATCTCGATTCCCTGAACAGGGCGTGGTGCACCCATGTCTGGAGCCATACGATCGTCGACTGGGCGGATATCGTGCCGCCGGTCACGTTCGGGGATGGGATCGGTGTCGAGAAGGCCGTGATTTCAGGTCTTCTCCTCGATTACAGGAGATTCCAGAACCAGGCCCAGCTCGATTGCTTCATCAACGAGAGGGACGCCATCCGGCGATTCGATCGACAGACGCCGATCACCACCAACCTGATGGGGACGTTCAAGGATCTCGACTATTTCTCGTGGGGCAAACAGATGGATGTGGTGAGCTGGGACAACTATCCCGGCATGGACACCGAGCCGAGCTACACCGCGATGTGCCACGATCTTATGCGGTCGGTGGGCGGCGGCAAGCCCTTTCTGCTCATGGAGCAGACCCCGAATCAGCAGAACTGGTTCCCCTACTGCGCGGTGAAGAAGCCCGGTGAGGTGCGGGCTCTGAGCTGGCAGGCCGTCGCCCATGGGGCGGACAGCGTCCAATTCTTCCAGCTGCGACAGTCGCTGGGCGGATGCGAGCGATTCCATGGAGCGGTCATCGGCCACGACGGCACCGAAAAGACACGCGTTTTCGCCGAGACGAGGAGGCTCGGCGCGGAACTGGCGGATATCGGGGCGGGGATATCCGGCAGCGCGGTGGTCTCGCGTGTGGCGATCATGTTCGATTGGGACAGCTATTGGTCGTTGGAAGGCTGCGTGGGGCCGACCCAGGGTTTTTCGTACCCTCGCGAGATCCATCGTTTCTACAAGCCCCTTCATGCCATGAACGTGTCGGTTGACATGATCGAAAGCACCGCTTCCCTCGAGACGATGATGAAATACTCCCTCGTCATCGCCCCGACCCTCATCATGGTCAAGGCGGGCGTGGGGGAGAGGATCGGTGAATACGTGAGCCGGGGAGGACGTTTTGTGACGGGCTACATGAGCGGGATACACGACGAGAACGATCTCGTGATCCCCGGAGGGTACCCCGGCCCGCTGCGCGAGGTCTGCGGCGTGTGGGTCGAGGAGATGGATGCGCTCGCGCCCGGCACGACGGTTCCTGTGGTTTTCGAATCCGGGGGGAAGCCGCGGGGAGGACGGATCATTGCCGATGTCATGCACCTGGAAACCGCCGAATCGCTTGCGGCGTACGCGGGAGATTCGTTCTACTCCGGCACCCCGGCCGTCAGCGTCAACCGCCACGGGGACGGATTCGCCTATTATGTGGGCACGGCGTTGGACGAATCCGGCATGAATGATGTGATCGTGCCGATTCTCAAGGATCTGGGCATCCCCATGATCCACACCCCCGAGGGCGTCGAGGTGTGCAGAAGGTGGCGGGGCGAGGGCGATTGCGTCGAATTCCTTATGAACATGACCGATAGGGAATATGCCGGCGACGTCCGGCTGGCTCCCTACGAGGTGAGGGTCTCGCCCCGCAGGGAGAAATAGAGAGGGTGGGGGAGAGGAAGGAGCGGCCGGCAGGGGGTCAGCCGCGAGCGTCCAGCCTGTTCAGCCAGTCGATCGCGAGCCTCGGCCAGCTTTGGACGCAGGGAACGACGTTCCCTCGTCCCCCCCAGGCGGTTTCGGCGGTGCCCAGGGAAAGCCCGTGGCCCCCCTCGGGGAAGAGATGCGCCTCGATGCTGACTCCGGCCGCCTTGCAGGACTGGATCAGAAGAATCGAATTCTCCACGGGCACGCAATCGTCGGTGACGGTGTGCCACAGAAAGACCGGTGGGGTTTTCTCGTCGATATGGCGTTCGATCGATACGTCGCGGAGCAGTCCGGCATCATCCTTGTCTTTTCCCAGAAGCGCGTCAAAGCTGCCTCTGTGTGCGAACCGTCCCGACGAGACGACCGGGTAGGCGAGCATGAGGGCGTTCGGCCGGATCGCATCGGGATTGTAGCCGTTCTCACGCAGGGGGGCGTCTCCGGCGGACGTGGCCAGATTCCCCGCGAGATGCCCTCCCGCCGAGAAACCGAGTACGGCGATGTGGGAGCCGTCGATATGCCATTCGACGCAATTCTCCCTCATGAGTCTCATGGATTCGGCCGCCTGCAGGAGAGCAACGGGGTAGGTGCTCGGAGCCACGGAGTAGCGCAGGACGAATGCGTTGAAGCCCGCTCCCACGAATGTCAGGGCTATCGGCTCCGCCTCGCGGTCCGAGGTCATTTCATAGCCTCCGCCGGGCAGGATCAGAACGGTGGGCCGTGTCCTGTCCATGTCGATCTCCGGGCTGTTGTCGATGACATAGCCGAACAGCTGCGCCTGTGAGCCGTCGATTCCGGCGATGTGTCTATGAAGGTATTCCATGGAAGGTCCTTTCGTGCCAATGCTCTGCAGACGGGTTAGAACGTTGCGGTGACATGGATTATTTCCTGCGAATTGTCGGCTGCGGCCACGACATTTCCAGACGCCGCGCAGCCGTCGGACACCAGGCTCCTGCGTCCTGTGCGGGTGAGCGTTATGTCGTAGGTCCGCCCCCGGTACACCCGTCTCACCGAGACATGGGACAACGCCCGCGGAAGATGCGGTTCGATTTTCAGTCCGGCCAGAGTCGGTCTGATGCCAAGCAGATACTGCGAGACGTCGACGAAGGTCCACGCGGCGGTCCCGGTGAGCCAGGAGTTCTTCCCCTCCCCCGGCAGAGCCGATTCCGGGCCGGCCACCATCTGGCAGTACACATACGGCTCGACCTTGCGGATGTCGGATCTGCTTTCCACATACGCGGGGCAGTTGCGCCGGTATATGGCGAAAGCCTCCTCGTCGTTGCCTATCAGGGCATTGGCGATGGACACCCATGGGTTGTTGTGGCAGAAGATGCCGCCGTTCTCCTTATATCCCGCCGGGTATGTCGATATCTCGCCCAGCTCGATATGGTAGGTCGAATAGGCGGGGGCGAGTATCGCGGTGCCCCATTCGCTGGTCAGCCGTTCCTTCACGGATGTGAGGGCCTTCGCGGCCTGCCCGTTCTCCATCCCGATGCCCGCCATGACGCACATTCCCTGTGGCTCTATGTAGATCTTCCCCTCGTCGTTCCCGCGCGAGCCCACGGGCCGTGAATACGCGTCGTAGGCACGAAGGAACCATTCCCCGTCCCACCCCGAGCTTTCCGCCGCCTGCTTCATGCGGTCGACCTCGGCCCTCACGGCGCGAACCTCGTCCGTGACGTCGGGTGCCGTCATTGCGCACTTCGGCCCATAGCGTTCGAGGATGTCTGAATATTGCCCCGCATAGAGCACGAACATTCCCGCGATGAAAATCGATTCGGCGACGCCGGTGTCGTTGTTCTCCACGGTCTGGAAACTTTCCCCGGGCTTGGACGAGAAGCAGTTGAGATTAAGGCAATCGTTCCAGTCCGCGCGCCCGATGAGGGGCAGGTGGTGCGGGCCGCGGTGCTCGAGGGTGAAATTGACCGATCTGCGCAGGTGCTCGAGAAGCGGGACCTGCGTGCCCTCCTCGTTGTTGAAGGGGACCGGTTCGTTCAATATGCTGGTGTCGGCCGTTTCCGCGAGGTAGGCGTAGGTCGAGGCGACCAGCCACAGCGGATCGTCGTTGAAGCCTCCTCCGATTTCCGCGTTTCCCTGCTTGGTCAGCGGCTGGTACTGGTGCCAGGCGGATCCGTCCTGCAGCTGAGTCGAGGCGATGTCGATGATTCGTTCGCGGGCTCTTTGCGGGATGAGATGCACGAAACCAAGAATGTCCTGGTTCGAGTCCCTGAACCCCATGCCCCGTCCTGTCCCCGATTCGAAATAGGAGGCGGACCGTGACATGTTGAACGTGACCATGCACTGGTACTGGTGCCAGATGTTGACCATGCGGTCGAGCTTCGCGTCGTCGCTGCGGATCGTGAACTTGCCGAGGAGCCCGTTCCAATAGGAGCGCAGATCGTCCAGAGCCCTGTCGACCTTGTCGGTCGTGTCGAAGCGCGCGAAGAGCTCGTGCGCGGTGCTTTTGTTGATGATCCCCTCGCCGGCCGGGCCCTGCCACTTGTCATCCGGTTCGTTTTCCGCGTATCCGGTCATGAAGATCAACGTCTGCGTCTGGCCGGGTGCGAGTTCAAGCCGGACCCGGTTCGCGGCGATGGGGGACCAGCCGTGTGCCTTTGAATCGTGGGCGTGCCCCTCCTCCACCGTCGATGGATGGTCCCATCCGTTGAGAGGTCCGAGGAATTCGCTGCGGTCGGTGTCGTATCCCGTCGTTCGGTGGTTGACCGCGTAGAACGCATAGTGGTTCCTGCGTTCCTTGTATTCCGTTTTGTGATAGAGCAGCGTGCTGTCCGCATTGGTTTCGATCTCGACTTCGCCCGTCGAAAGGTTGCGCTGGAAGTTGGTCGAATCGTCGACGGCGTTCCACAGGCACCATTCGACGCATCCCGTCACGTCGATGGTCTGGTCGGTGCGGGTGCGGTTCGTGATGGCGAGCTTGTTGATTTCGGCCCAGGCGTGGAGCGGGACGAAGGCGGTGAGTGTGGCCTCGATCCCGTGCAGGCTTCCTTCGAATATCGAGTAGCCCAGCCCGTGCCGGCACCTATAGGAGTCGAGTCTGGTCCCCGATGGCAGGAATGTCGGCGACCAGGTCTCTGCCGGCCGTGCGCTTTCCTGCGGGTCCATGCGGCTGATGTAATAGTTTCTTGAACCCGTGTCGGCGGGAACGTTGTTGTAGCGGTATCGGGTTATCCGACGTAGCTTTGCATCCTTGAAAAAGCAGTAGCCCCCTGCGGTGTTGGAGATCAGTGAGAAAAAGTCGTCCGTGCCCAGATAGTTGATCCAGGGTAATGGGGTTGCGGGAGTGTCGATGACATATTCGCGTGCGTTGTCGTCGAAGTGGCCATATTGCATTGCCGTGTCGTTCCTTTCGGCTGCTTCTTCGCAGTTGTCATAACTGCAGGGGATTATGACAGTGTATTTGTTTTTTCGTTTAACTAATAAGGTACCACTTATTTATAAACTTATTGATAGCGAGTCTAGAATATGTATCGGGAACAAGGAAACGGCGCTGAGCGAGCGTGGTCCCGGCAGCCATCATGTGCCGAGAACCGTGTCGGGACGGGCGTTGATGGTTATGGGCAGCGAGGGGAGAGCATGAAATGACGATTCGTGAATGGGACAGATTCCGCAAACCTCAGATGCGTCAGAGCATCAACCCTCCGGGATCGGGGCTGACGTTTTCGAATAATCCCGAGGTGCGCGACGCCTTTTCGGACAGCACCTTTCTCAAGCGCAAGCGAATGAGCCCCGAACAGCGCCGAAAGCAGATCGTGCGTGCGGCCGCGAAGGTGATCGCATCCAAAGGCTTTTGGGGGATGTCCCTGCAGGACATAGCCGATGAGATCGGCATCACCGAGTCGGCCCTGTACCATTACATCACCACCAAGAACGATCTTCTCGGAATGGTCCTGAGCGAGTTCTACGATTCCAGCGCCGCGGACGAGTATATATACGGCAACGCGCGGGGAACCGACTGCGACGGTCATTCGGTGTTCTATTTTCCCAGATTCTGCCTCAACAACGTCCTGTTCAACATTCAACGTCCGGAGATGGTGCGGCTGTTCTCCATCCTCAACGCGGAATCCCTTAACCCGCTGCATCCGGCGCACGAGTATTTCATCAGCCGTCAGCACAGGTTCTGGACCCAGATCTCCGCAATGAGCTGGATCCTGCCCGTGAAGTATCGTTCGGACATCGCGCGGTTCCATCATCTATGGATGCTGTCCATGAGCGCGATGGACGGTCTGCAGCTGCGTTGGCTCGCGGATTCCTCCGCCGATCTGGTGGAGGAATGGCTTTCGTTCTCCCAGGAGCTTTTCCCCGAGGAGGAGTGGCGGGGCTATTGCGATCCCGCGGAATACGAGCCTGCGAGCGGAGGGTGTCTGAAGCCCGCCATCCTGCGAACCGTGGACAAGCCGCAGACGGCCTAGATCCACGAGCTGAACCACATGTGGCTCAGCCAGAACTCGTAGGGGACTGGCATCGCGGTCCATATGGGGTAGAAGAACGCGGAGACGAGGCATATCGCCGTGAGGGGGATTCCCATGGCGAGCCTCCATGCACCGGTCTTCAGCCGTGTTCTCAGCCAGTGCGCGACATAGCAGATCGCCAGGATGATCCACGGGAGGAGCACGATCGAATAGAACGTGAAGGTCGTTCTGTGCATGTACTGGGCCCAGGGGAGCCATCCGCCCAGGAATCCGGCGAGTACGGCCCATATCTTCCAATCCCCGCGTCTTCTCAGCGCGATGACGATGCCCAGAACGGCGCACAGCGAGCCGAGCCACCATATGAGGGGGTTGCCAAGGGACGTGACCGCCTCCACGCACTGTGAGTGAGGTGCCAGCGAGCAGGCGCCGGGATGGCCGGAGATCTCCTGCCAGTAGAAGCTGGTCGGCCGCTCCTGAATGGGCCAGGTCAGCGGGTTCGCCCTATAGTCGTGGTACACGTCGAGCGTCGTGTGGAACTGCCACATCTGCACGTGGTACTGCACGAACGACCGCAGCCCCTCGGGAAGCCAGGTGACCCCCTGACCCGGATGGTTCCGCGCCCAATCGTGCATGTAGGAGTCGCGGTGGAGGAACCAGCCGGTCCAGTCCGCCAGATACGTGGCGGCGTAGAGGGGAAGCATGTAGAGTGCCGCCACCAGTCCGTCCCGGGTCAGCCCCGAGACGAGCCACGAGCGGTAGCCCGCCGCACGTCTTTCGAAGGCGTCCCAGGCCACACTGAGGATGCAGAAGACGGCGAAGAAGTATATTCCCGACCATTTCACTCCGGTGGCGAGGCCGAGAAGAACCGTCGCCCCCACCCGCCACCAGGAGAAGGCGATTCGCGGGCCTGCGGCATCAAGAATGAGATCCCGAGGGCCGTGCGATGCCCGCCCCCTGTGCGTTCGCGGCCGATAGAGCCACCGCGCCCCCCGTGCGTGGGAGTCGATGGCGTAGCGGGCGCGAAGGCGCCTCCGGGCCCAGTCACGGTGATGCAGCAGAAGATTGAAGGCGCCCAGAGCGAACGTCATGATGAAGATGTCGAGCAGGCCCGTTCGGCTGAGAACGATGCCCACTCCGTCCACGGACATCAGCACGCCCGCCATCAGCGCGATCGGCAGATTTCGGAACAGCTGCAACGCCACGCGGATGAGTATGATGATGGCGATCGTTCCGGCGATGGCCGTGCTTGCCCTCCACGCGAAAGGGTTCCCGGCCCCCCCGAAAAGCCTGAGCCCCAGACCGATGCACCATTTTCCGATCGGCGGATGGACCACGTATTCGGCGGTGTCGTACCAGTGATGGGTGTCTCCCGCAGCGAACAGCACGTCGATGGGGGTCTTCCTCCCGTTCACGAGGAGCTCCTTGGGCCAGTCCCTGGGCTCGCCGGTGAGCATCATCGTCCATGCGTCCTTGACGTAATAGGTTTCGTCGAACACGATGGCCCGGGGCGATCCAAGACGTATGAACCGCAGCAGCCCGCCGAGGACGGCGACGAGCATGGTCAGGATCCACGATGTCGCGCGATGCGCGCCGAACGGCCATCGCCAGGTTGCCCCAGAGCGAAAAACGCCGGATTTGCTGAGTTCTGGCATGGCATCCCTCCATAAATCACGTGTAATAGACCACAGTAGGGGATACTGGAGGGTATGGAGAGCAGTGAGTCACAATCAACACAGGAACCGGCCGAATACCACGACGGCACCCAGGGCTCGGTGGTGCTGGCGGCAACCCCCATCGGCAACGTCGCGGACGCCTCCGCCCGCCTGATCGATCTGCTGGGGCACGCCGACATCGTCGCCGCCGAGGACACGCGCAGGCTGTATGATCTGGCGAATCGTCTCGGCGTGCATGTCGGCGGCAGGGTCATCGCCTACCACGACCATAACGAGCACGACAAGGCCGGCGGGCTGCTCGACGAGGTTCGGCGGGGCGCAACGGTTCTGGTGGTATCGGACGCGGGGATGCCCACCATCAACGATCCCGGGATGGCCATCGTCCGGGGCGCCATCGAGCGCGGGCTTGCCGTCACATGCGCCCCGGGCCCCAGCGCGGTGCTCGACGCGCTCGCGCTGTCGGGCTTGCCGACGGACCGTTTCTGCTATGAGGGCTTCATGCCCCGCAGGCACAGCGAGCGGATTGCGCATCTGCGGATGATGCTTGGCGAGCAGAGAACCATCGTGTGGTATGAGACCCCGCACAGGATCGCCGAGACGATGGCCGATCTGCTGTCCGTGTTCGGCTCCTCCCGCCCGATGGCCCTGTGCCGTGAGCTGACGAAGGACTATGAGCAGATTCGGCGCGGTTCCGTGGCCGAGATCAATGAATCGGTGTCCGGCGACCCTCCTCGCGGGGAGATCGTGCTTGTCGTGGCCGGAGCGTCGGACGAGGAGGCGGAGGCGGTTTCTTCGTCGTCCCTCAGCACGGAGGATATGGCCGTTCTCTCCATGGACCGCGCGCTGGAGGATGGTCTTCGCATCAAGGACGCCATCGCCGAGGTGGTGCAGGAGCATCCTCTGGCCAACGGTTCCCTTGCGAACCGCAAGCAGGTGTATGCCGCCGTGCTGGATATGAAAAAGTAGCGTGGATGCGGCGGGTCTAATCCTCATGTTTCCCTGATTCCAGAGAGTCGAGCAGGGTTTCGATGGCCTCGGTGACTCCCGGGCCCCCGGCCTGCGCGATGTATTCGAGTAGTGCGGCGTCGGCCCGGGGGTTCGCCACGATCCAGCGGCGCAGCTCCGGCGCCTGCCGTGCGATGTTCCAGAGAACGTTCATCGGCGTTTCGCGGTCGCAGGCCACAAGCGGCGTGAACTTCAGCGGCGGCTCGGGGGGATGGAGCCGCGCTGCGCAGGGTGCTGCGGGAGTGTCCAGGAGGGAGCGGGAGAGCAACCGCAGGCGGGAACGGGTGTTCTGCGGGCCCGGAATGCCGTGTGTCATGCGTTTTCTCGGGCGGCGATGCTCGGCCATGGATGGATCCTCCTTTCGCTTTCGGCGTCTGCGGCCATCGATTGGTGACGGGGCCGTCGATGACGGTCACGGCGGTCAGTGGCGGTGAATTGGGGTCAGTAGCAGTGCTCTATGGTCATGAAGAATTGGCGGGCCTGCGGGGCGTTGTGCCAGAAGCGGTTCTCCTCCAGAAGCGCCAGACATTGCGACGGTTTCACCCGGTACTCCTCTATAAGTGCGCATACGATCTCGCTGGCGTGGATGTCCGCCCGCTCGCGGTCGGAAAGGAGGGCGATGTCGCAGGCCGTTCGCAGCGGGTTGGTGACGCGCAGCTCCCCGATCGCCGTGAGATGCTTTCTGGGCGCCTTCCTGTTGAAGACGCGTATCGCTCGGCCGACGACCATCGAGCGAAAGTGGGATGATGAGATGATGTCGATGCTGTCGGGGAACGCTCCCCCCAGCCACACCCATGCCGCACTGAGCGCGCAGGCGACGGTCTGGCTCGGCGACAGCGCGGCCAGGATCATGCCACGTCCGAACAGGGTGCCTGCGTGCTCCGCCCTATAGGCGTTCGATCCGTCGAATCTGTGAAGCACCCCCAGACCGGTGAGCATGGTCAGGCTCATCGGCCCGGGGAGATCGCCCGCTCCCAAAACCATCGGCATGTCATGCTCGGCGGCCTGCGGGCGTTCCATGCTGCGCAGGGCGCGGGCCGATCGGGTGAGCGCGGTGTGCGGCGCGGAACGTGCGGTGATGGGGACTGGGCGTCGCGCGCGCATGCTCGCCCCCGGCGGTCTCGCGTGCGGCGATGTGGCCGATGTGGCCTTTGACGCCAGCCAAGGCGCCAGGGCGGCGTTCGTCCGGCGGGGTGCGGTCTGCGACGGATCCGCACCCGGCACGGTGTCTTCCTGGGGTGCGGGGGGCGGCTCCGGGACGGCGGACAGGGCTGTAAGGGACATGGAAGCGAGATTACGTGGTGGGACCATGTCCTGTCCCGCTGCGTTCGGGACATTGTGGATATGTGCAAAGACAGATGCCTCTCCACCGGAGCTCGATGATGTCGCGCCGTTGGCCCATCCAGCGCCTTTCGGCACGGGGGAGGTCCGTTGTCCGCATACATGCGGGGGGAGAGGCAATCCCCATGGTCGTTCACATCACATCGGGGACGGCATGCGTGCCGAAACGGCGGACCGAGAAGTCCGCCCGTGTCTCGCAGGGGCGGAATCGCTCGTCTGTCCCCGCTGAGCCTGATAATCGTGCATTATGAGTCATATTTTGGTGAATGTCGCTTGGCCGTATGCAAACGGGCCCCGTCATATCGGGCACGTTGCCGGTTTCGGCGTGCCGTCCGATGTCTACGCGCGTTACGAGCGCATGAAGGGCAACGACGTGCTTATGGTGTCCGGTACGGACGAGCACGGAACCCCGATTCTTGTTGAGGCGGACAAGGAGGGGGTGAGCGCCCAGGAGCTCGCCAACCGCTACAATCGGGTGATCGCCAAGGATCTGTGCGATCTGGGGCTGAGCTACGACCTGTTCACCCGAACCACGACGGTCAACCACGAGCACGTGGTCCAGGAGCTTTTCAAGCAGTGTCTGAAGAACGGATACATCTACAAGGGCACGCAGAAGGTCGCGATCTCCCCGTCCACCGGCAGGACGCTTCCGGACCGCTACATCGAGGGGACCTGCCCGATATGCGGCGCCGAGGGTGCGCGGGGCGACCAGTGCGACAACTGCGGCAACGAGCTCGACCCCGACGAGCTGATCAACCCCGTGTCGAAGATCAACGGGGAGACCCCCCGGTTCGAGGAGACGGAGCACTTCTTCCTCGACCTTCCTGCCCTCGCCGAGGCGAACCTCGCCTGGCTCAAGACGCGCGAAGGCTGGCGGACCAACGTCATCAACTTCTCTCTGGGCCTTTTCAGGGAGGTCAAGCCGCGGGCCATCACCCGCGACATCGACTGGGGGATACCCGTTCCGGTCCCCGGCTGGATCGACAACCCCAACAAGAAGCTTTACGTGTGGTTCGACGCGGTGATCGGCTACCTGTCGGCATCCATAGAATGGGCGCGGCGCAAGGGCGATCCTGATGCGTGGCGTGCGTGGTGGAACGACCCGGACACGCCCGGCTACTACTTTATGGGCAAGGACAACATCACCTTCCACTCTCAGATATGGCCCTCCGAAATACTCGCCTACAATGGCCGGGGTTCCAAGGGCGGGGAAAGCGGCGCCCTGGGGCCGCTGAATCTCCCCGAGCAGGTTGTCGCCTCCGAATTCATGACCATGGAAGGCAAGAAGTTCAGCTCCTCCCGCGGCATCGTGATCTACGTCAAGGACATCCTTGCCCGATATCCCGTTGACGCCGTGCGCTACTACATCTCCATAGCGGGCCCGGAGAACTCGGACTCCGACTTCACCTGGGCCGAGTTCGTGCGCCACAACAACGAGGAGCTCGCGGCTTCATGGGGCAATCTGGTCAACCGCGTGGCGAATCTCATCAGCAAGGACTTCGGATCCATCCCCGAGCTGGACGAGGACTGGATGACCGACGAGGACCGCGCCCTCCTGGAGGAGACCGCGGCGGCCTTCGATGTCGTGGGCGGACTGATCGAGCGACATCATCAGAAGAACGCGCTGACGGAGGCCATGCGCGTCGTGGGCGACATCAACAAATACATCTCCGCGACCGAGCCCTGGAAGATCAAGGACGGGCCGCGCCGTTTGGGCACCGTTCTCCACGTGGCTGCACAGGCCGTCTCCGACGCCAACCACCTGCTTGCCCCCTTCCTGCCCCATTCGGCGCAGAAGGTGTGGGAGGCCTTGGGCGGCATGGGCGTGTTCTCGCCTCTTCCGTACCTCAAGGAGGTGTCCGACCTGGATGACCCTGATTTCACCTATCCGATCATCACCGGCGACTACAGACTCGGGGAGACGGTCCACCCGTGGGTGAGCGAGCCGCTGGTGTCGGGGACGCCCGTCCCGAAGCCAAGCCCCATCTTCGCAAAGATACCGAAGGAGGCGGTGACGCAGGAGCTTGAGCGCTTCTCCTCCGAACTCGCCCAGAGAAAGGCGGCGGAGGCCGAAAGGCTTGCGGGCGCGAAGGCGAAGCTGGCCGCGTCGCAGGGCGAGGAGGGCTGACCGGGACGTGCGCCCCGCCATGGCCTCGCGCCATCCGGGTGGGCATGGAGGCCGGCTGCACACACACTGGTTACATAATTCACAGGGAATTTTGAGACAGACACATTCTTCCCCTAAGAATCGGGCGGTTATATAGAACATGTCAGAGGTTGATACCGATGGCGAGGTTCCTACAGAACCCCATAACTGAACCCTTCTTCTCTCTCTTCTCTCACCCGGCGGTTCCCTCCGCCGGGTTTTTCTTTTTTCGGACGCCCTCTCCGGACGCCTGTGCCCATGCCGTGCGCGGATGCGGGCCGGGCAGCTCATATGAGCGGGGAGATGCGTTGGGTTGGGGAGGCGGTGATCGGGGACCGTTCGCTCAGAGGGGACAAACGTTTGTTAGGGTGGGAAAGGATGCGGATGCACGTCCTGGAGCTGCAGACATGTGAAGCGGATGGGGGTTGCCCGCGCATTGAACGATGCGACCGTGGTGGCCCCCCGCACCCGGCGACGCACCCAGGATTGCCCATATGAGAAGACCGTGCGCCCCGGGCGATGTGCACAAGGGGCACGGTGCGAACGACAGGAACGACCCGAAGCCACGCGAAAGGCATGACTTGAGTATGAACTCCCCAATCACGACAGCAACCGGCGACAAGCCGCAGGAAACATGGCACAGCCTTACGGCCGAGGAGACGATGGATGCGTTGAGCACGCGGCGCCGGGGCCTGGAGGGCGAGGAGGCCGATAGGCGGCTCACGGTGTTTGGGGAGAACTCTCTGGGCAAGCCGCCGAGGACACCGTACTGGAAGCAGTTCGCCATGCAGTTCGCCAGTCCCCTGATCGCCGTGCTTATCGTGTGCGGGGCGGTCACCATGGCATTGCACCATTATGTCGATGCGGCCGCCATCTTCGTCGTACTGCTGGTGAATGCCGTTATCGGCTTCTATCAGGAGATCAAGGCGGGCAGGGCCGTGGACGCGCTGTCATCCTTGTCGTCTCCGACAAGCACCGTGGTGCGTGGGGGCCGTGCCCGCACGATGCCGACATCACGGATCGTCCCCGGGGACGTCGTCCTGCTCGAGAGCGGCGACCGGGTGCCCGCCGATCTGAGACTTGTCGACGTCAACAATCTGCGCATCGACGAATCGATGCTCACCGGTGAAAGTGAGGATGCCGGCAAAGGCACGGAGAGCGTCGAGGAGTCGGCCTCGCTGGGCGACCGCGGCTCGATGGCGTTCTCGGGAACGATGGTCACCAGCGGCAGAGGCCGTGGGGTCGTCGTCGCCACGGGATCGGACACGGAGCTCGGGGAGATCAACGAACTGGTCATAGGCACCAACACGCCGACGCCCCTGGAGCGCATCATGCACCGTGCCGAGCGCGCCATAACGGTTGCGGTGGTTATCGTGGCCGTGTTCGTCTTCGTCGCGGGGGCCGTTCTCAAATCCGATCCGACCGGCGCATTCCTTTCCTCCGTGGCGCTCGCGGTCGCCGCGATGCCCGAAGCCCTTCCCATAGTGCTTACGGTGGCGATGGCTCTCGGAGTGTCGCGGATGGCCCGGCACAACGCCATCGTACGAACCCTTCCCGCCGTGGAGACCCTGGGATCCACCACGGTCATCGGCTCGGACAAGACGGGAACCCTGACGCAGAACAGCATGAGCGTCGAGATGTATGCCGTGGGTTCCGGCGAGGCCCGAAGCTGTGACGGACCGGATGATACATCCACGGTGGTCCGGTCGAGGATGATCGCGATACTGAAGGCCGGCGCCCTGACCAATGAGGCGCGACGGAGCCACGGGGGCGGCGCCGAATCCGAAAGTGCAACGGAGTACAGCGGGGACTCGGTCGACATCGCCATGGCCCGGGCCGCGGACGACAAGAATGCCGTCGTCGCCGACGATCTCGCGGCCCCCGTGGTGCTTGACGTGCCCTATGAACCCGAATTGCGCTACTCCATGACGGTTCGTCGCAATCCGGATGGCACCCTTACCCAGTATGTCAAGGGAGCCCCGGACACGGTTGCGCATATGTGCTCCTCGATGGCCGATGAAGGCGGGGAGCCCCGAACGCTTGACCCCGCGGCGATCCACCGTTCGTATGGCAGCATGGCCGGGCGGGGTCTGCGCGTCATCGCCGTGGCCTCGCGTGATCTCCCGCGGGACGCCTCCGCCCGCGACTACGCGGATGCCTCCGACATGTGCTTTCTGGGGATGGAGGGCATGCTCGATCCGCCGAGAAAGGATGTGCGCGAGGCGATTGAGCAATGCTCGCGCGCGGGGATAGAGGTGAAGATGATCACCGGCGACCACCCGCTCACCGCGCGGGCCATAGGCGATCGCCTCGGACTGAAGAATACGGACGATCCCATCACGGGCAGCGAGATGCTGAATATGGGCGACGACATGCTCAGGGCGAGGCTGAGGGGGACGTCCATAGCCGCTCGCGTATCCCCGCAGGACAAGCTGCGCATCGTCAGGGTGCTGGAGGACGAGGGCCATACGGTCGCGGTGACGGGCGATGGCGTCAACGACGCCCCGGCCTTGAAGGCCGCCGACATCGGCATCTCCATGGGACGCTCGGGCACCGATGTGGCTCGCGAGGCCAGTGACGTCGTCCTCACCGACGACAATTTCGTCACCATCACCCAGGCCGTGCGGGAGGGGCGGGTGACGTTCAAGGCGATTCGCGGATCCGCCTTCTTCCTCCTGTCCACAGCTGTCGCCGCCATGCTCGCCGTGGGTGTCAACGTCATCGCGGAGATGCCTCTTCTGTTCACGCCGCTGCAGATGCTATGGATCAATGTCGTGACCAACGGAGTCCAGGACGTCGCGCTCGCCTTCGAACCGGGGCAGGGCGACGAGCTCGATCAGCCGCCGCGCAGGGCGTCCGAGGGGCTGCTCTCCTCGGTTCTGTGGGGCAGGGTCGCCGTGTGCGGAACGTGGATGGCCCTATGCATCCTCGTCGTGTTCCGGACCATGCTCGACCATGGCTATGAGGAGGGTGTCGCCAGGACCATGGCCCTGACCCTGCTGGTGCTGTTCAACTTCTTCATGGCGATGTCGGCCAGATCCGAGCGGATCAGCGTTCTTCGCGTCAATCCCCTGCGCAACCCCTTCCTTCTCGTGGCCTCGGTCGTCGCCCTGATAGTGCACGCCGCGGCGATGTACGTTCCCGCAACGGCCCACGTCCTGGGCATGATCGGCCTGTCGGGCGGCCAATGGGTGGTCTGCTGGCTGATCGGCGCCTCCGTGCTCGTTCTGAGTGAAGGCGACAAGCTCATCCGATCCATGCTGCGTCGGCGGGGATATGATCGCGCCCGCTGGGGCCTGCGGGCGGCGGGGCTCAAGGCGCGCAGGGGGATCTCTCGGATGATCGGCGCCGAGTAGGCTTTCTCCCGCCGGGGCCGGCGAGACGGCCGCCACCGCGATCGCGTCCGCTGTGCGCCATGCCGGCGCGTCGGCCCATGTGCGTTCATGTGCGCTTGAACCTCTACCATGACCTGTGGAAATCAGGCGGGAACGCGACCGGCTCCGAAGCTCATACGATGGGCGCATGACGTTTTGGACCGTTGGTATGCCCGCCGCGAAACGGCGACGGCAGGGAGGGACGATGTGGAACGACGCAGGCCGCGACATTGCCCGACTAACACGCCGGGCGGAGGCCAACACGCCGGGTTTTCCAAGGTTGCATTTAACAATCGCCCGCATAGAATGAACGACGTTTGCGAATACGACGACTGTTGATCAACGAGAAGATTGATGCGAGGGAGCGTCGGGCGTGAATCGTGGCGGCAGCGAACGGCCGCGTGCATAAGAAGAGAACACAAGCAAACAATTATCAAGGGAATGCGAGGATTTCCTCACATGTATGTCGATCCAACCCGCAACCAACAGGCGGGAAACCTCAGGTGGATACTGCCATACTGCAAGCCGGACCTGCCCAGGGTGGCGGCTTCGGTGGTTCTGTTCGCCATCAACAACGTGATGGCGATGATCATGCCGCTGCTCGCGGGAACGATAGTCGACCAGGTGATCACCAAGGGGCACCTCGATCAGCTCACCCGGCTATGCGTCATGATGATCGTGGTGACGCTCGTCCGCGTCGGCGCGCGCTACGGGTACCAGATGTGGATGGAGCGCTTCGGGCAGAACTCCGTCTACCGTCTCGTCTCCGACGAGTACGAGCGGCTCCACGAACTTGACTTCACCTACTTCAACCACACCAGAACCGGCGACATCATGAGCCGCATGACCTCCGACACCGATGCGATCCGGCATTTCCTCAGCTGGGTCACCTATCAGGTGGCGGACTGCGTCGTGATGTTCATCGGGGCGCTGTGCGTGATGACCGCCATCGACTGGCGCCTCGCGCTCGCCCTGGCATGCGTGACCCCGTTCCTGTTCCTGCTCACGCGCCAGCTGGCCAAGCATGCGCATCCCATATTCTTCGCCATACGCAATTCCCTGGCGAGTCTCAATTCCATGGTCGAGGAGAACATCGAGGGCAACCGGGTCGTGAAGGCCTTCGTCCGGGAGCCGTTCGAAACCCGGAAATTCGACGAGCACAACGAGGACTACAAACAGCGCAACATGGAACTCGCGTATAACAGCCGCAAGTACATGCCATGGCTTGATGGTCTGGGCTTTTCGCTGGAGCTCATCACCCTGGGCTTCGGAGGCTTCCTCGTCATCAAGGGAAACATGACGCTGGGCAATCTGGTGAGCTTCAACAGCTTCCTGTGGATGATCGACGGCCCGGTGCGCCAGTCCGGGTGGCTGATCAACGACTGGCAGAGGTTCAATGCCAGCTGCATAAAAATCCGCAAGCTCCTCACCTCCCGCTCGCGCATCGCCGAAAAGCCCGATGCCCGCCAGGGCGTCAAGCAGGCCGTGGCCATCCAAAAGAAACTGGGCGCAAGCCATGCCGCGACCCCGGAACGCATGAGCGGCGAGATACGCTTCGACCACGTGAGCTTCGCCTTCCCGGACGATCCGGCGACGCCCATCCTCAAGGACATCGATTTCTTCATTCCCGCGGGAGCGAAGCTGGGCATCCTCGGCGAGACCGGTGCCGGCAAGTCGACGCTGGTCAGCCTCATCTCCCGGTTCTACGATCCGACCATCGGGCATGTGCTCATCGACGGGATCGACGCCCGCGACTGGCCGCTGTCGACATTGCGCAGCCAGGTGTGCATCGTGGCCCAGGACACGTTCCTGTTCTCCGACACCATCGGCGGCAACATCGGATTCGGCGCGGGCGAGCGCCAGGACTCCCACTATATCCGTCGCATGGCGGCTATCGCCGGGGCGGACGGATTCATCACCTCGATGCCGCAGGGCTATGACACCGTGGTCGGGGAGCGGGGGGTCGGTCTCTCCGGCGGGCAGAAGCAGCGTCTGAGCCTGGCCCGCGCCCTCGCCGACGATCCCGCGATTCTGATCATGGACGACACCACCTCCGCGGTGGATATGGAGACCGAGGCGCAGATCCAGAAGCACCTGCGTGATCTCGACACCGCGAAGACCATCATCACCATCGCCCACCGCATCTCCTCGATCAAGGACGCGGATCTGATCCTCGTCCTGGAGCACGGGAGGATCATCGAGCGCGGAAGCCATGAGGACCTGGTCGGCGCCCACGGCCGGTACTGGGAGATATACCGCAAGCAGCTCGGACTGCAATCCGGCCAGGCACAGGGTTTCAGCGAATAGGCATCCTCGAAGGACATTTCTATGGCACAACGTAATACGTACCGTGAAGACGAAGAGCTTGACGAGCAGATCAACATGCACGACATCGTGCGTGTCGGCGCATACCTCAAGCCGTATAAATCGCAGGTGGCCCGCATCCTTGCGGTCGTCATCTTCATGAGCTGCATCGTGGTGGCGGTTCCCTATCTCACGAAGATCATGATCGACAGCTCCATCCCCCGCAAGGACCTCGGCCAGCTTGGCGTTCTGGCGGGCTCGCTCGCCGTCATGATCGTCGTGTTCGAACTGTGCCTGCGCTATCGGACGGTGGCGATCACCAGCGTCGGCCAGCTCATGCTCAAGGACATGCGCCGCGACATCTTCACGCATCTGCAGACCCTTCCGTTCAGCTACTTCGACTCACGGCCGCACGGGAAGATCCTCATCCGCGTGGTCAACTACGTGAACACCCTGTCCGACACGCTGTCGTCGGGACTCATCAACGTGATCTCGGACATCTTCACGTTCATCATCACCCTGGTTGTCATGTTCGCCATCGACTTCCGGCTGGCCCTGTGGAGTCTGGCCCTGTTCCCCGCATTGATCGTGTGGGTCCGGGTGCTCCAGGTCTTCCAGCGCCGTGCGTTCCAGAAGCTGTCGAACAAGCAGAGCAACCTCAACGCCTACATCCACGAGTCCATCGCGGGCGTGAAGACGACCCAGACGTTCGCGCAGGAGCGCACGCAGTTCGACACCTTCCAGGAGCAGCAGGGCGAGGTGCGCAGCGCGTGGATGAAGGCGGTTCACATCCAGTTCCTCATGTGGCCGGGCGTGCAGACCATCTCGACCATGACCATCGCATTCATCTACTATGTGGGCATCGTCGGGTTCGCCGGCGTGAACGTGACCACCGGCGTGCTGATCGCGTTCGTCGGGTATGCGAACAACTTCTGGAACCCCGTCATCAACATCGGCAACTTCTACAACCAGCTCATCACCTGCTCCGCCTACCTTGAGCGCATCTTCGAAACGCTCGACGTGAAGCCCGAGATCGAGAACAAGCCGGGGGCGGCCGAGCTTCCCACCATCCGCGGGGCGGTCGACTTCAACGATGTGGTGTTCCGCTATGAGCCGGAGGGACGCAACATCCTCAACCTCGTCGACTTCCACATCGATCCGGGAAGAACCGTGGCCCTGGTCGGCCCCACGGGGGCGGGGAAGACGACGATCATCAATCTTCTCTCCCGCTTCTACGACGTCTCGGAGGGGTCGGTGACGATCGACGGGTACGACGTGCGCGATGTGACGCTGGAATCGCTGCGCCGCCAGATGGGCGTGATGCTTCAGGACACGTTCATCTTCTCCGGGAACGTGCGCGACAACATCCGCTACGGCAAGCTCGACGCCACCGACGAGGAGATCGAGGCGGCCGCGCGCGCCGTGCACGCGCACGAATTCATCATGGAGCTTCCCGACGGCTACGACACCGTGGTCGAGGAACGCGGGTCCACGCTGTCCGCCGGCCAGCGCCAGCTTATCGCCTTCTCCCGGGTGCTTCTGGCCGATCCGCGCATCCTGATTCTCGACGAGGCCACCAGCAACATCGATACCCGCACCGAGGAGGCGCTGCAGGCCGGACTCGCCCACCTGCTCAAGGGGCGAACCTCGTTCATCATCGCGCACAGACTGTCCACCATCGAGAATGCGGACCAGATCTTCTACATCGACCACGGCGAGATAGTCGAGCACGGATCCCATCAGGAGCTTCTGGCCCGCAAGGGCGCCTACTTCCGGCTGTATGAGTCGCAGTACGCGATGATCCGCGTCGACCAGTAAGGCGCGAATCGGTCCGGGTGCCGGATCCGGTTCGGCCGGAGGGGTTGGCCGAACCGACCGAACCGTGGCATGGGGTGGTGCCGGCTTCGGTCCGGGTGCCGGTCGGCGGACCCCGCCGACCGGCACCTGCCTAGGCCCGGAAGGCCGACTCCATGGCCGCGTATTGTGCTTGCGTGATCGGAAGGATCGCGCCGTGCCTCTTCTTGAGCGGACCGAAATCGATGTCGTCGGCTACGCTCCAGTCGTCCGGGTTTCTGCTGCCCAGGTCGCAGCTGCGAAACGACAGGTAACCCTTCGACTCCGCGAACTGATCGCACATGAGGCCGTAGCGCATCGACCGCCCTCGCAGGGTGCGGACATCCCGGTCGTTGTAGACGAAGAGTTCGGGGCCTTCGAGATAGTGCCAGGAGTAGCGTCCGTTGCCGAGGATGTCGCTGAGCGTGCCTACGTAGGACCATGCCTGCGGATCGTCGGTTCTCAGCGTCTCATGCGAGCTGGCATAGGGGTTTCTGGTTTTTTCGATGGTGATCTCGCTGTCCTTCGACACCCGGTACCACCAGCCGTCATCGTCGCGCAGCATGGTCGAGTCGATGACCTCGTTGCTGCGGTCGATCCATTTGACGGGCTGCGAGAATGTCACGAAGTCGGTGGTCGTCGCATAGTACATGTTGGTCGTCTGTCCCAACTCGTTCGACAGCGGACTCCCCGGCATGGGCGAGTTCGCTGCCGTGGCCCAGAACACGATCCATTGGTCCCGGTCGGGATCCCAGCAGGCCTCGGGGGCCCACGCCATCCCCGCCCCCGGGATGGGCGAGGCGACGTCCACCAGACGCGGCTCGCCCCAGTGCGCCAGATCGGCCGAATCCCAGATCACCAGGCCCGTGCTCCCGTTCACGGCGGCGTTTCCGCTCTGCCATCCCCCGCGGTGGAAAATGCTCAGATCCGTGGCTATGATATGGAACCCGCCCTGGGGGGTGCGCACGATGTAGGGGTCGCGCACCCCGCCCTCCCCTCCCTTCCACACAAGGGCCGGATCGCCCGCCGGGCGCAGATCGTCCCAATGCACGCCGTCATGGCTGAGGGCGAAATACAGCTGTTCGTCCTTGTCGTTCTGCTCCTGTCCGGTGAAGTGGACGAAGAGGTAGGCGTCGGTCTGCGGCTGTGGGTGTGCTGCGAGTTCGGATGATGACATGAGATGTTCTCCTGATTGATCGTGGTTGTAGAGGGATTCCGACATGCGCATGAATGTGCCGGGCATGCGCATCCGACCGCTTACGAGGTCGATTCACGCTCCAGAAGCGTGAAGCCCACGGTCGCCACGCTCGGGGTGTAATGCTCGTGTGGATTCTCGAGTCTGCGCATGAGCATGTCCAGTGCGATCTGCGCCAGCTGGGTCATGTCGGGCGCGATGGTGCTCAGGGAGGGGACCGAGTATGCTCCGGCGCTGACGCCGTCGTAGCCGATCACCCTGATGTCGTCCGGAACGTGAAGCCCCCGGTCGGCCAGCCCGCGAATCACGCCAAGCGCGGCCGCGTCGTCGGTGCACCAGGCGCCGTCGAAGTCCGTCGGCGAGTCGGCTATGGCCCTTCCCGCGATGATTCCGGCATTCTGCTCCAGAGCGTCGAACATGACCGATTCCGCGTGGGGCAGGCCGCAGGCCGCAAGCGCGTCGCGGGCCGCGGCCATGCGCAGTCGGTGCGCGTCGTCCGTGTCCCCGCTTGTGGAGGTGCGGCCGACCAGCGCGATCGAGCGGCATCCGCGTCCGACGAGGTGACGTATGGCGGCGCCGCTTCCCGATTCGTTCGGCAGATCGACCGAATCCATGGTTGGCTCACGTTCGCACGCGTTGATGAGCACCGCGGGCCTTCCCGTGGTGAGCTCGCGAAGTCGCGGCCCCGCCTCGATGCCCTCCGCGCTGAGTATCTCGCCGTCGAAAAGACGCCGTCCCAGCGGCGGGCTGGCGAGAACCCGCTCCGCGGCGACCGGCGAATAGCGGGTCTGTTCGGGAAAGGGAACGAGACCATGCTCGGTGATGGATGTGGACAGGGTCTCCACGAGCTTGGAATAGAAGGGTGCGTCGAATTCGTTGACGACAATGTGGATGATGCCGCTTCGGCCCGACTTAAGCATGCTGGCGGAAACGTTGGGCTCGTAGTTGAGCCGTCGGGCTGCGGCCAGAACCTTCTCCCGGGTCTCCGCCCTCACCCCGGGCTTTCCCCGCAGCGTGTTGGAGACGGTCATCGCCCCCACGCCCGCGGCCGCCGCCACGTCCTTGATCGTGGGCGATTCTGCGCTCATGTTCCCGTCCTTGATCTTCTCGGCTTCCTGCACACATCCATTAGCACATGTAACGCTACACATGGCTGTGGTCAGTTCTTCCTCCGGAATTCGGGGCGGCGTTTTGTTCTTTTCCTTTGAATTTCGGCAAATCTCGCGGAAACAATGGGTTTCTTGAATTGTCGGGGCAAGCGGGTTTCGTAGCTGCATGGATGTAACGTTACATAAGTGGTGCTGGCCGGAGCGATCCGACGTGGGATGCGCGGAAGGCGGCTTCGCCACAACGCGATGGCGAATGGACGGAGAAACCAGAAAAGAACGCCGATGAAGAACATCAATGAACCAGAGCACGCCACGGCGCTACGCAGCGCCGTGAATTCGCCGAAGATCCGCACGATAGGTCTGAAGGAGGCCGTCGGCTTCGGCGTAGGGGACTTCTACGGAGGCGGGCAGCTGGTCATGGTGGCCACGTACATGTCCCTGTTCTGGACGCGCTTCGGCGGGATGGGAATCAGCGCCGCCCAGGGGCTTATCGGCGTCGGAACCATTCTCAGCGCTTTCGCCGCCCTGGTGTTCGGCATCCTGTCCGACAACCTGTATCGATGCCGTTTCGGTCGGCGTTTCGGGCGTCGGCGCCCGATGCTCCTCATCCTTTCCCCACTGATACTGACCGGGGTCGTGCTCTGGCTTCCCCATCGCCCCTTCGCCCTCTATGGTGCCGCGTTCATCGTGTGGGTGACTCTCGCCCAGCTGTTCCAGACGTCATACAACCCGCTGCCCGGGGAGATGACCCAGGACTTCAACGGCCGCACCAGACTCTCGACGACGCGGCTGTTCATCTCGACGGCATCAAGCACCGTGCTCCCGCTGGCCTGCAGCGCTCTGCTCTCCGTGTTCGGCGAAAGCCGGCCGCTCGCCTATGAGCTGTTCGGCATCACCACGACGGTTCTCTTTTCGATTGCGGTCCTCATCGCCTGGCACAGCACATGGGAGCTCACCCCCTCCCAGGCGGGTTTCGGTTCAAACGAGGATCGGCGGTCGAAGCGTCGGCATGCCGGTCCCGTCGTCTGGATCCGTCGTCTGGTCTCCGTTTTCCGCCAATATGCGAGCACTCTTCGCATAGACGTGTTCCGCAAGCATCTGGCGATATACCTGCTGGTCCAGATATCCATGGATGTGTTCGGCCAGACCTTCGTGTTCTACGTCATCTACGACTGGAACCGCACCGCCGCATTCGCATCCCTTCTGCTGGGCTGCTCGGCTATTTCCCTGCCGCTGATGCCGCTGTTCGGGTGGCTGTTCACGCAAATCGGTCCGAAACGCCTGTACGCGCTCAATTTCATGGGATGTCTGTCGGGGCTTGCCCTCCTTTTCGGTGCGTGGATGGCGGCAGACCGCATGCCGCGTGGATGGTGGACCGTGTTCGCGGTGGTCGGCGCCGTCGTGTTCTTCTCCTTCAAATCACTGTGTGGATTCCTCCCCTGGGCTGTTTTCCCGTTCATAGCCGATGTCGACGAGATGGTCACGACCCGCTATCGTTCCGCGACCTTTTCGGGAGTCCAGGCCTTCTTCCGCCAACTCGGCTCGGGAATCGCCGTGATGTGCGTGGGGGCCATACTCGGGGCGACCGGATTCGATGCCACGCGCGCGACGCAGCCGGTGTCGGCGACGATAGGCGTGGGATCGGTGCTTCTCGGCTGGTTCGCCGTGTCCATGATCATATGCTGGGTCATTTCCGCCCACCTGACACTGGACCGGCGTACGGATCGGCAGATCCTGGCGGAGATCGCTCGGCTGCGCAGCGGGGGAAGCAAGGCGGATGTGGACCCGGACACGAAGAGGACCGTCGAGCGGCTCACCGGAGTGCCATACGAGAAATGCTGGAACACCGGTGGGGTTCCGGCCGGCGCATCCGGGCGGGGGAGCGCCCTAGACTGGAAGGCATGAGCAGACATCACCGCAATCGCAGCTGGGCGCCGGCGCCCGCCCCGCTGCCGCAGGGGTCCTGGACCATAGACGACCACACCCATGTGGCCTCGGTCGTCCCGTTTTCCAGCGAAATGAACCGTCAGGCCCAGGGCAAGGGCCAGCCGGAGGTTCCTGTCTACGACGTCGACCAGCTGCTCGGCCAGGCGAGAGACGTGGGGATCGAAGGCATCATCGACGTGGGCTGCGAGTTGCCGCATCTTCAGACGGCGGTGCAGATGGCCCTTGACCACCCCGGATATGTGCACGCCGCTCTGGCCATCCACCCCAACGAGGCGGTGCTCCACGGGCACCGAGGCTCCCCGGGCCCTGACGGACTTGCGGTGCAGTACAAGCCCTATCACGATGTGACGTTCGAGGACGCCCTGGCCCAGGTGAACCGTCTGTGCCGAGAGCACCCCAGCGAAGTGGTCGCGATAGGGGAGACCGGGATGGACCTGTTCCGCACCGGCGACAGCGCGAAGGGCATACAGCGAGAGGCGTTCAGGGCCCACATCGCCCTGGCCAAGGAGCTGAACCTCCCCATGCAGATCCACGACCGCGATTCGCATCGAGAGGTCATCGACACGCTTCTTGCGGACGGAAGCCCGGAGAGGACCGTGTTTCACAGCTATTCCGGGGGAGTCGAGATGGCGAGACTGGCGCGCGAGCGGGGTTGGTATCTGAGCTTCTCGGGAACGGTGAGCTACAAGGGCAACGATGAGATTCGCGAGTCGGCACGAATCGTGGGTCTGGACCACATCATGGTCGAAACGGACGCCCCCTATCTCACGCCCATGCCATATCGTGGACGTCCGAACGCCCCATATATGATCCCCTATACGCTGGCGGCGCTCGCCGAGTCGCTGGATGAGCCCCTCGAGACGGTTGCTCGGGCCACGCGGCGCACCGTGCGCACGGTGTATGGAATCTAGCGTGGCGTCCGGCTCCGCTGCGCGGATTGGGCGTGGTCGTCGGAGGGCATGACGGTCCATGCGCTCGCGCACCGCGGGGTTTATGACGTGCTCGATCGGCGCCCCGCCCTTGCTGAACAGGGCCGGGACATGCCCGCGGCTAGCATTCGTGTCGTGGGGATGCCGTGCATCCCCGCCATGTCCGCCGGGGCCGTATGCACCGTTGCTACAGGCTTCGTCCATGGCACACCTACGTACAGCGAAGGATCCTGAACCATGACCACTGCCAACCAACCGTCCGCAGGCCCCCGGCCCGGGCAGAACCGGCTTCCTCACCGGGTCAACGATGCCGTACTGGAGACGAATCCACTGCACCGCTACTGCGCGGACCCCAATCTGGCGATCTTTGACGGGCGGTATTTCCTCTACTGCACCGATGACGGCGTCGACGACTGGGGGACGACCGTGTTCAGCGTGTACGTCTCCGACGATCTGGCCACATGGGAACGGCACCCCGCATTGGATTTGCGCGATGTGCCCTGGTGGAACGGCGATGATGGCGCATGGGCCCCGTCCATAGTGAGAACGCGGGCCGGAAGGTACGTCCTCACCTTCGTCGCCGGCTCCGAGATAGGCGCCGCCGCCAGCGACACGCCCTATGGTCCTTTCCGCGCCATGGGCCATCCGATGGTGCGCAGGGGCGAGTATCATTGCCACACCATCGATCCGAGCACTTTCGTCGATGACGATGGGACCCGCTATTTCCTGTGGGGCAATGGACGCGCCTGCCTTGCCCCCTATACGGACGACTGCCTCGATTTCGACCACGACCATGTGATCTCCTGGGTGCCTGGGAATTTCCGCGAGGCCATATGGCTGCACAGGCGCAGGGGCGTGTATTACGCGTCCTGGTCGGAAAACGACGCGCGCGACCCGCGATACTGCGTGAAATACGCCATGGGTGACTCCCTGGCGGGACCGTGGAGTGAGCCGCGCACGCTGGTGCGCCAGGACGAAGCCCGTCACCTGTTTGCCACGGGCCATCACAGCATCGTGAACATCCCCGGCACGGACGAGTGGATCATGGCGTACCACCGCTTTGCCTACAACGCGCACGGTCGGTGGGGCGGAGGGGACGGATGCCATCGCGAGGTCGTGTTCGCCCCACTGCGCTATGCCGATGACGGCAGCATGCTTCCCGTCACGCCGGAGGTCGGGTCCTACACCCGTTCGCTGGCCTTCTGACACGTGGGATGGCCCGGTGCGCACCTGCCCCCGGGCATGGTGCCCCGGAGGGCGGCACCGAAGCGTGACCCGAAGCCGTAATTGGTTGTTTGCGCCGTTTGTGCACGGTTCGATGCTTTACCATGATTGAAAAGTTGGTATATCTACGGGGTTGCGTATAGACTTGCCGCTGAGTCCGTTAAGGAGTTGTTAGCGAGCAACCATTATTCCTGACGGTTTGCATACGCGCAGGAGAGAATCCGCGCCGATGGAGGATACGTTATGGCGCAGTCACGTCAAAATGAATCATCGCATAACAACAGGCAAAGGAATAGATCCGGTAGCAACGCCATGAACGCGAACAAGGCCGAGGAGGCCCTGCTGAAGGCGGACACATTCACCAATGCCCCCAAGGTGTCCCGCCGCACGCTGACGAAAGAGGAACGCGAGGAACTCGCGAAACAGCACGCCGAGGAGCAGGAGGAAGCCGAAAAACTTGCGAAGACCGCTTCCAGGGGTCCCCTCGGGCGCTTCTGGCAGCGTGTGCAGTCCGGCCCCAACAAGGTCACCTTCTCCATGGCCGTCGTCGCACTGGGCGTGGTCTACGGGGACATCGGAACATCCCCCCTGTATACGGCCCAGACCTTTCTTTCCGGCCAGGGCGGCCTGGCGAACACCGACCGCCAGGCGGTGCTGGGAATGCTTTCCCTCGTGTTCTGGTCGATCACCCTCATCACGACCGTGAAATACGTGCTGGTCGCCATGCGCATCGACAACAAGGGCGAGGGCGGCATATTCGCCCTTTTTTCGCTTATCAGACGCTATGGCGGATGGCTGGTGATCCCCGCGATGATCGGCGGAGCCACCTTCCTCGCCGATTCGGTGCTCACCCCCGCGGTGTCCATCTCCTCGGCCGTGGAGGGCCTTAAAAGCATCCCGCTGTTCGAGCCCGCCTTCAAGGCGAACGGGAACCTTTCGCTGATGATCACGGTCGTGATCATCGTCGTCCTGTTCTCCGTGCAGTCGCGCGGCACGGAAAGCATCGGCAAGGTGTTCGGAAGCGTCGTCATGGTATGGTTCGCCTTCCTGGCCGTCGTCGGCGTCGTCAACCTCAATAATGATTGGAGTGTTTTCGCCGCCCTGAATCCCGTGTACGGAATCCGATTCCTCGTCAGCCCCCACAACGCCGCCGGGCTGGCGCTTATGGGCACCGTGTTCCTGTCGACCACCGGAGCCGAGGCCCTGTACTCGGACATGGGGCATGTCGGTCGCGGAAACATCTATTTCACGTGGCCCTTCATCAAGGTGGCCCTCGTGTTCAACTACTTCGGTCAGGGCGCGTGGATGCTGCGCAACCAGCACAACGCGGCCCTCGCCAACGTGGACGGCATCAACCCCTTCTTCCAGATGATGGGCCCCAATGTTCGCTATCTTGCGGTCCTCCTGTCGGTGACCGCGGGCATCATTGCCTCGCAGGCCCTGATCACCGGCGCCTATACCATGGTGTCCGAGGCCACGGGGCTGAACTGGATGCCCCATCTCCAGGTGCGCTACCCCGCAAGAACCCGCGGCCAGCTTTACATCCCGACCGTCAATGTCGTGCTGTGCGTCGCGACGCTTTCGGTTCTTGCGCTGTTCCGGGATTCGGAACATATCTCCGCCGCATACGGTCTCGCCCTGACCATCACCATGATCGCCACCACCATTCTGCTGAGCGTGTACATGTGGTACAACCACAGAAAGCTGCTGGCCATCGTATTCGCGGCCGTGTTCCTGTGCATCCAGACGCTGTTCTTCGTGGCCTCCATGGCCAAGTTCCTTCACGGAGGCTGGTTCACGATGCTGCTGACGATCGTGATCCTGCTGGTGATGGTCACATGGGACGATGGAACGAGAATCGAAAGGTCGCAGCGCAGGCATATGAACCCGCGCGACTTCCTCCCGGCCCTGGACAAGCTCCACAGTGACTTCCGCATTCCCTATTTCGCGGACAACATCGTGTACCTCACCTCGGATGCGGAAATGAAGCGGCTGGACACCGACATCTTCTTCTCGATCTTCGCCGACCATCCCAAGCGCGCCCGCGCGTGGTGGGCCGTATCGGTGCAGACCACCGATGAGCCCTTCACACGTGAGTACTCGGTCGAGGACTTCGGCACGGACTACATCTTCCGCGTGCGTATGAGGCTGGGGTTCAAGGTCTCGCAGTCCATACCGGCCTACATCCACCAGATCATGCATGACCTGTCCAAGTGCGGGGAGCTTCCGCAGCAGAAGTCCGCGTACCCCAAGGTGGATGCCGATCCGGGAATAGGCACCATCCGCTATGTGCTGATTCACAAGGCGCTGATGCCCGAATCCAACATCTCGGCGCGCGACGCCCTGTCTCTGCAGATGAAATACGCCATCCGGCACATGGCCGGGTCCCCGGTCAAGTGGTTCGGGCTCGCCCCCTACAACCCCCTGCTTGAGGTGCAGCCCCTGTTCCTCTCCACGAGACGCCCGCCCCGGCTCAGGCGCGAGCCGATCCGGCCCCGTGAGGTCGAATCCCATGACTCCCGGCCTCGCGGGGGCGCCAAGATGCGTGGACGAAACGCGGATCGGCGGCAGCCTTCCGGAACCGGGCTTTCCCGAAGAACAACCCCCGCGGATGGGGAAAGCACGGTCGTGCTCAGGAAGGACGACATCGCCAAGGCGGCGGCGGAGCACGATCGAGGGTCGGGATCGAACTAGCCCGTAGTCTGTCTGGGCCATCGCGCAGGCAGCCCGAGCAGCGGCTCGACGCGCGCTATAACCTTTGGGTATGGCGTACGGCGAGCCGCTGCAATCCGGGGGCTGTACAGTAAACGACTATGTGCAGATTACTGGGATATGCGACGGCCGGATGCAACCTAAGCCTGGGTGCGGTTCTGGGAGGCCGGGCAGTCGACGATTACCGCAATCTGAGCGAAATCCACAACGACGGTTGGGGAACGGCCCTGCTCAGCGCTCCCGTGCAGCCCGCCGATTGTGACGACGGCGGTGCCCCCACCCCGGAAACCGACACGAAGCTCTACAAGACGACCCTCGCCGCTCGGCACGATCCCTTGTTCGACCAGCTGGCTGGGGAGCCGGCGCGCGGCGCGCTATGGCATCTTCGCCTGGCGAGCTCCCACCTCCCGCTGATCATGGAGAACCAGCAGCCGTTTTTCGCGCACGGACTGAGCTTCGTCCACAACGGGGACATCTCCGACGATCACCATCGCAACATCGTCACCAATCGCGAGTATCCCGTGGATGGCGCGGTGGTGTCCTCCACCGGCGGGCGCAGCGATTCGGCGGTGTTCTTCGCCGTGATCCTCGAATACGTGGGGTTCGGGTTCCCCCTTGACCGTTGCGTGGCCCAGGCCGTGCGGCAGCTGCGCCGGACGTACCCCGCGTCCAGCTACAACTGCATGGTGCAAAGCGATGATGAACTCATCGTGCTGCGTGCGTCGGGACGGGAACGCACGTCGCCGCGCATCGTCGACATCTATGAGAGATATGGGCGCGGCGCGCAGGTCGGCGACTACCGCGCACTGCGCTACAGGCCCATTCTCGGGCACGGGGGATCCCCCATCGGCGTCGTCGCCGCAAGCAGCGGCTTCTCCCAGACGCGCGATCAGGGGTGGACCGATCTGCGCAACGACCAGATGCTGGTGGCGTCGAACCGCACAGGGCAGTGTCGCCTGCAATCCCTGTAGAGGCAGGCGGAAGCCGGTACGCGCCTATAAGATACCTGGGGCAGAAGCCGCCATATCATCATGGGAGGTCTGTGTGCGGGGGGCATGCGCGCCCCGGATGAATTCTCCATGACGTGAGGGTGACCAGTCCCTGTATTTCTGCGCGTCGCCTGGATGGGTGCCGTAGAACGAATAGTGCCAAGGGCAGAACGGGGATTCGCCTTGCAGCGCGGTTCGCCTGACATGTCCGCGGCCATGATGAGAGCACATGACAAGGAACGAGGGGATATGAAGTACAACAATCATCAGCCCGGGCTGCGTCGGCCCCGTCGGCTTCTGCGGATGTCGGCGGCGTTCGGTGCCGCGGCGGCGATTCTGCTCACGGGGGCAACGGCGCAGGCGGCCGTCTCCGGAGGATACTATTCCGACACCCACCAGCCCGACCTGGTTGCATTGCTTGACGGCTTCACCCGATTCTACCGACCCGGAGCCACTTACGATTTGAAGAATCCGAGCACCTTCGGCCGGGGAACCGTGGCGAACGCGGATGTTCTGCGGCACAATGACGAATCCACCCTGGCGATCAACCAGGCGGGGGCCGCAGGTGGCGACGGAAGGACGCCTACCGCCCAGCAGAAGAGAGCGCTGGTCGATTCCGACTACAAGATGAGCGAAACCCTGCCCGATGCGCTGGGCCCTGTGCTCGGCGGGTACTTCTCACAGGGACTGAGGAACGGCTCTCTGCCGAAAACCGCGGAGCTGCTCACCCGCACGGATCCCGGCACGGGCTGGGGCGATTCCCTGCTCGCGGACTATCTGAGCACCACCACGGCCAAGATCACCTTCAACCACCCCCGGCCGTATGTCGATCGCACCGATGCCGGATATCCGGCCGCCGGTCTGAGCACGACCCTCCCCATTGCGAAAGCGCCTGTCTGGACCGACGACAACGCAATCACCCACAATCCCTCCTATGATGCGATGCTGACCTCGGGTTCCTTCCCCTCCGGACACACGACATACGCCTATTCCGGAGCCGTCGGTCTGGCCACCCTGCTGCCCCAGCTGGGGACCGAGATCGTGACGCGCGGATCGGAGGCGGGAAACAACCGAATCGTGCTCGGGGTCCACTATTCGCTCGACATCATGGGCGGGCGAATCGACGGAGAGGCCGCCGACACCGCACGCTGGTCGGACGCCGCGTTCCGATCCGACAAGCTGATGCCCGCATACGACGAGCTTCAGGCGTACATGGCACGCCAATGCGTGGACAACGGCAACACCGTGAAGCAGGACAATGACTTCGATACCGTGCAATCATGCGTGAGCAGGCTGGGGGCCAACGCCGACAAGGGCTACACGAATTCGTTTACCGACGCGGTGTCCATCCGGCCCGTCACGGACAGACAGTCGGCGATCGCCGCATACACGGCCCGCCTGAGCTATGGGTTCAGCCAGGACTCCCGGCAGGCCGGCCTGGCCCCTGTCGTTCCCGAGGGGGCGCAGAACCTTCTGCTCACGGCCTTCCCGACGCTCACCGACGCTGAGCGCACGCAGGTTCTCGCGGCAAGCGAGATCGATTCCGGCTACCCGCTGGATGACACCTCCCAAGGCTATCAGCGGCTGAACCTCGCCAAGGCGTACAGTGCGAAAGTCACGCTCAGCTCCGACGCGAGCAGGGTTGTGAAGGTCGAGCCGGGGCAGAGCGAGGCCTCCGTGGTGCGTGAGGGCTCCGCGAATGGCGCGGGCGGTGCGAACAACACGAACAACACGAACGGGGAGCCTTCTGCGTCTCCGGCTCCAGCGGCAGCCTCGGCGCCCAGGACGCCTCTGGCCGAGACCGGCAGCGGCGCGCTGATGCTTCTGGCGGTCTCGGTGGCGCTCGTCGGGGCGGGCGGCATCGCGCTATGGGCGGTGCGTCGCCGCCGTTCCTAGCGGCAGCGACGGGCGTGCCGTCCCGGAGGGGATCGCCGCCGGGATCCGTTCGGAGCCGACGGGACGAGGCATATGACGGCGGCTTCATACAATGGTGACCATGACCGGTTACATACCCACGCTTGCGCAGGTTGATGCGCTGCATAGAAAAATATCCCCGTCCGCCGCAGCCTATGATCTCATCCACACCCACTGCGTGATAGTGGCGACCATAGCCGGCGAACTCGTTCGTCATCAGAACCGCCTGTTCACGGAACATCGCCCCGTCCCTTCCCCCGGGCAGGGTGTCGAGGGGACTGGTGAGCGGGGCGTGTTCCTCGACGGCGCGTCCGCCGACGGGACAGGTCTCGGGTGTGGCCGTGGCGGCGATCGTGCGGCTGCGGCCACGCCGTCGATGACCACTTCTGCGGCGGAGAATGGTGTGACGGGTGACGGCGTGACGGGGGGAACTGCGCCCGCGCGTCTGCTTGACGAGAACCTGACGGTTATCGGCGCCCTTCTTCACGACATCGGCACCTATCGGGTGCTGAAAGGCGACGGGTCCGACGGTGGGCCTCTGACATTCGACGGTCCCCGCTACATCCTGCACGGATTGCTCGGCTACCGCTTCCTCCTCGATGAGGGAGTCGACGAGTCCATCGCGCAGTTCGCGCGCAACCATACGGGTGTGGGTCTGACCCGGGAGCAGGTCGCCCGGCAGAAGCTGCCTCTTCCCGCGGGTGACTACACACCCCGAACCCTGGAGCAGGAGGTGGTGATGGTGGCCGACAAATACAACAGCAAATCCATTCCTCCCACATTCCTCACCGCGGATTCATACGCGAGGAAGGCGGCTAGGTTCGGGGAGGAGAACCGTCATCATTGGCTGCGGCTCGTCGCCCAGTATGGCGAGCCGGACATCGGGGCTTTGGCGCTCCGCTTCCGCATGCGCGTCGCCTGAGCTGTTCGATGGGGCCCGGCCGGGAAATCAAGCCGGAGGTGGGGAGCCTGCGGGAGCCGACGGGAGCCGACGGGGGTAGACGGGGGTAGACGGGGGTAGACGGGGATCGACGGGGGTAGACGGGGATCGACGGGGTAGACGGGAGCCGACCGGGAGCCGACCGGGGTCAACGGGGAGCTGACGGCGACCGACGCGGAATCGCCTCTCCCGGGCTCGGCCCTCTAAAGCTCGTACACCTGATCGGCGGCATCCATGTCGGACTGCTCGGAGGTGAGCATGATCATGCACCTTCGGGGGTCCCGGCTGTGGGCGAGCGATTTCAGAAGAGCCAGAATCGACCGGCGATCCTCGGCGTCCAGATCACCGGTCGGCTCGTCGATGATGATAACCGGGGCCTCGCAGGATATGGCGCGTGCGATGGCCGCCCTGCGCCGGTCTATATCCGGCAGATCGCGGACCGCGATGCCGGTGGAGGCCGAGGAGAAGCCGACCGCACCCAGCAGGTCGCGTGCGATGGCGGACGCCGGCTTGAGGAATGTGCGCCCGGATGCCCTGATGGCGTACTGGATGTTTCCGCTTGCGTCGAGATCGTCGCGCAGATCGTAGCGCTGCGGGATCACGCCGATGCGGTACTTGCGGATCTGCAGGATGTCCGTTTGGGCGATGTCCGTGCTCTTGAGCATGACCTGGCCGCTGTCGGGCCGGGTGAAGGCCGCCAGGATGCCGAACAGGGCCTGATGCTGCTCCTCGTCGTCAAGCGCGATGGCGTACAGCATGCCGTCATGGAACGGCCATTGAATGTTCTCGAGAACATGACGGCCTGATTTGCGGTTCGTCACCGTTACATGGTCCAGTGCGAACGTCGGATACGAGGTGAGCAGGATGTCGTCCGCATCGTCCCGGTCGAGCCGGTGATCCATCTGCGAGGCGAGGTCCATGGCGGTGTCGTCGTGTCCCGAATCGTTGCCTTCGGCGGCGCGGTCGACGGAATGTCCGCGTGCGGCGTCGTGGTCGGCGTCGTCCGCCTGATTGCCCGGCTTCGAATCGGCATGCGCATTGTCTTCGCCGGTCGCCGCGTGTGCGCTCGCGTCGGAGGGGACGGCCGAACCGTCGTTTCCGGGGGCGTCATCCGCGGGATTCTCGTCTGCGGTGCCCTTGTTCGAGGAGGCGCCTGCCTCGTCGTCCGGCAGGTCGTGGTCCGCGGCATCGCCGGATTCCACCGGTGGAAGGATCGGGGATATTCCTATTCGCGCGCTTGTCGTTCCCTCGTCCTCCCCGTCATCGAAGACGACGCTGAACCGCACGGCCGGTGTGCCGCCGTCGTTCTGTGCCGACGCGTCGGCGACGTCGTCCGCGGGCGTGGGATTCGTGGGTTCGTCGCCGTTCCGGTTGCCGTGTGTGCCGTTGCGTCCGCTCATGCCTGAGCCTCCTGTGTACTGGTGTCGGGTGTCTGACGATTCTCGAGCAAGGATGCCGTGCGGAAGAAGGCCACGCGCAGCACGGCGATGATTCCCAGCACGGCTATGGCAAGCAGCCCGAACCCTATGATCTCCCAGATCATAGGCGCCGAAGGAACCGTGCTCTGCCCATGAGAGAGCCAGTTGCCCAACGGTGCGCTGGCGAACCCTCCCGCGAGCCCTCCAACGGCGAATCCGAACAGCAGCGGCAGAATGATCTCCAGCATCATCTGCAGACCCAGGGAGGAGCGGGAAAGTCCTACGACGATGCCGTATCCGATTTCCCCACGGCGGCGGGACAGCTCCATGACCGTGAAGCCCAGCAGCAGAAGCGCACCGGCGGACCATGCGACGATGAGCACCACGCGCATGGTCGCATTGAGCGATTCCAGAGGCGCTATGGAGGCCTTGTACTGGGCCAGCGTCGGTGAGGAGACCTCATACTGCCCTGCGAGTTTGGCTTTCTTGACCGCCGACACGAAGGTCTCGTAGTCCTTCACGTTGCTCAGTGTGAACATGATGTTCAGATCGGGGATGGACCAGCCCTGCGCACCCGTGGCGTCGAGCTTGTTCTTCGCGAAGGTGTAGTAGGTGGTGTAGATCGCGTTCTCCCGGTCGTCCTTGGCGAGGGTGGCGCTCAGGCCTAGGGACGATGAGGCGGGAGACGTATAGCGGTATATCCCCTGAACGGTGAGTTTGTAGGTGGTGGAGGCCGCCGTCGGGTTCGCGACGGTGAAGGTGTCTCCGACCTTGAGGTTGTTCGCCTCGGCGAGCTCCTGGGAGATCAGCGCGCCCGTGCTGTTCTTGGTGCTGGTATAGTTCAGGTTCTTTCCGGAGACGATGCCGAAGCGTCCGAATTCATTGGTTTTCGCCGATTCACTTGTGTAGAAGCTGCGCAAGGTGAACTCTCCGCCGGTTTTGCTGGCGTTCGGTTGGGGGCTGGAGCTGATCGGCTTGAGTGAGGATGTCTGCCGGACCGGTATCGATTCGGCGAAGCTGTAGGAGAACTGGAGACCTGCGTTCTGGGCCGCGGTGGCGTAGGTGGTGTAGTCGTTCCAGGTGAGATAGTGCCTGGTCCAGGCGGGATCCGCCCCGTTGCGTCTCGCGTTGGTCGCCGGTGTGGTCCGAATGACGGCTCCGGCCATCTGCTTCCTGTAGGAGGTGCCCGTCGCCAGGGTGGTGGCCTTGGACACCGCCAGCCCGAAAAACGTCGAGAAGGTCGCGGCCATCGTCACCACCACGGCAAGTGCCGTGCGCCATTTATGGCGTCCCAGTGCGGTCCACGCGTTGTTAAGAACGAACATGTCGTGCTTTCTCCAGTTCTCTTGCTGCCTTCCGTGCCGTCACGGCGGGCATGTCATACCTGCGGTCCGGGCCGATCGTCTCTGCCGGTAGGGGTATCCCACGCACAATAAATATGGTCATACTATGTGTATGTTATCCTGCACAACACTGTTATACCTCTTCAAGTAGCCTGAAAGCCCACTGGGAATGGCGTTGCGAAGCCCATGAAGCCGAATTGGGACATGCGTGATCGGCGATTAGTATTGAGCCGTGATGACAGTATCAAATTGGCTCCGGCGTCCCGGCATGCGTCGTATCGCCTGTGCGGCGTGCTCGGTCCTCGGCGTGGCGGCGGCGTTCGGCATCGTCCTCGCCTGGTTTCCGTGCGGCGGTTCCGTGTGGAATCTCCCGCTGCAGCAGATCGATGCGCCCGCACACTACTATTTCATTCGCAAGATACTTGACCAGGGGCTGGGTGCGGCGCTGAGGCTGTGGCCGAACGACGCCTATTACCCCCCGCTCTTCCATCTGCTTGTCGTCGCGGTGATCAGGGTCTGCGCGTTGTTCGGAGTGCATGTGAACATCTACACGGCGTTCAACGCCGTCTGGCTGGCCACGTCGGGCATCCTGTGGCCCGCCGGCATGCAGCTTCTGTCCACCTACTGGACGCGCCGCGTGGATTCCTCCCGTGCGGGCTGGCGCCCGTTCTCCTGCGCCATGGCGGTTATCGTCCCCGTGCTGTCCGTGGCGTCCGCCAGCCACCCCTTCTGGATGCTGTTCGCCGGCCCTCTCGTCGCCTTCGGGCTGGCGACCTCGCTCCTGCCGTTCTGGCTGTATGCGACCCTGCGCCTGTTCGATGCCCTCGCAGCCCGCACCCATGTCGTGCGGTGGCTCGCCCTCACCGTTCTCGCGGGGGCCGTATGCATGTTCGCCCATCCGCGGATCGTATTCACGTGGCTGCTGCTCATGGCGCCCTTCATGATTCTGCGTCTTCCCTGGAGGCTTATCGCCGCCCTTGCGGGGGCCGTGGTCGCCGGTGCGCTCGCGTTCTTCGTCTATATGAAGGCGACGTATAGGTCCACACGCTATCTTGACCCGGGCAGCTGGTTCCACACGTTCGTCCCCAACCATACGGTGGGGCAAGCTCTGTGGATCGTGGCGAGGGACAATATCGCCGGTCCCTCCGGGGTGTTCATGGCGGCCGTCGTCCTCGCCTCCCTGGGGGTGCTGGTCTTCGCCGCCGTCCGGCCGACATCGGTTTTCGCGGATCGCTCGGGTTCGCCCGCCGGTCCCGGCGGCACGCGCAAGGACGCGGTGTCGCTGCTGCTGGCCTGTGGGCTGGTCACGCTGGTATATGTATGCTCCACGGCCCTGACCGGCTGGTTTCCCAACATCGTGGCCGCCGCCTGGTACCGTGCCGAAACGCGTCCTCTGACCATGATCCCGTTGGGATTGGTCCCGATGGTGGTGTTCGCCGTCTGCGCGCTCGCTTCGACGCGTGCCTCTGGGGCCGCATCCCCGGAGGCCGTCTCTGAGTTCGTTCCGCAGGCGGGGGAGGCCCGTGATCAGGAGATCCGGCTCCGGGGGGCCGGGCTTAGCGGCCTCGGGCCCGAACGGGCAGAAGGGCATGAAGGGGCAGAAGGGCATGAAGGGGGTGTAAGCCCCGTCGTCCTCCGGTGGTGCTGCGTCGCCGTGGCGGCCGCCCTGACGGTGTCATGCCAGTTCGGCAACACGGTTCGCAGCGGGCTGAGCACGTCCATATACACCAACACCACGCTGCGCAACAACGATCCCGACGAGCAGCTCACCGCCGACAAGTACGCGGTTCTCAAGGACGTGGTGGCGATCACCGGGACCCGCGCCCTTGTCGTCTCCGATCCGCTGAACGGGTCGATGTACGGGACGACCCTGTTCGATGCGAATATGCTCTACCCGATCTACAACCCGATGTCGGAGGGAAACGGGGCCGTCTTCGGTCGGGTGGAGCGGGCTTTCGCCTCCGGGGACGCCTCGACGCTGCTTGGCGCCGTCTGCCCGATCCGAGGCCGTGAGCCCGCGTATTTCCTGACGATGGGACCGCAGGCCCCCAGTCTGAGGATGTTCACCTTCCGGCAGCAGTACGATCCCTTCCACAACACGGCCGTGATCGATCGATATGTGCGTGACGGGACGCTGGTCAAGGTCCGCGGCTTCGACTCCCAGCATTCCGGAGCCCCCGGCTGGGCGCTGTATCGCTTCGCCTGCGCAGGCTAGCTGGCTGCCTGGCTGCCTCCGGGAGGTGGGGTCCGTGCGGCCGTCGCCATACGGGGCAGTGGGGATTCGCGTCCTTTGCCTCGGGGGAGGGGGAGTCCGTGCCCGTCGTCCCCCGGCTTGCGGGGTTGTACGCTGTCGGGCTGCCCCCGCGTGCCCTGGGTTGCTTCGCCGTTCGCCGGACCGTTCCTTCAGGGGCCGGCGCGTGACGCATGCCTCGGCCGCGGCGTGTCGCGATGGCACGCTTGCGTGTTCGTGGCGCTTTCCGCTTGTTTCCCGCGTTCCCCTGCGTTGGATTGTTACGAATGTTACGAGATATCGCCCGTGACGTAACGCAAAAGTTCGACCCCTAGAATACTATTGTTTGCAGTAGCGAACACAAGCGATGGTGTGGGGAGACGCAGTGATTAGGAATAAGGTACCGCAGCGGGCAGTAGCCGAGAATGCAGGTGGCCTGGGAATGACGATGTCCAGCGGGTCGAGAACAACCGACATGCAGAATCGGCGGGGCACCGCCCATCGCTCGCTTGTCTCCACGGCGAACGGACTGTCCCTTGAGGAGATCAACTCCACGGTTCACGTTCCTTCCGCCCGCGAGGGGTTCTGGAAAAGCCTGGCGGCGTTCTCCGGTCCCGGCGCCCTCGTCGCCGTGGGGTATATGGATCCCGGAAACTGGATCACCTCGATCGGGGGCGGTGCGCAGTATGGCTACCTGCTGATGTCGGTGATCCTGCTTTCCAGCCTGATCGCGATGATGCTGCAGTACATGTCCGCGAAGCTCGGCATCGTCACCGGCCTTGACCTGGCGCAGGCGACGCGTCTGCACACCGGCAGGAAGCTCGGCATCGCCCTGTGGATCTCCACGGAGCTGGCCATCATGGCCACCGACATCGCGGAGGTCATCGGCGGCGCCATCGCCCTCAACCTTCTGTTCGGCATACCGCTCGTCGCCGGCGTCATGCTCACCGTGTTCGACGTCCTGCTCCTGCTTCTGCTCATGCAGATAGGATTCCGCAAGATAGAGGCCATCGTGGCCACTCTCATCACCGTGATCCTCGGTGTCTTCCTCTACGAGGTGGTTCTCGCCGGGCCGAACATGGGTGCGGTCATGGCCGGCTTCGTCCCCAACGCCCACATCCTCGGCAACGGGCAGCTGACCATGGCGCTCGGCATCGTCGGGGCGACCGTGATGCCGCACAACCTGTACCTGCACTCCTCGATCGTGCAATCGCGCGATTACGACCGGGAGAACCAGCAGCAGGTCGACAATGCCGTCCGCTTTGCGACCTGGGATTCAAACATCCAGCTCACCATCGCCTTCCTGGTCAACTGTCTGCTGCTTGTCCTGGGCGCCGCCATGTTCTTCGGGCACGGCGAGGGGCTGAACACCTTCACCTCCCTGTATCACGCACTGGGAGACAGCTCGCTTGCCGGTCCGGTCGCCAGCGGCGCTCTGAGCACGCTGTTCGCGGTCGCCCTGCTCGCTTCCGGCCAGAACTCCACCATCACCGGCACCCTTACCGGTCAGATCGTGATGGAGGGCTTCATCCGCATGCGCATCCCGCTGTGGCTGCGCCGTGTCGTGACTCGCGTGCTGTCGATCATCCCGGTCATCGCCTGCACGCTGATCTTCGGCGGCACGGAGTCCGCTCTCGACAATCTGCTCATATACTCTCAGGTGTTCCTCTGCGTGGCCCTGCCGATTTCCATGATTCCCCTGGTGTGGATCACCTCCTCCAGGAAGGTGATGGGCAAGCATGCCAACAGGCTGTGGCTCGTCATTCTCGCATGGCTTGTGGTTATCGTTCTCACCGCGCTGAATGTGCAGCTCGTCGTCCAGGACATCGCCCAGCTGGTGAGTGCCCTGTGAACAGGCCCCCTTCCATGGCATCGGCCCGCCGCATGCGATCCATGCGGCGGGCCGATGCCATGTGAAAGTGCCGCGCCGCCGTCCAGCGATGCCGACACGGCCGAGGATAAAGGCCTGCCGGGAAGGCGTCTGCCGGGAAGGCGTGCCTATGACGTCGCCCGGGGCAGGACGCCGCCGCTGACCAGGGAGATGCGGATCTGGTTCGACGCCACGGCGCTGAGGGTTATCGACTCGGATTCGTCAGGCTCGTCGGGATGCTCCTGGACCTGCGGGGTCACCGTCGTCCCATCCGAATACGGACCGCGTTCACCGACCAGAACCGTCGATCCGATCGAGACCTTGTGCGTCTCCAGATACCGCAGCAGCTGGGGATCCTCGTCGCTTACGCGGTCGATGCGCACCAGGGACCCCTCGCTCGCCCGGGCCAGGGGCAGGGAGGAGACGGGGGGGACCGTGCCGTCGGGCTGGGGGATCGGATCGCCGTGCGGATCCGTCGTCGGGTGCCCGAGCAGGTCGTCGATGCGGTCGATCATCATGTCCGATGCGGCATGCTCCAGGGAATCGGCCTCCGTATGCACCTCATCCCAACCGTATTTGAGCGTACTGACCAGGAAGGTCTCCAGCAGCCGGTGCTTGCGCACCATGCGCAGGGCGAAGCGCGTGCCGGATGCAGTGAGTTCGATGGCCCCGTAAGGGTCGTGCGTCGCATACCCGCCCGCGACGAGCTTCGCGACCGCGCCGGAAATGGTGGATGGCTTGACTCCCGCCTTGTTGGCGAGGTCGGATGGCTGCACGGCGGACTGACCCCAGTCGTGCAGACCCCAGATCACCTTCAGGTAATCCTGCGCGTTGGGGGAAAGATCGTTCAAAGTCATGGTTAACAGTGTATGCGCAATTGGCGGGGTCGTCGTAATTTACCGCCCAGCAACCGATTCACGGACTCGAACCCGACCAGGGCAAACAGCGCGGCGAGCGGGAGAAGGTATCGCGACTGCATGCCGTCGATGCCCGCGGCCCCCTCCGGGGTGTACTGCAGCCACAGTGCGAGGTAGTTGACGGCGACGATGCCCACGGCCATCAGATACCAGCACCACCATATGGCCAGCTGCCGTCGAGGTGCGGCGCCCGTCACTCCGGCCGCAAGAATGACGCCCAGCAGAGCGGCCGCAAGAATCCAGAAGGCCAGGATCTTCACGGAGTCATGGTGGTTGTTCAGATTCGACTGTCCCGTTACCACGGCCGTTCCGAAGGCCTTGAAAAAGTCGACGGCGCCCTGCGGATGGCTGAGCAGATACTCCTTTTTCCGTTCGATGTCGGCGAAGGGCACGAGCATGGGGGTCACGGCGTACCAGTCGTTGAGACGCAGCCACACGGAGAGCCAGCCGAAAGCAGCGATATCCGCGAGGGAGAATGCCGCCAGAAGCCGTCGGAAACCCGGATCGTGGCCGCCCCGACCCTCCATCGTCCGTTGGGCGAAGGGAATCAGCAGCATGAGCAGGGCCAGGGGGGCGTAGATGAACTTGCACATGGCCAGCACCACCGCCACGAGCGAAAGAATCACCGAATACCGCAGCGAGACCGTGCGGCACATGGCGCGGAACATCATGCAGGTGAACACGATCGCCACGGCCTGGGTGAAGGAGTCGGCCGAAACGGCAAAGGACCCGTAGCGCAGCATGAGGGGGTCGAGCAGCACGAGGGACATCGCTATGCGCCAGCGCGGAAGGAGGGCGATGGCCAACGCCATGCACCCGGCGTACACTCCCAGCATGACGACCTGGGCGAGACGATAGGTCGCATTCGCCGAGAGCCCGAGTGTCCTTCCGGCAAGGAACGCGAGAATCTGCGGAAGGTAGACGACCGGCGAATTGACGGCCGTGTTGTTGAACGGCAGATCCACCGTGGGACCGGCCCGATCCGCGACCGTGTCGGCTATGGCCGCCGAGGGATCGTATCCGTCGTCGTGCTCGGTCGAGTAATCGAGCCACATGCGGTCCACGCTGCCTCCGACGTTGCCCGACGAATCGTGCAGGTGGCTCTTCGAGGTGACCGGCCGAGCCGTGAGATCCCCGTTGAGGATGCTGGAGACCCGATAGGTGTGCGACCACACATCCGGCGTGTCTCCGGGCGCGGTGCGGGCGAGGAAGAATCCGCCAACAAGCAGGGTCGCCATGGCCACGAGCGCCGGCATCGCCCGTCGCAGGCGTTCCAACGTCCGTGACGGTCCGCCCGATGCCTTCGAAGCTGTATGCGCGCTCATCCGGCCCCTCCTTCCTGCCGGGCCATCGTCCGGTCGTGCCTTGTGACACACAGTACGCCCCTCGACTGCGGCGAGCATTCATTCGGGCGGGTACCGGTCGACCCCGACGACGGGGTCGCCGGTCGGTCCTGTCGACGGGGTCGCGGGAGGTGACGCGACCATGTCGACAGGACCGTCTTTTTCGGCCGCGTCCCTAGGCGACGCGGGGGGTGACGCGATGCCCCATGGCCGCATACATGCCGTTTCCGGGGGCATCGATGAAGGCCAGTTCCGTCAGCCCGTGGTCACTGGGGAACTGCAGGGCGTAGAAGCCCTCGGCGGTCGGTCGGATGGGCAGGGTCACCCTCGCCGCGAACTCTCCGTCGTCCGGATCGGGTTCGAAGACCCCCTGCAGCCCCGTCTCTCCCGCAGCCCTGATGGTGAATTCGGTGTTGTGGCGCTTGTATGTGCCGCAGACGCGTCGGATTTCGGCGTCATCCAGCGTACGTCGGGCGACGGTCGCTTCGGCGGGCATCCCGATCCCCGCCCTCCGGGCGACTCTTTCGGTGAGATTCGCAGCCATCTCCGAGCCGGAGCCGGCGTTTGTCAGCACCGCGACGACCATGCGTCTGCGAGGGAACACCGTGATCTTCGCGCGCTGCCCTTCGGTGGCGCCTCCATGCCCGTATGCCGGCTCGCCCTGCCAGTTCGGCAGCTGCCAGCCCAGGGCCCAGCCCACGTTCTCGACCCCCTGATCGCCAAGACTCACGGTCTGGCGGGTCATCAGCTCGCAGGAGGTCTGCGACAGCAGGCGGGTGCCGTTGGCTGCCGTTCCCCTGTTGAGGAACACGGAGGCGAAGGAGAGAAGATCCCCCATCGATGCGCTCACCGATCCGCAGGGACCTGTGCACCGCGGCAGCTGCCAGACGTCGCTGGGTTCCACGGGCGCCGGGAAGACCGCTTCGTCGGCGGACACCGCCCGGTTGTGCCCGAGCGCGGAGGAGAAGCGCAGGACATCCTCCGGAAGCGTCCATACATGCCGCAAGCCGGCAGGCTGCGCGATGTAGGTGCGCAGCGCCTTGTCCCAGGTCATGCCACGCAGTTTCTCGACCATGCGGCCGAGCACCACGAAGGCGCCGTTCGAGTAGCTCAGAGG
>JALCNP010000006.1 GCA_022649135.1 Bifidobacterium sp.
CGACATCTTCTCCGACGACAAGAACATCGTCGCCGTGCGTCTCAACGGCGAACCGCGTGACCTGGATACCGCCCTTCATGACGGCGACACCGTGGAGCCCATAGCGTTGGACAGCGACGAGGGCATCGCGATCATGCGTCACTCCGCAACGCACGTCATGGCGCAGGCGGTGCAGGAGATACGGCCGGACGCCAAGCTGGGCATAGGGCCTGTCATCGAAAACGGCTTCTACTACGACTTCGACGTGGACACCCCCTTCACGCCCGACGATCTCAGAAACATCGAAAAGCGCATGCAGCGGATCATCAAGGAGTCCCAGACATTCCGCCGACGGGTGGTCAGCGAGGACGAGGCCCGGACCGAAGAGAGGGACCAACCCTACAAGCTGGAGCTGATCGGGGCCAAGGAGGCCGAGATCGACGACGAGGCGTCGACGGAGGTCTCCACAGGCGAGCTGAGCATGTACGACAACCTCGACCGGGAGGGCAACGTCGTATGGAAGGATCTGTGCAAGGGCCCTCATCTTCCGAACACCCGCTACATCCGCGCCTTCAAGCTGGAACGCACCGCGGCGGCCTACTGGCGAGGCAACGAGCACAACCCCATGCTGCAGCGCATATACGGCACCGCCTGGCCGAGCAGAGACGAGCTCAAGGCGTACACGGCCCGGATGGAGGAGGCCGCAAAACGCGACCATAGAAAGCTCGGACAGGAGATGGACCTGTTCTCCTTCCCGGAGGAGCTGGGCCCCGGGCTCGTCGTCTTCCACCCCAAGGGAGCGGCGATCATCAACGCGATGGAGGACTACTCGCGCGAACAGCATCGCAAGCACCATTACAGCTTCGTGCAGACCCCTCACATCACCAAGGGCGGACTGTATGAGACGTCGGGCCATCTGAGCTGGTACAAGGACAACATGTACCCGCCGATGCGCCTGGACGAGGAGAGGGACGCCGACGGGAACATCACCAAGCAGGGCGTCGACTACTATCTCAAGCCGATGAACTGCCCGATGCACAACCTGATCTTCAAATCGCGCCAGCGTTCATACCGCGAGCTGCCGCTGCGTCTCTTCGAGTTCGGAACGGTCTATCGCTACGAGAAGAGCGGCGTCGTCCACGGGCTGACACGGGTCCGTGGACTGACGCAGGACGATTCCCACATCTACTGCACCCGCGAGCAGATGAAGGGCGAGCTCACCAGCCTGCTGAACTTCGTGCTGAGCCTGCTCAAGGACTTCGGCCTGAGCGACTTCTACCTGGAGCTGTCCACGAAGGACGAGCACAAGTTCGTCGGGTCGGACGAGGTGTGGAAGGAGGCGACGGACACCCTTGCCGAGGTGGCGCGCGATTCGGGCCTGGAGCTTGTCGCCGACCCGGGTGGCGCCGCATTCTATGGCCCGAAGATCTCCGTGCAGGCCCGGGATGCGATCGGGCGCACCTGGCAGGTATCCACGATCCAGCTTGACTTCAACCTTCCCGAAAGGTTCAAGCTCGAGTACATAGCCGCGGACGGCAGCCACCAGCGGCCCGTGATGATCCATCGCGCGCTCTTCGGCTCGATAGAGCGCTTCTTCGCCATTCTTCTGGAGCATTACGCCGGGGAGTTCCCCGTATGGCTCGCCCCGGTCCAGGTCACGGGCATACCGGTGGCGGACGAGTTCGTCCCCCATCTGCAGGCGTTCATCGACGATCTGGAGGACAATCTGGTCCGATGCGAACTGGATCGGTCGGACGACAGATTCGGCAAGAAGATCCGGAACGCATCGAAATCGAAGGTTCCCTTCACCCTGATAGCCGGCGAGGACGATGTCAAGAAGAACGCCGTGAGCTTCAGATTCCGCGATGGAAGCCAGCTCAACGGAGTCCCCGTCGATCAGGCCAAGTCCTGGATCCTCGAGGTCATCAGGCAGCGCGCCCAGGTCATGTCCGCGGACGACTTCGAATCCATCGTCAAATAACGTGATCGCGCATGGGCGCCCGCACGGCGGGCCGCGCACGCGCGATCACCGTCCATGCCATGTCCCATGGCACTCTCTGCTACGTCGTCGAGGATGAAAAACATGTTTGAACACCTACGTGGACCTTTTAAGCGCTGTATCGCTCCGATTGCACGTGGGCTGGTGCGAATGGGCGTGAGCGCCAACGCCGTGACCATCATCGGCGCGGTGGGGACTATCGTCGTGGGATTCGCCGCCGGCATAACCGGATGGCTGTTCCCCGGCGCGATAGCCCTGACGGTTCTGGTGATCTTCGACTCTCTGGATGGATCCGTCGCCGCCATCACGACAGGCGGAACGAAATTCGGCGCGTTCCTGGATTCCACGCTTGACCGCATCGCCGATTGGGCGGTTCTCGTCGCGGTCATCCTGTTCTTCATCCTTCATACCGGGCTCACTCACTATGGGGATCAGATCACCTCATTCGAACGCACGGTCAGCTGGGTGGGCATGGGGTCCGCCCTGTTCTCCATCATGACGTCGTTCGTGACCTCCTACGCCCGCGCACGGGCGGAGTCGGTGGGCTATGAAGCCAAGAACGGCGTCGCGACGAGGTCCGACAGGCTGGTGATCATATTGGTGGGGATGGGGATCGCGGGCATAACGCATCAGAGCATCTGGCTCGCGGCCGCCATGGTTCTTCTCGCCGTTCTCGGCATCATCACGGTCTCGCAGCGAATCGACCACGTGCGGCGGACGATGAAGGCCGATGAGGCAGACGCCGACGATGCCCATGTCCTCAGGAACCGCGACAACCATGACGGCCGCTCCGGCGAATCCCGTTAGTCCGGCGCAACCATGGTCGATCGACTTCTGGTCTTTATCGCGCGCCACGCCCGGTTCATCCCCGAAACGCTGGTCCGATGCCTGTTTCTTCTGGCGGCCGACATCTCCTGGCTGTTGGGGATCGGAGGGGTCAGACAGCTGGAGAGGAACCTGGACCGTGTCCTCAGCGTTCGCCATGACGGCGATCGCGTGAGCCGAAGGGTTCTGCGCGGCGTCTCCCTGAGGGCGATGCGGTCGTACTTCGTGTATTTCTCGGAGGCCATGACGGTGGGGGCCAGAACGAAGGACGAGCTCATGGCACGCGTTCGGGCGGAGGGGCCGGGCCTGGCAGATCTTGTCTCGTATACGCACGAACACGGGGGATCGGCCCCTCTGGCGCTCGGGCACCAGGGAAACTGGGACTACGCCGGCTTCTGGGCCTATTACACCCTGTCGCCCGTGACGACGGTCGCGGAGAGGCTGGCGAACCAGGAGGTCCTCGACGCCTTCATCCGCATCCGGGAACGTTTGGGGATGCGGATCCTTCTCACGGGTCAGCCGGGGCTGACCGATCGGCTTCGGCGAGAACTGTCGCGGCCGCACGTGCTCGTCCCCCTTCTCGCCGACAGGGATCTGAGCAGGCATGGGGAATTCGTCCGTGCGTTCGGCTCCACCATACGGGTGGCGCGGGGTCCTGCGACCCTCGCCCTGGACACCCGGCTTCCGCTTTACGTCGCGAACCTTTACCGGGAACGTCTCGATCGCCCACGCAGAAGGGCGGCGAAGACGTCGCACGGCTACGTATGCGTCATCACCGGCCCGATTCCCATTGATGATTTCGTCGCTCTTCCGCGGGAGGAGGCGATTCACGCCATCAGCCAGGCCTGGGTCGACGCATGGTCGGTCGCCATCGTGGAGCATCCCGAGGACTGGCACATGCTGCAGCCCATTTTCCTCGAGGATCTCGATCCCGACCGTCTGCATTACACGCCGACTCCCTCCCACGATGACAAATAGACATGGTGATGGGAGAATACGGGTATGACTGTGCACAACGAAGCTCGGAGAGACAGACACGACATCGGTGAGGAAGGACTCGATCCATTGCACGGGAGGAAGCTGCGGATCGGAATCATCTCACCCTATTCGTTCGAGATACCCGGCGGGGTGCAGTTCCACATCCGCGACTTCGCGCAGGAGCTTATCGCGCGAGGGCATACCGTGGAGGTGCTCGCCCCGGGACGCAGAACGCGGGACATGCCCCTGTGGGTTCACACGAACGACTCCTCCTTCTCCCTTCCCTACAACGGTTCGGTGGCACAGCTCAGCTATTTCGGCTTCGTGGGCATGCGAACCCGCATGTGGGTCAGACAGGGGCACTTCGACATCGTCCATCTGCATGAGCCGGAGGCCCCCTCGCTGAGCCACAAGCCCCTGGCCATGCTCAGGCACCCCCCGTTCATCGGCACCTTCCATGCGGCCTTCGACCGATATCCCCTGGCGCTGCGCGTTTTCGAACGCTATCTGCACCGGTACATGTCCTCTCTGAGCCAGGCCATCTTCGTCAGCCCCGCATCGCAGACGACCGCGCAGCGATACCTTCCCCAGGGCATCGAGACCCACATCATCCCCAACGGAATCAACAGGGCCGAATTCTTCCATGCGGCGCCGCGCAGGCAATGGGAGGGCACACACGATGCTCCGACCATCGGCTTTCTGGGACGCATGGGGGAGCCGCGCAAAGGCTTCCCGGTTTTCGTCCAGGCTGCCCTTCGCATTCTGGAGCACTACCCGAAGGCCCGTTTCCTGTGCGTGGGCGATGGGCAGTCGGAGGGGCGTAAAACCATCGCCACGCTCGACGCGGGCGGCTCGCTGTCCCGCCACGTCGAATTCCTCGGCAGGATAAGCGATGAGGACAAGGCTCGCTTCTACCGTTCCCTCAGCGTCTATGTGGCCCCGCAGACGGGAGGGGAAAGCTTCGGAATCGTGCTCACCGAGGCCATGGCAGCGGGATGCGCCGTCGTGGCGTCCGATCTGGAGGCGTTCTCCATGGTCAGCGACGGGGGCAGCGCCGCCAAGCTGTTCTCCAACGCGGACCCCGATCGCTGCGCGCAGGCGGTGTGTTCTCTTCTGGCGGATGAATCGAAACGGAAACGACTGCAGCAGGCCGGCCGTGAACGGTCACGGGAGTACGACTGGCACGCGGTCGCGGACAAGGTCCTGGCGGTCTATGCGCGGGCTTTGTCGTGAAAGCGCTCTAGAATCGTTTCGTTTATACTATTCGTATACCTGCTAGGAGCAATATGTCAGGGCATTCCAAGTGGGCGACCACCAAACATAAAAAGGCCGCCATCGACGCCAAGCGCGGCAAGCTGTTCGCCAAACTCATCAAGAACATAGAGATTGCGGCTCGTTTGGGAGGCGGGGATCCCGACGGCAATCCGACGCTGTATGACGCCATCGTCAAGGCGAAGAAGGCGTCCATGCCGGCCGACAACATCAAGAGGGCCGTCAAGCGCGGCTCCGGTGACGAAGCCGGAGCGGCGAACTACGAGGACATCGTCTACGAGGGGTATGCCCCCGCCGGCGTGGGGCTGATCATCGAGTGTCTCACGGACAACCGCAACCGGGCGGCAGCCGAGGTCAGATCCACCCTGACGAAGGGAAACGGGTCCCTGGCGACGACGGGATCCGTCAGCTTCAATTTCGAGCGCAAGGGACAGATCGTCGTTCCCTCGGGCGAGGTGGACTACGACAAGCTGTTCGAGCTCGCGGCTGAGGCCGGCGCGGAGGATGTGCAGGACGAGGGGGAGGTCTATACCGTCGTCACCGATCCGGGGGACATGGTCGAGGTGCGGAAGTCTTTGCAGGCGGCAGGAATCGACTATGATTCGGCCGATCTGGTCATGAGCCCGAAGAATGAGATCGAGCTTTCCCTTGACGACGCGCAGAAGGTGTCCCGACTCATCGACAACCTTGACGACCTTGACGACGTCCAGAACATCTACAGCAATTGGACCGCTTCGGACGAGGTCATGGCCCAGCTGGACGAGGAATAGGCCCCATGATCATCTTGGGCGTCGACCCGGGGCTGACCCGCTGCGGGGTTGGCGTGATCGAAGCCGGCGCATCCCGCCGGCTTTCGTTTATTCACGTCGACGTGGTCCGCTCCGACCCCCATGCCTCCCAGGATCTGCGCCTGCTTGCCATCTACGATGGGCTGGCCGGGAAGCTGGATCGCTTCGCGCCGGATGCGGTTTCAATCGAACGCGTGTTCGCCCAATCGAACCGCAACACGGTTCTGGGAACGGCTCAGGCTGCCGGGCTCGCGATGCTGGCCGCCGCACAACGGGGGATTCCCGTGGCCCTTCACACCCCGACGGAGGCGAAGCTCGCCATAACGGGAAACGGACAGGCCCACAAAATCCAGGTGGAGCGCATGGTGATGCGCTTCCTGAATCTCAACGCACGCCCGACCCCTCCGGACGCGGCCGATGCCCTCGCCCTCGCCATATGCCATGCCCTGCGCCCCGCCGGTGCGCTGCAGGGAGGGGAGCGTGAGGAGCATCTCACCGAGGCCCAGCGAGAATGGGCCAAGGCGGCTCAGAAGGCCGCCCATGCGCACAGCGTCGATCGGGGCATGTAGACTATCGAACAGATGTTCTCATATGGAGCTCTGCGCGCAACGGCGCCTCGGGGGTCGTGCAGCCTGTAGTCCCCGCCTTATCCGCGATTTCGAACAGCAAGGGAGTCCTCATGATTGGCACGATAACCGGTACCGTGGAATTCGTTCAGTCGGATTCGGCGGTGATCGAGGTCGCCGGCATCGGCTATGAGATCCGCATGCCGGCGGCCGACCTCTCCTCCCTGCATGCCGGCGAGCGAGCGAGGGTCCACACGTCGCTGAACGTCTCACAGGATGCGATAACGCTCTATGGTTTTTTGACGTCCGCGGCCAAGCGCATGTTCATCCAGCTGCAGAAGGTCAGTGGAATCGGCCCGAGGGTCGCGCTGTCGCTGCTGTCCACGCTCACGCCCGAACGTCTGGCGCAGTGCGTGGCCAACGGCGACGCGACGGCGTTGGCCACGGCCCCGGGGCTGGGGAGGAAAGGCGCCCAGAAGATAATCCTCGAGCTGAAGGGATCGATTGATCTCGAGGCCGCAGACCGGTCGGGGGAGGGCGACGCGCCGCAGGACGAGGGAACGCACCAGGTCGTCGAGGGCCTGATGTCCCTGGGCTGGAGACAGTCCGACGCCGAGGGCGCGGTGCGGACCGTCTGCGAGAGCAACCACCTGGATGCCCCCCTGCGGCCCGATGACGTTCCGAAGGTGCTCAGGCTCTCGCTCGCCGCACTGGACAAAGGGAGGCACGTGTGAATTCCGCCATCACGAACGGAGAAGCGGAAAGGGACAACACCGGCGCGAGGGAGGAATCCCTGCGCATGGTCTCCTCGCAGCCCATCGAGAACGAACCGATCAGCGACGAGGAGCTTCGCCCCCACGTACTCGAGAACTTCATCGGCCAGCCACGTCTGAAGGCTCAGCTTCAGCTGTTTCTCGACGCCGCACGAAAACGCGACGTCCCCCCCGACCATGTCCTTCTGGCGGGCCCCCCGGGCCTGGGGAAAACGACGTTGGCGATGATCGTCGCCAACGAGCTGGAGGTGCCGATCCGGGTGACTTCCGGTCCCGCCATCCAGCATGCCGGCGATCTGGCCTCGATACTCAGCTCACTCGATGCCGGGGAGGTTCTGTTCATCGATGAGATCCATCGCCTTCCACGGGCGGCCGAGGAGCTGCTGTACATCGCCATGGAGGATTTCCGGGTCGACGTCATGGTCGGCAAGGGGCCAGGGGCCTCGTCCATTCCTCTGACGCTGCCGAGATTCACCGTCATCGGGGCCACGACGCGGGAGGGCATGCTTCCCTCCCCGCTGCGTGCGCGTTTCGGCTTCACCGCCCATCTGGACTTCTATCCCCACGAGGAGCTGGAGAAGCTCATCGAGCGTTCGGCCCAGGTTCTGGATGTGCGCCTTGGCGCCGGCGCCGCGCGCGAGCTGTCGCTGCGGTCGCGGGGCACCCCGCGTATAGCGAACCGTCTTCTTCGCAGGGTGCGCGACTGGAAGATCGTCCATGACCTGAACGTCGTCGACCCTCCTGCGGTGGAGAAGGCCCTTGCCCTGTATCAGATCGACTCCGAGGGCCTCGACAGGCTGGACATCGCCGTTCTCAAGGCGATCGTGACCAGCTTCGCCGGAGGGCCGGTGGGACTGAACAATCTGTCGGCGATGGTGGGGGAGGAAGCCGAAACCGTCGAGACCGTCTGCGAGCCCTATCTCGTGCGCGAGGGCTTTCTCGTGCGAACCCCCAAGGGGCGTGTCGCAACGGCCAAGGCATGGCAGCACCTGGGGTTGGAACCCAAGGTTGATGTCAATAAGCTATTCTAAAATGTGTTCTTTGGACATCGTAACCGGCATTCGCGCCCTTATCAGAGGAGTTTCTAGCTGTGGATTATCTATTACTGATCGTTATCGTCGTCGCCTTCGGTGGAATGATGTGGTGGCAGTCCCGTAAGGCAAAGCAGCAGCAGGCCCAGGTCAAATCCTTCCGAGACTCCCTGGAGCCCGGAGTCGAGGTGGTGACCATCGGCGGCATCATTGGCAAGGTCGTCTCCGTCGACAACAAGTTCGAGGAAATCGTCATAGATTCCGAAGGCTCGAAGCTGCGCTTCACCTTCCGTGCCGTCAACAAGCTGTACACGCGCCCGGCCTTCGTCGACGACGACGAGGTGGACGAGAACGGCAACCCCCTCCCGCAGGAGGATGCGCAGGACTCATCGGACTCCGACGCACAGATCGCCATCGAGGATCGCGGAGCCGAGGTTCCCGAGGAGCCGGCCGACGAGGCGCAGCAGGAAGAGGTTGCGCCTACGCAGGACCAGCCTTCCGAAGATCCCGAGGCTCGTGAGCACGAGGACAAGTCATCGACGAAAGCCGAATAGCCGCCACGGCATACGCACACGCCACTTCCCACGATCACAAAAGGCAAGGCACACAGCCACCATGGCACATTCGGACATCACCATTGAACAACTTGCAGCCGTCGGGCACGATGATGCGGACTATCTGGTTTCTCTGATCCGCTCGATCCCGGACTTCCCCGAAAAAGGAATACTATTCCGGGATTTCATGCCCGTTCTTGCGGATCCACGCGGATTGAACATTCTCCTGCGAGGATTGGAAAGCACGCTGCCGGTGCCTGCCGACTCCTTCGACTCCATAGCGGGGCTCGAGGCGCGGGGCTTTCTCTTCGGCCCCGCCATGGCGGCCAGGCTGGGGAAGGGATTCGTGTCCGTACGAAAAGCGGGAAAGCTTCCCCCTCCGATCGTCAGTGAAAGCTATTCGTTGGAATATGGCCAGGCATCCATCGAAATCGAAAGCGGGGCGATATCGCCCGGTGAGCGCGTGCTGGTGATCGACGACCTGGTCGCCACGGGAGGAACCGCTCATGCGGCGGCCGATATCGTCAAGTCATGCGGCGGGGAAGTCGTGGGATTCAGCTTCGTCATGGAGCTCAAAGGGCTTGACGGGATACGCGCGCTCAACGGACAGCCTTACAGCGCGCTTGTTTCCATGCCCGCATAGACTGACGTTGATCGAGAACATTTCGGGAGGATCGTCATGGATCTGTATGAATACCAGGCACGGGAGCTGCTTCGGGAACACCATATAAACACGCCGAAGGCGGTGTTCGCCCAGAACTCGCATGAGGTTGCCGAGGCAGCCGACGCGATCGGATATCCCTGCGTGATCAAGGCCCAGGTCAAAACCGGTCACCGAGGACAGGCCGGCGGCGTCAAGCTCGCGCGCGATCGGGACGACGCGATTCTCACCTCCGAGCAGATTCTCCCCATGAGCATTCACGGCCACAAGTCAAGCGGCGTTCTTGTGGCCGAGGCCAAGAACGTGCTGCACGAATACTACGTCTCCATTTCCGTCGACAGGACCTCCCGGGACTTCGACGTTCTTGCCACGGCCAACGGCGGCACCGAAGTCGAGACGATCGCGCGGGAGCACCCCGAATCGGTCAAGCGGCTGCACATCGATCCCCTGGAGGACTTCGACATGGCAGCGGCGATCGACATGGCGAAAAGCATCGGCTTCTACCATGCCGACATCAACCAGGCCGCGCGGATCCTGTTGAACATGTGGACGTGCTTCACCGCCAACGACGCCACTCTGGTCGAGATCAACCCGCTCGCCAAAATCGGCGATCCCGACGACGAATCATCCAAGACCCTGTGCGCGCTGGACGCGAAGATATCCCTTGACGACAACGCCGCCTTCCGCCACGACGGATGGAAACGGTTCGCCGATCCGATGCAGTCCGACCCGTTTGAGGCGCAGGCGCGTGCGCACGGCCTGCATTACGTGCATTTGCAGGGCGAAGTGGGAGTGATAGGCAATGGGGCCGGACTCGTCATGAGTTCGCTGGACGCGGTCTCCGGATCGGGCGAGGATCACGGAACCGGGGTGAAGCCCGCGAATTTCCTCGACATCGGGGGAGGGGCATCCTCGCAGATCATGGAACAGAGCCTGCGCATCGTGCTCAGTGATCCCCAGGTGGAATCGGTGTTCATCAACGTCTACGGAGGCATTACGTCCTGTCGGCAGGTCGCACATGGAATTCTCGACGCCATGGCGGCCTTGGGGGGAGTCAAGCCCATCGTCGTGAGATTCGACGGCAATGAGGCCCGTGAGGGGCTTGACCTTCTCGACAAGGCGGGCGGGCCGGGGCTGCATGTATGCGATACCATGGAGGAAGCCGCGGATCTCGCGGCCCAACTGGCGGCAGCCGCCAAGGAGGCACGTCGATGACGCTGTTCATCGCACAGGGCGCACCGATCATCGTTCAGGGAATCACCGGGCGACAGGGAATGCTTCACACCGCCCGGATGCTTAAGGCCGGAACGAATGTTCAAGGAGGCGTGAATCCGCGGAAGGCGGGAACCACGCTGAACTTCGAGTCCACCGAGAAGTCACGTGCGGTGACGGTTCCGGTCTTCGCCACATGCGAGGAGGCCGTCAGATCCACCCATGCCCAGGCAAGCGTCGTCTTCGTCCCGCCCGCCTATGCAAAAGACGCCATAGTGGAGGCGATAGAGGCGGGAATCGCCCTCATCGTAGTCATTACGGAAGGCATTCCCGTTGCGGACACAGCCTATTGCGTGGGGCTGGCGATTCGCCGAGGCGTAAGGATCATCGGTCCCAACTGTCCCGGTCTGATCACCTTCCCCGAGCATGAGGGAGAGCATGGCGTCAATCTCGGGATCATTCCCGATGGAATCGCCTCGCGCGGTCCCCTCGCACTGGTCTCCAAGTCGGGGACGCTGACCTACCAACTCATGGGGGAGCTTTCCGACATCGGCTTCACCGCATGTCTGGGCGCCGGGGGAGACCCCATCGTCGGCACGACGTTGCAGGAGGCGTTGGAGCGGTTCGAAGCGGATGACGCCACCAAAGCCGTGGTCATGATAGGCGAAATCGGAGGCAGCGCCGAACAGGACGCCGCGCAGTGGGCCCGACGCCATATGACGAAGCCCATCGTGGCCTATATAGCGGGATTCACCGCCCCCGAAGGCAAACAGATGGGTCACGCGGGGGCAATCGTGTCCGGCGGACGGGGAACGGCGCAGGACAAGAAGGAAGCATTGGAGGCGGCGGGCATTCGAGTCGGAAAGACACCACGGCAAACAGCCGATTTCATGCGAGAGATTCTCGCGACGAATTCCCTCGCATGACTCAGCGTCTGGCGGCATGGTTCAAGGGCGGCGTCATCGCAGCGGCGTCCATGGCCCTGTATTCGCTGGCACTCGGGTTCTTCCTCGCTCTGACCCTTCTTGTCATCGCCATGGAGGAGGGAGGGGACAACCTCTCCCAGTTGACAGTGCCCGTGACGGAATCGGTCATACTGCTGAGCCAGGGGATCGGATTCACATCGGGATCCTTCACCCTATCCGTCATTCCGCTGCTGCTCACCATTCTGCTCATCGCGCTGATATCCTCTCTCTCCAGCAGGCTTTCGACATCCGTGCACGCCTATTTCTCCGGTCTGATCGTATGGCTGCTGTTGACATGGATCTGCGTCCAGGGATCAACGGCGCAATTGCTTGACTCCTTCTGGCTCATTGTGCTTAAGGCCGCACTCGTGTTTTCCCTCGGTTTCGCACTGGCAGCGGCTCGTAGGCGGCATGCCATAGCCAAACTTCTGGATGTGCTGGACCGGCATGGCACGGCGGAACTGTCACGAACCGTGCGCATTGCGGTGACGGTCGCGGTATGGCTGCTGGCGCTGTATCTCGCCATGGGCCTCATCACCGTCATAGCGTGGATCGCCCTCAACCACGCCGCCATGGGAAAGCTGTTTGCACTCTCCCACATGCAGAACGGATCACGGGCACTCACCACGATCTGTTCACTCGCATGGCTGCCCAATCTGTGCATCTGGGCGGTCTCCTGGCTTTTCGGGGCGGGATTCTCCATCGGCGATCTCGCAACGTTCACCCTCTGGGTGGGACAGTCTCATGATCTTCCGGCAGTCCCGGTTTTCGCATTGTTTCCCGAGCCCGTGGCCAATCCCACCCTCCGCATGGCATTCGTGGCAATCCCCATGGTCTGCGCTCTGCTCACGGGACTGGCGGCGCTGTGCACGCGACGGGGGTTCCATGTCCACGTTCCGCGCAAGGACCAGTCGATCGACGCCAAGGAGCTGGCCTTTGAGATCATCTACCCCATCGGTGCCTTCTGCCTGAGCAGCGCCGTTCTGTCACTGGGCGCATCCGTTCTTTTCTCACTGTCCAACGGACAGCTGGGAGTGAACCGGCTGAAAAACATCGGGGTCGGCGTTGCGGCCTCGACGCAAAGCGTCGGACGCTCCTCCGCGATCGGGCTTTTCCTCTCCTGGCTGCTTGTCGCGGTCGTTCTTGCGACGGCGTTCGCCCTAAGATCGGCCCTGTCCCGCGTACGCTCGGATCAGATCTCCACATCCCCGGACGATGCCGACGACACCGTCCATCAATCAGCACCCCGTGTCGTCAATTCGACGCTCAATCACAAGGAGGAACACGACGATGGCAACAACGAACAGACCCATACGAAGGGCTCTGGTATCCGTCTTTCATAAAGAGGGTCTCGATGTACTGGCCCGGGCATTTGTGAAGGCGGGCACCGCGGTGGTCTCCACGGGTTCCACGGCGGCCCGACTCAAGGAGCTCGGAGTGGACGTCACCGAAGTGAGCGAGGTGACGGGATTCCCCGAAAGTCTCGACGGGCGTGTGAAAACGCTCGATCCTCACATCCATGCCGGCATTCTTGCGGACATGACCAACGCTGCGCACCGGGCGCAGCTTCACGAGCTCGGCATCGAGCCCTTCGATCTGGTGATCGTCAACCTCTATCCGTTCGCGGACACCGTGCGTTCCGGCGCGGACGAGGCACAGACCATTGAGAAGATCGATATCGGGGGTCCCTCCATGGTTCGTGGAGCGGCGAAGAACAGCATGACGGTCGCCGTCGTGACCGATCCCGCCGACTATGCCCTAGTGGCGAAGCGCATCGACGACGGAAGGGGGTTCACCCTCGAGGAACGGCGCTGGCTCGCATCCAAGGCGTTCGCGCACACGGCCGCATACGATGCGACGATCAGCGAATGGACATCCGCCCGTTGGCTCAGACCGGAAAGTCTCGAAACCGATTCGCAGGGCGCCGCCGCACCTCGGCCCGACGCCGCCGACGGTGAGGGACGGGAGGATCCGCTGTTCCCCGACCATGTCACGCGCACGTGGGATCGTTCGCATATGCTCAGATACGGGGAGAACCCGCATCAGAAGGCCGCCCTGTATCTCGATCCCCTCCACCGAAGGGGCTTCGCCCACGCCACACAGCTGGGGGGAAAGCCCATGAGCTACAACAACTTCGTCGATGCCGATGCGGCATGGCGAGCGGTGTGGGATTTCGCGCCTCAGATCGCGGTGGCGGTGGTCAAGCATAACAATCCCTGTGGCCTCGCCTTGGGGGAAACCGTCGCCCAGGCGCATCTCAAGGCCCATGCCTGCGACCCCATGAGCGCATACGGGGGCGTTATCGCGGCGAATTCCACAGTGACCCTGGAGATGGCCCAGAACGTTCGCCCGATCTTCACGGAAGTCATCGTCGCTCCCGGTTATGAGCCACAGGCTCTTGAGCTGCTGCGCACGAAGAAAAAGAATCTGCGGATCCTTGAGGTTGCCGAAGCCCCCAGCGCCCCCACCCAGATGCGGGCCATAGACGGGGGGATGCTTGTTCAGTCCACCGACCTGATTGATGCCCCCGGCGACGATCCGACGACATGGACGCTTGTCTCCGGAGATGCCGCCGACGCAACGACCATGAAAGATCTCGTCTTCGCGTGGCGGGCGATACGATGCGTCAAATCCAACGCGATTCTCATCGCGCACGACCAGGCCACGGTGGGAATCGGCATGGGGCAGGTCAATCGTGTCGACTCCTGTGATCTGTCCATCGAGCGTGCCAACACGCTGGCTGACGGAAGAAACAGGGTGAGTGGCTCGGTCGCCGCCTCCGACGCGTTCTTCCCCTTCGCGGACGGACCTCAGAAGCTGATCGACGCCGGTATCCAGGCCATCGTGCAGCCGGGAGGGTCCATTCGCGACGCCGAGGTGTTCGAAGCGGCCCGCAAGGCCAATGTCACGATGTATGTGACGGGGACCCGGCACTTCTTCCACTAGATTCGCCCCGTCGGCACACGGCAAGCACACGTGGGGCGGTCCCGCCAACCGGAACGCCCCCTCATCGAAGGACATCCGCATCATCATGAAAACCACGCATCCGCATGTTTCCGAAGACCATGAGGGCAAGCCATGGTTCGAGTGGATAGTCTTCGCCCTTATCGTCGTATCGGCGGTTCTTGCCTACGCGGGACACACGATGGCCGCCACGGCTGTTCTCGCCGTGACGGCCATCGTTACGGGGCTGTTGCGTCTCGTTCTCAGGGAACGCAGCCCATGGAAGGTCCGGTCAGTGGGTTTTGACGCCTTCATCGGCATCATGCTCGGACTGGGGCTTCTCGTCACCTATTTCAGCATTCGTCTGCTGCTCTGAGTTCAGGCCCGTTCCCTTGCTGTTTACGGCGTCCTCGGCCACGGCGTCGTCGCGAGAACCATCGTTGTCCTCATCGTCCTCTCCCTGCTCGAAGTCAGCGGACGATTCGACGGTCTGGCTCTGCGGGACCGCCACCGACAGCATCTGCGAGACGATGAGAATCAAAGAGACTATTGCCGCCGCAAGAACAGGGCAAATCCAGAAAACCCACAGCTGCTGCAGCGGCTCCTGGGCAAGGCCACGGTTCTGCGCGAAAATCGCGATGCCCGTCGAACGCGCCGGATTCATACCGGCTCCCGTGATGGGGAACGTCATGGCCGCTCCGAGCGCGTAGGCGAAACCCATCGCCAGAGAGTGCCCGCGGGTCTGTCTGCCGTTCTCGTCAGTGGTGTGCATGGCCACCGCAATGATGATCGCCGCGGCAACGACCTCCACGACAATGGCGACGCCGATGCCGAATTTGATGCCGTAGCTTCCCAGGGTCGCGTAAGACGTCGATCCCTTGTCGAAGCCGTTCACCGCCGTGGTGAACCAGACCTTATCCGTCACCTGCGTGGACGTGGGCAGAAGGTAGGGCAGTATGGCGCCCGCAGCGATCGCACCGACGACCTGGGCGACCACATAGAGCAATCCGTCAACGACATTCGTCTTCGATGTCAGCATGGCGGCGACCGTCACGGCGGGGTTGAGCTGCCCGCCGGATATCCTTCCGAACAGCATGGTCACGACCATGTAGGCCAGTCCCGTCCCGAGGGCGATATAAGCCATGTTGACGCCATATATCGCGGACCCGAAAGAGGTTATCGAATATATGGCAAAGCACACCAGGAAGCTGCCGGCCAGTTCCGCGCCGACGCGTGCAGCGAGCGGGCGGCCTTTCTCCTGCGTGACAACGCGTGCTTCCGAATCAGTCATAATGTTCCTTACATGAATTAGCAAATGCGGGCAAAAACCCACCGAACGACAGCAATATTACCAGCCAAGCACAAAATAAGGTACAATAAAACGGTTGTATTGCAGGAAAAACCCTGAAAATATACCGATTGTTCATTATATGCCAGTAGTGATACTGCCAGGCCACGTTGGGAGAACGATGCCACACGCATATTCCCGTGCCGAGAAGGCACACCAAGACGAACACGATGGAATCAGACTACAGAAGCTTCTGGCCCAGGCCGGCTTCGGCTCACGCAGAAAATGCGAGGAGATCATACAGGAGGGGCGCGTGGAGGTCGACGGCGAGCTTGTCACCGAACTCGGCACACGTGTCGATCCCGACCAGCAGCGCATCCGCGTCGACGGTTCACGGGTGAGGATCAACACCCGCCACGTGACCCTTGCGCTGAACAAGCCCAAACGCGTGCTGAGCACCATGGACGACCCCAAGGGCCGCTTCACCCTGCGCGACATCGTCGGGGACAAGTACGAGCGCATATTCCATATGGGCCGACTGGACTACGATTCCGAGGGTCTGATACTCATGACCAACGACGGGGAGCTCAGCCAGCACGTCATGCATCCGAAATACGAGGTGGAGAAGACCTACATCGCCACGCTGCGCGGAAGGATCGGCGGGAACATATGCCGCCGGCTTGTCAGTCAGGGAGTGCAGCTGGACGACGGGTGGATCAAGCTCGACCATTGCGCGATCATCGATTCGAGCCACGACAACACGATCGTGAAGGTCGTTCTTCACTCCGGCAGGAACCGGATCGTGCGGCGGATCTTCGGGGCGATCGGATTCCCCGTCACCAGGCTGGTGCGCACGCAGATAGGGCCCATCAAGATAGGCGACCTCAAACCCGGCTCGTACCGTGTTCTGTCCCAGCCCGAGGTCCGCTCCCTGTCCAAGGCGGTGGATCTATGATTCGCGTGGCCATCGACGGGCCCGCCGGAGTCGGGAAGTCCTCGACATCCAAGGCGCTGGCCACATACTTCAGCTTCGCCTATCTCGATACCGGCGCCATGTACCGCGCCTGCACATGGTGGTGCCTTCACCGCGGCATCGATCTGGATTCCGCCCCGGTTGACGAACAGCTGGTGACCGAAACCGTCGCCGAGTTCTTCACCGAAGGGCACTGCACGATGGACGTGGACCCCGCCCATCCCGATGTCGGCGTGGATGGGCGAAACATCACCGAGGAGATCCGCTCCGCGGAGGTCTCCCGGCATGTTTCCACCGTGTCGGCCATCATCCCCGTGCGGCATCTGCTCATCGCCGCGCAGCGCGCGTACATCGAGCAGGAGGCCTCCGGCGACTCCTTCTCCCACGGGGCGGGAATCGTGGCAGAGGGGCGGGACATCACCACGGTGGTGGCCCCCGATGCTGAGGTTCGAGTGCTCCTGACCGCACGCGAGGACGTCCGCCAGGCCCGTCGCAGCGGTCAGACATCCGAGGGGGTGGGGACCGACAACGTGGCGGCCCGGGACAAGGCGGATTCCACCGTGACCAGTTTCCTGCAGGCCGAGGATGGGGTGACGACCATCGACAACTCGGATCTGACATTCGAGCAGACACTGGACAGACTCATCGAACTCGTTGACGGTGCCATCGAGGAGCAGCAATACAGGCAGTACGCCCAGAATCTTTCCGGATACGCCCTTGACGAGGAGGACCAGAGGCTCGTCGAGGCTGGGGGATCGGACGAGCAGACGGGTCCGATGGGTCCGAAGGCCGTAGGGGTCCTCGCCGTGGTGGGTCGCCCCAACGTCGGAAAATCGACTTTGGTGAACCGCATTCTGGGGCGCAGGGCCGCCGTGGTGGAGGACACTCCGGGGGTGACCCGGGACCGGGTGAGCTATGAGGCGGAATGGGCCGGCACGGATTTCAAACTCGTCGACACCGGTGGATGGGAGTCCGACGTGGAGGGAATCGAATCGGCCATCGCCGCCCAGGCGCAGATGGCGGTTCGCCTCGCCGACGCCGTGGTGCTTGTCGTGGACGGCAAGGTCGGTCTGACGGCAACGGACGAGAGGATAGTCGGCATGCTCAGAAGCGCCGGAAAACCCGTCACTCTCGCCGTCAATAAAATCGATGATTTCGAAAGCGAGTATGCCGCGGCCGAATTCTGGAAGCTCGGCATGGGCGAGCCCCACGCGATTTCCGCCATGCATGGCCGCGGTGTGGGGGATCTGCTCGACGCCGCCCTGGACGCGCTGCGCCACGCGAAGAAGACATCGGGATTTCTCACGCCCTCCCATCTGCGTCGGGTGGCCCTGGTGGGACGCCCCAACGTCGGGAAATCATCTCTGCTCAACCAACTCGCGCATGAGGATCGGTCCGTGGTCAACGAGATCGCCGGCACGACTCGCGATCCCGTTGACGAGGTCGTGCGCGTGGACGGCAAGGACTGGCTGTTCATCGACACCGCGGGGATAAAACGTCGGCAGCATAAGCTCTCCGGCGCCGAATATTACTCCTCTCTGCGAACCGAGGCGGCCATAGAGCGCTCCGAGCTGGCCCTGGTGCTTTTCGACGCCTCGCAGCCGATCTCGGACCAGGATCTCAAGGTCATGAGCCAGGCCGTCGATGCGGGTCGGGCCATCGTCCTCGTCTTCAACAAATGGGATCTGATGGACGATTTCGACCGGCAGCGTCTCGAGCGATTGTGGGAAACGGAATTCGAACGGGTCACCTGGGCTCAGCGCGTCAACCTCTCGGCCAAAACCGGCTGGCATACCAACAGGCTGACATCAGCGATGAGCAATGCCCTCGAATCATGGGACCAGCGAGTTCCGACCGGAAAGCTCAACGCCTTCCTGGGCACGATACAGGCCGCACACCCCCATCCGCTGCGCGGTGGCAAACAGCCGCGGATCCTGTTCGCCACCCAGGCCTCCACGCGCCCCCCGCGCTTCGTCGTCTTCGCAACCGGTTTCCTCGAGCACGGGTATCGACGCTTTCTGGAGCGTTCCCTGCGCGAGGAATTCGGCTTCGAGGGTTCCCCCATGCAGATCTCCGTCAACATCAGGGAAAAGAAGAAGAGGTAGGCCTCGGGTGCACATTCGCTGATCTCCGGGATGAGACGAACGGGAGGCCTGCGATCTTTTCCACGCTTGTTTCCACGCGACTCGCCGTCACGGCGGCGAGTCGCGTGGCCTGTTCGACAGGGATGTGGTAGATTGTCTTCTCGGTGCTTGTGCACCAATCGGGCCGTAGCGCAGTTTGGTAGCGCACTTGACTGGGGGTCAAGGGGTCGCGGGTTCAAATCCCGCCGGCCCGACGACATGCCGGCATGCAGTATCTGACAACAGCAATGTTTCAGATCGCTGTATGCCGGTTTTTCGTAGTGCGACGTGGCCCAGAGCCGCGAGCGCGACGCGTCCCCGCAATCGTCGTACTGATGGGAAAAGGTCTGTATTGACGGTGTCCCGGGGAGCGGAGAACCGTGTCGTCCGCGAAACGCGAAAACCGTCCCGCTCCGGCCCGCAACCCTTCGTTTCTGCTATAGTGAGCCGTGGGTATGAAGTTACCCACGGCTTGAGTTTTCGGCTCAACGCCTGAACCGCGGTAGGGCTGGCAATGATACACAGCTGGCAGCCCATACAGCTAATGACTTCTGCAATGATGCAGGAGTCGTATGCGTGCTCCTCATCTGAGTGGAGATGGAAGGAGCGCTATGAACAACACCGCGACATTCACGGTTCTCGTCGAGATCGCACGTGGAGGCCGTAACAAATACGAGATGGACCATACGACGGGGCGGATGATGCTTGACCGCACCCTGTTCACGTCGATGGGATATCCCGATGACTACGGATACATCGAAGACACGCTGGGCCGCGACGGGGACCCCCTGGACGCCCTCGTTCTCGATGAGGTGCCCGTCTTCCCCGGGTGCGCCATCGTCTGCCGCCCCGTCGCCCTGTTCGTCATGACGGATGAGCACGGACCGGACGCCAAGGTCGTGTGTGTGCCCGATGACGTGCGATACGCCGAAATCCGTGATCTTGCGGACATCAGCGAATGGAAGCGCGCGGAGATCAGGCACTTCTTCGCCAACTACAAATCAATCGAGCCGGACAAGCACGTCGACGCACGGCTTGTCTGGAGCGGGGCGGAGGCAGCACGCAAGGAGATCGCCGAGGCGTTCGCACGGGCCAGACCCGGGGCGGATGCGTAAAACCCCTGTGGCCATCCGACGCCAGACATGCGTCATGCATCCATGTCACAACACAGTAAGGAGTGCTCTTATGAGCGAAATATCAGATATTCACGCACGCGAGATTCTTGACTCACGCGGAAATCCCACCCTCGAGGTGGAGATGCACCTCAAGGACGGGTCCTTCGGTCTGGGTTCGGTTCCGTCAGGAGCATCGACCGGAGAGAACGAGGCGAACGAAAAGCGCGACGGCGACCCGAAGCGCTATGGGGGCAAAGGCGTTCTCGACGTTGTCCGGGGAGTCAACGACGACATCGCCAAGGCCGTGATCGGTCTGGATGCAACGGACCAGCGCCACATCGACGAGACACTGATCGACATGGACGGCACCGAGAACAAATCCCGCCTTGGTGCGAACGCGATACTGGGAGTGTCCCTTGCGGCCCTGCATGCCGCGGCCGCAAGCTCGCACCTTCCCCTCTACCGCTACATCGGAGGTTCCGACGGACACATCATCCCCGTCACCGCCATGAACGTGCTCAACGGGGGAGTGCATGCGGCATCCTCCAACGTCGACATTCAGGAGTTCATGTTCACCCCGCTGGGATTCGATTCCTACCATGAGGCCCTGCGCGCCAACGCGGAGTCATACCATGCGCTGAAGAAGGTGCTGATGGACAAGGGACTGGAGACCGGGCTGGGAGACGAAGGCGGGTTCGCTCCGAATCTGAAGTCCAACAAGGAGGCCTTCGACCTTCTGGTCCAGGCCATCGAGAAGGCGGGATATGAGCCCGGGAGGCAGATGGCGATATGCTTCGACGCGGCGGCCTCCGAGTTCTATGACAAAGAGCGCGGAGTCTACCGTTTCGACGGCGCCAATGCCAGCGCGAAGGACATGGCGGACTATTACGAGGAGCTCATCGGCGAATATCCGATCGCCTCGATCGAGGATCCGTTCGACGAGAACGCCTGGGACGACTTCAGGTCGCTCACCGCGGCGATCGGCGACAGGGTCCAGGTCATGGGCGATGACATATTCGTGACCAATCCCCGGTTCATCAGGCGTGCCATAGCGGAGCACACGGCGAATTCCACTCTGATCAAACTCAATCAGATCGGAACCGTCACCGAGACCCTGGAGGCGATCACCCTGGCCAACCGCAACGGTCTGACCACCATGGTGTCGCATCGCTCCGGCGAGACGCCGGACACGACCATCGCCGACCTCGCCGTCGGAACGAACGCCATGCAGCTCAAGTCCGGCGCCCCCGCACGAGGAGAGCGCGTCGCCAAATACAACCAGCTGCTGCGCATCGAGGAGTGTCTGGGTGATGCCGCCGAGTACGCGGGCACGAGGGCGTTCCCGCAGTTCGCCTCGCGTCCGTAGCCCGAATCGGCAGGGGACGGGCGGGTAAGATGTCGATGGCAGCGGCATCGTGACATACCCGCCCGTCCATCCCCGAGGTGCACATCGGTCAGCCGACTCCCGGACATCGGGCCATGCCGGACGCCGCCTCCTGAGGCGGCGTCCGGCATGGCCCGATTCGTCGTTGTCGCGAAACGCTTGCGACAATCCATGGGGACATCGCGTGCCGAAAGCCCGCGGCACCCCGTTGCACGACTAAGCTGGAGACAATGACACAGCGAAAGGTGAGGTGAAGTGACCGACATATTCGAGTATTCAGCAGACAAAATGCGTACTCATCACATGAGCGAGATGTCGATTGCACAGTTCAAGCGTCTTTACGACGTGTGGCGAAGCAATGATGCGAGCGCACAGATCCGTGAAAGCGACATCGAACCGCTGACCAACGTGCCGAGCTTCCATGACGTGTATGAGACGATCGACCATGACAAGGCGGTGGGGGCCTTTGCGAAGACCGCCTTTCTCAAGCTCAACGGGGGGCTGGGGACCTCGATGGGCCTCGAGTGCGCGAAATCCCTCCTTCCTGTCCGTCGGCACAAGGCCAGGCAGATGAGGTTCATCGACATCATCATCGGACAGGTCCTCACGGCAAGGGAAAGGCTCCACGTGCCCCTGCCCATCACGTTCATGAATTCGTTCCGGACCAGCGCCGACACGATGCGCGTGCTCGCCCGCAACCGCAAGTTCGAGCAGCATGAGATACCCTTGGAAATCGTTCAGCACAGGGAGCCGAAAATCGACGTGGCGACCGGCAGGCCCGTGGAATACCCATCCAACCCCGATTTCGAATGGTGCCCTCCGGGGCACGGGGATCTGTTCTCCACAATATGGGAGTCAGGTCTCCTGGATGCCCTCCAGGCTCATGGATTCACCTATCTGTTCATCTCCAATTCCGACAATCTCGGCGCACGCCCCTCGCGGACGCTCGCCCAGCATTTCGAGAACACGGGGGCTCCGTTCATGGTCGAAGTGGCGACACGCACCTATGCGGACCGCAAGGGCGGCCATATCGTACGCGACAGGAAGACGGGCCGTTTGCTCCTTCGTGAAATGAGCCAGGTCCACAGGGATGATGTGAGGTTCGCGCAAAGCATCTCGCGCCATCCGTATTTCAACACGAACAGCATCTGGGTCAGGATCGACGCCCTTCAGGAGAAGCTGCGTGAATATGACGGTCTTCTGCCTTTGCCGGTTATCCCCAACCGCAAGACGGTGGATCCCACGGATCCTCAAAGCACCGCCGTCGTGCAGCTGGAAACCGCCATGGGGTCCGCCATCAGCCTGTTCGATGGGGCCATCTGCGTGCAGGTCGACCGTATGCGCTTCCTTCCCGTGAAAACCACGAACGATTTATTCATCATGAGATCCGACCTGTTCCATCTGACGGATTCCTATGAGATGGAGGACGGGAACTATATCTTCCCCAACGTCGAGCTTGACCAGCGCTACTACAAGAACATCAACGATTTCAATGAGCGTTTCCCCTATTCGGTGCCCTCGCTCGCGGCGGCGAATTCGGTTACCATACACGGCGACTGGACTTTCGGCCAGAATGTGGCGATGTTCTCGGACGCGGTTCTCACCGAGCAGGACGAGCCAAGCTATGTCCCCAACGGCGAATACGTTGGTCCGCAGGGAATCGAGCCTGATGATTGGGTGTAGCCACCGTTAAGCCAATGAGGAAAAATTCATTCATTTTATGGAAATTACGCCACGCTGGCAGAAAAAGCCTCTAATATAGAGGAAAGTGTGTGGCAAAGATTGCACACTTACACTGAACGATAACGATACGTGAGGACTAATGGCAGAGGGAAGCAACGGCAGGCGGCGGTTTTCCGATAAATGGGGGAAACACGAATTGGATGTGTTGGCTGTCTTGTCGTCCGCCTTTCCACAGTGGCTCACCTCACGTCAGATCGCCCAACGCGTGAAAGCCTATGCGGATTCATACGGGGAGTTGGCCGATCAGGCCGCGAAGGCCGCCTTCGCCAAGCAGTTCCAGCGTGATCGGGCCAAGCTCGCCGCCATGGGAATCGCCATAGAGTCACGACAGCCCGAGTATTCCTCAAAATCAGAGGGGCAGGATTTCGCATCCTATAGGCTGCAGCTCGGGGACGAGCCGAGGGTGAGGCTGCGCTTCGAGCAGGAGGATCTTCCCGTTCTCGCCGCCGCCAACTATCTTGCCCGGTCCATGTCCATATCCTCGGCGTCGATGCAGCAGACGCAACGGCATGCGTCGAGGACGGCCCCGCGCGTCCCCCAGACGCCGATTCCGGGACTTGGTCTTGATTCCATCGCCCCCGGTCTGGGGACCCAGACCATCCCCGACGCGCTGGTGAAGGTCATCGACTCCCGACGCTTCGCGGCCACGGTGGATGTGGACGGCGAACATATCAATGTCGCCTACACCGATTCCGATGATCTGGCCATGTTCGTGCTCGAGCATCCCGGGGCATACATCGTCAGCCCGCAGGAGGCCGTGGACGCCCTCCACCGTCGGCTTACGGCCGCGGCGAAATTCGTGCTTGCGGACGAATCGCGCAGCTCGCGGTCCGCAACGGTCGTCGCCCCCTCGATAGGACATGCGTTCACGGAGCCGGGCGATCCCGAAAGCATCAAGGCCCATCAGAAGAAGGCCGCGGCATCCTTCCAGACCGGCAGCGAGGTGGATCGCAGACTGCGCCTCATGCTTTTCCTCTCCGCCCATCTGGGTGAGGAGTTCTCACTTGCGGAGCTGGCGGAACGTTTCATCGGGGATCCGAAGAACGACGATGAACTGAAGAAATACGTCAACGTCATCCACAAGGACATCAATACGCTCACCACCGTCTCGGACGACGGGGAGATGGCGGGAAGCCAGTTCTTCGACATCGATTGGTCGCTGCTTGATTCCGAGGGCATCGTCTCCGCGACGAATTCGCTCGGCTTGGAACGACTCGCCGGGATCTCGCAGCAGTATCTGAGCATGCTCACCGCGTCCGTGAGCTATCTGGCCCACTCCCCGCTGCTTCCGGACAGACAGAGGTCACAGGCCGAATCCCTCTATCTGCGTCTGCGCCAGCACGTGGAGGCGGGGGAGACGCCGTGGCTCAGCCTGACCGGCTACGAGATGGAACCGCGCAGCTTCACCATCGTCAACCGGGCCATAGCGACACGATCCCTCCTGGACATGGAATACACGGACGGAGCCGGACGTACGCGCCGCAAGCTCGTCGCGCCTGCGAAGATATTCGTCGACGAAGGCGTCTACTACGCCGCCGTCTGGACCGATGTCGCGAAGGCCGCGCCCCGGGACATGCTGCCGCTGGTCGCCAAGGACAGCACCATCAACAAGGCGAATGGCCTGCCCCGCGTCTGGCAGACGCTGCGCATCGCCCGCATCGAGCACGCCTCGATCGTCGACCCCGTGAGCAGCGTCCAGATTCCCGATGTTCCCATCAGCGAACTGAGAAAATGGAGCTTCGACAACGGCACCGCCGCGGTTTTCATCACCGACACCCCCGATCTGCATTTCATCAAAACGCTTCCCGGCGCCGGAGTCGAGCCGTGCGGCAATGGCGAGAAGGTTCACCTGATCGTCTCCTCGGACTCCTGGTTCGTCGCGTTCTGCATAGCCCATGCGCGCCACATTCTGGCCGTGGCCCCCGAGACGCTGCGCACCATGATCATCGCACGCGCGGAGCGGGAGCTGAGCGTCGACTACGGTGACGCCCCGCTGAGCTAGGCTGGGGGAGGGCACACGGGTGCCCGCACGAACAAGGAGGAGCTGATCATGACGTGGTGGATGTGGCTGATTCTGATCGCCGCCATGCTGGTTCTTCTCGGCATCGGCATGGTTTTCGTGGTGACGCATGCCATTGCGGCCCTGCACACCGTGTCCGACGTCGGTGCAGGCGTCTCCAAACGGCTGTCCATGATGAGCGGCGCCCAGGAGGATGCGAGGGACGAGGGTAATCCTCCCATCTTCACGGTGCCTCTCTGTGAGGCGGCCGACCGCTACACCGATGCCCGCACGCAGGTCGAACTGAGAAAGCGACATCGCGTCGACAGGCACACGCGCACCTGGGCGCAATGGAAGAATTTCAACGTATGATCGCGATGAACGCACCGCGATCGTTCAATGTGAAGTATGAGGTGTTATGTTCCCATGCCACGTCGGCATTCCAGCAACAAACGTTCACGCAACGAGCCATCCGATGGGCAATCCGGGTCGGCTGCGATGACCGACAGTCCATCGCAGCGCTATAGGAGCTTCTCCCTGAGAAGGGACTATGAACGCACATCCGCCGCACGATTCGCACGCCTGCTGCCGTTCGAGCTCGATGATTTTCAGATCCAGGCCAATACGGCGCTGGAGGAGGGCCAGAACGTCCTCGTTGCGGCCCCCACGGGTGCAGGAAAGACGGTCATCGCCGATTTCGCGGTGTTCCTGGCCCAGGAGAACAATGTCAAGGCGTTCTACACCACACCGATCAAAGCCCTGAGCAACCAGAAGTACCATGATCTGTGCGCCGTGTACGGTTCCGATCGCGTGGGGCTGCTCACCGGAGACACCTCGATAAACGCTCATGCCGACATCATCGTCATGACGACGGAAGTCCTGCGGAACATGCTCTACGAGCATTCCTCCGACCTCCATGCGCTTCGCTATGTCATCCTTGACGAGGTCCACTACCTCGCCGACAGGTTCCGCGGCCCCGTGTGGGAGGAGGTCATCATCCACCTGCCCCGTAACGTGCGCATCGTGGGGCTGTCCGCCACGGTGTCGAACGTGGAGGACTTCTCCCAGTGGATATCCTCCGTGCGGGGGGAGACGAGGCTGGTCGTTTCCGAGAAAAGGCCCGTGCCTCTCGAGCAGCACGTTCTCGTCCAGCGCGACGAGCACAGCGAGCCGGAGATCATTGATCTCTATCAGCGGGGAAGCGACGGCGGCCAAAGCGCCACTCTCAACGCCGGTCTCATCCACCGTCTCGATCAGCTCGACCATGTGGCGGCGCGCATCCACGGACCTCAGGGCCGCCGGGGGAGGGGCCATCGGGACGAACGTGGCCATCAGCCGCAAAGGCACACGCCACGCCGCTGGGCCGTGGTGGATGAACTGAACTATCTGGGGATGCTTCCCGGAATCTATTTCATCTTCTCGCGCAACGGCTGCGATCAGGCGGTGGAGCAATGCATCACCATGGGTCTGGAACTCACCACCGACGAGGAGGTGACCAGAATCCGCGGCATCGTCGATTCGATGATCGAGGGACAGCTGTCGCACGAGGACCTGAAGGCGCTTCATTTCTCCAGGTTCCGTTTTGCCCTTGAGGAGGGGTTTGCGGCGCATCATGCCGGAATGATCTCGCTGTTCCGGCAGATCGTCGAGCGTCTGTTCGAGGAGGGGTTGGTCAAAATGGTTTTCGCCACCGAAACGCTGGCGCTCGGCATCAACATGCCGGCACGATGCGTCGTGGTGGAGAAGCTGGAGAAATTCGATGGGACCGGGCATGTGGCCCTCACACCGGGGGAGTTCACCCAGCTCACCGGACGCGCCGGCCGACGGGGCATCGACACCATCGGGCATGCGGTCGTCGTCGACCATCGCGGGTTCCTTCCCGCTACCGCCGCGGCACTGTCGAGCAAACGCGTGTACCCCCTCCATTCGAGTTTCAAACCCACCTTCAATATGGCGGTGAACCTGCTGCACTCGAACAGCTATGAGACGGCCAGGGACACACTGGACCACTCCTTCGCGCAATGGGAGGCAAACGAATCGGCATGGCAGCTGGAATCGCGTATACGCACGCTTGATGAGGCGGTTCATGGATACGAGCAGGCGTTCCATTGCGAGCATGGCGACTTCAAGGAGCTTATGACGATTCGTCTGCAGCTCAGCGAACTGCAGAAGGACGCACGGCGCGAACTCAAGCACAAGGCCTTCCAGTCGCAGGCCGAGCGCACCCGCGCCTTCCGCGAGCTCGACCGTCGCATAGCCGACCTGCGCGAGAGGGACCGGGACCACCCCTGCCGCCGATGCCCCGATCTTGCGCTTCATCTCACATGGGGGCATCGCTGGATTCGCGAACAGCGGGAGCTGGACCGTGCGAGGGACCGCTACGATTCGCGCACGGGATCCGTCGCGCGCCAGTTCGACAGCATCTGCGACATCCTTGATTCACTGGGATATCTCATCCGCAGCGACGGAGCCGCACGCGACTACCGTCTCACCGAGAGGGGCGAGCTTCTGCGCCATCTGTACAGCGAACAGGATCTCGTTCTCGCGCAGTCCCTGGCCTCCCACCAATTCGATGATCTGGGGGCCGCGCAGCTTGCATGCGTTCTCTCCGGTCTGGTGTATCAGTCAAGGCATGGATCCGGGGGAGAGCCCGGCTATTATCCCGGAGGGCCGCGCGGGCCGATCGCCCAAGCCGTGGCCCGGATGCGCGCCATAGCATCGACCATCGGCGCACTGCGCGAGGACCATGGGCTGGATCCCTTGGAACCGCTCGATTTCAGCGCAGTCGACATCATCTATGAATGGGCCGAGGGGGCATCCCTTGGGTCGGTTCTTAAGGACACGGAGCTCACGGGCGGGGATTTCGTCCGAAGCGCCAAGCGTCTCGCCGATGTTCTGCAGCAGGTGGCCTCCGCCAAGAACTACCTGGGATCGAATCCCTCGCTTGCGGCGACTGCCCACACGGCGCAGACCCTGATCAATCGAGGCGTCGTCGCGTATTCGGGCGTCGACTAGGCGTTTTCGCCGACCGCTGAGTTCCGGGAATAAAGCAATCGTCCGAGCTGTTCTGTAGCGTGGATTGGTAAGGACATCTTCAAGGAGGCATGGGCAATGGCTGAACGCAGTTTGCGTGGCATGAGCATAGGCGCGAAATCGTTGGAATCCGATGACAACGTGGATTTCGCGGCACGAAACGATGTGGCGTATGTATGCCCGAAGGGGCATCGCACGATACTGCCGTTTGCCGAAGGAGCCGAAGTCCCCAACGAGTGGGAGTGCCGCTGCGGCCTTGTCGCACACCGCGAGGGGGACGCCGACGAAGACACAACCGAGACGGGGAAGCCCACACGCACCCATTGGGACATGCTTCTTGAACGTCGCAGCGAGGACGAGCTCAAGACGCTTCTGGACAAGCGTCTGAAGATGCATCGCGACGGGTGGATTCCCGATTACGAATAATCGACGGCACGAATAATCCAGATACAATAATCACAATCAGTCCCGCGGCGAGAGATGCGGAGGTGCGCAAACGCATCCGCACGACTCGTCCGGAACGCGGTCGGGCGGCCGTCAGAGGGTGGCGGTCATGCACGAAAAGGGGAGAAGATCATATGGTTCAGCATCCAACGAATGTCGTTCTGCTTGATTTGGATGGGACGCTCACCCAGTCCGACCCGGGGATCATCGCCTGCGTGGTCAAGGCCTTCGAGGGAATGGGGCTGCCTGTTCCCTCCCATGAGGAGCTCCATCGCTTTATAGGTCCCGCGATAGTCGAATCCTTTCGACGCAATCACGTTCCGGAGAGCATGATGGACAAGGGGATCTCCATATACCGAAGCTATTATGCGGACAAGGCCGTGTTCGACGATCCGAACCATCCCGGATGCAAGGTGCCGGGCCGACTGTTCAATCGCGTCTACGATGGGATCGACGACCAGCTCCGGCTGCTTCGCGACCAGGGGTATTATCTGGCCATAGCGACCTGCAAGCCCGAATACCAGGCTCTTCCGATATGTGAGCATTTCCATCTCGATTCCCAGGTCGATGCCGTCTACGGCGCAAGCAGCGACAGCTCCAGACTGGACAAGGACCAGGTGATTCGCTATGCCTTCGACACCATGGGCTTCGACAAGGACAGGGGCGATCAGGCACTGATGATCGGCGACAGATGGACCGACGTCGACGGAGCGGTGGCGTGCGGGCTGGACTGCCTTGGATGCGGCTGGGGATATGCGGAACCTCATGAACTGGAACGGCACGGCGCGTACCGCGTCATCGATGAGGTCAACGATATGGAACCCGCGGTGACGCGGTATTTCTCCAACCGGACGCAGAGTCATGACCAGCAGCGCCATGACCAGCAGCGCGATTAGTCAACCGTTCCGAGGACCGCTCGGACGTTCGTATACGCGTGCCGTTCGGAAGGTACGGGCGGCACGATGACTCGGACGTTCGAAACATGGTGCCGGTTCATCATCCATAAGCGCGGGAAATACGCTATGGAAAAATAGCCGATAATGTACGTTATGTCAGATTAGATGTTCTTTGACACCGTCAGCCATGCGTCGCCACTAAGGCCGACCATCCCGGGAAACGGGACTGCGCTCTCCGCGTGCATTCCCATACGCGACCGAATTACCGGATACGGTGCGGACCTGCGCCGTATCATTGTCGTCCTCTATTCCCCATGGTTTCGCTCGGCCACGCCGCTGAGAACCCGATCCATCTGCTGATGCTGGGCCTTACGGGCCTGAAGAACGATGAGAACCAGCTGAGCAAGAATGAGCGCCACGATGATGACGGCCGAGACGACGCCGACGGAACGATAGAAACCATTCATGGATGCGGAGAAACGTCGGGAGCCGACGATGAACAGCAGATAGGAACCCGCAGCGGCTATGACGGACATGAAATGCATCCCCGTCACACTCCAGCTCACCATGGATGCGGAGCGTCCGTCACCCGGCATCAGGGCACCGGACATCACGCATACACCGCATACGGCCAATGACAGGACGGCGGCCAGGCACCACACGATCAACGGCAGCATGGACATGGAATCACCTCTCCCCCGCCGGCACGACGGGGATTGGGGGCGGAACCAGCCGCGTCGCGATGGCCGTCATCACGCGGCCTCTCGCTCGGCCCGCTGCGTCTGCAGCTTCCTGCGCATTCTCATCTCGGTGAGCTCGTCGATGGGACGTCCTGCGACCCGCGTGGAATTCGACTCGTCCAGATCGACATAGTCCTCACGCTCAAGCGCCCGCTCCGTCTCATGCCACAGTGATCCTACGGACACTCCGAACACCGCCGCACCGCTTTGCAGCAGGTCGATCATCTGCTCGCTGCTGGTGCACTCGTGCACATGCTGCCCGTCGCACATGATGGTCACCCCGGCGAGCTGCTCCACGCTGCGATGCATAAGGAACCCTATCGCCGTGGTGACATTCTGCAGGTTGACCCCGGCGTCCAAAAGCTTTTTGGACACGGCGAGAATCACCACGTCCTTGAACGAATACAGACGTCGCGACCCCGAACCGTGGGATGGCGTAATGGAAGGCTCGACTATCTGCTTGCGCGCCCAATAATCCAGCTGACGGTAGGTGATGCCCGCCACCTTCGATGCCACCGTTCCCCGATACCCGCGGGTGACTTCGCAATCCCCATCGCTGGCGAAGAGCTCACCCTGAACGGCCGAACCCGAAGAAAGATCCCTGCGTTCGTCGAGCGGCACATGAAGATGTAATTCAACCTGCTGATGCTTATCCTTCATAACGCTCCCTGTGGTATGACATCTGTGTAATTACGAATCCGTAATTCCTTCTACCGGTTATCAGTGTAATGCGCCGCCGCGGACACCGTCTACGAGAGAACCGCAGATTTCGTGAAGAACACCAGACGGAACTTTCCGATCATGATCTCATCGCCGTTCTTCAGCCTGGCCTGCTCGACACGCTGCCTGTTGACGTAGGTTCCATTGAGGCTTCCCGCATCGATGACGTCGAAGGACTCCCCCGATCTTGTGAACATCGCATGGGCGCGCGAGACGGTCGAATCGTCAAGGAGGATGTCCGCCTTGGGATCCCTGCCCACGGTGGTCTCGTCCTGATCGAGCAGATACCGCGAACCGGACACTGCCCCCCTGGTCGATATAAGCAGGGCCGTTCCCGGCGACAGCCGGGTGATGGTGTCCAGATCCTCCTTGGTGAGGGGGCGGTCTCCGGTGCTTGTTACGGGTACGTTAATCGCGGGAAGGCCAATGATGGTGGTCTCGCCTGCACTTGGAATCGGATCAGTCATAAGCATCATTCTACAGTCTTCGCATATGAATACTGCTCAACTTGTGCAATCTCGTTGATCTGGACGGAATTGGAGGACACGACGGACACCTGCGCCCCGAATTTCACCTTCAGTCGGGACCCCACCCCGCCCGCTATGTTCACCGCGTTCTGAAGATTCTGCGAATCGCCTATCGCCTTGACGGTGTAGGGGGCCTTGAGAAGGACGCCGTCGCACAGAAGCCCGCCCTTCGCGTCGGCTATGTATGTGGAGGTGACCACGCGGACGCTGTTGATGGCCATGACCTCCACCCCGGCGTTTCGCAGCTCCTCCAGCAGCTGGAACATGGTCGAGGCGTCCACCTTCTCCTTGGTTCCGCGCGTGACCCGTATGACGACCCCCTCCCCCACGGCGGGAAGACGACCGGAAAGCAGACCGCTCGTATCCTCGTTCTGCTTGGCGATGCGCTTCGCCTCCTCCTGCTTGTTCGCAGCCTCCTGCAGCGATTTCAGCTGGCTGGACAGCTCGGCCTTGCGCTGCTGAAGATTTTGCACCTGTGTGCTTGTCTCGGTGATGAGCCTGGTGAGCTCGTCCTCGCTCATCGTCTCGTATGTCGACGTCGTGTTGTTCAGCTGAATGGCATAGCCGAACCCCAGCATCGCGCAGAGCACGACGATGAGAATGCTGCTGGCAACATGCCCGCGCACCTCATTCGTTACGCCACGGCGCCGGGGGCGGCGTCTGACGATGGGGAAAGACCCCGTATCCATGCGGTCGTTTTCCTTGTCGGCGGCATGCTGGCTGTGCATCTTGCTGAGAAGATCGTGCTCTCTTTTTCCGCTCATCGGCATCAGCCCCGGAAGATGAATCGGCGAATCGCCGACACGTTGGAGAATATCCGGATTCCGAGAACCACGATCACTGCGGTCTGCAGCTGGGATCCCACGCCCAGCTGATTGCCCAGCAGAACCAGAAGGGTCGCCGTGACCACGTTCGACACGAAGGATATGACGAACACCTTGTCGGAGAAACTGCGCTCGAAATAGGAGCGGGCCGCGCCGAGAAGCGCGTCAAGCGCGGCGACGACCATAATCGGCAGATAGGGCTGCAGGACTATGGGGATGTCGGGACGAACGAATATGCCCACGACCACGCCTATGATCAATCCCAGTACCGCCGCCATTAGTCACTCCTCTTCGCATAGGTTACATCGCCGGACCCCGCCGCTTCAAGTGTAAGGGATGTCGCCTTTCTTACCTGAGGGAAGATTCCGGCCGATCTGAACGACTCGTACAGGCTTTTCTGGGTCCCGGATCCGACGTCCTGCGCCAATGAGGAGCTGTCGCCGATCACTTCGAAACTATAGGGGCTCTGGATCTGATTGACACCCACGAGAATCGTCTGACCCGCCGTTCTCACGGATGTCTGCACGCCGATGCGGTGGCCGTTGATGGATATCGCCTCGGCCCCCGACTGCCACAGCAGCGAAAGCAGCATCTGCAGATCGGAATCGGTGATGACCCTGATGTGCGTGCCCCCGGTCTCCCGTGGCAGCGACCCCGAGCCGGAGTCCGAGGTCGCGGAGAGGGGGTCGGCAAGGGTGAGGACTATCCCCGGCCCCGTCACCGACAGCAGTCCGCTGGACATTTCGTCATGCACAAATGTGGAATCGGTGCCCACACTGCTGAGCTTCTTCGATTCACGATCCACGCTGCCGCGCAGTTGCGTGGTCTCCTTCGTCAGGGAATCGACCTGCTTGTTCTGCTGGACCAGCTCCTGTGCGAGACTGGCGCGGACCTCTTTTCGCGGGTCGGTGTGGAGCTGCTGGACGAAAAGGGAGCCCGCGAATCCAACCCCGATGCATATGATGAACACGACGATGCGTATGGACCACGTAGAGAACGCCGAATGCGGCCGCTGGGTCAGTCGCGCATCCGAGAACAGCGGGTCGACGGGCCTGTTGGTCAGGTCGTCGATCAGGCGCAGCGAATCGTCGTCGATCTTTCGCCGCTTCGCTCTCGCGGAGTCCCCCTGCGGCTGCGAGGAGTCGGCATGGTGGGAATCAAGCCCGTGGATGGACCGGGAGAAGACCGCCCTGCGCCGCATGAGCGTGTAGTCCGATGAAACGGGGAACGACACCGGCTTCTGTGATGGGTTCGACGGCATGACGGACGCTCATTTCCTCGGCCGAAGCAGCGTGTAGCCCTGCCAGGCATAGATGAAGCCCGCCAGCCAGTACAGGCAGATTCCCCAGATTCCCACCGAGATCGCGACGAGGTTCAGGGTCTGGGTGAACGAGTCATGCCAGATGTCGGCGAATATGAACATGACGATCGCACTCATCAGCAGTGCCGTTCCCGCCTTGCCGACGAAATGGACGGGCAATGGGCCGTAGCTGTCCTGAGCCAGAAGAAGTATCAGAATGCCCAGCAGAAAATCCCTCAGCCCGACGACTATCAGCGCCCATAGGGGGATGATTCCCGCAAGCCCCAGCGCAAGACAGCTGCAGAAGATAAGGAGGCGGTCCGCGACGGGATCGAGGATCTGCCCCATCTTGCTCACCTGGTTGCATGCCCTGGCGATGAGCCCGTCAAGTCCGTCGGATATGGCGGACACCCCCAGAACCACCAGCGCCGCGACCATGTGGTGGTGGATGACCAGAACCGTGATGAAGGGGATCGAAATGATTCTCAATGCGCTGATCAGATTGGGAACGGTAAAATATATGTCTCGAGGCTCAGGGCCGTACGTCGTCTCTCCCGTGTTGTTTTTCATACCCGTGGCAAAATCTCAGATCCTTGACGCCTGCAGGGCGGTGACTATGATGCCGCGCGCACCCACATCGTAGAGTCTGTCCATGAGCGTGTTGACTTTCTCCCGCGGCACCATGACACGCACCGCCGACCACTGCTTGTCATGAAGCGGGGAGATCGTGGGGCTTTCGAACCCCGGAGTGACATCCACGGCCGCCGCAACCTTGGAAACGGGAATGTCGTAGTCCATCAGGACATAACGCTGCGCCGTCAGGACGCCTTCGAGCCTGCGTTCGAGAACGGACAGGCGTTCGTCATCGGTCGCCACCCTCGGGGAGCGGATCAGTATGGCCTCGGAACGCAGGATCGGATCGGCGAAGACGTGCAGACCCGCATTGCGCAGCGTCGTTCCCGTCGAGACGACATCGGCGATCAGATCGGCGACCCCCAGCTGCACCGACGACTCCACCGCACCATCCAGATGGATGATGTCGGCCGACACACCCCGATCGCGCAGGTAGTCTCCGACAAGCTTGTCATAGGAGCTTGCGACGCGCTTCCCGTCGATGTCGGGCAGAGATGTAATGGCAGACTCCCGCGGGGCCGCGAACCTGAATGTCGACCCGCCGAAACCCAGCGCCATGTGCTCCACGGCCTCGGTGCCCGAGTTGAGCAGCAGATCCCTGCCGGTGATGCCGATGTCTATGGTTCCCCTGCCGACATACACCGCGATGTCCAGCGGGCGCAGGTAGAACAGTTCGATGTCGTTGTCATGGTCCTCGACGACGAGTTGGCGCGGGTTGGTGCGCAGTCTGTAGCCGGCCTCGGCGAGAATATTCCATGCGGGCTCCGAAAGCATGCCCTTGTTGGGCACCGCGATTCTTAACATTGTTCCTCCTCAAAGCGAACCTTATCGCAGCCGAGTCACCGAGCTGACTACAAATTCCTGTAGATGTCTTCCAGAGTAATGCCGCGATCGATCATCATCACCTGAAGATGGTAGATCAGCTGGCTCATTTCCTCGGCGGTACGGTCGGCACCTTCGTATTCGGCGGCGATCCAGGTCTCGCCGGCCTCCTCCATTATCTTCTTGCCGATGAAATGCGTCCCCTTGTCCAGCTCCCCGACGGTAAGGGAGTCCTGCGGCCGGGACGCGGCCTTGTCGCTCAGCTCGGAGAACAACGATTCAAAAGTCTTCATGGTTGCCATCACACCTTCATGCTATGCCCGGTACGCGGACTGGGCCTGATTGCGAATATTGTCGATTGCCGCGGCCCGGTCCGATGCGCCGTAGACCGCCGATCCTGCGACGAGGACATCGGCTCCGGCCTGGGCGACAACAGGGGCCGTTGCGGGGCTCACGCCCCCGTCGACCTGGATATGGGTGGACAGGCCGCGCCGGGTTATCTCGTCACGCAGCCTTCTGACCTTCGCCATCTGGTTGGCGAGGAACTTCTGCCCGCCAAAGCCGGGCTCCACCGTCATGACCAGTATCATGTCGAATTCGTCGAGAATGTCGAATATGGGTTCGACCGGCTCGGCCGGACGCACGGCGAAGCACGCCCGGCATCCCATGTCGCGAAGCTGACGGGCCAGGCGGACGGGCGCATGCGTCGCCCCCATATGGAAGCTCACGGAGGCGGCCCCCGCCTGCGCGTATCCCGGCGCCCACCGATCCGGATCCTCGATCATCAGATGAACGTCGACAGGAAGGTCGGTCACCTCGCAGATTCTTTTGACGATCGGTTCGCCGAGGGTCAGGTTCGGAACAAAATGATGGTCCATCACATCCACATGAACAAGATCCGCGCTCTCGATGGCCTTGAGGTCACGTTCGAGATTGCAGAAATCGGCAGACAGGATGCTCGGTGCGATTTGTATGGTCATGGCTTTCATTCTATGAAGGGTGAACGACGAGGTGAATGAACCGAAGGGATGATTTCTAGGATTCGTGCCCGTCGCGAGAGTGTCCCGCAGGCTTCGCCCCGGGCACGTCGCCGCCGGACGTGGGCGCATCATGGCCGTCGTCCGATTCCGGGACGGCCGGAGAGGACGACGGATCATGGGAATCACGTCCCCGCCCGTCGACATGTCCCGCATCGTGGGCGTCCGCGCGCTCCTGCTCGTCGGAGGTCACCTCCGCCAGCCTGCGGGCGAGCACCGACGTCATCGACCCGAACCTCTGCACAAGGACGAAGGCCACGACACCGCAGATGAACACCCCCATGGAGACCCACACGTTGATGCGCACGCCGAGGAACTCATGGGCGAAATCGATGCGAAGAGCCTCTATCCAGGTGCGTCCGGCCGTATACCACATGATGTAGATGGTGAACAGGGAACCGGCCTTGAGAACCTGCATGGTTTTTCTCCCGATCCACACAATCAGCAGCGCACCCAGAAGATCCCATATCATCTCGTAAAGAAAGGTCGGCTGAAACAGCGTGCCCACGGGGCATGTCGAACCGTCATAGCATTGCTCGCCATGACCTATGGCCGCCCCCGCGGAATTGAGCTTCAGGCCCCACGGCAGCGTCGTGGGTCGTCCATACAGCTCCTGGTTGAACCAGTTTCCTATGCGTCCCACGGCCTGGGCCACCAGAAGCGCCGGTGCCAGGGCATCGGCAAGAAGGGCCATCGGATAGTGCTTGTGCCGACACCACGCCCATGCGGCAAGCGCCCCGAGGAACACGCCCCCCCAGATCCCCATCCCGCCTTTCCAGATGCGGAACATGTCGGTCCAGTTCCCCGTCGGGCCGAAGAAGCGCTCGGGCGTGGTTATCACGTGGTACAGCCGGGCCCCGATGATGCCGGCCGGAACCGAGCACAAGGTGATATCCAGAATCTGATCGAAGTTCCCACCCAGGCGCTTCCAGTGGGAACTGGCCATCCAGACCGCGAGAACGATTCCAGTGAGAATGCACAGCGCATAGAAGTGTATGGTCACCGGTCCGAGGGTGAACTCGGAAATCGTCGGTGACGGGATATAACTCAATGTCATGTTTTCCTGATGATAGTCCGTACAGCAGATATTGTCACAGCCGGCCCGCGGACGGCCCGCCCCTCGTCAGGACCGCGCCCCGTGAATGCCTTCGGCAAGAGCTCGCGTGGTTTGCGACAGATCTCTCAGCCCCTCCACGGGATCCTTCGCGCGGCTTTTCGTATCGTCGAGCAGGGTATGCACGAGTGCCGATCCCACGATCACGCCATCCGCATACGTCCCGACCTTGGCGCCCTGCTCCGGGGTGGACACCCCGATCCCGACGCATACGTTCCGAGCCCCCGCCTGCCGGGTTCGCTCGACCAGAAGCTCCGGTGAGGCCGAGATCGTCGACCTTTCGCCGGTGACTCCCATCCTGGATGCGGCATAGACGAAACCCCGGGAGTGGGCGGATACCGTTGCCAGACGCGCGCCGCTGGAATCGGGCGAGACGAGGAAGATGCGGTCCAGACCGTGTCTGTCGGACGCCTCGATCCATTCCCCGGCCTCATCGGGAATCAGATCGGGGGTGATGATTCCGGCACCCCCCGCATTCTCGAAATCTCGTGCGAAACGCTCGACCCCGTAGTGGAAGATGAGATTCCAATAGCTCATGATCAGGGGGATCCCTCCCGCTCTGGCGACTGTCTCCACCGCGCGGAAGACGCCGGCGATGCGCTCGCCGTTGTCCAACGCGATCTGCGAGGCCGCCTGGATGACCGGGCCGTCCATGACCGGATCGGAATAGGGAAGCCCGATCTCCACGGCGTCGGCGCCGCTGCTGACCATGGCGTCCAGGGCTCGCAGCGAGACATCGGGGTTGGGGAAGCCGTAGGGAAGGTATCCGATGAAGGCGGGGGTGTTCCGTGCCTTGAAGGATTCGAACATGGCCTCCGTCGGGCTCGGTCTGTGGCTGATCCCCAAGGGCTGTTCCGGGGTTGTTGAATTCATGGTGTTCATCGTATAATCACTCTCCGTCCACACTGGTTCCGTGCGCGCCGTTCGCCTCCAGCGCCCTGCTCTGTTCGTCGGTGAGATACCCGAACCATTTCCCCGCCGTGGCCACGTCCTTGTCGCCGCGGCCCGAGATGTTCACGATCATCACGGGGTGCTCGTACCCCTTCGCCTTCAGGTCGGCGGCGGCCTTGTATGCACCGGCCACGGCATGCGAGCTTTCGATGGCCGGGATGATTCCCTCGGTTTCGCACAGATCCTTGAAACCGCTCATGGCCTCCTCGTCGGTGGCCCACGAGTAGTTCACACGGCCGATCTCCTTGAGCCACGCGTGCTCGGGCCCGACCGACGCGTAGTCCAGTCCCGCGGAAATGGAGTAGGTGTCCAGCGTCTGTCCCTCGGACGTCTCCAACAGATACGACTTCGCACCCTGGAACACGCCCAGCTGACCCGTTCCCGGCGCGAAGCGAATCGCATGGTGTCCTGATTGCGGACCATGGCCGCCCGCCTCATAGCCGTAGAGGTTCACCCTGTCGTCATCAAGGAAGGCGTTCATGATTCCTATGGCGTTGGAGCCCCCGCCCACACAGGCGCATATGGCGTCGGGATGGTCGATCCCGTATTCGGTGCGCAGCTGTTCCTTCGCCTCCTCGCCGATGATCTTCTGAAAATCTCGGACCATGGTCGGGAAGGGGTGGGGTCCCGCGACGGTTCCCAGAAGATAATGGGTGTTCTCCACGTTCGTCACCCAATCACGCAGGGCCTCGTTGATCGCATCCTTGAGGATTCTGGTTCCCAGGGTGACCTCCACCACTTCGGCGCCGAGCAGCCTCATGCGGGCGACGTTGAGGGCCTGGCGGCGGGCGTCGATCTGGCCCATGTAGATCCGGCATCTGAGCCCGAGAAGCGCGCACACCGTGGCGGTCGCCACCCCATGCTGGCCCGCCCCGGTCTCCGCGATGACGCGCGTCTTGCCCATGCGCTTGACGAGAAGCGCCTGACCCAGTGCATTGTTGATCTTATGGGCGCCCGTGTGGTTGAGATCCTCACGTTTGAGGAAGACACGGGCGTCGAGGCCAACCTTCTCATTGAGGCGACGGGCGAAACGCGGCGCCTCGGTAAGCGGCGAGGGACGGCCCACATACTGCTTGTTGAGCCTGGCGAATTCCTTTCCGAACTCGGGGTCGCCCTTTGCCTCGGTGTACACCCGCTCCAGCTCGTCCAACGCCCCGACCAGAGCCTCGGGAATGTAGCGGCCACCGAACCGGCCGAAATAGGGGCCCTGATGGGTGCTTAGCGGGGTCTTCTCCGATTCCTTCACTCTTTTTCCTGCTTTCACTAGTCTCGAAACCGCATGCTCATGGTCGTCCGCCGTCGCCACACCCTCTCCGACGAGAACGGCGTCGGCGCCCGCACGGGCATATTCCTCCAGCTCCACACTGCCGAAAACGCCCGATTCCGCAACGCGCACGACGTCATCGGGCAGGTCCCTGGCGAGATCGGAATAGGTGCCCACATCAACATGAAGGGTCTTGAGATTCCTCGCATTGATGCCGATGACCTTCGCACCCGCATGAATCGCACGCCGTATCTCCTCCCGGGTGTGGGTCTCGACGAGCACCGTCATTCCCAGACGGCGGGACAGGGCGAGAAGGGCGGAAAGGCGATCGTCGTCGAGAGCCGCCACGATGAGCAGAACCATATCCGCCCCGTGGGCCCTCGCCTCCCAGATCTGATACTCGGTGACGATGAAGTCCTTGCGCAGCACAGGTATATGGACCGCGGCACGAACCTTGTCAAGGTCATCAAGGGACCCCAGAAAACGACGCCCCTCCGTGAGCACCGAAATCGCGCTCGCTCCCCCGCGCTCATATTCACGCGCCAGCGCCGCGGGATCGGGAATGTCCCCGAGCCTGCCCTTCGAGGGGGATGCCCGCTTGATCTCGGAGATGATGGGAATGCCATCCTCTCGGCGAAGCCATCGCAGGGCGTCGATCGGCCGCGCCGCCTTGGCGGCCATGACCTTGAGATCGGCGAGCGACAGGGAACGCTCCCTCGACCGCTGATCGTCGAGCGCTCCCTCAACCAGTTCATCAAGTACCGACATACGTGCCTCCAGATTTCATGCCGAAAGCCACTGTAGTAGGCGAAATCGCCACCCATGGTTCCGCGTCTTGCCATTCGGGCCGGCGGATGCCCGGTTGTTGCCCACCATCTCGCGCACGGCTTCCCGTGCTTCCGCCATAATCATGCGGGCACCGCCACGGCGCCCGCATCCATTACAGGACACGCAGCTGGGCCGCGATCTGAACCGCCTCGACGCTTGCTTCCGCCTTGTTTCGCGTTTCCTGCCATTCATCGGCCGGAACGGAGTCCAGCACTATTCCCGCACCCGCCTGCACCGACGCCTCGTGGTCACGCAGGAATGCCGTCCGGATGGAGATCGCCATGTCCATGTTGCCCGAGAAATCGAAATACCCCACCGTTCCGCCATAGATCCCCCGGTCGGCCGGCTCGAGCTCATCGATGATCTCGATGGCGCGCGGCTTCGGCGCGCCCGACAGTGTTCCCGCGGGAAACGCCGACGTGAAGACGTCGAACACGGTTTTATCGGGACTCACCTGTCCCGTGACCGTCGAACAGATATGCATGATGTGGCTGAAGCGTTTGATCTCCATCAGCGACACCACCTCGACCGTCTCCGGAAGGCACACCCTGCTGAGATCGTTGCGGGACAAGTCAACCAGCATGATGTGCTCGCTGCGCTCCTTGGGATCGGCAAGAAGCTCCTTCGCCAGACGCTCGTCCTCCTCCGGGGTCTTTCCGCGCGGCCGGGAACCGGCGATGGGGAAAGTCACGGCATGCCCGTCATCCACCTTGATCAGGGTTTCCGGGCTTGATCCGATGACGTTGAAATCCCGGCCCCGGGCGTCGGTAAGGGCAAAGAAATACATGTACGGGCTGGGATTGAGGGTTCGCAGCACCCGATACACGTCAAATGGATCAGCGGGGGAATCCACCTCGAGACGTTGCGAGACCACCACTTGGAACGCGTCTCCGTCGACTATGTGGCGCTTGGCCTTTTCGACTGCGCTCTCATACTCGGAGCGTGGGGAGCGCAAGCGCAGCTGCGGCCGATCCACGCTCGGATCAATGACGTTGATCCGAGACTCCCCGGCGACCGGCGTCGCCGCATCGTGCTGCATGGCGGCGAGCCGGGCGACGGCCTCGTCATATGCGGCATCGGCCCTCGTCGGTCTGTCGTCGACGTTGACGGCGTTGGCTATGAGCCACACCGATCCGCTGGCATGGTCCACGACGGCGATATCGGTCGCCATGGCGAGCACCAGCTCCGGCTGCCCGGTCTCATCCGGAGCCCGATGAGGCAAAGTCGGCTCCCAGTGACGTATGGAGTCCCATCCGATTGTGCCCACCAGCCCGCTGGTCAGATTCGGCAGCCCCTCGACGTGGGGTGCCTTGAGAACCTTCAAGGCGGCGTGGGCCACCGCGATCACGTCCCCGTCCCGGGGCACGCCGGCGGGGACCATGCCCAGCCAGTTCGCCCGGCCATGGTCCGAGCGCAGCTGCGCCATGGAGTTGACGCCTATGAAACTGTATCGGCTCCACGACCCCCCGAACTCCGCCGACTCAAGGATGAAGGTGCCGCTTCTTCCACCGGAAAGACGCTCATAGAATCCCACCGGGGTCAGGGAGTCGGCGAGGAGGCGACGGACTATGGGAATCACTCGGTACCCCTCGTCGGCGAGCTCGTGGAACGTTTCCCGACGTGGCCATGTCTCACCCCACCGCATGGAGGTGACGCTGCATTCGACCATCACCGGACCTCCCGTCCGTCTGTGGGGCGCCCCTCGGCACGGCGTCCGACGACCGCGGGAATCGGACCTCCCGCATCGAAACAGCTGCGACTTCCCGTGTGGCAGGCCGCCCCGACCTGATCCACCTGCACAAGCAGGGCGTCGCCGTCGCAATCCAGAGACACCGACTTCACGTACTGCACATGCCCGGACGTATCTCCCTTGCGCCAGTATTCCTGCCTCGAACGCGACCAGAAGGTGACCCTTCCGGAGGTCAGCGTCCTGCGCAGCGCCTCGTCGTTCATATAGCCCACCATAAGCACCTCGAGGGTGTCATACTGCTGGATGACCGCCGCCACCAGCCCCATGCGATCGCGCTTCAATCGCGACGCTATGCGGTCGTCGAGGGTGTTGGAATTGTCGTATTGCTCTGTCTGTTGCATGTCCTATGCCTGTTGTCGAAATGGATGATGATGGGTGAAAGGCGCGACGCCGGTCAGCGTACGGTGTACCCGGCGGATCTCAGCGCCGCCTTGACGTCTGCGATGGTCAGCTTTCCGTAGTGGAAAACCGAGGCTGCCAGCACGGCATCGGCGCCCGCGGCGACGGCCGGGGGGAAATCCTCGACCCTCCCCGCACCGCCGCTCGCAATGACCGGTATGGTGACGGCCGAGCGCACGGCGGAGATCATCTCCAGATCGAAGCCGTTCTCCGTTCCATCCGCATCCATGGAATTGAGAAGAATCTCACCCGCCCCCAGCTCCTCGGCCCTGCGAACCCACCACAGGGCGTCAATGCCGGTGGAGGTCTTCCCCCCCATCGTGGTCACTTCGAATCCCGATGCGGTATGGGAGTCGCCCCTTTCGCGGCGTGCGTCGACGGAAAGTACGATCACCTGGTTCCCGAAGCGACTTGCGATCCTGCCGATCAGATTCGGATCGTTGATGGCTGCCGTGTTTATCCCCACCTTGTCCGCCCCGCATCTCAGGAGTGAGTCGACATCGTCCGCGCTGCGCACCCCGCCGCCCACGGTGAGGGGGATGAAAAGCTGCTGGGCGGTTCTGCCGACCACGTCGACCATCGTCTGGCGGTGACCGGACGACGCGGTGACATCGAGGAAGGTGAGCTCGTCCGCCCCCTGCCGATAATATTCGGAAGCGAGCTCGACGGGATCCCCCGCGTCGCGCAGATTCTCAAAGTGCACGCCCTTGACCACTCTTCCGGCATCGACATCAAGGCATGGGATAACTCGAACAGCCAACGACATTGCAACTCCCCGCTTTACGGATGAATGGATTTGTTTTCTACAGGGTAGCCGCTGCCTATGTCAAGGCGTCGAATCCGTTTCACATCGTGTTGCTACTGCTGCTTCGCGGCCAGCTGCCCGCAGGCCCCATCTATGTCCTGGCCGCGTGTGTCACGCAGCGTCGCCGTAATCCCAGCCTGATGCAGAATATCGAGGAAACGCTGCTCGTCACGCGGATCGGAGGCCGTCCATCGTGATCCTTCTATGGGATTGAGCGGAATCGGATTGACATGAGCCCAGTTGTCCCCATAATGGTTCAGCCGTCTGGCGAGCAGAGCGGCGTGCTCGGCCTGATCGTTGATTCCGCGCATCAGAGCGTATTCGATGCTGACACGTCTCTTCGAGGCACGGTAATAGTCATGCGCGGCGTCGAGAACCTGCGTGGTGTTGAAGCGTCTGTTCATCGGGACAAGCTCGTCACGCAGCTCGTCGCTTGGGGCGTGCAGGGACACCGCAAGGCGCACGGGAATCCCCTCCGTGGCGAGCTTCCTTATTCCCGGAACCACACCGACCGTGGAAACGGTGATGTTTCGCGCCGAAATGCCAAAGCCGTCAGGCGGCAGGGCGCTGATCTGGCGTATCGACCGCAAAACCGAACCGTAGTTGCCCATCGGCTCCCCCATGCCCATGAACACCACGTTGCTCAGGCGTCCGGGACCTCCGGCCACCTGCCCCGCCTGCATGGCGGCCGCGGCGACGCGCACCTGCTCGACGATCTCCCCCGCCGACATGTTGCGGGTCAGACCAAGCTGCCCCGTCGCGCAAAAAGGACACCCCATCCCGCACCCGACCTGACTCGAGATGCACAGGGTCGTTCTCGTCTCATAGCGCATCAGTACGGATTCGATGCGGGAACCATCGAAAAGCCTCCACAGCGTTTTGATGGTCGTTCCCTCGTCGGCTACCTGCCGCGTCACCTCGGTGATGAGTTCGGGGAAGAAGACCTGCCGGATGCCGTGCCGAAGCTCGGATGGAATATCGGTGAAGTCATCGGAGTCGACGTCGAAGTGCCCGTAGTAGTGATGCGCGAGCTGGGAGATTCGGAATCGGGGCAGGCCAAGCTCCTTCGCCTTGTCGATCCGGAGATCCTTCGTCATATCCGCAAAATGCAGGGGCGGCTTGCCCCGCCGTGCATGATCACGGGCGAGCACGTCCCTGAAGGCGCCGTTCGAGCCTCCGGGGGTAATGCCCGTCTCCGGCGCTTGTCCGCGTTCCCGCGGCTCCTGCGTGTCCCCGTTGTCCACCGATTCCTCAACGCCTGATGTCACAGCCACATTCCCATTCTCTCTTGTCATCTCTCCTGCGAAACCGCGTCCGTCTCACAATCCGGCGATCCAGAGCAGCGCCGTCAGGAAGGGGGCGCACAGCAAAATCGAATCGACACGGTCGATGACCCCGCCATGTCCCTTAAGCAGATGCCCCATGTCCTTGATTCCTATATCGCGTTTCAGCATCGACGCGCACAGGTCGCCGAAGGTTCCTACCGCTCCGACCATGATGCCCGCCACTATCGGCATCCACCAACGCCGCCCCCACAAGGAAGGATACGTGCAGGCGAAAACGACGAATGCGCCCAGCATCGCAAAGAGCATGGAGCCCACCAGTCCCTCCACCGATTTCTTCGGCGAGATTCGCGGAGAGAGCTTGTGCTTCCCCAGCCATGCTCCCGCGAACAGCCCGCCGGTGTCGCTCAGGGCGGGGAGAAACACGAGCATTATCGCATGGGCCACCGGATGGTTGTGAAAGGTCAGCGATATGACGATGCAGGAGGCGAGCAGAGGAATGTACAGGACCGTGAACACGGATACGGCGACGTGACTGAGACGACTGTGATGCCGCTCACCCGACTCGTGGTTGAACGACGACTGCGCTCTCGCCGAGGAGTCGGTATGGGAGAGCTTGCTTGCCACGGCCAGGGACAGGCGATTGCCGAAACTCATCTTTGCGGTCGCACCCAGCGCAACCAGGATCATGGATGCCATGATCGAAAAGGACATCGCCAGAACATGCCATCGCACGTAGTACGTCGCGAAAAGCGCACATGCCGAACACAGCCACAGAATCACCACGGGGATATGCAGTCCGACCGTTGCGAAATCGACACGCAGCTCCCAGAGGGCCAGGATCATGAACCCGGCGATGAGGGCGACGAAAAGATCGATTCTCACCACGAGGCATGCCACGATGATGATCACGAGCACGGCGCCCGTAGCCACCGCCTGGGGCATATTGCGTCCGGTTTTCCTGTTGATCTGGGAAATCGTGGCCTCAGCCTCGTTCCTTCGTCGACTCTCCGTGCCCATGACGCTCCTTCATCCAGCTGCGGCCAAAAACCAATCCGGTGCGGCTCAGACCTCCATGATCTCCTTGCGCTTGCTCTCCAGCAGCATCTCTATGTCATCGGTCACGCGCTTGGTTACCTTGTCCAGCTCCTTGAGAAGACGGTCCCCCTCGTCCTCCCCCATGTCCCCGTCCTTGACGGACTTGTCGATGGACTCCTTTGCCTTGCGCCGGATGTTGCGCACGGCGACCTTGCCGTCCTCCGCCTTCGTCTTGGCGAGCTTGACGTATTCCTTGCGACGCTCCTCGGTGAGCTCGGGCATGGTGACCCGGATGACGTTGCCGTCGCGGCGGGGGCTGACACCGAGGTCCGAGTCACGGATGGCCTTCTCCACGGCTCCCGCCTGCGAGGCGTCGAACGGGGTGACGGACAGGGTGCGGGGCTCGGGAACCCCGATCGACGCCAACGACTTGATGGGGGTCGGCGCCCCGTAGTAATCGACGACGATTCCGTTGAGCAGAGCCGGATTGGCCCGGCCCGTGCGGATTCCGGAGAAGTTCTCCTTCGTCGCCTCGACGGACTTCCCCATTTGCGCTTGTGCCTGTTCTATAAGCGATGTCATGACTTCTCCTTGTGACGTTGAGCGTTCGACGTTTACTGGTTCCAGTGTACTTGTTTGCGGCCCGGGTACGACGCCGGACTCGCACAGCGCCGATCCGCGCTAATCGGCGACCTGCGACTCCCGGGAGGACACCAGCGTGCCGATGGGCCTGCCCACGAGGGCGTTGGTGACGTTGCCGTCACCCTCCAGCCCGAACACCCGGATGGCGATGTCGTTGTCGCGAGCCATCGACAATGCCGCGGCGTCCATCACCGCAAGATTGTCGACAAGCGCCCGCTTGTAGCTCAAAGTGACGAAGCGCCGTGCGCTCGCATCCTTTCGGGGATCGGCGGTGTACACCCCATCGACCCCGTTCTTCCCCATCAGCACCTCGTCGCAGTGAATCTCCAAAGACCTTTGGATGGACACCGTGTCGGTCGAGAAATACGGCATCCCCGCACCGGCACCGAAAATCACCACTCGACCTTTTTCCAGATGCCGAATCGCCTTGAGGGGAATGTACGGCTCCGCGACCTGTCCCATGGCTATGGCGGTCTGGACCCGGGTGGCCTGTCCCTCCTGCTCGAGGAAGTCCTGGAGCGCCAGACAGTTCATCACGGTTCCCAGCATGCCCATATAATCGCCCCGGCTGCGGTCGATCCCGGCCTGCTGGAGTTCGGCGCCTCGGAAGAAGTTTCCACCGCCCACGACGATGGCAACCTGCACACCCTGCTGAACCGCCGGTACGATTTCCCCGGCGATGCGCCGAATCACCGCCGTGTCGATGCCCACGGCGCCGCCGCCGAATGCCTCGCCCGACAGCTTGAGAAGAACCCTGCGCGGCATTTCCATGCTTTCTCCGTCACTCATATGAAGCCTTTCATGCTGATGCGGATATCCGCGGATGATGAACAACCGTCATTTTTCGCTCCCTAAGAGTAACCGTTCATCACGACAGAGTTCAAACCCGGCTCGCATGACGCACAGGTGCCCGGGAGATGCACGTGCGTCATTCATTCGCGTGCGTACCGATTCTCGGGACAACGCACCGGTCCTCGATACAAGAGGACGCCCGGTGACGGCCCCATCTGAGATATGTGGGGCGCCACCGGGCGTCTGTCTCCCGCTTATGAAGCCGAACGGCCGCTGCTCGCGAAGTCCGAAAGCACCGGTGTCGCCAACCGCCCACGGTACCGTCTCCACACTATTGACGGTGACGCAATTGACGGTGACACCGTCTGCAGTGTCACCGTCAACGTCCATCCCATCAGGGGGGAACGATCCCACGACGAATAGAGGCTACGGCTCGATACGGATGCGATCCGGCTCTCCTGTCGGCAGGTTACTTCTCCTCGCCCTTGCCGACTTCGATTCGCGCGAACGCCACCGCCTTGCCGCCGACCTTGGCGAACAGGTCGGCCACGGTTGTGGAGGTGTCCTTGACGTAGGCCTGCTCGAGAAGAACGTTCTCCTTGTAGAAGGCGTTCATGCGGCCCTCGACGATTTTGGGGATGATCTTCTCCGGCTTGCCTTCGGACTGGGACTTCTCCGTGGCCACACGGCGCTCCGACTCGACGACGTCCTCAGGAACGTCCTCACGACGAAGCCACTGTGCGCCCATGGCCGAGATCTGCAGAGCGACCTCGTGAGCAACCGCCGCACCGGCCTCGTCCGTCGCGATCATGGCGACGATGCTGGGTGGAAGCTCCACGGACTTTCTGTGGGCGTAGATTTCCACATGGGGGCCGGAAACGGTGGCGAACTGACCAATCTTGACGTGTTCACCGAACAAGGCGGCGGCCTCGTCGACGGATTCCTTCACGGTTCCATCGTCTCCCGGTGCGGCGAGCACCTCGCCGACGGTGCCCGCGCCTGCATTGACCGCATAGCCGAGAATGGCGTGTGCAAAATCCACGAATTTCGGGGTCTTGGCCACGAAATCGGTTTCGGAATTCAGCTCCAGCGCATAGCCGGTCTGTCCCTCATCCGTCGTGACGACGGTGGACGCGACCATTCCCTCCTGGGCCTTGCGGCCTTCACGCTTGCCCGCGGCCTTGATCCCACGGGCGCGAATGATTTCCTTGGCTCGGGAAACGTCTCCGTCGGCATCGGTGAGCGCCTTCTTGACGTCCATCATTCCGGCGCCGGTTTCCTCGCGCACTTGCTTGATCAAAGCTGCAGTGATTGCTGCCATTGATATGTCTCCTCTATATCGATTATGAGCGGCGGCCGATGTGTTCGTTCCGACGTGCACAGGCCGCCGCCCGGTGGATGCTCAGGCCTCGGGCTTGTCCTCTGTGGTCTTCGCCTCCTGCGGCTTGTCCTCGGCGGCCTTGCCTTCCTCGGACTCGGCGACGGCCCCATCGGCCTCGGGGGATGCGGGCGCGTCCTGCTTGAGAAGATCCTTCTCCCAGGCGGCCATGGGCTGATCGGCCTCGTTCTCCGTCTTGGAAGCCTTGCCCGAACGCTCGAGCAGACCATCGGCGACGGCGTCCGCCATCAGGCTGGTGAGAAGCTCGACTCCGCGGATGGCGTCGTCGTTCGCCGGAATCGGGTACTCCACCGACTCGGGGTCGGTGTTGGTGTCGGCGATGGCGACGACGGGGATGCCGAGCTTGTGGGCCTCCTCGACGGCAAGAGCCTCTTTGTTGATGTCGACGATGAACATGGCCGAGGGTGTACGGCTCATGTTGCGGATGCCTCCAAGCTGCTTGTTCAGCTTGTCCTTCTCGCGCTCAAGAAGAAGAAGCTCCTTCTTGGTCAGGCCGGATCCGTGGACATCGGAGAAGTCCATCTCCTCAAGTTCCTTGAGGCGGCTCACGCGCTTCGACACCGTCTGGAAATTGGTGAGCATGCCACCCAGCCAACGTTCCGACACATAGGGCATGTTCACGCGGGTGGCCTGGGTCTTCACCGCCTCCTGGGCCTGCTTCTTGGTTCCCACGAAGAGCACGGTGCCGTTATGGGCGACGGTCGCCTTGATGAAGTCGTACGCCTTGTCGATCATGTCCAGCGACTTGAAAAGGTTGATGATGTGGATTCCATTGCGCTGGGTGAGGATGTACTGCTTCATCTTCGGGTTCCAGCGGCGGGTCTGATGTCCGAAGTGCAGTCCTGACTTCAGCATATCGCTCATAAGGATTTGAGCCATGGTAGTAATGCCTTTCACATTGTCGGTTATTGCCTGGCCATGCGTTCCTGAGTGCAGCCCCCGTTTCCGGGTGACCGACCGACACAGGTCGTCGCGAACATGGCGCGATTTTCGTGCACCTTAGGTTTATGGTGTGCGGACTCACATGCTCTGCGACTGCATGCTCGCCCAGACGGCGCACGATTTCCCATTCTATCATTGGCAATGGTCAAAGCGGCGACGCCCGGACGGCTCCGCAAGGCGCAGGCTCCGAGGGCGTCCGCTCCCAGGCCCGCAACCGTGGGCTATCGAGCGCTTCGCAGCCTGCGCATGGCCTCCCGGCGCTCCTGCTTTTCGAGCCGATCAAGATAGACATGCCCGTCGAGATGATCGCACTCGTGTTGAAGCATGCGGCCCATGACCCCGCGACCTTCCAGAATCATGGGTCTGCCGTCGAGATCCATTCCGCGCACGCGCGCGTAATCGGCGCGTCGCGTCTTGTACCACAGCCCCGGAACGGAAAGGCACCCTTCGTCCCCGTATTGTTCGCCCTCCGTCTTTTCGAGGACGGGGTTAATGATATACCCGGTTTTCCCGTCGATGTTGTACGAGAAAGCCCTGAGGCCGACCCCGATCTGGTTGGCCGACAGCCCGGCCCTTCCCGGATCGTCGACGGTCTCGACGAGATCCTCGATGAGCCGCCGCACGGCGGGCGTGATGGCGGTGATGGGGTCGCAGGTGGTCCTCAGAATCGGATCGGGTATCACTCGGATTTCGCGAATAGACAAATCATTGCTCCTCTTGTTTGCTTGTGTTGTTCAGCGACGCTCCGCATTGCCCGCGGCATGCCCTGCGTCGTCACCGCCATCGGTTCCGACGGATCCCCTGGCGTCATCGTGCGGCGTGTCCTCGGAGGGTGCATCAGACGCCTGCCTGCGTCTATGCTCGTTCATCGTCGTCCGTGCCTGATCGAGTGCCTGGCGAACGAGGGGGCTGACGTTCTCCGACGCCTGCTTCACCGTTTCCGTCGTCTTGTCGATGATCTTCACGGTGGCGGGAACCGGCCGGACAGGATTCTTCGGCGCGTACAGCACGGTGTCGATGATGTCGCCGTAACGCTGAAGCACCTTCGGGCGCACGACTTTCATACTGGGGGTGAGAGTGCCGTCCTCCTGGGTGAAGTCCTCGTCGAGGATGATGAATTTCCTCACGGACTCGGCACGGGAAACGCTGCTGTTCGCCTGGTCGACATACTGCTGGATGAAGCTTCTCACGGCATCGTTGCCCGCCATGTCGGCGATCGACTGGGCCGGATCCATGCCCCGGTTGGACAGCCACGAGGACACCATCTCCGGGTCAAGGGTTATCAACGCCCCGACGAAGGGTCTGCCATCCCCGACCAACACCGTGTGGGAGACGATCGGGCATGTGCCGATCGCATCCTCCATGGGCGCCGGGCTGATGTTCTTCCCGCCCGCCGTGATGATGATGTCCTTTTTGCGGCCGGTGATGAAAAGGAAGCCACGGTCGTTGATCATGCCGAGATCGCCGGTGCGCAGCCAGCCGTCCTCGTCCAGGACCTCGGCGGTGAGTTCGGGCTGCTTGTAATAGCCGAGGAAGACGTTCGGCCCCTTGATGAGGACCTCGTCGTCGTCGGCGAGACGGATGCCTATTCCCGGCCCCGGTCTGCCGACCGACCCCACCTCATTGGCATCCTCGAAATTCACGACGCACGGCGCGGCCGTTTCGGTCATACCGTATCCCTGGATGAAGGTGATGTCGTCGAACCCGTTGAAGAAATGCGCCAGATCAGCGTTCATGGGGGCGCCCCCGCATGCCAGGTAATGCAGGTTCGGCCCCAGGGCGGAACGTATCGAGGATCCGACGGTCCTCATGTAGAACGAATGGCGAAGACGGGCCACGGCCGAATGGCTCCCGCCCTCGTTCTCGTCCTTGGACCACTGGACGAAATGAGCGAAGGCCTTGGCGAAAATCCGACCGCGTATCCCCGCCCCGGCCTTCTGGGAGGCGGCATTGTAGACCTTTTCGAACACGCGGGGAACCCCCAGCAGATACGTCGGCTTGAACCCGCGAAGATCGGCGAGCAGATGCTTGGCGCTGGGAATGTATCCGACGACCCCGTGCGACCCGATGGCCACATATTGTATATAACGCGCAAAGCAGTGAGCCAGGGGCAGGAACAGCAGCAGTCTCGAGGGCTGATAGAGCATCTGGTCGAGAACGTCGTATCCGGCATACACGATGTGCGTGAAATTACGATGCGAAAGCATGACGCCCTTGGGCTTTCCCGTGGATCCGGAGGTGTAGACGATGGTGGTCATGTCGTCGGCCCGGACTCGGGAGATCGCCCTGTCGAGATCATCGTCGCTGACGGATACGCCGAAATCCGCGACGGCATCCAATCCGTCCTGCGCGAAATCAAAGACGTACGTCAGCGACCCTTCGTTGCGGCGCAGCTCCTCCAACGGACGGGCGTGCTCATCGTCCCCCGCGAAGGCCATGACCGCCTCCGTGTCGGATACGATGGCCAGGGCCTGCTTGGTGGAATCCGTCTCATAGATCGGGACGCTGACGGCGCCTATGGCGGCGCAGGCGAAATCGACAACACCCCAGTCGTAGCATGTCGCGGAGTAGATGGCCACCATGCTTCCCGGCTTGATCCCCAAGCCGAGCATTCCCTTGGCGACGAGACGAACCTGCTCCAGCATCTGGCCGGCCGTGACATCGTGCCATTGGCGGGTGTCCTCATCCTGCCATTGGGCGATGAGATCCTCTCCATCACGGGATGCCCGATGCGCGAGCAGCGCATAGATGGTGTCTTTTTCAGTAGTGGGATGAACCACATCCACGGCAAATTGACGCAACATACGCTCCACTATATGCTGCGGTCTATCCGTGCGGCGCCGTCTACCCGACATCCGCCGTCGTGCACATCCACCGGCTTCCCATACGTCTGAGCACCAGGGAGGTCCAATGATGCAAATCGCCGATCATGACGTGAACCGATATCTCCAGGGTGTCCGGGCTGATGATCATTCCATTGATCATCCTGGGAATCACGGGAAGCACGCACATCTTCCTGCGAAGGGCCGAATCCGTCCTCATATGGTTGAGCATCAGCAGGGACAGGGTTTCCAGCCGCTTGATGCAGACCGAGGTCATGAGCCGTCGCAGTATCATGCTGCTGATTTTCCCGCGCGACACATCCAAGGCCATGCACGCTATCCGGCAGGCGGACATGGCGATCTCCCTGCATTCCTCGTCGCCGATCTCCCCGAGGAAACACCGCGAGAAATGGTATCTCACCGGCATCAGGGACAGCTCGACCGGTATCGTTCCATCATGGCACGGCAGCGCGCGTTTCCTCTGCATTGCGAATGGTCTCGTCTCCTCCATTGCCTCAACCCCCTCCATTGATTGCCCTCCCCCATCAGGAACGGCGGCACGATGCCGCGGACTCCCGGGTGGCCGACGGGTCGCCTGTGACCGCCGGTTCCTCAAGGACAACACAACAATCCCGTCGAGTCAAACAGACTCGACGGGATTGTGGATAACTGGTGGGATGTCGTTCAGCCGCGCGTCGCCACGGTTTCCGTGCATCCTGTCAACGATGCGCGCTGGGGGTGACGACCACGCCGCACCGTTGGAAGTTCTTGACATCGACATAGCCGGTCGATGCCATCGCCCTGCGCAGGGCACCGATGAAATTCGTCTTCCCATCGGCCTGGTGGCTCGGCCCGAACAGTATCTGCTCAAGGGACCCCACCGTGCCGACATCGGAGCGGTACCCTCGCGGGAGTGTCTGGTGGCGGGCCTCCGAACCCCAATGGGTTCCCTGGCCGGGAGCTTCGGTCGCCCGGGCCAACGGGGCCCCGAGCATGACCGCATCGGCCCCCAGGGCCAGCGCCTTGACAAAGCTCCCCGACGTTCCCACGCCGCCATCGGCTATCACCTGGACATAGCGGCCGCCGGACTCGTCCATGTAGTCGCGTCGGGCCTCCGCGACATCCGCGATCGCCGTGGCCATCGGGGCGTGAACCCCGATCGTGCTTCGTGTCGCCGACACCGCGCCGCCGCCGAACCCGACAAGCACCCCGGCCGCCCCCGTGCGCATAAGGTGCAATGCGGCCGTGTAGTTGGCGGCACCGCCGACGATGACGGGAACGTCCAGATCGTAGATGAACTTCCTGAGATCCAGGGGCTCATGGCTTGTGGACACATGCTCGGCGGACACAGCGGTACCGCGGATGATGAAAAGATCCACGCCGGCCTCCACCACCGTCGAGTAGAAACGCTGCGTCTGCTGAGGGGACAACGCCCCAGCCACCGTGACGCCGGAGTCCCTGATCTCATGAAGGCGCTGTGTTATCAGCTCGGGCTTAACCGGTTCAGAATAAATCTTCTGTATGCGCTCCGTGGCCTTGTCCGAAGGCAGATGCGCTATCTCGTCAAGAAGAGGCCGAGGATCCTCGTAGCGCGTCCACAATCCCTCCAGGTCGAGGACCCCCAAGGCGCCCATCTTTCCGATCGCAATGGCGGTGGCGGGACTCGTCACCGAATCCATCGGAGCCGAGATGACGGGGATGTCGAACTCGTACGCGTCGACCTGCCACGACGTGGAGACATCCTGCGGATCACGGGTGCGGCGAGCAGGAACAATGGACACATCGTCGAGCGAATACGCCAAACGACCCTTTTTGCCCAAACCGATTTCAATTTCCTGAGACATGCCTCTAGGCTAATGCCGGGCAATGACGGGCGCGGATCCCTCGGGTCGGGCAAAGCCGGGGAACGGCTTCGGGGACAAACACCCCATCGGGGAACCGGAGACGGGCGAGCTCTCCCGATGTGGTCCCCGGGCTCGATATGGCGCACGGCACCATTACAATGGTGCGTTGACACCTGCACATACGAGACGCAACGACCCCTTCAATCCAGAAAAGGACATAGCACATGGCCAAGATCACAGTCAAAGGAACGGTCGTCGAACTCGACGGCGACGAAATGACACGAGTCATCTGGAAGGATATCAAAAATCGTCTGATCCTTCCCTATCTCGGCATGGATATCGATTACTACGATCTGGGCATAGAGAACCGCGACGCGACCGACGACCAGGTGACCATCGATGCCGCCGAGGCCATCAAACGCGAACACGTCGGAGTCAAATGCGCGACGATAACGCCGGACGAGGCGCGCGTCAAGGAATTCGGTCTCAAGAAAATGTGGAAGTCCCCCAACGGAACGATCCGCAACATCCTCGGAGGCACGATTTTCCGCGAGCCCATCGTTATCTCCAACGTCCCCAGACTGGTGCCGGGCTGGACCAAGCCCATCATCGTGGCGAGACACGCCTTCGGCGACCAATACAAGGCGACCGATTTCAAAGTCGACCGTCCCGGGAGGCTCACCGTCACCTTCACGCCCGACGATGGCAGTTCGCCGACCGAGCATGTCGTCTATGACTACCCGGGAGCCGGCGTGGCGCAGGTGCAGTACAATCTCGCCGATTCGATACGAGGATTCGCCCGCGCGTGCTTCAACTACGGTCTTCTGCGGCACTACCCGGTCTATCTGTCCACGAAGAACACGATTCTCAAGGCGTATGACGGCGAATTCAAGGATATCTTCGCCTCCGTCTTCGAAACGGAATACAGGAAGCGCTACGAGGAGGAGGGCCTGACCTATGAGCATCGCCTGATCGACGACATGGTCGCCAGCTCCTTGAAATGGCACGGCGGCTACGTGTGGGCGTGCAAGAACTACGACGGGGACGTGCAGTCGGACACCGTTGCGCAGGGGTTCGGCTCCCTGGGCCTGATGACATCGGTTCTGATGACGCCCGACGGCAGAACCGTGGAGGCGGAAGCCGCCCATGGGACGGTGACGCGGCATTACCGTCGCTGGCAGAAGGGCGAAAAGACCTCGACGAATCCGATTGCGTCGATCTATGCATGGACCGGCGCACTCAAGCACCGTGCGTCGCTTGATGGGACCCCCGAGGTCTCCCATTTTGCGGACACCCTGGAAAAGGTGATCGTCTCAACCGTGGAATCCGGCAGCATGACGAAGGACCTGGCGATGCTCATCTCCCCCGACCAGCCATGGCTGGACACCGAGGGCTTCATGGACGTCCTCGCCGAAAGGCTGGCACGGGCGCTGGGGGAATAGGCTTCGACCACCCGTGGGAGCGCACTCCGGGCACAGCGCGCTCCCCGTTTTCGAAAGGCGGGGGCGCCCGCTGCGGCAATGATGTCGACGGAGCGGCGCCCCCGCGCATGGCCCGTGCTATTAGAATCGTTCTCGGCATAGTCGAGCAATCATCGAGGGGTATCATCCATGACGACACGAAGCAACCACATCATCAGACGGCTGACGGCGCTGATGACGGCGCTGGGCCTGCTGTCCCTTGCCGCGTGCACGTCGTCATCAGCGGGATCCGGGGCTTCGGCCTCGTCAACCTCCACGACGCGGGAGTCGGAGGAGGTCGCGCTGTTCACCCCTTCGGATGGCATAACCATCACGCAGCACACCCCCCTGAACAAGTGGGCGCAGCTGAACGAATCCATCACCGATTCGCTGCGCAGCCACGGCATGCAATCCTCCCGGATCCACACCAAGACGTCGAACAGTCTCGAGTCCCAGAGCAGAAGCATTCAGGACTATGTGGTCGATAAGGCGGCCTCCTCGACGCATTCGGCCTCGAACGACTCCCCTTCGCAATCCGGCGGCATCGCCTCGTCGACGCGGGAGACCCTTATAGTCGCCCCCGTCGCCGTGTCCGACGACGCCTCGCGACAATACGGCGACTATGCAAGCCATCCCGTGTCATGGAAAAGCGCGGCACGGGCATCGGACGTCGACGCGCAGAGCCAGGCGGCGGTGCGCGAAGCCGGGGAACGGCTCGTGACCGCGCTGCAGCTGGCGAGGGACAACGGGATGCACGTCATCATTCTGGCGAATCCCGTGCAGGGCTTCACCCCGGATCTTTTCGTTCAGATGTCGACGGCGGAGCAGATCGGTGAGGTCCAGGCCAAGAAGCTTGTCAGCAAGCTTGCTCTGGACAAGGTCTCGGCGACAAGCCCGAAGTCGATTGAGATGCTGTTGCCCTATGACTCCACGCAGGCGGGAGAGGCGCAGGGAAGCGCGTCGTTCGCGAAACAGGCGTTCGCGGGAGCCTGGTCCGTTCTGCGGCCGTATTTCAAAGCGGGTAAGGCGGTGAGCCCCTCGGGAACGCTGACGGCCGACACCACCGACTCGGATTGGATGTCAGTTGCCTTCACGGCCACGAAAACCGAGCAAATCACCAGCGTGGTGAGCAAGCGCCTTGGCATGACCGGCAAAAGCGACCCCCGCACCACGATCGACGGCGTGCTGGCCATGAACGATTTCGTCGCCTCGGGAGTGGTGGAGGAACTGGGGAATCTGGGGTATACGGGAACCGCGGCCGATGTCAACCCGTCGATCTCCATCATGGGGATTATGGACAACATCGCCGGGAAGCGCGATCTCGCCAAGAAGGCCGTTCCCGAACCGCTCAGGAAGGAGGATGGCTCCGAAACGTCCAGGAACGGTTCCTCGTCGTCCGCGACGGGGACGACGAAAACCAATTGGCCCATCGTCACGGGATACGGAGCATACATCGACAGCATCCCGGACATCGTCAACGGGCAGCAGTGGATGACGGCGCTGGAGAATCGCGTGAAAATCGGCGATGATGTCGCCAGGGCGTGCATTCTGCTTGATGGGGGGAAGACGCTGCATTCCCTGAAATCCGTTTCATCGGTTTCGATCAACGGAGTGAAGACGCCGACGTCCCGCGAACCGCTGCTTTCCATCAGCGCAAGCAATCTCAAACGCACGTTGATCGATGCCGGCTACATCTCGCTTGCCGATGCGGGACTGTAAAAAGCGGGTCCGATCGGCTTCATGATGCACGGCGGGACCATGGGGATCGAAGATCCCGCCGTGCATCATGATCGCATGCGTCCTACGCCTGTTTGCTCTCGCCTTTCTTTCTCGGCACGTAGATCACGGTGTCGATGAGTTTGCGGTAATGGTCGGTGACGGCCTCGCGCCGCGCCTTCATGCTGGGGGTGACCATGCCGTTGCTTTCGGTGAATTCGTCGGGGACGATTTCGAATTTTCGGATGGACTCCGCCCTGGAAACGAGCTCGTTCGCCTTGTTGACGGCACGATCGACTTCCGCGTAGACGATGGGATTGCGACTCGCCTGTTCCAGGCTGTTCACCGGCTCCGCGCCCTGGGCCTTGAGCCAGAGGTTGGTCTCCGCAAGGTCGAGGGACACTATCGCCGCGATGAAGGGCTTGCGGTCGCCGACGACCACGCACTGGTTCACCACGGGCGACGTCATCACCGATGCCTCCATCTCGGCCGACGAAACGTTCTTTCCTCCGGCGGTGATGATCAGATCCTTCTTCCGCCCGGTGATGCTGACGAATCCGTTCTGGTCGATGGATCCGAGATCACCGGTGTGCAGCCACCCGTCTACGATCTGACGCTTGGTGATTTCCGGATGGTTGTGGTATCCAACGCATACGGCCCGGCTTTTTATGCACAGCTCGCCATCGTCATCGACCCCGAAGGACACTCCCTGCAGTGGTATTCCAATGGTCCCGATCCTGTAGCCCACCGTGGGGTTGACGCTTGCCGGGGCGGATGTTTCGGTCATGCCATAGCCCTCGAGGAGGGGAAGCCCGACGCCATTGAAGAAATGCGCTATCGAGGCGTCCATCGGGGCTCCGCCGGAAACCGCGTATTCGACCGAACCGCCGAACACCTCCATAATCGATGTGTACACGACCTTTTTGTACAATGCGTGCTGAATCGTCAGTCGGGCGGGGACTGCGCCATGGGCCTGCTGGGCGACGGACCACTTCCTGGCCAGCTCGCTCGCCCCGATGAAGATCTTTCCCTTCAGACCGCGGCCGGCCTTCTGAGAGGCGGCATTGTATATCTTTTCGAAGATGCGCGGCACGGCAAGGATGAAGGTGGGTTTGAAGGCGCTGAAATCGGCGAGAATCGTTTTCAGATTGCTGGACAGACCGAGTGTGACGTTGCCGGCGAAGGAGAAGAACTGCATGTATCGGGCGAAGACGTGCGCCAGCGGAAGGAACAGAAGCAGGCGTCTATTGGGTTTCAGGGCGATGTCCGGCATGGATTGCACGCCGGAATAGGTGATGAATACGAAGTTGGAATGGGACAGCTCGATGCCCTTGGGGGTCCCGGTCGATCCCGATGTGTAAACGATTGTGGCGAGATCGTCGCCTTTGACCGCGCGCTCACGCTCGTAGAACTCCTCGTCGCTGACGCCTCGTCCAAATTCCGTAATCGTGTCCACGGCCCCGAGATTGATTACATAGAGATCGCGCAGAGACGGGCATTCGTCGCGGACCAATTCGATTTTGTCACGTTGCCCGTCGTCCTCCGCGAACGCCATCGTCACGTGGGAGTCATTGAAGATCATGCTGATCTGGGCCGGCGAATTCGTCTCGTATACGGGAACGGTGAGGGCGCCGATGGACATGATGGCCATGTCGAGTGCGGTCCACTGCCATGAGGTGTGGGCGATGATGGACACGGCGTCCCCCGGCATGATCCCCCGCGCGATGAGTCCCTTCGCGAGCGCAACGACCTTGTCGCGGAATTCGCGGGCGGTGAACGACTCCCACGCACCCTCGTCCCCCACGTACTCGATAAGGGAACCGTCGGGAGCGCGTTTCACTCGTTCCTCCAGAATGGAGAACAGATTCCTGTCGCTGTCTATCGGCTGTTCCAATGGTGTGGTGTATTCCGTGCGCATGACTCTCCCTGATGATGAAATCTTCCTATATGCAGCATATTACCGTCATCGGGCACCGATGTTTCATCGTCTATGGTTTTATCATGATTTTCCGCTGTTCGATCAGGGTGAGAGGATCGGTGTACTTACCCTCGGCGTCCTTCACCCCCCAGTGCACGCACCGGCCGCCGCAGTGGTCCGAGAATCCCTGGGCGACGGCGAACACATCGCCTTGGACGATATGAGAACCCACGGGAAGGGCGGACTGGGCGGGCTCGAACGTCGAGGTCAGCGATCCGTGCCGAATGGTGACGATGGATTTGTTGGCCACCATTCCGCGGAATGCGATTATTCCCTCGGCCGGAGCCAGCAGAGGCGTTGCGGATATGCCTGGTCCACCGATGACGTTTCCCTCGGGCGTGGAGACATCGACCCCGCGATGCCCCGGGCTCCACTGTTCGGCGGGCGCATCAAAGGGCCGGACGACAATGGCGTCCCGTAACGGAAGGGAGAATTGCGCCGCGCATCCTGCGCTCGACGTGTCCGAAGTGGGATCGCCCGTATCCTGGGACGCCAGGGCCGTGCCTGAATCCCAGGATGCTCCGACGAACGCCGTTGACAGGCATGCCGCCAGCAGACATGCCGCAAACACGATCCTCGTTCTCGTCGAGGCGCGATCCCTTCGCCCGTTCCACCACTGTCGTCGTTTTCTGCGCTCATTGGCGCGCTCAAGCTCCGTTGTGCGCATCGTCATGGCATCCCTCATCTTTCGGCTGTAGCGTCCTGCTCACCCGTTCATCATCGTCGATACGGAAGGGCGGATGCCATCGGAACAATCCGATGTGGTCGAATGACGGCCCCTGCACCGCCAGTCCGCGTGTCGGGCGCCGTCCCCCCGTAGCGACGCATCCGATGACGCGCCTGCATCAGCCGGGCAGACAAGGGCGACGCCCCGTGGTTCATCCGGCGCTGGCAGCAATCCCAGCATCAGCCGGGGAGACGATGTCCCGACGTGATGGGACGACGCACGGAAGGATTCCGGCCGTGCCGTCGTGCTGCCCTGCCGGCGTGGCCACCGTGGTCCAGCCGACATCCGACCAGCCAGCATGCCAACCTGACGACCGTGCATCGCACCGCAACGCCACCGCCTCTCTTCCGTAAGCGACGGATTTTTTTCCCCCCCCATCCAAGATTCGGGTCATGGTGCACACTGGACATATCGCCCCCGCCGGGCGACCACCATGAACCAAGGGAAGAGGCACGGCAATGGCGTATCAGGCCACCAGCGAAAAAACGGCATTCGGAGCGCTGCTGACGATGGCGGCGGGAGGAATCGACGCTTACTCCTATCTTGCCCACGGCTCGGTTTTCTCCGGTCTGCAGACGGGAAACCTCATTTTGCTGGGAATCAGCATCGGCCGGATGCAATGGATGCAGACGGTGCGCTACCTTGTTTCGGTCGCGGCCTTTGCGGCGGGGACCATAGCCGTTCGACTCATCCAGAAAACCGATTTCTTCGAGAAACGGACGGTTGTTCGCCAACGATGCGTTCTGCTCTACGAAATGGCCATACTGCTCGTCGTCGCCACGGCCAACGACGATATGCCCAGCTTCGCGACGACGATCCTGCTCTCCCTGGTCGCGGCCGCCGAACTGCAGGAGTTCCGCAGACTCAACAACGCGCCCTTCACCCCACTGATGATGACGGGGAACGTGAGAACGATATCCGAAAGTCTGCACGACTGGGTGAGATACGGAAATCTCGCGGCGAGAACTCGATTCGCGCGCACGTGCATGGTTCTCGCCGGATTCGTGTGCGGTGCCATACTCGTCGCCCTTCTTATCCCCCGTGCAGGATCGGCGTGCGTGCTGGTTCCATTTCTTGCCCTGTCGATAGCGCAGATGACGCTTCTGGGAAAGGAACGCGGACGGTCGCGGCCCCACATGGAGACGGGGAAGGACTCCGGCATCCACGCCTAGCGGCACCCCGGCCCCCGCCGGAAACCATCGAATTGCGGGACCCTCGAAGAGCCCCGCACCGACACGCCACGAAACCACCCGTATTGCGCTCCGCTGTTTTACGTGTAATATAAGTTTCTTGTGCGCGGTACACATTCCGGGCATACAGGACATTCCTGCGTAGCTCAGTTGGCAGAGCATCCGACTGTTAATCGGACGGTCACTGGTTCAAGCCCAGTCGCAGGAGCCATACAGGTACATGCGCCGGATACATGCATGCACCATCGAAAAGAAGCGGATTCCTACAGGGGATTCGCTTCTTTTGATTCACGGCAGAGGTCGCCCGTCGCCCTGGATCATCCCCCACCCATCATGCCTGGATCACCCCTCCTGCACAGGAGAGACGACGGATCCGGAACCGTCGGAGGACATGATCGCACATTCCCCCTGACGGCCGTATCGGTCCGCTGATTGAGGGGGAAAAGATCCCCCATCGACCTGCGATTGCGGGAAAACGATCCGACGGCACACCCCATCAGCCTCGTTGTGACGCGCGACACGCCGACGACCGCCCGATTGTGATTTTTTCAATGCGCATCAACGCTCGTGTACAACCATCCGGACGTTGGACAACTTTACCGCTTCATGCCGCAAAACAGCCTGTTCTCAGCATGTTTCAAGGATGCACGAAGCCTCCGTGAACCCGGCAGTGTGACGAAAACCGAGATCATATTGATTCCAATAACTTAACCGATTCATGTAAACGTTTGCGCAACGGTGTGCGAACTTGTATCATCCGGAATTGGTGGCACTCCAATACGATGCATCGAAGCTTCGTCTCACCACATAGTGATGTCACCATCCTACGAAGACACAACAAGACAGAAAGGAAACAAATGCAGCACAAGAAAATAGCGGCCGCACTCGCCAGCGCGGCCATCATGGCGGCGCTCGTTCCTACATCTGCGGCACAGGCTGAGCAGACAGGGCTCAACGTGCAGGGGGGAAAGATATACTCCAACGGCCAGCAGTTCATTCCGCAAGGAATCAACGACGGCTACGCGTGGTACACGGACAAGACATCGGTTATCAGCGACATAGCTCATACCGGGGCCAACACCGTTCGCGTGGTCCTCTCCGGGGGACGCTATGGCACGACGACGACCAGTGAGGTGGAGAACATCGTCGGGCAGTGCAAGGCAAACAAACTGGTGTGCATTCTGGAGGACCACGACACCACGGGGTACGGCGACGCCTCCTCCGCCACCACCCTGTCGGACGCGGTTCGCTTCTGGCAGTCCGTCGGAAGCGCGATCAAGGGCCAGGAGCAATACGTCATGATCAACATCGGAAACGAGCCCTACGGCAACAACGATGCATCCCAATGGACGCAGGGCACCCTGGACGCGGTCAAGGCCATGAGGCAGTCAGGATTCAGCAACACCCTGGTGCTCACCGCCCCCAACTGGGGCCAGGACTGGCAGGGAATCATGCAGTCCAACGCCAAGACGATATACCAGCAGGACTCCAACGTGGTGTTCGATGTCCATATGTATGGGGTGTACAGCACCGCCGACAAGGTGACATCCTACATCGACTCGTTCGTCAACCAGGGTCTGCCGCTTATGGTCGGGGAATTCGGCAACAAGCATTCCGACGGCATCCCCGATGCCGCGACGATCATGAGCTACACCCGGGCCAAGGGCGTGGGTCTGCTCGCCTGGTCATGGTGCGGCAACAGCGGCGGCGTGGAGTATCTGGATCTCGTCAACGACTGGAACCCGTCATCACTTACCGATTGGGGCAACCTGTACATCAAGGGGACCAACGGTCTGGAACAGCGGGGCGTCGAGCCGGCCGGCATCTATGGAGGCTCGTCGGACAGAAGCCCGGACGGATACCCATGGTGCACATCGAACGCATACATCGATCCCAACGGTGACGGGTGGGGCTGGGAGAACAACCAGTCCTGCAAGGTCCGCTCCGACTCGTCGCAGTCGGGGACGCAGTACGCGCCCAACGGCTATCCCTACTGCACGTCATCCGCCTACGCCGATTCGAACGGTGACGGATGGGGCTGGGAGAACAACCAGTCCTGCGTCGTGAGATAGACACGCATCACCAATACGACGACCGTTCATGACGGTCATCAAGGAAGCAGGGCCCCCTCCATCCCCAGCGACGGAGGGGGCCCTGCCCACGAATCCCCCGGCCGCCAGCACCGGGCGATACATTCATGGGACATTCTCGTTCGTCGATTCGCGGGACACCCTTCCTCTGTCCCACCCTCGGCCCAGGGGGAGCCAGAAGCGGAGGTGGGGTAATCATGCTGACGACTGTCCCACCCTCGGCCCAGGGGAGCACGGAGGAAGGGAACGTCCTTCTCCGGGAACGGCCCGCAGAGAACCGGACGGCATCGACTACATGCAGATCCGAGTCAACGGCATTGCGGAATCAATCGGGAAATCGGGGGCCGAGGGGCGGACGCCGGCCTGCACCAGATTCACCCCCAGCATCGCGACCATCGCTCCGTTGTCCGTGCACAGCTGCATCCGGGGAAGACGCACCTCGATGCCATGCCGTGCCCCGACCTCAACCAGTGTGTCGCGCAACTGCGAGTTCGCACTGAACCCTCCGCCGACGATCAGCGTGTCCGAGCCGTATTCCTCGCATCCATGTATGGCCTTGTTCGCCAGAACCGTGGCCACCGAATCCGCGAGAGAGGCGCACACGTCGTCGACCGGAATCTCATCGCCAGCGTCGCGCCGGGCCTCCACCCAACGCGCCACGGCCGTTTTCACCCCGGAAAAGCTGAAGTCATAGGGGTGTTCGCGTCCCGCGTTGCCGCGGGTGAGCGCCTGCGGAACCTTCAGGGCATGGGGATTGCCCTGATGCGCATGCCGGTCGATATGGGGGCCTCCGGGATAGGGGAAGCCCAGCAGACGCGCGATCTTGTCGAAGCACTCCCCTGCGGCATCGTCCAGCGTCGTTCCCACGACATCCACCTTGCGGGCGATGTCGTCCACATGCAGGAGGGACGTATGCCCTCCCGACACGATAAGAGCAAGCGTGTCTCCCGGGAAATCGCCGAACTGCAGTTGGGTGACGGCGATATGCCCGATCACATGGTTGATGCCGTACAGGGGCTTCCCCGACGCCCAGGCCAGCGCCTTGGCCCCCGATACGCCCACGGCCAGGCATCCCGCAAGCCCGGGGCCCGCGGAAACGGCGATGGCATCCACCTCGTCGAGAGTGAGATTCGCATCCGCCAGAGCCTTCCCGACTACGGGAACGAACGCCTCGGCGTGGGCGCGCGAGGCTATCTCGGGTATGACTCCCCCGTACCGCGCATGTTCGTTCATCGAGGATGCGACGACGTTGGACGCCAGCCGCCGCCCCTGCACGACAGCGGCGGCGGTTTCGTCACAGGTCGATTCGATTCCCAGCACAATTGGTTCGCTCATTGTGGTCTCCCGCTCCCATCATTCGCATGGGCCGAAGTGAACCCCACCACTCTCGGGGCGAACCGGGCCTGCATGGTATATGCGTCAATATTCTGAGGCTGATAGTATCTTTTGCGCAGGCCCAGCCTCGTGAAGCCAAACCGCCTGTACAGCGCCAGCGCGGCATCGTTGTCGACGCGGACCTCCAGCAGCATGCGCCAGGCGTTCCTTCCCCGTGCGCTCTCCATCATCGCGGCAAGCAACGCGCTGGCTATGCCAAGCCTCTGGTAGTCTTTGCCGACCGCAAGGGTCATGATCTCGGCCTCCTCCCCGTTGAACCAATAACCGGCATACCCCCGTATGGTGAATCCGTGGCCAACCTCGCTCACCACATCAAACAGGTATGTCCGGCTCGGAGCGTTGAATTCCTCGATCAGCATGGCCCGACTCCACGCACCCTCGGCGAACAGCTCGCGTTCCAGACGCACGACCTGCTCGCAGGTCTGGGTGAGATCAAGTTCCTCAAGACGTACAAGCATCACTGAGCTTTCCGCGCGTCGCCGTGGTTGAGGACATGCTTGAGCGGGTTGGGAACGCTGACATCCGGTCTTCTCAGGTACAGCGGCCCCGCCGGGCATGTCTCTCCGGCCGCCCGGTGGCTGGCCGCGCATGCCGCGAACACGCCGATCCCATCCTCAAGCTGCATGATCGACTCGTCCCTCACCTCTCCGCACCCGTTCATCGCATGCCATGCCCGCTCATATCGTGACGAGCCCCTGCCGAGAACATGCACACGTATCGGTGCGGCTCCATCCGGCGAACCGGATCGCAGCCCCCGAGTGATCCCGTTGATCCGTCGCACGATATCGTCGGGATCGGCGATATCCATATCGCACAGGGGAACGCATCGGGCGGTGTCATCCGGACTGCCCTCGTAGAGGCGGAAATACAGCTGTCTGCGGCGCGCGTCATTGACGGCGAGAGTGCAGAATCGGGCCGTGTCCGCACGCTCGTCCCCATCGCGCTCCCGGGCCTGACGAATATTCATCCATCGAGCCAGCGGCTCGAGGACGTCCTGTCCCGTAAGCCTTGCCCCGGTGGCGTAGGCCAGCGCCTTGGCCGTCACGATTCCGGCGCGCAGCCCGGTAAAGGGGGCGGGCCCCGTTCCCACGACTATGTCATGGATGTCGCCGGGCCCCATCGAATGCCCCGGAGCGGCGTCCATCGCGGCGGCGATGTCGATCTGCAATCGTTCGACATGCGTGCGGGAATTCGTTTCGACGACGGGATCGCCCCCCATCACGCCCACGGTGGAGCCATACGAAGTGTCGATGACAAGCGTGCCCGTGTCCATGTTCAGCGTGTCACTCATGCGCCGGCCATTCCCTTTCCCAGTCCTGCACCCGATCCGTCCATGACGACCCGACGGGTATGATCGTGACGATTCTAGTACCCTCACTCGTCATCATAGCGGGCGCCTCCCCGCCGATTCGACGTTCCTCCTTCGAATCCGGGCGAGGGCGGTCTATGTGGATCTCGAGGCGTTCGGGGGCGAGAACCGAGCCCATCTGCTCTCCCCACTCCATGATGACGACCGTATCCTCGCCGGGATCCTCGAGCTCCTCGTCAAGACCCAGCGCTTCCAGCTCGTCCAGCAGACGGGACGCGATATCCTGTCCGGGAGCGAATTCCTCTCCGCCGAGACGATAGGCATCCACATGCACCAGATGGGCATGGCCTCCATCGGCGAAGCGCCCATCCAACTCCCGTGCGATGGTGAAGGTGGGAGAGACAATGGGCTCGCGTACGCCGAGTCCGGCTCCGAATCCCTGGGCGAATGTCGTTTTCCCCGCCCCCAGCGGACCGGAGAGAAGAAGCACATCACCCCCACGCACGAGAGATGCCACGCGCGCCCCCAGCACGCGCATATCCTCGCCCGTCTCGACACCGAGTGTCAGCCTATCCACGATCCGCTCCTTCTCGACCATCCGTCATCATGCGAGACCCATGCTGCTCCAACCATCATGGCATGATCGCGCAACCCGGGATCACTGTACCCCCGCCTCCCTATTCTTTCTCTCGCAGCTGCCGCAAACGGCGACGCACCCCCTGTTTGATCCTGCGGCTGCCCGGCTCCGCGCCCATGAGACGACCCGCCCCGGGCCGGGCCCGCTCCCTGTGGAAATGGCCTCACGACCGGCGGGGCTGAGGGATGGCGTGCCCCTTGCGGCTTATCGTCTCCACACAGCGCTCAAGGGCATATACGGGGTCGCCGCCGTTCGATTTGCACTGCTCGTCAGCCCAGGCCAGCATTCGGATGCAGCGGCCGAGTCCGGCGGAGCTCCAGCCCGGCAGCTGGCGCACGGTGTTCCTCAGAACCCAGGGATTGACCTTCGCCTGCGCCGCGGTGATGGTTCCCGATGTGATGGCGGCGGCCTTAGCCACCGTTCTGAGCTTCATGGCCAGAGCCCCGACGAGGGCGATGGGGGCGGCGCCCTGGCCGATCGCCGACCTCATGGAGATGATCGATCCGGCCGCATCCCCCTGCATCGCCTTGTCCGCGATGAAGAACCCCGTCACCTGGGGATTGGAGGTCAGATACTGGTCGACCCGTGCCACGGGAATGGGGTCCTCGTCGAAATCGAAGCACAGCTGGCTGCACATCGCGGCCAGCTCACCCGTCCTGTCGCCGAGAACCGACACCAGCCTCTGCGCCGCGGCCGGTTCAACCCGGCGGCGTTCACGTTCAAAACATTGCATGACGAAGTTCAGTCTGGCCTCCGGCTTCTTCAGATCCGGTATCGGCTCCTTGCGCGCACCGGCCCTGACGAGTCGTTCGACCCCGGCCCTGCCCTTGTTTCCCCCCTCATGACGCGCGATGACGATGCTGCTGGAACCCGGGTCCTTCCTGGCCTGCGCGCAAAAGTCGACCATGGAATCCAGCAGTTTGTCATCGGCAGACTGGAGGTTCGATACGGTCACGATCGCGACGTCGCTGAGCAGTGAGGGGCCGACGGCTTCGTCAAAGGCATAGTGGTCGCTCTGCGCGGCGTCGAGTTCAATGGATTCGGCGTCGGGCCGCGATGCGCATGCGTGATGGCGCAGGTCACGGACCTTGCGCTCGTTGAGGTAGGAATCGCCACCCATGACGATGGTGATGGGTGCGTCGGTCCGCGCAGATCTTGGCATGGCTTCAATGTCTCCTTATCATTGGACATTATCCCGCCTACAGCCTACCCCATGGACGAGCGAACACATCCAGCGTCTCCCTCCACCACAATGCCTGGCCGGCGGCGATCCGGGACAGCGGTGAGGGATGATGGCACTCCCCCGACAGCGTGGCAATCGGCTGGCGCCGCCGGATGCGGGAGACGACGATCACCGGGGCGATCGCCGCCGCCTGCATGGCGACGACGATGACCATTCCCCCCGGCGAGCCCGCCATGGGAACGGGAAGGACATGGCCCGAACCGAAAAGGTCCGCACACCACTTCATGACCGCGGTGCCGCAGGAGGCGATCCAGCAGGCGACGAACCCCGCCTGCTCGCTGAGGGGCGAGACCAGAAGCGCGACCAGACCCGCGACGGTCGCGCATCCCACGAAGGGTGCGACGACCATGTTGGCCGGCACGGACGCCAGAGGCAGCCCGTCATCGATCAGCGCCTGCAGGGGAGCCGTGAAGAGCTGGGCGGCGCACGTCGCGCTGACGACGGCGGCAAGAGGGCGGGGTATGAACAGGGGAAGCCGGGAACGTATCATCGCGGAGCACAGGACTATTCCGAGAACTGCGGAACAGGACAGGGCGAATCCAAGACTCCTGGACATTCCCGGAGCGACCAGGAGCACCATGATGACGCTCCAGCACAGCGCGCTGAGGGGCTGGGGACGTCTCCCGACGAAAAGAGCGGATGCATTCAGCAGGCCGGTGACGAGCGCCCGTACCACGGAATCCGAGGGGTACATCGCGCCGGCGAGAGCGATCTGCGCGCCGGCCACGGCGATCGAGCATATGCGTCGGGAGGCGTGCATCCGCGAGAGCGCACGTTTCACCATACCTGCCACAAGAACGAAATGGCCGCCGGATACGGCCATGAGATGCATGATTCCGCTGTGCGAGAATCTGCGCTCCAGGAGGATGGCATAGGTGTCATCAACCGGTTCCCGCGTCCGCTCCCCCACTATCTCCTGTCCCAGAACCCCCACGGTCAGTCCGGGGACGAGTACGCGCCCCTGGTCGGAAAGCCTGTCGGTCGCACGGAAGAACGACGACTGCATTGCGTGCACTGCACGTCGAATCGGGTGCGGCGGCCGTCGGACCGTGACGGCATCGGTGCGTGCACCCACCACCCACAACGGAGTCGGGCCGAAACGCGCCTGTCGCAGAACTCCCGAGGCCTTCACCATGGATCCTCTCTCCAGGCGCGAGCACATCGCCTCCGAGACGAACATCCGCGCCCGGGCTCCGCTGGGAACCGTCAGAGACCGATAGGTGAGACTGCGAATGGAGATGTCGCTCTGGCACGCGGCCTGTCGAATGTCGCTCGTGGTGCCCGGCGTGCGGATCACGGCGGTGATCTCGACCTGTGCCGCATGCTCTCGCGCCAAGGACCATGCGGGGTCATGCCATTGAGCACCATCCGAGGCCAATGACGACAGCAGTCCCGAGGAGGCCGCGAATGCGCAGACGCCGAGCATCATCCCCCATGCCCCGAACCAGACGGATATCCGTCGCCACATGGACCGATGGCGACGCAGCAGTGCGATGGACGACAGGAGGAGAACCACGACGCACGCGAGGGCCATCGAGCCGACGACCATGCCTGTGCGAAGCGCGTCGCCGATGAACGCATCCTTCGCGGCCATGCGCAAGACCGTGTCCGACCTCTCCCCCGCTGCGGACGTCCCGGCCGGACGCCGAGCATGGATACGCACGAACAGATCGTGGGAGACGAGGCAGGATATCCAAAGGATCAAGGCCACCGGAAGCATCCTTCGGTCGTCGCCCCCGTTTTCCGTCGATGGGCGATTCATGACACCCCCACTGCCGATCGCAGCTTGTCCAGCGTTTTGACGCCGATTCCGGACACCTCGAGAAGCTGGTCGACGCTGCTGAATCGACGAACGGACGTGCGATAGTCGATGATCTTTCGGGCGGTGACGGGTCCGATCCCCCTGACCGTCTCCAACTCGGAGGCGCTTGCCGTATTGAGATCCACCCATGGGGGGACGCCGGCCGCAGAGGGGTTCTCCGTTGCCTCCCGCCCACGTCCCGACGCACTCCCCGCCACTTCGGCGGACTGCGGGTCCTGACCGGAACCGGCGCGATCGGATGGTTGGCCGCTCCCGGGGAGGGCCGGGGATTCATCCGCAGATGCCGCATTCTGGCGCGATCCCGACTCGGCCGTCGCAGAGGAGGACGCCTCCGAGCCCGCCGTGGCCCGGCCTGACATCGACGGGGAGGACGATGCGGCCGCGGCGGCATAGTTCAGGGACTGCCGGATGAGAAGCGTGATGCTGGCGCTCAAGATCACCAGGAGCAGAAGAATGACACCGGCGGCGTGAAGGGGACCGAATGAAACCCGGGCACGGCCACGCGAATCGCGCTGCCACAACCGGGATGGATCGACCTGCCGGGGGATGCGGATCAGATCGCCGGCCAGGGAAGCCCGGCCGCCCTCCACAGACCGTTCCTCATGGGGAGCGTCGCCCGGCACGGCCCCGGCGATCGAGGAAAGCCTCGCGACGGCGTCGGCCGCACCGGCGACACGTGCGCAACGGGCCCCCGGAACAGAGGGATGACGATCGACGCAGGATTCCCCCATCGCCGGGGGCAGACGACTCGAATCCGAGGGGACGGCGAGAATACGCGCGGAAGACGCGGCGCGTGACGATACTGAAGCGTTCATGCCTCCCATGGTGCGCGACGTGTGTCCACTCATCAACAGGCACTCGTACCTGTGCATAAACGACGACCGGGGGCGTGTCGTCCGGAATTCCCCCGCACCCCCTGCAGCCGTGACCCGATCTCATGATGCGATCACAACGACACGATCGCCACGCCACCGGCACCGGTCCGCGCCACGGCTCTCCACCTGATGGACGGCGTGGGCGACATCAGATCATACCGGGCTCGGGACGACCAAGCCCGGAAGCCGGTGACGCCGTCGTGCAATCCCTATTCCTGGAGGGACGATCCAGCTGGCTCTGCACGGCGATCAGGTCGCGGTTGCGCAATCCTTACTCCTGGGGGACGATCGACACGATCTTCGGCGCCTTGACGATCACCTTTCTCGGGGCCTTGCCCCCGAGCCGGTCGGCCACGGCCTCAAGGGCCATGGCCTGGAGCTTTCCGGGGTCGATGTCCGCACTCACCTCCAGCTTTGCCCTCACCTTGCCTTTTATCTGGACGACGGCTGTGACTGTATCCTCGCCCACATAACGCGGATCCGCAACAGGCCAGGGCTCATGGGCAAGACTGTGCCCATGCCCGAGCCTGCTCCACAGCTCCTCGCAGATATGGGGGGCGATGGGAGAGAGCATGAGTATCAAAGGCTCCACCACACTGCGGGGGACCTCGCTCATGGAGGTGAGATGGTTGTTGAGCACGATGAGCCGGGCTATCGCCGTATTGGGTCTCATCGCCTCCATCTCCACGGTCACGTCGGCGATCACGTTGTTGAGAAGCTTGACAGTTGCGAAATCGGGTTCGTCGTCGCTGACATGGGTGACGCCGGTCGTCTCGTCGACGACATTGCGCCACAGCCGCTGAAGAAAGCGCATTCCCCCGATGACGTTCTTCGTGTTCCATGGCCTGGACTCGGCCAGCGGCCCCATGCTCATCTCATACAGGCGGAAGCTGTCGGCACCGTAGTTCTCGTACATATCGTCGGGGGTGATGATGTTCTTGAGGCTTTTGCCCATTTTGCCGAACTCGCGGCTCACCCGCCGGCCCTTCCACAGGAAGGTGGGCTTTCCGGCGACGTCCTCCCCCTGCTCCACCTCGGAGGCGGGCACGTACTGACCGCGGTCATCGGTGTAGGCATATGCCTGGATCATGCCCTGGTTGAACAGCTTGTGGAACGGCTCGGGGGAATCCACGAACCCCAGGTCGTAAAGGACCTTGTGCCAGAAGCGCGAATACAGCAGATGGAGCACCGCATGCTCGACACCGCCCACATACAGGTCGACGCCGCCCGACTTTCCCGAGATAGCGTTGTGGTTGGGGCCCATCCAGTAGTCGTATTCGTCGCGCTCCACCATGTGCTCGCGGTCGTGGGGATCAAGATAGCGCATGTAGTACCAGCACGACCCGGCCCAGTTGGGCATGGTGTTGGTGTCCCTGTAATAGGTCTGCGGGCCGTGGCCGAGGTCGAGGGTGACCTTCACCCAATCCTCGTTGCGGCTCAGGGGGGCCTCGGGGTTCGACTGGGAGTCCTGCGGGTCGAAGGTCTTGGGGCTGTAGTCGGGAACGTCCGGGAGCTTGACCGGAAGCTGGTCGTCGGGCAGAAGATGGGCCACGCCCTCACTGTCGTACACAATCGGGAAGGGCTCGCCCCAGTATCGCTGACGGGAGAACAGCCAGTCCCGCAGACGATAGCTCACCGTGCCTTTTCCGACTCCGGAGGATTCGAGCCAGGCATTGACCTTGTCGATGGCCGCGGCCACGGTCAGCCCGTTGATGTCGAGAACATCGCCGGCCGCGGCTGTCGACTCCGCCCTCGAATTGATGACCACGCCGTCATGGGAGACGAAGGGGGCTCGTCCTTCGTAGTTCTCCAGATCATCGCCCGAATCGGGAAGCGGTTTGACCGTGTAGATGACGGGCAGAGAGAATTTCATCGCGAAATCGTAGTCGCGCTGGTCGCCTCCGGGAACGGCCATGATCGCACCGGTGCCGTAGTCCATCAGCACGTAATCGGCGGTGAACAGGGGAAGGCGGGCGCCGGTGATGGGGTTGACGGCGTAGAGACCGGTGAACACACCCGTTTTGTCCCCGGACTCGTTGACCCGGTCCTTGGCCGTCTTCCTCTCCGCCGCCTCGCGATATGCGCGAACCGCCGCGCGCGGATCGGCGTATCCGGCCTTCCACGTCTCCTCGGTGCCTTCGGGCCATCGGGAGGGGACGAACTCGAGAAGGTCATGCTCCGGCGACACCACGGCGAATGTTGTTCCGAACAGGGTGTCCGGACGGGTGGTATAGACCTCCATGTCCTTGTCGCCATCCGGCGTGGAGACCGCGAAGTGAACCGAGGCGCCGTGGGACTCTCCGATCCAGTTGCGTTGCATGATCTTGACCTTCTCCGGCCAGTCGATCGTGTCGAGATCGGCGATCAGACGGTGTCCATATGCGGTGATCCGCATCGACCACTGCCTCAGCTCCCGCTGGAAGACCGGGAAATCGCCGCGTTCGGACCGTCCGTCGGCGGTGACCTCCTCGTTGGCGAGAACCGTGCCCAGGCCGGGGCACCAATTCACCGGGGACCGGGAGATGTAGGCGAGACGGAAATCATTGAGCACATCGGCCTGTTCGTGATCGTTCAGGGACCCCCACGAACGATGGGGGAATCCGGGAATCGGCCTTGAGCCGGAGGCAAAGGAATCGACAAGCTCCGCGATGGGCCGGGCGGACCCCCTGCCTCCGTCGGCGCGCACATAGTCGGGGTCATACCAGGCATCGTAGATCCGTGAGAAGATCCACTGCGTCCACCGCATGTAATCCGGATCGATGGTCGCGAACGACCTGCGGTCGTCGAAGCTCAGACCCATGCGATGCAGCTGACGACGCATGTTGGCGATGTTGGCCTCCGTCGTCACGCGTGGATGCTGTCCCGTCTGCACGGCGTACTGCTCGGCCGGCAGACCGAAGGCGTCATACCCCATCGCATGAAGCACGTTCTCGCCCTTCATACGGTGGAAGCGGCTCACCACATCCGTGGCGAGGTATCCGAGCGGGTGCCCGACGTGCAGCCCCTTCCCCGAGGGATAGGGGAACATGTCCATGGCGAAATACGACGGGCGGCCCTGCGCATTGCGGCCGGTGCCGTCCGTGAGGTCGCCGGAGACGTTCGCCGCCCAGAAGGTTCCCTCGTCATCCCAGATTTTCTGCCATTTACCCTCTATCGTCTGCGCGAGTTCGGCGTTGTACCGGAACCGCGGATCGGATGGCTGGCTGGCGTGTGATTGATCGCTCTTCTCGTTGACACTCATAGACAAGGATTATCACCACGCAACTGGACACCGCGCACGCGCCTAATCAGTATTCGAACGCATGACCGGAGGATTGAGCGCGGGATCCATCGTGTAGTGTATGTCGTTCTGCATGGTTTCCACGGCCTGCCGCCAACTGCCGTCCCTGACCATGGAGCGCAGCGCCGCCAGTATTTTGCTTGAAAGCTCCGGGTCCCCGTAATGGACGCGAATCGCATAGGGCACCTGCGCGAAGGGCCTGCCGACCATGGACAGGTACTGCCGCCCCTTCGACTTCATCAGACCGGAGATGACGGCGTCATCCGCGCTGACCGCATCGGCCTCGCCGGCAAGAAGAGCCGTCACGCACTGGGAATAGGTGTCCCGTATCTGGATGGTCACGCCATGCACCGCCGCGACGATGTTCGCGTCGGCCCCGCTTCCCCGGGCCGTGCACACGATCCTGTCCGCGAGGGACTGCACTCCGGTTATCGCCGCGCGGCTGTCGCGCCTGATCAGCAGGTCCTGGCGCGCCACGAAATACGGGCCCGCATACTGCAGCCCCCAGCGCTGCCGGGCGTCCATCGGCAGGGAGGAGACCACCATGTCCACCCTGCCGGCGTCGAGCATGGACTGGGCGGTCTGGGGGGTGATGGATTTGAACACTATCTGTTTTCTCGCGTATCCCAGCACCTTCGCCACATATTGGGCGACATCGACGTCGAAGCCAGAATAGTCGCCGTCATGGAGCAGACCGAGCCCCGGAAGGTCCCGGGGAACCCCCACCGCGATGGTGGGGCCGTCGGGCTGGCCGAAAACGGGGGCGCTCGTATCGCAGCCTCCCAGCGAGCCCGCCAGCATCAGGGCGCACAGAATAGCCGCGGCCGACCTTCTCCAACGTTGCATGCCACCACCTCACACTTCAGCCTTAAAAATCGCACCAGCGCGAGACAAACGACGAGGACGCCCCGGCGGGCCGGAGATCCCGCCCGCGCTATTTGAACAGCCTCGATCTGGTAAGGAACCACGTCACGATTCCGGAGAGAACCACGGAGAGAAGGACGATCACGATGAAGCCCGTACGGCTGTTCGTGAAGGGCATCCCCAGCATCCCCTGCTGGAAGTTCATGCCGTACATGGAGAAGATCAGCGTGGGAATGGACAGGGTGATCGAGATGATGGTGAATATCCTCATGACGTTGTTGAGGTTGTTCGACACGATGGAGGCGAAGGCATCGGTCATGTTCGTCAGAACCCCGCTGTAGATGTTCGACATCTCGATGGCCTGCTTGTTCTCGGTGATCACGTCGTCGAGCAGCTCCTCGTCCTCGGGGTACTGCTTGATGCGCGACAGGACGTTGAGCTTTTCCATGACCATCTCGTTCGATTTGAGGCTTGTCGTGAAATACACCAGCGTCTTGCTCAACTCCAGGAGCATGAGTATCTCGCGGTTCTGCATGGAATGCCGCAGCTTGAGCTCGAGCCGATCGCTTTCCCTGTCGATTATTCTCAGATAGCGCAGGTAGGTCGTCGCGTTGCGGTAGAGGATCTGCAGAATGAAACGGGATTTCATGAAGGTGTTGAAACCCCTGATCTTGCCCTCCATGAAGGGGTGGAGCACGGACGTGTCCTGCATGCACACGGTGATGATGAGGCTCTGGGTGACGATGATCGAAAGAGGAATGGTCTCGTACCAGTCACGCCCGCCGCGTTCCTCCACGGTGGGGATGTCGACGATGATCATCGTGTAGTCGTCCTCGACATCGATGCGCGAGCGCTCCTCGTCATCCAGGGGAGCCCTCAGATCCGCCAGATCGATGCCGGTGGACTGCGCGACGCCGGCGAGCTCCGCGTCGGTGGGTTCGGAGAGACATAACCACGCGCCGTCCTGAGGTTTGTCTATCTGCTCCGTCTGACCATTGATGGTACTGAACATTCGTAACATATGCCTATTCACCCGCCTTCCACGTTGTTGCAATGCACCGTATGGCTCTCTGCGCCGCTGCGCCCCGGCGGCATCCCGGCATCCCCCCGCGGGGAGCGCACATGATTCCCGGGTCGCGACGAGCCGGCCTGCCGTGCAGCCCCACACAAGGATAGTCCCTCATGCCCGTCGGCACGAACAACGCATTTTGCGCGGGTGGCGCGACGTATGCCATGCGGCACCACGCCACGTCGGTTATGGAATCTGCCTCCACATCGGCATGCCGGGATTGCGCAGGTCCGCCGGGCCGTTCTCCCAGTCGACGAAACGCGCGATCTGGGGGCCCTGATCGAATTCGTCGAGATGCCAGTTCACACCGCCGTCGGATCGATGCACGACACTCATCGTCGACCAGAAGGCGTTGCGCATGGCGCTGAGGTTGTTCCCCCCGTCCGGCTCGATGCCGAGCAGCACCCCTATCGCCGCCACTATCCACGACCCGTGGCCGACGATGACGAGCGTCTGCGACTGATCGCTCTGCTGCGAGGAGGCGACGAGATCCTCGACGGCCTTTGCGCCCCGGACCCCGACCTCCTCACGACTCTCCACCCCATAGCGCTTTTCCCCGCCCATGGTGGTCTTCCACGACTCATAGGCATCGGCGTCCATGTCGTGTATCTCCCGACGGCTGAGCCCCTCCCACCTGCCGAAGCTGCGCTCGCGCAAACGGGGGTCAAGGGCGACCGGAAGGCCGAGGATGTCGGCGAAGGCATGAGCCGTCTGCTGCGCCCGGAACAGATCGGAGGATACGACCCGCATCACCCTGTGGGAGGCGGGGGCCTGCCGATATTCATCGATGCTGCTGTCCCTCACGGCGTTCGCACCCGGATGTGCCAATGCCGAGGGATTGCGGGCCACGAAGCTGACCTTGGCCCAATAGAAACGCTTGGCAAGCTCCAGAGCGGTTTGATCCGCCTGCCACTGACCGACGATGTCCAGGGGCACGTCGATCTGCCCCTGCAGCCGCCGCTCGAGGTTGAACGAGGTTCTTCCATGCCGTAGAAACACCACTTCGTCAATCATGAGACCTGAGACCCCTATCGTTCGAATGTCCGGCTGAGATGCGTCCGCCGTTGTCGCGGGGCATACGCCACCGAGCGGCGGTCGGAACACGGCCGTGCGCGATCGTGGCGACCCCGCATGACCGTGTCACATGATAGCCGAAGGCGGGGAACATCCCTCATCGGTGCATGCCGGCGAGTGCGGGCAGCTGTGCCAGGACCCAGATGATCGCGATCGCGTAATAGGGCCACATGTGCGCCCGGCTGATGGCGATGAACTCCCGTATGAATGCGGCAGGCCAGTAATAGCTCGCGGTATGGCTCCCTATCCCATCCGCGCGAAGGCCGAGACGGTGCGCATACTCGCAGGCCCTGAGCACGTGGTAGTCGCTGGTGACCAAGGCCGCGCGGTACGGCTGCGCGCCGCCGGAACTGGAGGCGGGGGCGGAACCCGGCGCGGCGACGCTCCGGGCGTCGATGATCCGCTTGCAATTGCGCAGGTTCTCGTACGTCGTCGTGGAACGGTCCTCCATCATGATCGAGTCGCGGGCAATGCCCAGGTCCTTGACAAGATAGTCCCGCATCGCCTGCGCCTCGCTGACGACCTCATCGGCCCCCTGCCCGCCGGAAACGATAATCGTTCCCCGGCGGCCCTGTCGGTTCCACAGCTGGACGGCCTTGTCAAGCCTGCCCTTGAGCAGCGGAGTGGGACGGTCGGCGTTCAGACCAGCCCCATGCACGATGATGTAGTCATATCGGCGCTTGCGCGGAAGAATCCTGTAGAACCACGAGTACAGAAGGAGCGCGGCAAAGGTGAAGAAGAACCACAGCCCCTCGCAGACGATCAGAGCCCCCACGCCGAGAAGCCATCGCGGGGCATGCAGAACAAAGAGGACGGGATAGAAAACGAGGTAGGCGCTCAGCGCCAGGGCGAGCAGCGCGGGAAGCAGCGTGGCGAGAGACACCCCCTCATGGCGGATCACCACCAGGGCGTTGACGCTCAGAAAAACGATGACCGTCAGCGGCGTCAGCGCCACGACCACCAGCAGCGGCAGAACCATCCACTCCTGTGCGAACCGCATGAGCAGCGTGGCGGACAGCGTCATGACGAACAGCAGCAGCCATATCGCGTTTCGAAACTGGCGTGGCTCGCGGTGAAAGGACACCAGGAACAGCGCGCCCAGCACGACGCTCGGCGAATACACCGCGACAAGCTCCCAGAAGACGCTCATTGACCTACCTCCCTCGGCGAGGCGTTTCCGACCGATCCCCGCCGGAGACGCCCCCGTTGGAAACGCCCCGCGATCCGGGACACATCCGCCCGACCACGCCCGGCCGCACGTCGACCGTCCCGTGTCCTCCACACTATCATCACGAAAGAAGCGGGCAATCATCCCCAGGTATGCGTGTGTTCGCACCAAGGGCGGGCTGAGGGCGGTCGCAGGGACGGCTCCGGCCCGCACAAGACCTCCACCTCGGACGGGGTAGACACCGTGCCTAGTGGATCACGTCGGAAGGGAACAGGCCCCGCGCATATTCGTCATCGTGGTCGGGGTCGGGCGCGATGACAACCGGGTTCGTTCGCGACCGCGCAACGCTCAGCTCGGGAATCCTGGCGTAGTTCTCCTCGACCTTGGCGCAGGAGTTGAGAAAACCCTCAAGCTCATCATGGGGCAGGTCGAGCTCGTAGATCTCCTCCACGCCCCCGTTTCCGATCACCGCCGGCGTGGAGATGTAGAAGCCGGACTTCCCGTACTGTCCGTCGAGCTGCGCGGAGACGGGAAGGACCGCGCGTTCGTTATGGACGATGGCCCGTGCGATCCGTGCGGCCGAGTTGGCGATGGCATATTCGGTGCAGTGCTTGCCGGCATACGAGACATAGCCGCCCTGGAGAGCACGCTTTTCGTATTCCGCCCTGTCAAGGCCATAGCGGTCAGGATCGACGGCCTCCAGACGGGCCAGCGGAACGCCGCCTATGGTCAGGTGGGACCAGGCGGCTATTTCGGAGAAGCCATGCTCCCCGATCATGTAGGCGCAGATGGACTGGGGGGCGATCCCCGTGGCCAGAGAGATGACAGAGACAAGACGCGCCGAGTCCAGACAGGTTCCGGTACCCATGACGCGCTGCGGGGGCAGCCCGGACAGACGCTGGATTTCGCGCGTCACCACGTCATTGGGGTTGCTCACGTCGATCCAGAACCCGTCGAATCCCGCCGCGGCTATACGCCCCACAAAGGTTCGGGCTATGCGTACCCCTGCATACAGCTCGCCGTCGCGATTGGTCCCGGCAAGCGTGACATGGCCCGCCGAGTTGATGATGATATCGCATGAGGCAAGCCGTTCGTATTCATCGCCGCAGTCGAACACGCGGACGCGATGGGGGGCGAAGGCCACGGAATCGTTGAGATCCTGGACCTCAGATGCCAGCTTCCTTCGATTCACGTCACACATGTGGATCTCGTCCGCAATGCCCTGCATGATGAGGCTGTTCGCCACATGCGGGCCCACATGGCCCACCCCCACGATACCAATCTTCACCGGTGCTGCCGTCATCGACCTCTCCCTTCGTCTGGACCCTGTCAATGACTAGAATACACACCCCCAGCCGCCGTATGCTCCCGCCCGGACATAAACGGAGGGGATCATGCACGACGATGGAAACGTGGCGACATTCAATGACGGCGACTGCGGCACAGACCGCAGCACGGCATCAAGCGGACCGTGTCTGCGCTGCCGGTCCGCGACCGATGCGGCCCCACGACCACAGGGCATCATTACAGCACCGGATGACCACGTCCGCCATGCGCCTCTTCCGCATAGTCTCCCGTAAGGCAATCAGCCCGCGACAGCCACCGACAACGGCCCGGGAACGCAGAAGACGAATGAGCCGCGATACGCACAACCCGCAACGCCATCGTTGCCGTTCCGACGGAGACCACAACGGAAAAGGGCCGTCCCTTTCGGAACGGCCCTTGTATCTGTGGAGCTAGGGAGATTCGAACTCCCGACCCTCTCCATGCCATGGAGATGCGCTACCAGCTGCGCCATAGCCCCGAAACTAAATCAACCCGACCTCAACGGGCCTCATATAGGCTACATCGTCACCCGTCTCGCGGCAAACCGGCGTGTCGTCGAACGAGGGAGGAAGGGCGGGACTCCGGGCAAACGCGGCTCTCTTCATGTCCATCGATGACGCTGTCCGGCGTTGCGCTCCCCCGGGTTCGAACCCGTGAGCGCACGACCCGCATGGCACGGTCGTGCATCGGTACGAGGTCGGGGAAACGACCGGCCGCAGGCTCAGTTCGACCCGCTGGTTGCGGTCGAGGTGGAGCCGCTGCTGGCGGTCGGGGAGCTCGAGGCTCCGGACGTCGAGCCGTTCCCGGAGGTGGCGGTGGACCCGGAACCGGAATCCGTGGTGTCCGAGCTCCCGGGGGTGGGCGTGCTGCTCGGCGAACTGCCCGATGTCGCGGTGGACCCGCTTCCCGCAGAGGGGCGCGGACTGCTCGAGGCTGTGGAACCCGAGCCTTTCCCGGACCCGGAGTCCTCCTGGGCGGAATACGACGCGCTCGGTGAATCTAGGCCGTCCTGCTGGGGCCGGGGGCTTTTCTTCGTCTGCGAGCTGCTGACCAGATCCCGCACCACGCTGTCGGTGCCCTGGCCGCGCGTGACGATGTTGATCACACCCGCCGTGATGGCAACGGCCACGAGCGCGCTGGCGACGGCGACCACGATCGCAATGACGCCCTTGCGCTGCCTGGCGCTCAGCTTGTGCGACGAGCGCGCGCTGAGATGACCGGCATGGATGACATGAGGCTTCCCGCCTTTCTGGGAGTCCGCCATCCCCCGTCCGCCGGCGGGCGCATGCTCCCCGGAGGATGCGAAGGACGAGGAACCGGAAGTCGCGGATGGGGACGACGAGGGACGGGCGCCGTTGGACGATGCGACACGGGGCTTGCGCCCCTGGCTTGGATTCGTTGCGTCCCCGTCATCCTTCGCCGCCGTCGCTTCGGGGGAACCGGAACCGTCTGCGCCGGCATCTCCCGTGTCCGTCGTGGAGAACGGTGTGGCGTTCTGAATCTTCTTCGAGGATTCCTTCAAGACATTTTGGTATATCTGCGAGGCGACGGCGGAGACGATGGACCCGATCGCCACCCCGATCACGGATCCGGCGATGCCGATTTTGGCCGCGAGCAGGAAGGAGGTGACCGCCGCCAAAGCTCCCGCCAGGATCTGGGATAGCGAAATTCCCTTGAAAAAATTCTTCACACTGAATGACGATAATCGAAAGAGCTTCACGCGAGCTTAGCGCCGCGTGAAAACTGCGAAACCATCACACCCCGGGAAGCGGCCCCGGATGTCGCGAGCGAGGCTGTCCGTGATGGCGGTGGTTCTACTCCTTCGAGAGGTCGCGCTCACTGCCGCCTGATCGCCCCGGACGTGGGGTCTTTCTCTTCACCACGGACATGAGCACGGCGATGAAGATGAGGGTGAAGCCCACCATGGAGGCCACGGTGAGGCCCTCTCCCCAGAAAAGCGCGGAAAACCCCACCGCGAAAAGACTTTCCGTGCACATGATGATGGACGCGCTGGATGCGGGAACATGGGCGAGTCCGATGTTCTGCATGATCTGGGCGAGCGTTGTGGCGCCGAACATGAGATAGAGGAAGCTGCCGACGACATCCGGTCTGAGCCATGACGCTGCGGGAGCCGGCTCGAAGAACAGCGCCGACAGCAGAAAAAGGACGGAGGCGACCAGAAACTGAAGAAAGGTCAGTGCTATGGGGTTCGTCCTCTGCGCATAGATTCCCAGGAAGATGAGGTTCACGGCGACCAGAACCGCACCGCCCAGCGTCAGCCAATCCCCCAGGGACAGCGACAGGGAGAGGGTACCCGGCTTGAGGGCCACGAAGCCCACTCCCACGAGACAGATGATGGCCGCGATGAAGTTGACGACCCGGGGCCGGTGCTTGAGAACGATCCATGCGGTCAAAGGCGTCAGCACGCAATACACGGCGGTGAGAAAGGAGCTTCTCCCGGGGTCGATTGTCTGCAGGCCGACGGTCTGCAGCGCCATCATCGCGAAGTAGGTGCTTCCGACCACCAGCGCCGGGACGATGCTGGAGCGATGAAACACGGCGACGATGGGCTTGCGGAACAGGGCGAGCATGATGAGGCAGGAGCCCGCCAGACGCAGGAACATGAGCCAGTATGGGGGGATGGATGTCAGTGCGATCTTGGCGAAAAGATAGCTGCCGCCCCACAGCGCGGCGCATCCCAACAGCATGATTCGGGCAAGGTTCGGCGGAAACGTCCGGGACATTCGACTCTGAAAGTTCTCAAACTTGCTGTAAGCACGCATATTGGTTTATAGCCCTCTACATCCGCATTCTCTCGATCACCCTTACGATAGCCCCCGGACCGCCCCGAACACGCCCATGGTGTCGGTCGGACACGTCGGGCCCTTCCACGACGGCCCCGCCTCCCCATGGGTGAGGAAGGTCACACACCGTATTTCTCCCGGCGCAATACCGCGGGGGGCTAATGCGCCTAAGCTGATAACTACACCAAAGAACATGCGAAAGGATGCACATTATGGCAACACTCACGGCGGATATGAAGACCTTCATCACCAACAACCTCGCGTGGATCACCACGGTCAGCAAGGACGGGCAGCTTGACCTCGGGCCGAAGATGTCCATGTTCGTGCTTGACGACAATCACCTTGCCTACCATGAGCGCACTGCGGGGCAGCACTACCGCAATCTCAGCGACGGCAGCCCCCTGGTGGTCGCCTATGCGAATCTTGCGGAGAAGAAGGGCTACCGTTTCCGCGGCAACGTCGTGCTGCACAAGGACGACGACATCTACGATCAGCAGGTGAAGATCGCCGAGGAGAAGGGCACCAAGAAGCCGGCGGTCGTCCCCGTGCTCGAGATCACCGAGATTCAGGACCTTTCCGCCGGAGCGAAGGCCGGTTCGCTGATCAGCAAGGACTGATAGCCGCCCCATGCGCTGATGCGAACGGATGGTCTGACCCCGCCTGCATCGGGCAGGGCGCAGACGACGGGTTCGCGATGGCCCCCGCCTTTCGGTGGGGGCCATCGCCGTTCAGCGGGCCGGCCGAAAGGGATCAGCACAACCGGAACGGATCGCCCCCTGCACACTAGAATGGTGGACGACCACGCGAAAGGAGATGCCCGCCACCATGTGCAGACGTTTTGCCCTTGATCTCGACTGGGATGCGGTAGCGGACCAGTTCGGCGTCAGCATCGACGTCGCGGCCGCCGGGAACGACGAGGGAGGACGCCCCGCCATGGAACGCACTCGCGGCCCCTCCCCCGTGGCCGTGCACGGCGCGGCGCAGAGGCCGCGCGCAGACGCGAAGCGGACGGACCCTCGGCACACCGAAGGGCTGCCTTCCCTTTCGGCGCCGTTTTCGCCCCACGACACCATAGGCGTCATCACGCAGGACAGGGACGGCGTCAGAAGACTCCTGCCGTCCTACTGGTCGCTTCTGCCCCCGTGGGAGAAGAGCAGGCGTCTGCCCTACCCCACATACAACGCGCGCATCGAATCGATCGCATACAAGCCCTCATACCGCGAATCGACCCGACGGATGCGGGCGATCATCCCCTGCACGGGATACTTCGAATTCAAGGAGGGCCGACCCTTCTATTTCTTCGCTCCCGAACACCGGCTGCTGTCACTGGCCGGCCTGTACACCTGGTGGAGGCCCGAACCCACCGTGCACGCGACGCTGACGACGACCATCATCACCTGCCCTGCGATCGGCGGGCCCGCCGACGTGCACGATAGGATGCCTCTTCTTGTGTCCCACGCACAGCGCGGGGACTGGCTCGATCCGAACGTGGATGGGGCCGATCTGCTTGCGTCCGTGCACGACGCGGCGACACGGCTGTCGACGAGGCTGAGCTTTTATGAGACGGCGTCGCATCGCGGAGACCAGGAGGCGACGCCGCTGCCGCTTTCGGGCGGCACCGGAACTTCCCCCACCCGAACGTCACAGGCGCAGAACGCTTTTTTCGACTGAATCCGCTGTCGGACTCCTCTGCGGGCGATGGGGCTAGGGGTGCTCGACGTGGGCGAGCACCACGCCGCCCTGGCTGATGTCGGCGACCGGACGGGGATCGAGTCGCAGATCGACATGCATCCGCTCCCCGCCATTGCCCATGACATCGTAGGAATAGCTGCGATTGTCCACCTTCGTGGGCTCGGTGCGCGCAGTGACCATCCAGGGGTTTCGTCGGCGTATGCCCAGAAGGTCACGGTACAGGGAGAGCATCCACCGATCCCCTGCATGCAATTCCTCAGGACGATCCGGGAATTCGGGTCGAACCGCGTCGTCCCCGCCGATTCGATTCTCCTTGATGCCCGTCAGGGCAAACTCGTCACCGTAGTAGATGATGGGAACGCCGCCAAGGCTGAACTCGATCACCGCGGCGAGCGCCGCGGCACGAGATCCCACCGTGCTTGCGATGCGCGTGACGTCATGGTTCCCGATGAACGTGGCCGGAATGAAATCCGCCATGAAGCGGTTATGCCGTTTCAGACACCAGTCGAGCTCGTAGAAGTTACCGGCCTGAAGCGAGCTCCACACCGCCTTCCACAGCTCGTACTGCGTGAGGGAGTCCATGCCGGACCGGCCTATGATGTCCGGGTAGTCTCCGTGTATCACCTCGCCCATGAACCAGGTCTCGGGAAACTCATGCCGAACGCGGGGAAGCACCTGTGCCCAGAACTGCGGGGGCACCGCGTAGGCGGCGTCCAGACGCCAGGCGCTGACGCCCCGGGACAGCCAGTATCTCATCACATCGCCCACCATGCGAACGACCTCGGCGCTGTGGTGGTTGAGCTCGGGAAGCTCCTCATGCCCTTCGAAGACGGCGAAGCCGGACGAATCGTCGGGCCGGGCCGCGGTCCGGAACATATCCCTGCGCCGACCCGTTGTCATGGCCTCGCGAAATGCCGGGAAGTCGCGGCTGACGTGGTTGAACACGCCGTCGAGCATGACGCGGATCCCACGGCGTCGGCAGCCTTCCATCAGCGCGTCAAATGTCGCGTCATCCCCGAGACGGGGATCGATGCGATAATAGTCGACCGTGTCGTATCCGTGTGTGCGGGACGCGAAGATCGGTCCCAGCATAAGCCCGTTCGCGCCCAACCCGATAAGATGGTCGAGCCAGTGGTCAAGCCGCCCGAGGCGTGGGGTCATGCCTCGTTCCTCCGGGGATCGGGGTCGTATGGGGGCCCCGGCGAATCCCAGTGGGTACACCTGCCACCATATCGCATGCTCGATCCACCGGGGAGGGCGGCGATGATTCGGATCCGCGATCGTCCCCTCTGACTCCAGGGCGCATGTGCGTGCACGCGCGCCGGATTCGTCTGCGACGCCCCCGGATTCGTCGGCCCCCTCCGCCGATGCGACGGTCTCACTGCTCATGATTCGGATGCTCCCAGTGGGCGTCGTCCGCAGCAGCGGGACCGTGGTTGTAGTCGACGAGACGCCATCTCGCGAGACCAACCGGCATGTCGAGGGGAACGAGACGCGTCCAGTGGGCGTTGCGCATGGATACCAGCGCGGAAAAGTCGCCCATGGGGTCAAGCCCCAGCATGGTCTGCAGCGTTTCACTGATCCATGCCCCATGGGAGAAGACGAAAAGATTCGTATCGTCGGTGGCCCTGCGGCTCCACTCATTGATGGCCTCGGTGCCGCGCTCCCCCACATGGCTCTTGGGCTCGGCCCCATGACGAAGCTCGCCTCCGGTGAACTCCCTCCACGAACGGAAATCCCGGGGGTAGTCGCGGCGTAGCTCATCGCCGGTCTTTCCCTCCCATTCGCCGAAATTCCTCTCCCTGAGACGGCTGTCGGGGTGAACGTCGACGCCGATGGCATCGGCGAAGGCATGCGCCGTCTCCTGTGCCCTGCCGAGATCCGAGCAGAGCACAAGCTGATGGGCGGCCTTCATCCTCCCCGTGCAGTACAGATCGATCAACGCCTCGGCCGTATGCTTCACCTGCCAGCGCCCCACGTCGTCGAGGGGGATGTCGATCTGCCCCTGCAGACGCCCCTGGGCGTTGTAGGAGGTCCGTCCATGCCGGACCATGATCAGCGAACGCACATGGCGCAGTCCGGAGGTGTCGGCCATGGTGATGGTGTCGACGGTTTGCGTGTCAGTGGAACTCGTCATACGGACCTCCTGCCGGTATGTCTGCGGTATGGGACGCGAAGTCCCGTCGGCTCTACTCCTGCGGGACGGCCCCCTCGCCCGAAGCCCCCATGGAATCCGACGCGGACGTGTCTCCCAGCTGAAGATCTATGACCGGGCAATCCTTCCACAGCCTTTCCAGACCATAATAGTCGTGGGCCCTCTCATGCATGATGTGAACGACGAAATCACCATAGTCGAGCAGCACCCACTGCCCTTCGGAGACCCCCTCGCGTGATCTCGGTTCACGATGCCCATCGTGAAGATACAGGTCCTTCTCTATCTCCTCGGCAATCGCCAGAACCTGACGTTCGTTGGAGCCGACGGCGACCATCATGATGTCGGTTATCGCGACGGGGACGGTCACGTCGAAGGCGACCATGTCGGTCGCCTTGACACGGGAGGCCGCGTGCGCCGCGATGCGGACGGAATCGATGGAACTCTTCAGTGCGACCATGCGTTCAGCGCTCCCATGCGGGCTTCCACCCCTTGACGACATGCTGGTCGTTGTCGGAGTAGACCATCGAGTCATCGGGAACCTCATGGCGGACGACGGAGCCCGCCCCCGTGGTGACGTTGTCCCCGACCTCGACGGGCGCCACGAACAGGTTCCCGGCGCCGACATGCACATTCGAACCGATCGACGTATGGTTCTTATGGACGCCGTCGTAGTTGGCCGTGATGGTTCCACCTCCGATGTTGGTGTGTTCCCCCAGGTCGGCGTCCCCGACATAGCTCAGGTGAGGCACCTTCGTGTGATCTCCGATGTGCGCCTTCTTCATCTCGACGAAGGCGCCCGCCTTGGACTGCCTCCCCAGCTCGTTTCCGGGACGCAGATACGTCCACGGACCGATGGCGGCCCCCTCACCGATGTGGGAGCCCTGGACACGCGAGCGTTCGACCGTCGCGTCCGCATCGACGACCGCATCGATCAAAGTCGTGTACGGGCCGACGACCGCGCCCGGCGCGACCACGGTCCGACCCTGCAGGAAGGATCCCGGAAGGACGGTCACGTCGTGTGCGAGAACGACATCGTCCTCTATCCAGGTCGTCTGCGGGTCGAGAATCGTCACGCCCTCGCGCATCCAATGCTCGCATACGCGCAGATTATGCTGTTTGCTCAGGGCGGCGAACTGAACGCGGTCGTTCACGCCCTGCACGCACAACGGATCGCTTGCCGTGAAGGCGCCGACCCTGCCGGATTTCCGAGCGCTTTCCAAAGCATCGGTGAGATAGAATTCGCCCTGCGCGTTCTTGGCGTCAAGACCGGCGATGGAACGCGCAAGGGCATCGGCCTCAAAGGCGTAGACCGATGTGTTGACCTCGTGCACGGCAAGCTCGCTGCTGTTCGCATCCTTCTGTTCCACAATGCGCAGAACGTCTCCCGAGCTGTCCCGGATGATCCTGCCGTATCCGGTCGGATCATCGAGCAGGGCGGTGAGCACCGTGGCATCGTCGCCACTGTCCTCATGGAAGCGAAGAAGGTCGCGCAACGTGGCGTCATCGAGCAGGGGCATGTCGCTGGCCACGATCAGCACCGTGCCGGAAAGCCGGCCGGACTCGCCGATGCCGCTCATCGCGCACTGCACGGCGCGGCCCGTTCCCGGAATGTCGTCCTGCCGGACGATCGTGACACGATCGTCGTAGGACCGGGCGGCCTGAGCCACCCTGTCCGCCTGATGGCGCACGACCACGCTCAGGATGCCGGGATGAAGGCCTTCCACGCAGGCCATGACCCGCCGAAGAAAGGTCTTCCCCGCGAAATCCTGAAGCACCTTCGGTATCGAGGAACGCATCCGGGTGCCTTCCCCTGCAGCCAAAACGATTGCGGCGGACAATGCCATAACGGTCACATCTCCAATTCTTGACTTCGCCTGTAGGTCCGCACGGTGAGCCCATGCGGCAAGGCGCGTGTCCGATCACCGCGCCAGACGCAGACCGGGCACGGCACCACGACACGTTCCCCCATCTGGATTCGAACCAAAACTAAGGGTTCCAAAGACCCGTGTGCTGCCATTACACCATGGGGGATCGGCGGAACGGATCCCGCCAAATGTTCATTATGCCATACCATGCGTTTTCGTCAAACGCCTCAGCGGGTTTCGCCCCATTCGAGCGGGTTTCGGCTTCGGGTTCGGGAGGGGGCCCGCCACGGGTCCACCTCCGCCCGCCTCCCGCAGAGCGGCACTAGGCGAAGAGGAAGCCCTGCCCATGATGTTCGGGATACGTGTCGAAAAGCTCGGCGACGGACCCGTCCTCGAAGACGGCTCGGATGGCGCTGGCCAGAAGCGGCGCGATCGACAGCACGGTCAGACCGTCCCAGCGTTTCTCGGCGCTGATGGGAACGGTGTCGGTGAGCACGATCTCCCGTGCCCCGCAGTGCTTGAGCCGCTCCACCGCAGGCCCGGACAGCACGCCGTGGGTCGCCACGACGGTGACGGACCGCGCGCCGGCCTCCTTGAGGACCTTGCAGGCACCCGTGATGGTTCCCGCGGTGTCGATGAGATCGTCGACAAGCACGCAGTCCTTGCCGTTCACATCGCCGACCACGCGATTGGCGACGGCCTGGTTCGGGCGTGTTATGTCACGAGTCTTATGAACGAAGGCGAGGGGCCCCCCACCAAGACGCTGGGCCCACTGCTCCGCGACGCGAATCCTTCCCGCATCCGGGGAGACGACGGCCACGTTGTCAAGCTTGTTGACAAAACGGTCGCGTATGTAGTCGACCAGCACGGGCATGGCTATGAGATGGTCGACGGGACCGTCGAAGAAACCCTGCGACTGCGCCGCGTGCAGGTCGACGCTCATGATGCGGTCCGCCCCGGCGGTTTTGAGAAGGTCGAACACCAGACGGCAGGAGATGGGCTCCCTGCCCCGATGCTTCTTGTCCTGGCGCGAATAGCCCAGCAGGGGGCATACCGCGGTTATGGATCTCGCCGAAGCGCGTTTCAGCGCGTCGATCATGATGAGCTGCTCCATAATCGATTTGTTGACGGGATCGGCATGCGTCTGCAGCACGAAGACATCGGCCCCGCGAACGGACTGCGTGTACCGGACGTACATCTCCCCATTCGCAAAATCGTATGCCGTGGTTTCCAACACGTCGATGCCGAGCTGCTTCGCGACATCGGCCGCCAGCTTGGGGTGTGCCCTGCCGGTGACGAGAATGAGACTCTTATCGGACTTTCCCTTGAGGATTGCGCTCACCGTATCTCCAAACGTTGTTCGCTGAAGTGGACCTGACCCATGATAATCCGCCGCGGCGACCTCGCGACACCACGGGGATCGCGCCGGTTCACCTCCCATACAACCCATGTTTACCGATATATTGAACCACTCCGTCCGGAACCAGGTACCATACCGGTTCGCGGTGCGCCGCCCTGCGCCGCACGTCTGTGGAGGAGATCGCCAGAGCGGGGATCTCCAACGTGTCGACCTTGCCCTTGGGCAGATGGAACCCGGAGGGACTGGAGTAGCCCGGCCTCGTCACCGCGACGAAATGCGCGAGATCCAGCATCCTGCGGGCGTCCTTCCACTGCATGATCTCCGCCACGGCGTCCGCCCCGGTGATGAAGAACAGCTCCGCATGGGGGTATTGGGCGCGGATGTCACGCAACGTGTCGATGGTGTAGGTGGCGCCGGGGCGGTCGATGTCCACTCGGGACACCGTGAACTTCGGATTCGATGCGGTGGCTATCACCGTCATCAGATACCGGTCCTCCTCGTTGGTTATCTTCTGGTTGAGCTTGAACACGGGACGCCCCGTGGGGACGAATATGACCTCGTCCAGGTCATAGACCCAGGCCACCTCGGACGCCGCCACCAGATGCCCGTTGTGAATCGGGTCGAAGGTGCCGCCCATGATGCCTATCCGCGGGCGCGTATGCCAGTTGCCGCGGGTGGAGCGTCTCAATGCGCTCGGATCGCGCACCCCCTGCGTCGCGCTGAGTTCGGACATCTTGCGTTCTCCGTCCGCATCGGGGGCGCAATCGGGCATCCGCACGCCCTGGGGGGCGGATGCCGGCTCGTTGCGTGCAGCGCTCACGACGACGCCTCGCCCGAAGGATGGCCTTCGGCCCGAACGGAGACCGCATCCTGCTCGGACTCCTCCGCATCATCGCGCCGGATGTCGTCCTCGAGCTCCTGCTCGCTGGGCTCGGGCTCCTGGGGGTCTATCTTCCCCATGTCCTCGTCCCACTCCTCCTGGACCACCCGTCGTATCTCGGCGAAGGTGGGGAGGAGGAAGTCCGGCTGGTACAGGCGACGGATCTCCGCGACGCGCCCGGTGATGCGGATCAGCGTGTCGGTCATGCCATCCACGTCGCCCTTGCGCTCCATCTCGACGAACGATGAAATGTAGCTCTCCATCGCGCCTATGTGCTCCGAGACGGCCTCCAGCTCCTGCGCGTCCAGAGCGTGGATCTCCCGGGAGTCGACGTCGGGCCAGCCGATCAGCACGGCATCGGCGTACTCCAGGGAGGCGCGCTCCGCCGCCGTGGCGATTCCGTCCTCGATCTGGACGAGAAACACGTAGCGCACGGTGCTCAGCCTTTCGGAGGCCACAACCAGACTGCACGTGCCGTCATCGGGCCGCCCGTCCCCGTCGTCGCCTTGCACTGTCGATATTATACCGCTCATTCGCGCACCTGCCCTGATCCGTATCCGATCCACTTCGTCGATGTCATCTCCTGCAGCCCCATCGGCCCCCGGGCGTGGAGCTTCTGCGTGGATATGCCAAGCTCGGCCCCGAAGCCGAACACTCCCCCGTCGGTGAACCGCGTCGAGGCGTTCACCATGACCACGGCGGAATCGATTCGGCGGGTGAAGCTCTCGATGGCCTCATAGTCCCGCGAGACGATCGACTCGGTGTGGCCGGTGGAATGGGCGTTGATGTGATCGATCGCCTCCTGGAGGGAGCCGACCACCTTCACGCCCATCGTCAGATCCAGGTATTCCGTGTCCCAATCCTCCCTGACGGCGTGACTCATGCGCAGCCCCCGGATCTGGGCATCGGAGATGATGTCGAAGGCCTCCTCGTCGGCACGCAGCTCCACGCCGTGATTGGCGAGCGCCTGCGCGATCATGGGAAGGAACGCGTCGGCCACGGCGCGGTGCACAACCAGCTTCTCGGCCGCGTTGCACACGCCGACGCGCTGGGTCTTCGCATTGACGACGATCGGAATCGCCATGTCGAGATCCGCTCCCGCGTCGACATAGACGTGGACGTTCCCCGACCCGGTTTCAATGACCGGAACCGTGGAGTTGGTCACGACCGCGCGAATCAGCCCCGCACCCCCACGGGGAATGAGCACGTCGATGTGTCCCCGGGCCTGCATCATGGCGGTGGCCCCGTCCCTGCCGAATTCGTCCACGCTGTCCACAAGGGCGGGATCGAAGCCGTGGTCGGCCAACGCGTTCGCGATGACCTCGATCGTGGCCGCATTGGTGCGCCGCGCCTCATGCCCTCCGCGCAGAATCGCGGCATTCCCCGATTTGAGGCACAGAGACGCGACGTCGACGGTGACGTTGGGCCTCGCCTCGTAGATCATGCCGATGACTCCGAGAGGAACGCGGACCTGCGTCAGGCGCAGGCCGTTGGGCAGGGTGTAGCCCCGCACCACCTGGCCGATGGGATCGGGCAGCGAGGAGACATGACGGACGCCTTCGGCGCAGGCGCCGATTCTCTCGACCGTGAAGTTCAGCCGATCAAGCTTTCCCTCGTCCATCCCGGCCTCCCGGGCCTCACGCATATCCTCCCCGTTCGCCGCGGCGATCCGATCGGCGTGATCGGAAAGCGCATCGGCCATGGCGTGGAGAAGCGCGTCCTTGACCTCCGTGCTGGCCTGCGCGAGCCCGGCCTGCGCGCGTGCCGCGGCGTCCGCCTTCGCGCACACCGCGGCGTAGACGCCGCCGTCCAACGGTTGCCCGTCATTCCTCCGTTGCTCGTTGAATGCCATGGCCGCCTCCGGTTCGTCGCCCGTGCCGAGGCACGGTTCGAAAATACATGTCTTCGATTGTAAGCGCTTTTCGCCATCATGCCATCTACCGTTCCGCCCCTCCGGCTATTTCCCGGAACCGCGGGCGCACGACGCGCCTGTGCGGGGGCGGCCGTCCACATGCCTTCGCGACCCCGGCCGCACCGCGATGCAGGTGAGCGTACGGTAGGCGCCCCCCGTCCCGCAGGGATTTGCGCCGTATTTGCCCACGCAAGGCACTACACTGGGCAGCGTCAGCAATGCGCTCCCACTCTGAACGATTTGCGAGGATCCCGATGGTGAACACCTTCCACAGCACACGCGGCCATGCCAATTCACTCACGTCGAAGCAGGCCATCCGCCTCGGTCTGGCCGACGACGGGGGGCTGTTCGTCACGGACGGTCTCGGCGAACGGGGAATCGACCTGTCGCGGCTTGCGGGCCGCCCGTACCAGGACATCGCCCAGGATGTCCTGTCCGCCCTGCTGCCGGATTTCACCCACGAGGAGCTTCGCGACTGCATCGCGGCGGCGTACGCGGACCAGTGGGCGTCGCCGACGATCACACCGCTCAGAGCGTTGGGCGGCGATTTCGTGCTCGAGCTGTTCCACGGCCCCACCTGCGCCTTCAAGGATGTCGCGCTTCAGATCCTTCCCCGCTTCATGGCCCGCACCTCGCCGCGCAACGTCGGGGAATCCCCCGAGGGACGGCTCGGGGGCCAGGCGGGGGCCGACGCCCCGGAAAGGGTCATGATCCTCACCGCCACATCCGGGGACACCGGCAAGGCGGCGCTCGCAGGATTCGCCGACGCGCCCGGAACGGGGATAACGGTCTTCTATCCGCAGGGCAAGGTCAGCGAGGTCCAGGAGCTTCAGATGACCACGCAGACCGGGGACAACGTGAACGTATGCGCCGTGCGGGGAAACTTCGATGACGCGCAGAGCGCCGTCAAGCGCATTTTCGGGGACGCGGCCCTTGCCAGGGAGCTCAGGGACCGGTCGAACACGGTTCTTTCCTCCGCGAATTCGATTAACGTCGGGCGGCTCGTTCCGCAGGTGGTCTATTATTTCTCGGCCTATGCGCAGCTTCTTGAACGCGGGACCATCCGCATCGGGGACGAGGTCGAGTTCTGCGTGCCCACCGGCAACTTCGGCGATGTCCTCGCGGGATATTACGCGAAGATGCTGGGTCTCCCGGTTCGCCGCCTCACCGTCGCCAGCGACAGAAACAACGTGCTCTCCGATTTTCTCACCACGGGGACGTACAACCGCAGAAGGCCCTTCTTCGAGACGATCTCGCCGTCGATGGACATTCTCATCTCCTCCAATCTCGAGCGCATGCTGTACTACATGTCCGGGGGCGATGCGGATCTGGTCCATGGCCTGATGAGCGATCTCTCGCGAGAAGGCTTCTACCGGGTGCCGGACGCCCTGCTGGCGAAGATACAGGCCCTTTTCGGATGCGGATGGGCGGACGAGTCGCAGGTGCGCGACGCCATCCGCGACTGCTGGGACGGGCACCGCTACGTCATCGACCCCCACACCGCCTGTGGATACGCCGTCATGGGGCGCACGGACAGAGACCCCCGCATCCCCAGGATCCTTCTGAGCACCGCGAGCCCATTCAAATTCCCCCGCGTCGTCAACGAATCCCTGGGCTTCGAATGCGCCGGAACGGATTTCGACTGCATGGATTCACTCGCCCGAGCCGCCTCGCTGGAGGCGCCGCAATCCCTTCGCTCCCTGGATGAGGCTCCCGTGAGATTCCATGATGTCGTGGATATCAACGGCATGCGCGACGTGGTCGAAAAGGGCGCGCTCTCGCTCTAGGCCACGACATCGGCACCGCACGACCCGCGGAGGACCGATGTCACAGCCGGGCAGGGGCCGCGGCGAAATCGAACAGAGTCCCGTCCGCCAGATCGCAGATCTCCGGCCAATCCCCGGCGGAGGAATCGTCATGCATGGCCCAGACACGCATGCCCACGGATCGTGCGGATTGCATGCCCACCAGCAAGTCCTCGAAGACCGTGCACCCCTCCGGCTCGACACCGAGTCGATCCGCCGCCAGAAGATACACGTCCGGCCTGTCCTTGCCAACGTCACCGGCATCGTCGACGCTGCAGACCGCATCAAAGAAATCCGCGATGCCGACATGGCGCATCGCCGGCTCGCGCAGCGACGGCGGCAGGGACGTGGCGACGGCGAGAGAGGCCCCGCTTCTTTTCAGACCCTGCAGATACTCAACGGCATGCGGCTTGGCTTCGACCTGGGTCGAGTATGCGACACGCGCCATGTCGTTCCACTCCCGCATCAGCTCTTCGGGCGTGTCCTGCAGCCCGAAGCGCCGGATGGTGTACTCGGCGATCTGCCGGAACTGCATGGCGCTCACCCTCGCCATGTAGTCCGTGGGCACGGCGATTCCCCGGCGGCTAAGAAAATCGACGTCCACCTGATCCCACACCCCCATGGAGTCAAGCAGCGTGCCGTCCAAATCGAATATCGCGGCCTTGCCCCTGTTGTCGTCGCCGTCGATGATGGTCATTGTCGAGCCCCCTCTCGTTGCATCGATGTCCGCTGGTCGTGTACGCTCGATCCGCAGAATAGCAGGGTGCGCATACGTGTGGCCGCAGGCGCATGGTCAGCGGCTGGATTCAAGCAGCTCCTCCGCATGCTCCAGCGATGTGGGGGATTCGCTGCCCGCCAGCATCCGCGCGATCTCATGCACACGGCCATCGCCCTTCACCTCGTGGACCCTGGTGAGAACGCCGTCGTGCCTTTCGTCCTCCTTGCTCACCACGAACTGGGAATCGGCCCACGACGCCACCTGGGCCAAATGGGTGACGACGATGACCTGCGAATGCCTGGAGAGCGCCGCAAGTCTGCGTCCAAGCTCCATGGCGGCCTTTCCCCCCACACCCGCGTCGACCTCATCGAAGATGAAGGTCATGGACGAATGTCCGGAATGCCTGCGGGCCGCGGCAAGCTCCATGGCGAGCATCAATCTGCTCAGCTCCCCCCCGGAGGCGCTTTTCGACATGGGCAGGGGTGTGGATCCGGGAAACGGCAGGAACATGAACTCGATGTCATCCCCACCGTGGGAGTCCAGAACCATGGCGTCGTCGTCGGTCCCGTCCCGCGGATCCGCCGGTGACGACGCATCCAGACGGCTCTCGACGCGTACGAGCAGCCGGGAGCCGGGCATGGCAAGGGAGTCGAGTTCGCGCGACACCGTGTCGCCAAGATCCTTGGCGGCCTTGCGGCGCGCATCGCTCAAACGACGGGCGGCGGCGACGGTCCGGGAAAGAAGCTCGGACCGCTCGGCCTCGATCTGCACGATTTTCTCCGGGGAGGCGTCGAGATCCTGGACGTCGAGCATCGCCTGCCTGTGCCAGGCACGCACGTCATCCAAGGTCGGCCCCCAGCGGCGGACCAGCTCATCCAGGTCATGTATGCGGGCGTTGATCGTATCGAGATCCTCGACCCCGTCCTCGTCGGGAACCTCGTTGGACAGGGAGAACACCACGTCGGACAAATCGGCTCGAATGGAGGTGAGCCTGTCCGCCGCCTCCAACAGGGAGCCCTTCACTCCGATCGATCGCAGCGATTGTATGGCGCGGTTGATAAGCGCCGATGCGTCGGGCTCCTCGGCGTCCACGTCCACCTGGGAGGCGTCGAGCGCATGGAGGGCGTCATTGACCCCCGTGGTGATCTCGGCCGCATGCTCGATGCGGGTGCGGCGCTCCTTGAGCTGCGAGTCCTCCCCCTCCTGCGGGTCGACCCGCTCGATCCTTTCTATGGATTCGCTCAGATAGTCCTTGCGCTGGCGCACCGAGGACTCCTGGCTCTTCAGCCTCTTCAGCCGCTCGTCGACGCGCTGAAGCCTCTGCCAGCATCCACGGTAGTCGGAAAGCTCCCGATCGTCCGAGGCCGTCATGTCCAGGAAGTCGCGCTGCCTGGCGGCGGAGACGATCCGAAGCTGATCGGCCTGCCCGTGGATCGTGACCAGCTGGGACGCCACGTTCGAAAGCACGGCACGCGGCACGCTTTTCCCGGACAGAACCGCCCTCGAACGTCCGGATGACGGAACCGTGCGGGAAAGGAACAGACCCTCATCGTCCGACCCCCCGTCCGCCCCGGCCTCCCGCACGATGTCACGCGCGTCGTCCCCCACCGCAGTGAAAACGCCCTGGGCCCACGCCTCCTGGGCATCGGGCGAAATCCGGCCGGCGTCGGCCTGTCCGCCGGAAATCAGCTGGATCGCACTGAGAAGCATGGATTTCCCCGCACCGGTCTCCCCCGTGATGGCGTTCATCCCCGGGGAAGGGCTGATTCGGGCCTGGCGTATCGGCCCGAGATTGCGTATCTCCAGTTCTTCAAGCATTACAGGGAACCTCCCGTATCGAGCCCGCGCATGGCGCCACGGCCCGAATCGCCGCCGTCGCAGCCATCACGGCCACGCCGTGCATCACCGTCCTCATCACGCCCGTCGAGGCCGCCGTTCTCGCGCAGGATCCGACCATCATGCTCGACGGCATCCGCGGGAAACACATGCCCATGATGAACCTGCATCATATGGTGCGCATGCTCACGCCAGCCCACCACGGGCAAATCGAATTTCGTCACCAGGCGTTTGGTGAAGGGGACCCCGGACAGCCGCGCAAGCTTCAGCGTGTCCTTCGATTCCCTGACCTCGATCCGTGTGCCCTTGGGCAGGGCCCGCTGCCGCCGTCCGTCACAGCATATCCATCCGTTGGAGGAGGAGTTCTCCAGGATGTCCAGTGCGAACGTGGAGTTGGAGCCGATGACCAGCGCCCGTGCGAACAGAGCGTGAGCGGCCAGGGGAACAAGCTGGAGGGCCTGGACGTTGGGCCAGATAATCGGTCCGCCCGCAGAGAACGCGTATGCCGTCGACCCCGTCGGAGTGGACACGACCACGCCATCGCATCCGAAGGAGCTCATCTCCACATCGTCGACCCGGATGGAGAGCTCGACCATTTTCCCACGATCCGCGTGCTCCAGCGTCACATCGTTCAGAGCCCAGTCCTCCATAGGCGTGGTCTGCCCGGGGAGCCACACGTCCACATGGGCGATCATGCGTTCGTCGATGGAATAGTCATGCTCCGCCACCCTGCGGATCGCCTCGCCCATCTGAAAGCTCTCGAATTCGGCGAGAAAACCGACATGCCCGAGATTGACGCCCAGAATCGGCACGCTCGTGCAATGCACGAGTTCCGCCGCACGCAGAATGGTTCCATCCCCGCCCAGCACGATGACGATTTCGGTGTCCTCGTCCACGATTGCTGCGGACTGGCCGAAGTCGGGAGCCTGAGCGTTGTCGACGATCGTCACCACGAATCCCGCGCGCCGCAGCTGCTGAACCGCCTCTGCTATGACGGTCCCGCTTTCCCGAAGCCTGGTATGGGTCACCACAACCGCGTGCCGCTTTGCGCTCATGCCTCATGCCTCTTTTCGCCGGATACCGTTCCACGGACAATCCTAATCGAAACGACAGAGAATGGAGCGTGTCGCCCCGGAATTCACCCATGCCTCGGCGCAGCGCGGAAAAACGCGGACGTACGGAAGCCGCGGACCCCGGCGTGCGATACGATGGTGAGACAAGGGAAATGGGGCGACGGCGCCCCACCGTTTCGGGGGTTGGTGATCATGGATTTCGTCTCTTCGCACGGCGTCATCAAAGCAGGCTCCTACAACACGCTTGTCGTTCGCGGAATCGCCCGATGCGAGGACGGCGTCACCTTCACCACTCTGGTGGTCCACGGCACGGTGGTCATGCGTCAGTGCTCGGGAGGGGGGATCCGATGCGATTCGGGCGTGGTGGTGTGCCACGGCGACATGACGGTTCACGAGGTTCGGGGCGACGGCGAGCTGCATGTCGGCGGAGCTCTGCGCTGTCGCCGCATTGATTTCACGGGGGTCATCAGATCACGTCATGGACTCATCTGCATGACGACGATGGCCATGCGGGGGATGATTCACAGCACGGGGATGGTGAACGCCGAAAGAATGCACATCCAGGGCCCCCTCATAGCCGATTCCGTGCATGCCCGGGACATCGACATCCGGCCTTTGCACAGCGCGCTGCTGACCCGCCACGCCAAGGAATACTGCGAGACGAGCCGGGCCCGTGTCATGACGGGGTCCCATGTCGTGGCGCGTGGCCTCGTGTGCCATTCGCTCGTCGCCACGTGCGCCGATCTGCAGGAGAACTGCCGCATCCGACGGGTGACGTATCGTACGCGCCTGACTCGTGACAGCACCACAACGGTTGACCTGGAACGCAGGGATGACGAGGCGTTCGCGGCTCATCGCAGACGCGCATAAAGCAGGAACTCCTTGTTCCCGTGCATCCCGGTGATCGCCGAGGGGACGGTGCCCACGACCTGCATCCCGTGGGCGATCGCGCAACGGCGAACCGTGTCCACGGCCTCGTCCTGCATTCCGGCGTCGCGCACCACGCCATGCTTTCCCAGCCGCTCTCTGCCCACCTCGAACTGCGGCTTGACCAGCAGAACGACATCGGCATGGGCGGCCGCGATGCGCGAGATCACGGGGATGACATAGGTCAGCGAAATGAAGGAAACGTCCGAGACGACCATCTGCGGCGCATAGGGAAGACGATCGCGTGTCACCGATCTGATGTTCACACCGCTCATCTCGGTGATCCGTGCGTCGTGCGCGATGCGCGGATCGAGCTGACCATGCCCCACATCGAGGGCTATGACCCTCGAGGCACCGCCGCGCAGAAGCACGTCGCAGAAGCCTCCGGTCGACGCCCCGATGTCAAGGCAATCCCTGCCGTGCGGGGAGGGAAGCCCGCTCGATGCGAATGCCTGGAACGCGGCAAGAAGCTTGTAGGCCCCTCGGGACACATACTGCTCGCCCGCGTCGACGGAAACGCGGTCGGTTCCACTCACCGGGTGGGATGGCTTGCGTATCGTCGCATCATTGACCCGAACGCTCCCCCCTCTGATCAGCTTGACGGCCTGGGACCGGCTGTGCGCGAGGCCCGAGGACGACAGATACGAATCCAGTCGCATGGCGGATGGGCCCCGCATGGCGCGATTCGGTCCGCGGCCCGGGGAGGCGGTTGACGTCATGCCGCGTCCGGGGCGTCCTGGCTGTTCGCCAGGTCGTCCTGCAGGTCCGAAAGAATCGTCTGGAAGAGCTCAACGCGCTGGGCGTCGGAAAGCGAATCCAGCATGGTCAGCTGCGGGTAGCGCCGGTTGAGGCCTTCGGCCCCATCGTCGTCCTTCGCAGGGGCGGCTTCATGTGCGCAAGCATGGGTCATGATGCCGCGCCGACCCCCATCGATTCCACGGTGAAATCGGGAAGCGATCGCGAATCGGGAGCCGACCCCCGATCGGCCATGTCCCACGCCAGAGAGCATGCGGCACGCAGGGCATCGATGCTCGTCTCATCGCTGACGCGCAAACCGCCATCCTCGGCAAAGGACGCACTCTGCCCGCCGCACGTCCAGCAACGCTCATCCATCTGCCGTGGCATCGGCTGCGTCATGTTCAGCCCCCGCAGATCACGGACGATGTAGGTCGGTCGCAGCCGGGGCGGGGCAAGCATGAGCTCGGTGGGATTGGTCACCCCGGTGAGGACGGCCATCGAATCGTAGCCGCCCCGGTTTCCCGCCTCGATATCGGTGTCCAATCTGTCTCCCACGGCCAGGCACCGCTCCCTGGCCACGGGATCCGAGTCGTCCCCCGCAACCAGGGCGCGGGCCTCGTCGTACATGGCGGATTCGGGTTTTCCGGCGGAGCATACGGGTTCGACCCCCGTGGCGTTGACGACGGCCTGGATCATGGATCCGCATCCCGGGGCGATCCCGTTCTCCTGGGGAAGGGTGAGATCGCGGTTGGTGACGAAGTACAGCGCTCCGTGCTCCACCGCATAGGAGACATCGGCCAGCTCGGACCATTGCAGCTGGGGGTACCATCCCTGGACGACGGCTATCGGGCGGTCCTGCGACGCAGGCACGATCCGCAAGCCGACCTTGGCGATCTCCTCGCGCAGATGCTCGGCGCCCAGAACAAGCACCTTCGCCGCCCGCGGCACCTGCCGGGCGACCATGCGGGCGGCCACCACGGCGGAGGTGATGATCCGTTCGGGGGCGACGTCAAGGCCGAAGCCCCTGAGCTGCCGCGCAACCACGGACTGGGGGCGAGAGGAGTTGTTCGTCGTGTACTGCACGAGCATTCCCGCCCCCTGGGCCTCGCGGATGCTCGAGGCCGCATGGTCGACCGGCTGTCTGCCCCGATAGACCACTCCATCAAGATCCAGCAATGCCAGCCGATAGCGGCTTCCTATGGGCTCGCGGCTTCCCTTGAGCATGGTGCTCATGCGACCGTTGAGCTTTCGTGCTCACCCTGCTCGCCGTTGTTGTCATCGGCATCGGCGTCGGGATCCCGTTCGATGTCAGCGCTCCCCTCGTTTTCAGGATGCGTCGCGCCGTCCGGCTCATCGACGGCGGCGCGCGCCTGCGCCTGCGCCTCTTCCCCCTGGGCGCGATCGCCGTCCATGGCGTCCGACGAGTCGCCGTCTCCCGAGGGCTCGGGCTCTCCATCGGAGTCCGACTCCTCAGGGGCATCCGCCCCGCGTGCATCGTCACCGTCGTCCGAAGCGGGTTCGGAAACGGGTTCGGAGTGCGCGTCCGAATGCGCGATGCCGGGGTCGTCGTCCGCGCGATCCTCCCGCTCGCCGTCGAACTCGTCCTCCGAGGCGTAACGGGCATCATCCTCCTCTATTCCCACGTCGGAAAGCATGTCCTCGGGAATGTCCTCGAGATCGTAGTCGATGACGACATCGCCCGAATCCTCATCGTCGTCCGCATACTGGAGCTCCAGCTTTTCCAGCAGCTGATCGACATCGTCCGCCTCATCGGAGCGTCCGGCCTCCTCGAGGAAGTACTGTTCGGCCTGAATGGCGCGCATGCGGTATGCTCCGTCAAGACCCTTGGAACGGCCGAGCCTATGGACGACGTCTATCGCTTTGTCCCACAGCTCCAGATCCCCCAGAGCCCCGGCATAGACAAGAAACATCTCGGCCTTGGCCTCGCCCTGGAGCTGCTTGCCCTCATCCGACAGGGCCGTTTCGATGGCCTTCCTGGGATTGCCGACGCCGCGCTCGCAATCGGCGATGAACGGCAGATAATCCGGATAGCCGTTCATGCGGTGCGCGGTTCTGAACTCCTTGAGCGCGAGTTTGTAGTCACCCTGCCGGTATGCGATGAACGCCAGTGTCTCTCTGGAGAAGTCTATGCGGGAAGCCTGTCTTGCAGCCCATTTCGCATGCTCCAAAGCCGCCTGGGGATCCTGCTCCTCGAGCGCGTACGCGGCGAGGATGTGAAGCCCGATGTTCTCCGCATGTTCCTTTGCCAGACCGCGAAGACGCTCCTTCTCCTCCTTGGACAGCATCGACCACTCGATGCCCTTCGGCATCTTCGGTTCGCCCGGCCGTCTGTCCGTATAGGGATTCTGCGAGGGGAACGACATGGTGCCGTCGGAGTTGCGTCTGGGCCCGTCCATGTAGTCGCGACGCTTCGTCTCACGGTACTCGTCGCGCTCGTGGTCGTTGAACGGGCGCCGGCCTTCCGTGTGGGAACCCGTTCGAGACTCCCCACGGCGCCCCCCCTGGGGGAAGTCCTTGCGCGGCCCCCCGCGGTAGCCTCCTCTGGGCCGGTCGTCACGCGCATTCCCCCGATGGAAGTCCCGTCGGTCGCCGTCATGGCGGTAGCCGGTTCGACGTCCGTCTCCGCGGCTCTCACCGTCCCGATCATGGCGATAGCCCCCGCGTTCACCGTCGCGATGAAAATCACGTCGGTCGCCATCATGTCCGGAGGAATGCCCATATCCGCCATGACCGGCATGGTCGTGGCCATAACGGGGATTCGAGCTTCCTCTCGCCCCCTGGTAGCCGGCATGTCGATCGTCGCGGCGAGGCCTGTCCTGACGTTCGCCGTCACGATGCTCCCCGTCACGGTGTCCTCCGTCGCGATGCTCCCAGTTGCGGTGTCCTCCGTCACGGTGCTCCCCATCGCGACGGTATGCGCCATATCCGCCACCGGCATGGGTGCCGCGCCGGTCGCTCTCGGAACGGCGATGAAAATCGCCGCCACCGAACCGACGACGCTCGCCGCGGTCCCCGCCCGTGCCACGGGCGCCGCCATCGTTGCGCCGGTCATGATCGTTGTCGTGGCGGTAGCCGCCGCGTGCACCGTCGCGGTGGAAGTCGCGCCGACCTTCGTCGGAACGACGGTCATCCCGGCGGTATCCTCCATTGCCCGATCCCGGCCCCCGCTTCGTGTAGCGGCGCTCTCCGGATTCGCGGGGGGAGCCCTCGTCCCCACGGGCGTCGCGTCGTCCGTGGAAGGGCTTCCCGTGGAAGCCGCCGTCCTTGTGGTATTCCCCGCCGTGTTCCTGCCCATGCGAAGCTCCGCCGGCCCCGCCGTAGGATCTTCCCCGGCCCCCATTGCGCGGCTTGAATCCCTTGCCTGCCCGTGATCCCGGCTTGTGCGAGCCGAAGGAGTGGCCGCCTCGCGACGTGTTGTCCTGTGTCATGTTGCTGTAGTCCTCTGTCTTTGTGCCTCATCCGCCTGTTGTGCGGATTTGCTGCTTATGATGATAAGCCGGGACATCGCCCGGCACCACATGGATGTGTTCCTCATGAATCTCGCGCCTCGGAGGGGTTCGTCCCACCCGAGGCGTCGCGCCCTATGCCGTATGCGCCGTCATTCCCGATACGGGGCGCTTCCCGTGCCAAGCATCGGTCTGCATCCCGTTTTTCATTGTTTCTTCGCGACCCCCAGAGCCTTCTTTCCACGGCGGATCAAGACGAAACGCCCATCGAGGAAGTCGGCATCGGCAAGGGTCTGATCCTGATCCTCGACCCGCCGGTTGTTCACATAGACGCCTCCCGAAGCGATGGTTTTTCGGGCCTGCGAGACCGAGGGGAACAACCCGGCGCCGACGGCCGCCTGCGCCACTCGCTCCCCCGCATGAACCCCGATGAAATCATCGAGGGGGGAACCCGCCGATGCTCCGGCTCCCGCAGCCGCGGTCCTCAAACCCTCCAGAGCGGATTCCAGAACCCGGGGACTGACCGCATTGATGTCCCCCTGGCCGAAAAGCGCCTTGGAGGCATCGATGGCCTGCGTGGTCTCCTCCTCGCCGTGGACGAGACTGGTGACCTCCCAGGCGAGGGCTCTCTGCGCCTCCCGCGCACCCGGATTGGTCCGGGAGGCCTGCGCGAGACGTTCGATCTCCTCTTTGGGCAGGAAGGTGAAGGCCCGAAGGAGCTTGTCCATCTCGCCATCGGGCTGATTGATCCAGAACTGATAGAACCTGTAGGGGCTGAGCATGGTGGGATCGAGCCAGACGGCGTTGCCTTCCGATTTTCCGAACTTCTTTCCCTGCGAATCGGTGATGAGGGGGCTGGTGAACACGTTCACGGTGGCCGACCGGACCTTCCTGATCAGATCGAGGCCGGAGGTGAGATTGCCCCATTGGTCATTGCCCCCCAGCTGCAGCACGCAGTGGTATGCATCGAAGAGATGCAGGAAATCGTTGCCCTGGAGAACCTGATAGCTGAATTCGGTGAAGGAGATCCCATCCTGCGAATTCAGGCGGCGTGCGACGGTGTCCTTGGACAGCATGGTTCCCAGTCGGAAGTTCTTGCCGACGTCGCGAAGAAAATCGATGACGGACATGTCTGCGGTCCACTCGTAGTTGGACACGAATCTCACCGCGTTGCCGCCCTCGACGTCGAGGATGTCGCCTATCTGCTCCTTCAGACGCCGTGCCCACGCGGCAACCGTCTCCTTGGGGTTCAACGTCCGTTCACCGCTCTGCCGGGGATCCCCGATCAGGCCCGTTGCACCCCCGACCAGGGCGATCGGGTGATGGCCCGCCATCTGAAGATGCCTCATGTTGATAAGCTGCACAAGATTGCCCACGTGCAGGGAGGCTGCGGTGGGATCGAAACCGCAGTAATAGGTGATCGGCTCTCCGTCCAGCGCATCCGAAAGCTGTTTCCTGTCCGTGGACTGAGAAATCAGCCCTCGCCACTCCAGCTCCTCGGAGAGGGATCCGAACCCTGCTTCCCTGAAATCGGTGACGTGAGCCATACCCGTAGCATCTCCCTATAGAATTGTCATTTCTGTGCCCAATGCACGCCGTCCCAGTCTCGCAGAAGACGCAGACACAGCGCAACCGGCGGGACGCCCATCTCGGGGCGGCCACGATTCGGGGAACCCCGTCAACGCGGGAGCCGGGGGACGCGGACGACCGCCGACATCGGGAACGTCCGTCACCGGCCGCGCCGCATAAGCTCCCTGATCGCCTCGAGCATGGAATCATAGCGCTTGGATTTCAGCGAGAAATGCGGGAACGCCCTGATCATGCGCCGCTGCTGCCTGTTGAGCGCCTTGAGAACGGTCTTCTGGAGGCGGAGCATGACGTCCTGACGGGACTGGGAGAGCTCACGTAGACGGTCGGACAGCGTCTGCCTCCCCGACTGCCATGATTCGCCGGCCTTGGCGATATATTCCTGCACCGTGTCATTGAGCGCCTTCATGCTGTCCTCGATATGAAGCATGCCGCTGACGGTGACGATGAGATCAAGCAGGAGCACCGCAAGAAGAACGGCGCACAGAACCGTCAGCGCAAGCGGCGGAATCATATCGGTCCAGCGCGCCACAAAGGGCTGGGCCACCAGATTGAGGAACACCCCGCCCAGACCGAATACGATCGCCCCCGCCA
>JALCNP010000007.1 GCA_022649135.1 Bifidobacterium sp.
CACCGGAGCATAGACTCCGGTGCCTCACCACCTCCCTCTTTCACATCCTGTGAGATCGATCATCGACGTCGGGAGGCGACGCCCTCAGGACTCCAGAAACCGGCCGATTGATTCCGCCGCCGTATATCCCTTGCGATACATCATCTCCAGCCCCTCGAAGCTTTTCGTCAGGGTGGACAGGCCGCACAGGTCGTCCGGGGCAAGAATCAGGACCTGCCCGTCCCTTTCGTAGTCCTTGGCGAGGGCGACCTCGTCGTTGTATATCCGGTATCTGTTCAGCAGCCTCTCCGCCGCGGCGGGATATGTGCGCTTCAGTATCCGAGCGGGCGCTATGTCCTTCTTCTGCTCCCGCAGAACGTCCTTGAGACGGGTCAGTATGACCACCACGCGATCAAAGCCGTCGTCCACGGCCTTCTGCACGGGTATGGGGTCGGCTATACCCCCGTCGTAATAGGGGATGCCGTCGATCATGTACGGTTCGCAGGCGACGGGAACGGCGGATGAGGCCTTCATGATGTCATAGTCGTCGAAGGAGACCCGGGATTTGTCGAAGTAGGCGGTGGAACCGTCGAGCGCATTGCATGCCACCACGGTGAAGCCGGTCGGATTGGCCTCGAATGCGTCGAAATCCACCGGGTACTCGCCGTCATGGTTCGACAGCGTCCCATAGACGTAGTCGAGATTCGCGAAGTTGCGGTCCCTGATGAAATTATTGACGCTCGCGTATTCCTTGCGGAACGCGTAGTCCGTGTAGAACCTGTGCCCCCTGCCGGGCTGCTTCGCTATGAAGGACACCATGTTGGCGCTTCCTGCCGACACCCCGTAGCAGTGATCGAAGGAGACGCCGTCGTCAAGGCAGCGATCCATCACCCCCGCCCCGAATATGGCCCGGAAGCCGCCACCCACATCAATCAACGCCGTCGAAACCATAACAACCCCTTTTCCAACCTTCTTCGAAGCTTACGCACGGAGGAGGAAGAACACAACCCGCCTCTCACCCCACACGCCCGCGCCACGCTCCACCCGTGCTTAACCCTGTGCTCCGACCCCGATATTGTGTTGACTCTTGGCATGGTTAGATGTGTAGTGGGGAATGTCATGAAAAGTGTGTAATTGGCTTTGATTGCCGATTCAGTGGATCGGAGGGAGGAGACGGTGAGCATGCCGACCGGGACAATGGCTGGTACGGTAGACCGCTCGACCAACGCGATCGAGAGTCCGAACGCCAGGTTCCGCCGTTCCGTCCGGGCGCGCGGGCACCTCCCCAACGAGCAGGCCGCACTGGAACGCCTCTACCCGGCCGTCCGCTCGCCCGACCCCACAGGCGGGGACCGGATACGATGGGCGGCTAGGCGGAAGCCCGCGTCGGACGCGTTCGCTTGTCCCCTTCGCAGACCACCGGTCGCACGGCGGGGAACACCAATGAAAACCAGCAGTTACACACTTGACGAGACAGACCCCAGAGGGCGGGACGCGATCGGTGGGATGTGTGTGTCGGGATGTGCGTGTCGAGGTGCGATGGGGTACGGGCATGTTCCGTTGACGGACGACTTGTCCTGGGAGTGCATCCGGTGATGTCATATGCCGCCACCGGTCCCGGACTACGCCGTAAGCAGAGAACGCGCGAGCCGCGTCATACGCTCACTCGTGTCGGAGTTGGACAGATCCACCCTGCCGGTGGCATGCGCCGGTGCGAGCTTACCCCAGGATTCGAGAACGACCTCCAGATGATGTGCCGTTCCCTCGTTCCCGTCGATGATGGCCGTCGAGGAGGGCGCCAGGCGCTCGAAATAGCTGCGGAAGAACACGAAGTGCGTGCATCCCAGCACTATGGAGTCGATTGTGGCGAGATCGTAGTGGTCAAAGTATCGGTGAAGGGTTTCCATGATGAGGTCACGGTCGTCGAGCTGGCCGTGCTCGACGATCTCCACGAGATCCGGGCAGGGTTCGCGGAAAATGACGTGGGATGATTCGAAGCGGCTCATCAGCGCCGAGAACTTCTTCTCGCGCAGGGTCAGCGGGGTCGCTGCCACGATGATGCGCTGAGGATTCCCATGGCCCCTGTCACAGGCGACTTTGAGGGCGGGCTCCATTCCGATGATGGGGATGCTGTACTGGTCCCGAAGCTGGTTGACTGCCGCCGAGGTGGCCGTATTGCAGGCGATGACCACGGCCTTCACCCCCCTGGCCATGAATCGCTCGACGATCGCCGAAGACAGGGTTCTCACCTCCTGCGGAGTCTTGGTGCCGTAGGGCGCGTTCGCCGAATCGCCGAAATACAGGATGTGCTCATGCGGCATGTCCCTGTGGATCTGACGGGCCACGGAGATGCCCCCGAGACCCGAATCGAAAACTCCAATTGGTGCGGTTGATGCCATCGGTCGACTCCTTCGATATCGGGCGTCGCGTACGGATGCCACCGTTGCGTGCACATCGACGCCCAGCCACCTTGCAGTCTAGGGCCGCGGACGTTCCCTGATTGGTGCGTGCAGGTGAATATGCGCATATTCTGCGCATTGAACGCACGGGTGACGGCATTGCGTCGATGCGTGTAGTCTTCAAACCATGAGTGTACCCACACAGGTTTTCAAAGCGCAGGCGACCGGCAATGATTTCGTGATGTACGCCGATCCGGACGGTGAATTCGAGCCGACGCCGCAGGAGATTCGATGGCTGTGCGACCGGCACTTCGGCATCGGCGCCGACGGCCTGCTCCGGCTGACCCGCCCCGGATTCGTCAGGGATGTCTCCTCCGGCTCGGGGGGATGCGACCGTGGCATGGCCGAAGCCGAATGGTTCATGGACTACCGCAACGCCGACGGCAGTGTGGCGCAGATGTGCGGAAACGGCACGCGGGCGATTACCTTGTTCGCTCAGCATTGCGGCCTGCTGGGCACCGGCATCGGATCGGAATGGGATCTTGGCACACGCGCCGGCGTCAAGCACGTCGTGGCACAGGGCGACGATCCGCTCCTGGGGGACAGCGTGTTCACGGTGGACATCGGCGGGTTCCGATGCGGGCCTATCGGGGAGTACCAGGTCGCGGTTCCGGGCGTGACGGGCACGGCCCCCGGCACTTATGTGGACATGGGGAACCCCCACGTGGTCAGCATCCTGGGTGTTCCGGATTCGGGCGAGGTCCCGCCCGCACTTGCGCGTCTGGTGCGGGAGTCGACCCTGCCCGAGGTGCGGGTGCTGGACGTGGGGACGAAGCCGGTGGTCGACCCGTCGATTCCCGGCGACCAGAATGTGGAGTTCGTCCAGGTGACGTCCCTCGGGGAGGGCGGCGCGGGGTCGGCCTTCATGCGGGTGAACGAACGCGGGTGCGGCGAGACGCTGTCCTGCGGCACGGGACTGTGCGCCACCGCGGCGACGTTGCATGCGTTGACGGGCGTGGGGGAATGGGGCATCGCCGTGCGGGGAGGCCATGTCCGCGTCGGCGTTTCCTCCGGAGAGGATCTTTCGCAGGGGCGTGTCCGTTTGACGGGAGGCGCGCGGATCGTCGGGAAGATCGAGCTGCAGGGGTCCCCGCGCTAGGCGAAGATGCCGGATCCGTCCCTGAGAAGGATGATGGCGATCAGAATGACGATCCACAGCACGTCGACCATCAGATCGTAATGCAGGCGGAAGTAGGAGCGCAGACCCTCGCTGCGGCTCACCCGCTGCACGCTGACGGTGGCGTGGGAGAGCGCCATGAACTGGATGGTCGTCGCGAACATAAGAGTCAGGCACCACAGGCACAGGGCGTTGATCACGAACAGCGACTGTTCGAACAGCCAGTACGCGTAGAGCAGCGCGCACAGGCCGCCGGCCCACGTGCACACGGCGAACCAGCGCGGCACCGCGATCCTCGCGAGCCCGATCACGGCAAGCGTGACGAAGATGCTTTCGGCCGCTATGCCGAAGAACGCGTTCGGAAAGCTCAGACCGCCGATTTTGACTATCTCCGCCTGCCAGGCCTCGGCGACCGTCGAGCAGGAGACGGTCTTGTTCACGTCGCAGGACAGAAGCTGCCGGGGGTGCCGGGCCAGCTCCAGGGTCTCCGCGGACAGCGCCAGGGAGACGATGAGGGCCAGCCCCGAGCTGGCGAGCATGACCAGATACAGCCATGTGCTGCCGTGCCGCCAGCCCCGCAGCCCGCGTCCCGGCGTTGCGTGCATGCCTCCGCCGTGGTCCGTGCCGTGGTTGCCGTCGCTCTCAGGCGTGGAATCAAGAGATGTGTCTGTCATATCCTTACCGCTTTTCGCTGGTGTCGGTGGACGTCGCCGGTGAATCGGCGCCGTCCCGTTCGCGGCGTGGTGTGTCGCCGCCGGTTACTGCTTACCTGTGATTCAGTTTACGATGGTCGTATGACTCGTGTTGATGATATGCGTGATCCTGTGCGCACGGGATGGGACATCCATTGCCACACGGTGTTCTCCGATGGCACGGAAACGCCGCGGACCCTGATCGTGCGGGCGAGGGAGGCCGGTCTCCTGGGTGTCGCCATCGCCGACCATGACACCACCAGCGGCTGGGGGCAGGCGCGGCAGGCCGCGCGGAGGAACGGGCTCCCGCTGCTGCTGGGCACCGAGATCACGGCGGAGGACGACGACGTGTCGGTGCATATGCTTGCCTTCCAGTTTGATCCCGGTGAGATGCATATCGCGCGCATGTTCGAGGCCACGCGCGCCGCGCGAATCGCTCGGACGAAGCGCATGGTGGAGTCCATCTCCCACGACTACCCGATAACCTGGGACGACGTGCTCGCCCAGGTCAGGGAGGGCGACAACACAACCATCGGCAGACCTCATATCGCCGATGCGCTGGTCGCCGCCGGGGTCTATGCCACGCGATCCCAGGCCTTCGGCGGAATAGTGAGCGGAACGAGCAGATATTACATTCCCACACCGTCGCCTGCGGCGGACGACGTCGTCCGGACGGTGAAGAGGGCCGGGGGAGTGAGTGTCATAGCTCATCCGGGCGATCCCAGCCGCAACACCACGCTGCTCTCCGACGACCAGATCGAGCGGCTGGTCGAGCAGGGTCTCGACGGGCTGGAGGTGTGGCATCGGGGCAATCCACCCCGCCAGAGGATGCGGCTGCTGCGTCTTGCACAGCGGTGGAATCTGCTCGTCACCGGCGGCTCCGACTGGCATGGTTCCGGAAAACCGAACAGGCTGGGGGAGAACCTCACCGATGAGGAAACCGTTCGCGAGATCAGGCGCCGGGGCGTTCTGTGCGACACGACGGACATGGAATCCCGTGATGGACAGTAGACAGTAGAAGGCGTGACATGTCCGGGGAGATGTGTCACGCCATATGATTGAGGGACCGCGCGGCGATCGACAGCCTCCCGCGGCCATGGTTCCCGTGGAATCTGACCATGGGCTGTGCCAATAGGCCCCGTCAGCGGCATCATGCCCCTCCGGGGACAGCCGTGAAATCCGCAGTACCGCAGGGAGGATCTGCAGCGCGGGGGCTACAGGGCTCCGAATCCGACGGCATGCTTCGTCTCCGAACCGATGAGCGCGTATCCGAGCGCCTTGCCCGGAACGATGATGTGACGGCCCTTGGTGTCGGTCAGATCGATGGTCTTCGAATTCTGCACAGCATCGGCGATAAGGGCGCTGACGTTTTCCGCAGTGTCGTTCATGGTGAAGTTCACGGGTCGCGTCACGTTCTGAATGCCCAGCTCGATGTCCATATGTACTCCTGTTGTGTCGTGTTCCAATAGTTGTTCCGTTGAATATTGTGCCCGCAACGGCGGGGTTACGCCTTCGGCGTTGACGGGGTTGATGGCGTTGACGGGGTCGTCGGGGCTGTCTCGTTCGTGTCGTCCCCTCCGGGGGCGTCATCGTGCCTGCGGGGGGCCGCCGCGTCTCGGTCATCGTCGTGCTGATCTGCGTCTTGCGGGGCGATGACGCCCGAGCGGTCGACATGATGAACGGCCTTGTACTCGTCCAAGCCCGCCTGCGCGTCGCGTATCGCCCGCTCCTCGCGCTCGAGGAGGGGGATGAGCACCGTGGCGGGATCGGCGTCGCGCGCATCCGCCGCCCGCTCCCGGGACGCGGATGCCGTTGCATCCGGATTCGCCATGCCGGGAGTCTGCCCGTGAAGATTGCGGACGCTTACGTACTGGTGGGCGACGTGGGGGATTCTGGTCTGACCGGTCGCATCCTGAGAGGCGATCGATTCCTCGTCCAGCATGGCAAGGGCGATGGTGGCGGACGACGATGGTCGATCGCCGTCGTCGCGGGCGCGCTGCACGGGTCTGTCCGCGGTCGAATCGGGATCGGGGGCGAAGCTTTGGGCTATCTGAGAGGACCCGGTTCTGTCCGATTCCCCCGTCGCGTCGTCGTCCGGCAGGCTGCCGGACGACGACGCCCTGTTCTCCGGGGCATCGGGACGGGCCCCCGCCGGGACGTCCGCCACGGTGGGGGCCGCACCCGCTCCCGCGAGGCTGTTCTGTCGTGGGGCCGCCGCCCCCCGCCGATCCGATTCCCCCAGAAGGGTGCCGACGGTGATGGTGGAGGGACCCTGCTCCGAGGCGGAGCGGCCGATGCCGGAGGAGACCCCCGATGGCCGTGCCGTATGCCGCGTGACGTCGCTGAGCTGATGCGCGAGACGCTCCACCTGAGCCTTGAACTGCATGATCTTCATGTTGTCCGCCGCATTGAGCGCCTGGATGAATTCACCGACCTGCTCCATCTGCAGCCACAGATTGGCGCGCAGCATGATCAGATCGTCGAGGCGGGCCCCCAGCATGCGACCGTATGCGGAAATGACGGCATTGCGGTGGCCCTCATCAAGCTTGGAGAAGACCCATGCGAGGTCGCGGGCGGGATCGTTCACCTGCATGTCCTGCCAGTTGGTCACCGCCGTGATCGCCGATCCGGAGAAGAGGAAGTCGCCGTCGCTGAACCCTCCATGGACGGGGCAGGTGGAGAATGACCACAATCCTTCCGTCTCCAGGATCCGTGACCAGCTGCCGGTTATCTCCGCCGGTATGTGACCCGCCTGCTGGAGGCGCTTGATCCATGATGTCAGCTGGGCGCGAATCTGCCCGGTGGTGAACACGGGGTACCTGTTCTCCTTGAGGAATCCAGGGCGAAGACGGTGAATGGCGCCTATCGCCGTTCCCACGCTTGAGCAGTCATCCAGGGTCAGCAGGCCAAGCGGTCGGGACTCGCCGTCGTGGTGCACCGCCACGACCACGGCGTTGCTCCCGGTGACGGACTGGTCGTCCTCACCCGGCTCAAACGCAAGCACACGGTCGAGACCGAATCCCAGACCCGCCGGATCCTTGGCGAATTCAAGCGTCTGTGCGGCGTGAACCCTGCTCCTCAGGCGTGCGCGTCCCTTGTCGGTGTCGCATGTCAGGACATCGTAGAGTTTCCCGGCGGCGTCCTGTACGACGGCCTGAGCTATGCCATACGACTCGTCCGTGGCGTTGGACTGTTCGCTGTCGCGCACTCCGGCCACGGCGATGCTCGGCATGGCCGCCGAGGTGAGGGCTGCCAACATAAGCTTGCTTCGTTGATTCACAAGTTCCACACTAATACACGAATCGCCGTAAAACGAGTTCATCGGGCGCCCTGGTGGCTACGAGCGCCACCAATGTGCGCTCCCGGGACAGTGTGGCTGACACAATGGGGGTATGGATTCATCTTCTGAGGCAATTCTCGACGGGTTGGACGAGGCCCAGCTCCAGGCGGCGACGACGCTGCAGGGGCCGGTGCGCATCGTCGCCGGTGCCGGGGCGGGCAAGACGCGGACCATCACGCGTCGAATCGCCTACGCCTGCGCGAAAGGGGAGTGGCAACCGGGACGTGCGCTCGCCGTGACCTTCTCCGTCAAGGCCGCGGCGGAGATGCGCTCGCGCCTCGCGGCGCTGGGGGTGGGCGACAGCGTCACCGCCTCGACGTTCCATTCGGCGGCGCTGCACCAGCTTCGTCGGGTCTGGTCCGACGTGTGCGATGCGCCCTTCCCGCATATGGTCGGCGATTCCAACGATCTTGCTCGCCGTGCGATACGGCGGGTCGACAACAACGAGTTCGCCGACGACCAGGTGCGTGCCGTGCTGGCCGAAATCAACTGGTGCAAGATATCGCTCATCGCCCCCGACGATTATCCGATGGTCTGTGCGTCGGTCCACCGGGAGCCTCCGGCCCCGTTGGACCCGGGGCGCTTCGCCGATGTCTATGGCGCCTACGAGCAGGAGAAGGCGGCGCGCTCGCAGATCGACTTCGACGACATCCTGCTTATGGCCTGTCACGTTCTCGACGCCTTCGACGAGGCCGCGGCCGCCATCCGCTCGTCCATCGGCTGGCTGACCGTCGACGAGTATCAGGATGTCTCTCCTTTGCAGCACCACCTCATGCGGCTGTGGCTGGGCGGAAATCGCAATGTGTGCGTCGTGGGGGACCCGGCCCAGACCATCTATTCGTTCGCCGGGGCGAGCAGCTACGATCTGATCCACTTCGCCGATGAGTTCGCTCCGGTGAGCGCGGATATCAGTCTGAACAACGACTATCGTTCCGTTCCGCCGGTGGTGAACTACGCGAACCGGGTGCTCTCCGCATCCCCCATTCGCGACGACTATCTCACGCTCGTCCCCGTCCGGCGGAGCGGGGTTCGTGTGGCGAGAACCGTGTATGACGACGACCTCCAGGAGGCGAGGGGAATAGTAGCCAGAATGGTTCATATGACCGCGCAGGGCGCGAGGCTGTCCGACTTCGCCGTTCTCACGAGGATCAACGCACAGCAGCACGCCGTCTGCAGGGCTCTTCGGGAGGCGGGGCTGCGCTATCGGGTGCGCAGGGATTCCGGCTGGCACGGCTCCGCGGTGGACGAGGCCTCCGAAGCCCGGGAGGCGCTTATCGAATCCCTTCAGGCCCGTTCGGACTCCACCAGCGTCACGATTTCGACGATCCATGCATGCAAGGGAATGGAGTTCCGCCATGTTTTCGTCATCGGATGTTCGGAGGGACTGATCCCGTACGGATCACCGTCATCCTCGGACGCCCTTGAGGAGGAGCGACGGCTCATGTACGTCGCCGTGACGCGCGCCCAGGACTCGCTGTATCTGTCGTATGCGAGGCGCAAGGACGAGACCACCTCGATGTCACGAACGGCAAGCAGATTCCTCCGCTAGTCCTCCGGAGCCGGATACCCGCTACGATTGTGGCGTCGCAAGTGCCCGGGGCATGGCGTAAAAAGGCCAGGAGAGGCACAGCGGAGCAACCGGCGAACTCGCACGGGTGGAGCTCCGAGCGGGCGGTCAATTACCGGCTCTCGCCGCCATCATCCGATTCGCCGCCATCGTTCCTGTGGCTGTCGCCGTCATGCGCCGTCCCGTTGCCGTCGTCCGAGTCCGTGGTGTCTGCGGGTGTGCCGGCGTTCCCGGTTTCGGCGCGGCGAGGGTCGTGCCCACCGGCGGGATGCCGGACAGCGTCGCCCTTCGCTTCCTGCGCCCCGTCTGCGTGTGCGGCGCCGTTTGCGCCGGTATCGTTGTTCGCCGGTGCATCGTCACTTGCCGCAGCATCGCCGCCGGTCTGCCCGTCGGAATCCAGCAGCTTGCTCAGTTCCGCATCCCAGTCGATGGCTTTTTTCCCGGCCGGCTTCGTATCTGCGGCCTGAATCGTCGAACCCGACGCGGGGCCGGTGCCCTCGACCTCCTGATCCGATGCCGCCGGTGGAAGAACGGGAAGCAGGTCGGGGTGCGACCACTGGGCGTCTCTTTTCTGGGAGCCCTGCGTCGTTCCGATCCTCTCCCACAGTGCCGCGGCCTCACGCATGCGCTTGGGGCGCAGCTGCATGCCGAGAAGCGATTCGAAGGTGCGTTCGGCAGGTCCTCCCACGGCCCTTTCGCGCCGCAGCATCTCGCGCAATTGCTCGATATGGGGGATGTGCGCCATTCCGGCGTTCCACGTGACCGTGTCGACCCAGCCCTCCACCAAAGCGAGCATGGTCTCCAGGCTGGAAAGGGCCTCGCGCTGCTCGGGGGTGTCCGGGATTCCGACCTTGGTGAGATTGACCGCCCCGGCAATGGACTCGGGATCCATTGCTCCCGCGTCGCGCAGCTGCTCCTCCATGGCGTCCAGATCGATGCTTATGCCCCGGGCGTACTTGCCGATAAGCGCCTCGAAGCGCGGCATCAGCCAGGGAACATTCGCGAAGAGCCTCGCATGGGCGACCTCCTGCAGGGCCAGGAACGACAGGACCTCGGCACGATCGATCTCCAGCGTCGTCGCGTATTCGACCGCGTTCTGGACGATCAGAGCTCCCGCGGGGTTCTTCAGCAGGGCGATTCCCTGGTCGAAGCTGCCGCGTACCTCATGCGACAGATCGCCCGCGGCATGCCCCAGCTGCATGGCGAAGGAGGTGTTTCCCAAAAGCTTCATGAGCTGCGCCGGGTCCTTCATCCCCTCGGGAATGGGGATGGGGATCGGGCCGGCGAACATGCCGGATATCTGGCCGTCGCCCAATCCGCCCAGACGCTCGGACATAACCGAAGCCAGGGCGTTGTTCATCGATTCCGCCACGGGCGCTGAGAACTTGGCCCAGGCGTCCAGCGTCCCGTTCACCCAGTCGGCGCGGGTGAGGAGCTGGGGTTCCCCGGGTGCGGGGTCGAAGTCGGAGACGGTGTCCAGCCACAGGTTCGCCTCGCTCAGGGCGCGGCGCGCCGCATCGCCCTCCTGGGCGTTCACGGTGCTTTGCGAGCTGTCGTCGTTCGCCTGCTGCAACGCGATCGAGGAGGCGAGCTTGGCATTGATCGGTCCCTGCTCAACCGTTCGCTGCATATCTCCCATCGAATTGAGGCCTCCGGCGGTGAAGGCCTGCATAAGGGACTGCACGTCCGCGGGCTTGGGAAGCTTGCTGGGATCCTGGCTCATCAGCTGGTCGCGCACCGCTTCGGGAAGCTGAGAGAGTTGATTCCATGCCATTTCGCCCTGTATCGGGCCGAAGCATTCAATGAGCCACTGATGAATCGCGTTCTCGTCCATAACCCGTTATCCTTTGTTCTTGCCGTCTATGCCGGTAGTACCATACTAATCTCCCCCAACCTGGGATTGTTTCGCTTAGGGATATATGCCGGACATCGCGGAGGGGAGGGGCGATGCGGCTTTCCCGGGCCGCCGCCGTTTTCCGGCAGAGAGGTGGCCTTCCCAGATTCACGGGTGCCGCTGGGCCTAGTATGTGCACTATGCCCATACTGCATTCGAAAGAACCCGAACGCCACTGCGCGGCCCCGGACGAAGAGGCCACCGTCGTCTCGCGCATCGGGGCGTTCCTCGGCCGGTGCCTGCACTACATCACCGGCCATAACGCGAAGTATCTCGCGGGCCTGTTCTGCGTCGTCCTCTGCGTGCTTGTCCTTGTGCTGCCGGGAGCCTATGTGGTCGAATCCCCGGGGCCGACTCAGAACGTGCTCGGCAGCAATGGCGGCAAGGCCGTGATCTCCCTGAGCGGAGCCCCATCCCACACCGACACCGGCAAGCTGCTGCTGGTCACCGTCAACGCCGTGGGAATACCAGGGTACCCCGTCACCAATGCGCAGACGCTGTGGGGGTGGATCGACCCCCATGAGAGCGTGATCCCTCGAGAGGCCGTTTTCCAGGCCGGGCAGAGCGCGGCCGAATACCGCAAGGAGTCCGAGGGCCAGATGAAGGGCTCCCAGAATTCGGCGGCCGGCGCCGCCCTTTCATATGCTCGCACGCTGGGGGTGAAGACCACGGGGGTGAAGGTGTCGATGCATATCGACGACATCGGCGGCCCGTCCGCCGGCATGATGTACGCCCTGGGTGTCATCGACAAGCTCACCCCGCGCGACGAGGCGGGGGATGCCACGATAGCGGGCACGGGAACCATTGACACCGCCGGCAAGGTGGGAGCCATCGGGGGGATCCGGCTCAAGATGCTCGGAGCCCGACGGGACGGGGCGACCTGGTTCCTTGCGCCCGCGTCGAACTGTGACGAGGTGGTCGGGCATGTTCCGCGCGGTTTGCGCGACGTGAAGGTCTCGACGCTGCGGGACGCCTACGATGCGATCGTTGCCATCGGTGCGGGACAGGCCCGGAGCCTGCCCCGTTGCACCGCGCGATAGTGGTGAGGGCGACGGCGCGCCGAGCGGGAACGCCGTGTGTCCGGCATGGCGTTCACGAATATGTTCGTACGCTCTTGGTATATTGTGCATCGTGAGTGAAACGGCATTTCAAAACGCTGAAGAGTTCGGTTTCCAATCCGGAGACATCGTGCAGGAGTGGATGTGGGATGACGACGTGGATGAGTCGATCCGGTCGGAAATCGAAAAGCTGACCGGTGAGGAGCTGGTCGACGAGGATTACGATTCCGCGATTGACGGGGCCATTATCTGGTGGCGAGACGGTGATGACGAGGACGCGCTTTCCGACACGATCGTAGACGCCTCCACGATGGTCGGCGACGACGGGCCGTTGTGGGTTCTCACCCCCAAGCCGGGTCGTTCCGGGGCGGCGAGCTCGAGCACCGTGCAATCCGCGGCGAAAACGGCCGGGATGAACGCGGCCACGCCTTTGACGGTGAGCGCCGACTGGAATGGCGTGCGGCTACGGGCCTTCGGCAAGGGGCGCTGACTTCCGTCGTCGCGGGATTGTCCGACGGGTGTCCCCTTCGCATGGTGGCTTTGTGCAGGGACGCTGCGCCGACACATACTCCACGGCATGTCCGTGATTCTTTTCGGACCCCGAAGCCTGAAAAGAATCACGGAGTCCGATCCTCAGTCGATCTGGTCGAGGCCCGGATAAAGGGGGAAGTCCTGTACGAGACGGTGGACACGGGCTTTCAGCGCATCGGTGTCGGCAGCCGGCCCTGAGGCAAGCGCCGTGCCGATGATGTCGGCCACCTCCTCGTATTGCCGCGAGGCGAAGCCTCTGGTCGCCAGTGCGGCGGTGCCTATGCGCAGGCCGGATGCCACGGAGGCCGGCCGGGGGTCAAACGGCACGGTGTTGCGGTTCACGGTGATGCCGCACTCGGCAAGAAGATTTTCGCCCTGCTGACCGTCGAGCTCGCTGTTGCGCAAATCGACGATCACATGGTGCACGTCCGTCCCGCCGGTGAGCACGGTGATCCCGTTGGCCTTCACATCATCCGCGTTGAGCCTGTCGGCCAGTATGCGCGCACCTTCCAGTGTTCGTTCCATGCGGGCCTTGAAGGCGCTGGTGCCGGCTATCCGGAAGGCCACGGCCTTCGCCGCGATGATGTGCATCAACGGTCCTCCCTGCTCTCCCGGGAACACGCTGGAATTGAGTTTTCTGCCGTATTCCTCCTTGGCCAGGATGAAACCGGACCGGGGGCCTCCCAGGGTCTTGTGGGCGGTGGAGGAGACGACATCGGCGTAGGGGACGGGGCTGGGGTGCAGGCCCGCGGCGACCAGGCCGGCGAAATGAGCCATGTCGACCCAGAATTTCGCTCCCACCTCGTCGGCGATCTCCTTCATGGCCTTGAAATCCTCGATGCGCGGGTATGCGCTCCAGCCCCCGATGATCAGTTTGGGGTGCGTCTGCAAGGCGCGTTGGCGGATGATCTCGGGTTCGATGCGGAACGTCTGGGGGTCGACCCCATAGGATTCGGCGTGGTAGAAGCGTCCGGAGAAATTGATTTTCATCCCGTGCGTCAGATGGCCGCCATGGTCGAGAGCCAGGCCGAGGATCGTGTCACCGGGCTTGACCAGAGCCTGGTAGACGGCGGCGTTCGCCTGCGCACCCGAATGGGGCTGGACGTTCACATAGTCGGCATGGAAGAGCTGCCTCGCACGCTCCCGTGCCAGCGTCTCGATCTGGTCCACGACCTCGCAGCCCCCGTAGTAGCGGTGTCCCGGGTATCCTTCGGCATATTTGTTGGTCAGCACGGATCCCTGCGCCTGCAGAACGGCCTTCGGCACGAAGTTCTCGGATGCGATCATCTCCAGACCCTCCTGCTGACGTCGGAGCTCGGCGTCGAGCAGGTGCGCGATCTGCGGATCGGCCAGGCCGATCGGAGAATTGAATGCGTCCCCCGGCGCCTGCGGGATGGAGGGTCGCTCGTTCTGCGTGGATTCTTCGGTCATGCTGGTTCCTTGCCTCTCTGGTGATGCCCGTCTCCGGGCCGATTCGCGATCGCGTGGGATGTTCGGATCAGGGCATCGGGCTCTGTGGGATGACGATATTGAATTGTGCGAGGAGGGGACGTTCGGCTGTTCGATTCGCGGCGGAACTCCTCCACCACTCAGATTAGGCCACGGCACGGCCATTCGGGGTCCGATTGCTCTCCGGACCGATGTGATCTCTCCGCGGACGGGTCTTCTGCGGCCATGGGTGCCTGGTGAACGGCACAGGGCCGGATGTGGCGGGCCTCCGCCTGCGGCAGGGCCGTTGTCCGGACGCCGATGGCGCAGACGACCGATGCAAAGCGCCTGCACTGATTCGGAAGGCCGCTGCGCGTGGCGACGGGATGGGGCTTGTGGTGTTAGTATATGTCATATACTTACGGGAGGCGACGATGGGAAGACCTGTGTGCATAAGCCGCGGTGCGGTTCTGGCCGCGGCGCTGGGCGCGGCGGACGAGAACGGCCTCGACGGGGTGACGATGCCGGCTGTTGCGCGGCGCCTGAATGTCACGCCGATGGCGTTGTACCGACACGTTCGCGACAAGGATGACCTGCTCGACGGGCTGGTCGAGCTGCTGATCGACGAACTCGCCGTGGCCATGCCCCGGTCCGATGCATCGGACCCCGAGCGGATCGTCGAGCGGTTCGTGACTGTCGCGACGGATCTCGCCCGTCGCCATCCCGCCGTTTCCATGCTTCTGCTGACCCGGCCCGTGAACACTCCGTCCGCGCGTGCCCGTCGTTCCCAGTTCCATGAGGTGCTCCGGCGAATCGGCGTTCGCGACGAGCATGTCGTCACCGTTGAGCGCATCCTGACGAGCACCGTGCTGGCGGTGGCGGCAGGACAGGCGACCGGACGCTTCTCCACAGCGCTGACGGACGCCGATGAGAGGATGGTCGTCGATTTCGTCGTGGCCGGTCTCGGGGCGTTTCTCCCTGGTCGTGCGGGCCTGTCCTGTCGGGAGATTCACCAATGAGGGCGACGTCGAGACCACGCGTCCTGCTTTCCGAGGGATCCAGCCTGACCGCCCGCGAGATTCTGGGCGTGCTTGGGCCGGCTGGAGTCGGGGTCGAGGTCCTCTCCCCGGAGGCATGGCCGCTCGCCCGGTTCAGCCGCTGGTGTCGTGCCGTGCACCGTTCGCCGATCCCCTCGTCGGATCCTGCGGGTTATCTTCGCGCGGTGGACGCGCTTATGCGCACCGGTCGCTTCGCGGCGCTGCTGCCATCCCATGAGCAGGCGTGGCTTTTCGCCGCCGGGCGCCATCTGCTGCCTCATGCGAATCCTCCGGTGGCTGATATAGCCGCTTTCGACCGCGTGCAGTCCAAGGTGGCGTTCGCCCGCACGCTCGACGGACTCGGTCTTCCGCAACCGGCCTGGCGCACGGTTTCCACGCTCGATGACATATCCGCGCTGGGCTTCCCGGTATGGCTCAAATCCGCCTATTCCACCGCGGGACGCGGTGTCATCCACGTCCATGACAAGGCCGAATCCGAGGCCGCATGGATTCGGCTTCACCGTCACGGCGATCTTATGATTCAAGCCGAGGCTCCGGGCCGGTACGCCCAGGTGCAAGGCGTCTTCGACCACGGTCGGCTCATCGGCTCGGCTGCGAGCGAGCTGCTGACCTCCGGGGCCGGAGGCAGCGCAGCCGCGCGGATCAGCGTGTCTCATCCCGAAGCCTTTGACGCCATACGCACCCTCGGCACGGCACTGGCATGGCATGGCGGTCTGACCCTCGACTATCTGCATGTCGGCGGCCATCCGCTGTTCATCGAATGCAATCCCCGCATGATCGAGCCCGGCAACGCCGCGGCGGCCGGCGTCAGCCTTCCCGCACTGCTGATGGCCCTGGCGGACGGCGGCCGGCTTCCACGGCGCCCGTTGATCGCGCGCCCCGGAATCCGAACGCGCTCCACGATGGCCATCGCCCTCGGTGCCGCCGAACGCGCGGGAACCCGTCGAGCCGTTCTGTGCGCCGTCGCGAACGCCGTCGCGCGCCGCCCGCCGCTCAACCAGAGCCGCGAGGTGCTCACGCCCCTTCTTCGAGACCCGGCCGGCATCATACCGGTGGGAGCCGTCATGGGAGGGCTGCTGGCGGATCCCCGCCGCGTCGGCCGGTTCGCCGGTCGCAGCGTCGCCGAGTACTCGGTGACTCCCGGTGCGATCATGCAGGTCCGCCTTCCCCCGGGCTGCTGAGCATCGTCCCGGGTTGCTGAGCGTCGGCCCACTGCGATACAGCGATCAGATGTGCGGGGCGTCGGCCCGGGGTGCGGGAGGGGCCTTCCGACGCCGTCCCCTCGGCCAGATCCCCTCGTATGCTGACGGCGATGACGTCGCCGACAAGCTGCCGCGCCTCACGTCACCAGCCGAGCGGGAAAACTCGCCGCATCAGGGGTGATCGGGCCGACCGCCATCGCTCGGCGTCTGCCGAAACGATCGGTGAGGGCGCCACGGGCGGTCATGGATCCGCCGGTCGCGACCGTGCGAGTCGGTGCAATCCACTCGAGTGCCGTACTCCGGGCATGACATCGCCCGCCCCTCGTCGGCACGGCGACGAGGCCAAACCCGAACGTGTTCCGTGTGTCGTTCGGTACGTGTTCGATCCGATCGGGGGCGAGGTGGCCCACGCGTCGTCGTCGGCGGTTTCCGCCGGATCTACGTCCTGCGGCTGCGGATACATCTCGGAATGCGCGGAGAACAGCCGATGTGACAATATGCCACAAGTGTCATATAATGAGTTGTGGTTTTTCCAATCAAAAACATATCTACGTTAACGGTGACGAGAAATTTTGGAGATATACGTTGAACCTTCAGTATTTTTTATTGGGCTTGCTCGCCTACGAGCCAAGGACCGGATATAGCATCAAAAGGTATTTCGACAATTTCGGCCGGTTCCTGCGTTCCAATACGCAGATGAGCCAAATATATCGAACTCTGGACACAATGGAGCACAAGGGTCTGGCCACCTCTGAACTCGCGCAGGAGCCAAACCCCCGTCGGGCAAGGGTCTACTCGATAACGGAAAAAGGCTACACTCTCTTTCTCGATTGGCTCAGCGGCACGTACGTCCCGCCCTCGCGGTTTCTGGATCCTCAATTTGACGTCCGTATCAATTTCGGTGCTTTTCTCACAAAAGAGCAGCTGCTGGGCATCATCGACACCGAGCTGGAGGTGAGGAAAAGCCAGGTCGCACGATACAGAAAACGCAACCGCTACCAGGATTTTGGGAAATTTCCCAACCCTCATCTGGCGGATATTCTGGCCGAGTGGTCGCACAAAAAAGGTGCGGAGTCAATGGATTTGCATATCAAACGCGTCGAGGAGCTTAGACAAATCATCCAATCCTTGGACGATCGAGCCGATCCACGTCCCTATATACCTGCATTCGGCGAGGATTCGCCGAATGAATGAGAAAGGAAACAATGAAAAGAGCAATTATTCTCATGTTCGACAGCCTGAATCGGCATATGCTGCCGCCATATGGAGATACGGTCGTCAACGCCCCCAATTTTGCGAGGCTCGCCCACAAAGCCGTGACGTTCGACAATTTCTATGCCGGATCGATGCCGTGCATTCCCGCACGGCGCGAACTTCATTCGGGCAGGTACAATTTTCTGCACCGTTCGTGGGGGCCGCTAGAGCCATTTGACGACTCCATGCCCCAGATTCTCAAGGAGCATGGAGTCTACACCCATCTGGTTTCGGACCACCCCCACTATTGGGAGGATGGCGGTGCAACCTACCACGAACGATACTCGACGTGGGAGTTCTTCCGCGGGCAGGAAGGAGACCCATGGAAAGGAGATGTCGGAGCCTATCGGGCAAGCGGAGGCCCGCAGATAAAAAAGCAGGATGCCGTGAATCGCGCCTACACGGGCGTGAGCGAAACGGCCCATCCGCAGACGAAGACGATGGACGCGGGCATGGAGTTTCTCGAGCACAATGTCGATGAGAACGATTGGATGGTTCAGATCGAGATGTTCGATCCGCACGAACCGTTTTTCGTTCCGGAGGCCTATCAGAAACTGTATAAGGACAAGGATCCGAATTCCACCGAGGACTGGCCTGATTATGCGAAGGTCATCGAGTCCGACGAAGTCGTCAGACAGGTGAGGCTGCAATATGCTTCGCTCGTTTCCATGTGCGACCATTCTCTTGGTCGTGTACTCGATTTCATGGATGGGCACGACATGTGGGACGACACCATGCTGTTCGTCATCACCGACCATGGTTTTCTTCTCGGAGAGCATGGGTGGTGGGCGAAATCGGTTCAGCCGTGGTTCAACGAGCTTGTTCATCTCCCCATGTTTCTATGGGACCCCCGGTTGAAACTCAGTGGTCTGAGGCGGGACGCACTTGCACAGACCATAGATATCGCCCCGACGCTTCTTGAATACTTCGGGTTGGAACCGACTGCCGACATGCAGGGACGCGACTTGTCCGAAGTGCTGTCGGACAACAGAAGCATCCATCAGGCAGCCCTCTTCGGGGTGCACGGCGGACATGTCAACATCACGGATGGACATTATGTCTATATGCGGGCCGCATGCAACGAATCGAACCAGCCGCTTGAGGAATACACCCTGATGCCCACGCATATGCGCTCCAGATTCGATGTCACAGAACTGCGGCACTGGGAAAAATCGGAACCCTTCACCTTCACCAAAGGCGTCAGCGAGATGAAGATTCCCGCCGCGTCGATATGGATGAACCCCTGGCGATACGGCTCCCTGCTTTTCAATCTGGATGAGGACCCCCATGAGCTTCACCCCATTGACGAACCGGAAACCGAGCTGCGGCTTCTCAAACAGATGGCCACCCTGATGCACGAAAGCGACGCGCCTCGGAGCCAATTCGAAAGAACGGGAATCCCATACAGCGGGCCGATCACGGACAAGAACCTGCTCGTCCATTCACAGATGGTGCGGGCGCGGCAGATGGCCACGCCGCTTCCGCGCGAATTCAGCACAATCACCATATTGAACACACCACTCAACGAACTGGAGGAGAACTTCGCAACACGGCCGATTATCGAAAAACTGGTGCCCTCATGGACACACACGGAACTAGTCACGGTATCCACGAATCTGACTCTGCTGGATGCTGCAAAAATGGGAATACTTCCCGCCGAAGCCTTGTCAGCGGTTGTCGAATCACTGCAAGACGACGACGAGAAATAACCTTTACCTTGGTATCGTCTGGAGTTATTGGCGTGACCGCCAGACGATGCCTTAATCACCTATGGATCTTCAATAAAGGCATTTTCAATGATAGAACAAAACGACTCAAAACCGGCGGAGGTCACGAAAGTACCACACCGGTGGCGTAATTTATTCACTCTGACCAGTGTGATGGTCGTCGACAACACCGAGGGAAGCGCGACCTCCTCCATTTTCCCCGCCATCGCAAAATCGTTAAATCTCGGCAGCTCTCATCTGGGAATTCTCACTGCCGTGGGAAAGGTCCTTTCCGCACCACTTGGACCTTTTTGGGTATGGGTCTCGACAAAACTGGATCGGCGGAACACGCTTATTCTCACCAGTGTCATCGGTGGATTATTCGGCGTGGCTGCGGGCTTTTCGAATAACTGGCCGACGCTTCTGGTGTGCACGGCGCTTATGTCGGCATCTGTCATCGGCGCTCAGCCAATAGTGAACGCGGTGATCGCCGATTCCTTTGACGACAAGGAGCGGGGAAACGCAACCGGGTTCCTCTATGGTGCCATCAACACGCTCGCGGCATTTATCGGCCCTCTGCTTGCCCAGTTTACTGGTTTTACCAACGGTTGGAGATACGCGATGTGGTCCCTCGGCGGGGTGTGCGCCCTGGCCGGCCTCATCGTGGCGATTTTCTTCGTCGACCCCGGCGTCGGCGCCTCCGACGCTGTTTCTCTCGACAGGGAAGCGGCGAAAAAGGTCGTCAAAAAACCGACCGTCAAAGAGGTCGTCAGTCTCTTCAGAACACCGACCTACTCCATTATGATGGTTTCTCGTTTGTTGTCGGGACATCTTCTCATCACCGTTTTCGGCATCCAGTTTCTGGTGGTCGAACGTGGTTTTACGAATGCGGTCGCCTCCCTCGTCATGATCCCCTTCGGAATAGGGTATCTGGCGGGCAGCCTCGCCGGTGGTGCCAGCGTCAAATGGCTGGATGTTCATTTCACGACGCATGGTCGCGTCACGTTCATTCAGTCCATTCAGGTTCTGTTTGCGATTGCGGCGTTTTTCGGAACCCAATTCAACTATGGGGATGCGATATGGACCTACGGGGCGTTCTGGGCGGTGATGGGATTCGCGCAAGGATGCAACCCCCCGGTCAACCGTCCGATCGTTGCCTCCGTTGTCCTACCGGAACTGCGAGGACAGGCGTTTGCCATCTGGCTGACGATTTTCGAGACCATCGGTTGGGCCGTGTTCTCCATCGCCTGCGGGAATTTGGCGAGCATCTTCGGCATCCAAAGAATCTTCTTCTGGATTATGGTCGTCCTGCTGCTGGTCAACGCTCTTTGGCTCGGCCTGCTGCATAAGACCTATCCGCACGATGTCGCGGTGGTGCAGGACGTTCTTCGAAACCGCATCAACGGCAAGTAAGACAAGCAAGAGATCGCACGGCATGCCGACCGGCCGTTCCATGAGACCGGCCGGCATGCCCCGAATAGACGGAGATTGGTGGCTGTCACCATGAATATGTGTTTTTTGCACTCCATATACTCCATCGGGAGCGAACCTGATCCACGTTTCAGCCTGGCAAACGAACGAACGCTTCTGGCATGGCTGAGAACCTCTCTCGCCCTCATTTCCCTGGCGGTTGCTCTTGACAATGTCACGATCAGCATGTGGAAGGTGGCGAAGACCGTCATCGTTGTGGAACTTCTGATCATGGGACTTGCCCTGCCGCTCACCGCATGGGGAGACTGGCGACGCAAAGAGAGGGCGATGAGGCTCCGGCTTCCTCTTCCCCTATCGGTGTCACAATTGGTTCTACTGGGGGGAGTCATGATATGCACATTGGAAATCTGCGCAGATATGGCATGGAACGCCTTCGTCTGACGTCACCGGCCATCGTGGATCCGGGTCTTCAGATCGAACGGACCCGAATGTCCTGGCAAAGAACGATGTTGTCGACCGCCACGCTGCTCGTCGTGTCCATGCGCATTCTCCCGCAATGCTACGGATATGGAGGCTATGTGGTAGGAATCGTCCTTGGCTGCACCCTGGCGTACGAAATCGCCATGTATCTGGTCAGGCGGGTGCGGTTCTACGACTGGTTCGTCAAAACGGATCGCGGGGAGGGGGATGCGTCGGGGCGCCATGACATTTCTCTGTGCATCCTCTCGAGCTGCTTTTCCGCTACGGCACTCCTTTGTCTGCTCCTGATAATCGCATCGTAGCCGGGGCACACCATACAAGATAGACGTGAGGCAATAGGCATGATCACCATGAAAAAACCCTTCTCCGCGACCATCAAACCTTCGGGGGCGGCTTGCAACATCAACTGCGAGTACTGCTTCTTCCTTTCCAAGGAGCTGCTGTTTGATGAACACGCGCAACGAATGAGCGTCGAGGAGCTCGAGCGTTTTATCGGATCGTATCTCGACGCGCAGCCCGACGGGGATGTCGAGCTTGCATGGCAGGGCGGCGAGCCGACTTTGCGCGGAGTCGCCTTCTTCGACAAGGCCTGTGAGCTCGTGGAAAAATACCGCCGGCCTCACCAACGTGTGCACCAGTCCATACAGACAAACGCCATTCTGATCGACGACGAATGGGGCAGGTTCCTCAGCGACCATCATTTCCTCGTGGGCGTGAGCATGGATGGACCGCAATATCTCCACGATATCTACCGCATCGATCGCAGGGGTCACGGCACTTTCCAAAAAACGTGCGAAGGGTGGAGAGTTCTCGAACGATATGGCGTTGATCGCACAATACTATGCACCGTCAACAGAGCGAACTCCACACACGCCCTTGAAGTCTATCGCTACTTTCGAGATGATCTCGGCGCATCCTTCATGCAGTTCATCCCCATCGTCGAAAGGGTGACGGCCGCGGATGCGGCAATTGCCGAACACGGGTGGAGAAAAACGGGGGAGAGCAAGATCCGCAGCGTTCTCTACCGGCAGCAGGGCGACCAGGTAACGTCGAGAACAGTGGATCCTGACGATTTCGGCTCGTTCATGATCGCGATTTTCGATGAATGGTCTCGCCATGACATCGGCAGGGTCAGCGTCCAGCATTTCGATTCGATGCTCGACTGCTACTTCGGCACGCCGTCGTTCTGCGTTCACTCACCTGTGTGCGGCGGTGATCTGGCCGTCATGCATAATGGGGATGTATACAGTTGTGACCATTATGTCGAGGAGGGCTATAGGCTGGGGAACGTCGCGGACTCCGATTTTATGGAGATGCTCAATTCAGACAGGCAAAGAGAATTCGGCGAGAGGAAGCGCACCGGGATGTCGCAGGAATGCGACAGATGCCCCGTACGATGGATGTGCTGGGGAGGATGCCCCAAGGACCGCTTCGTTCGGCAGGCGGATGGCTCCTCCCTGAATTATCTGTGTCCGGGCTACAGGCGTTTCTTCATGCACGCCGCACCGACCGTCATCCGCATAGCCCATGGCCTTGTTCTGGGAAGGACGCCGGACAGTCTTATGCTTCCTCCCGACCATGAGGGTTCTGCGGCGCGGAGAGCCTACGACCGTTGATGTTCCAGCGGGTCGACATTGTGCTCGCGGGTGGGCGATGAGGGGCTCGAACCCCCGACATCCACCGTGTAAAGGTGGCGCTCTGGCCAACTGAGCTAATCGCCCGCAAACAACTACTGTAGCGTAGCGGGGTGCCGCGACGCTCTGCAGACGTGTTTGTGCATATATGACCGGCATTGTGGCATATTCCAGGGAACTTATCTATGGTGAGTCTCAACAATCACGTAGAGTGAGTCTGTTCAATGTTTTTTGTAGGAGGTCGGTGGCCGATGGCGCAGGAACCTGAAATTGAGGGCAACACCCCAGGTATCGCACACGCAGGCAAGCGTAAGTGGGGTTACGATGCCGCCCAAGTGGATGCCTTCCTGGAGCGTGCCCATTCGTTGTACGAGAGCGATGGCGCTCGGCTGACGCAGCGCGACATCCAGAACGTGTCGTTCGATCTGCGCAAGGGCGGCTACGTCATCGCGCAGGTCGATGCCACGCTGGCGCGGTTGGAGAGGGCGGTTGTCGACAAGCAGACGACCTGGGAGATCTCGCAGCACGGCCGGGTGGCGTGGAAGGCCCAGACCGAGGAGCTGTATCGCGAGATAGCCGGGCATGCGCAACGCGAGAGCCGTACCCGATTCCGCCCCGGGCAGGCCAAAAGAACCTCCTATGACCGCAAGCAGGTCGACCGTCTCATAGACCAGGTAGTCAGGAAGACTGGCGCCCAACTCGGCGTTGGCGGTGCGGCGTCCGATGACGTGAAGGATCTCGTCGATGTGAATTCGACGACGGTCGCCAATGTGATTTTCACCCAGAGAAAAGGCAAACGCGGGTACGACGAGCGTCAGGTCGACTACTACCTGAACTATTGCGTGCAACTGCTCAGCCATCTCGAGTCGTATGAGCGTGTCGCCGACTACGTGGGAGGGGACAGACAGGGTTCCGAGTCCTCTGCCCATGGCACGGCGCAGCCAGCCTCGTCCTCCTCCGCGTCAGACGGTTCGACCGATGCCGGCACCCCCTACGCGGCGGTCGCGCCTCTTTTCTCGAACGAGACCCGTCACGAGCCGGAGCCCGCATCCCCGGCCGGCGATGACGTTCCCCAGTCGTTCGCACCGGCCGTCCGCGCCGGCAGCGCCGAGGACAGGGCAACATTCGATGCGCTGCAGCGTCGGGAGCAGGAGATCTTCAACCAGGACGCCCCCTCGGGCCATGCATATGCACCCACGCCAACTCCCGGGGCGCCCGCCCTGCCGGCACCGTCGACGGCGGACGAACCGACGTTTTCGGACGCACCGGTCGCCGGCACCCCCGACCATTTCCACGGCAACCGTTCGAACGACGATCTGTCGTACAGCGGTTCGTCCCGTGAGGGCTCGTCCTCTGACGATATGTCCCGCACCGCCGTCTTCCAACCCGTAGGAAACCCGCAGACGGCTCCGAGGACCGATGCTCAGACGGTATCTCGGCAGGAATCATCGACGCTGCCGCAATCGTCATCATGGGTCTCGCGGTCACAGCCGGCGCAATCCGACACCCATCCTTCGGCCCAGCCATCGTCTCGTTTCGCGGCAGGTCTTTCCGGCTCCGTGAATCCGGGCGTCACGGCCGATCAGGCTCCCGTCGATTCCTCCCTGGCCGCACTGGCGCACATGGCCGAGGCGTCGCGCGAGACGCCGCGCGAGAGCCCTTTGTCCTTTGAGCCTCATCGGCCTTCGGTGCAGAACCCCGCAGTTTCCGATTCGTCGTCCGCGCCTGTCTCCCATGACCTCAATCCTGGAGCACATCGTGCTGCGCCGGAGACCTCGCCGGCTCCCACGCCGGAGACCAGACCCGCGGTGGGAGAGGAAACTCAGTCGATGCCGCCTTTCTTCGACGTCAAACGGCCGTCCGGCTCCGACGCGTCGTCGTCGGACTCTCACTCTTCCGCGTTCCCCCAGGCGCAATCACCGGCCTCCTCTGCCGCGTATGCGCAGTCGGACGGCGACGATCTTTTCGGCGGTCTCTTCCCGCAGACCGAGAAATCGATCAGCATGGACATCCCCGATCTGTCGTTCCCCATCCTGAAATCCCCCTCACGGGGGCATAAGCCGGACGGCGATGGCGATGGCGATGAACGCGATGCCACGGGCACCGATTCCGACGACGGCGGGAAGCGGTGAGCGATGAGCGCCGAATCACGTGTCGTCATCCTGGGATCCACCGGCTCGATCGGCACACAGGGCCTGGATGTCATCGCCAGGCACCGTGACCGCTTTGTCGTGACAGGTCTCGCCGCGGGAGGATCGCATATCGATCTTCTTGCGCGCCAGGCCGCGAAGTTCGGCGTTCCGACCGTCTCCATTGCATGTAAGACCGGTGCCGGGGCGCTGCGCGAGGCGCTCGACGCGGCAGGGGCCGCGCACACGCGCATCATCTGCGGCCCCGATGCGGCCGAGGAACTCGCCGGTTCGCGAGCGAGCGTCGTACTCAACGGCATCACCGGATCCATCGGGCTCACGCCCTCGATCGCGGCGCTGCAGGCCGGCTCCCAGCTGGCGCTGGCCAACAAGGAATCGGTTGTGGCGGGCGGACACCTGCTTTTCGACGCTCAAACACGGCCGGACCAGATCAATCCCGTGGATTCCGAGCATTCGGCCATATGGCAGTCCCTGCGCTCCGGAAGCCACCACGAGGTGAGGAAGCTCGTCATCACCGCTTCGGGCGGCCCGTTCCGTGGCATGCATCGCAGCGACATGGCATCCATAACCCCCGAAGAGGCCCTTAACCATCCCACATGGCATATGGGACCCGTCGTCACGGTGAATTCCTCCACGATGATGAACAAGGGCCTGGAGGTCATCGAGGCCAGCAGACTCTTCGACATCCCCGCGGATGATATCGACGTCACCGTGCACCCCCAGTCGATCGTGCACTCCATGGTCGAGTTTCGCGACGGCGCGACCATCTGCCAGGCCTCCCCGCCCGACATGCGGCTCCCCATCGCGCTTGGACTTTCCGCCCCCGAACGTCTCGGTGATGTGGCCCGCGCCTGCGACTGGACGCACGCCGCGCAATGGACGTTCGAGCCGCTGGACAACGATGCGTTCCCGGCCGTGAATCTCGCCCGCGCATGCCTCCGGGCCTCGCAGAAGCACACCGCCGTTCTCAACGCCGCGAACGAGCAGGCGGTTCATGCCTTCCTCGGACGGCGGCTTCCCTATCTCGGCATCGTCGACACCGTCGCCGCCGTCATCGATCAGATGGACGCCCCTCTGCGTAGCCGTCCGCGTTTCGAATCCGTGGAGGAAATGGAGCAAATCGAGGATGAGGCTCGCAAACGGGCCGATGATTTGATAGACATGCAGGTGTGAATCAATCTGTCAGCATGCCGCAACCCAAACCATTCCGCAAGACAGCGGCCGCACGTACCGCTTCGATGTCTCGCGGCGCATCCGCCGCTCGAAAAGCGGCCCAGCCCGCAATGACAGCGATCGCGCACGATCGGGCGGCTCAGCGGTCGGCGGCGCAGGATGCGGTCAGCGAGAGCCCCCTGCACAAGCGCCGCGTCTCCCGCAGGATCATGGTCGGTCCCGTTCCCGTCGGGGGAGGGGCACCCATCTCGGTGCAGTCGATGACCAACACCCCGACGGTGGACATCAACGCCACGCTGCAGCAGATAGCGGAGCTCGCCGCCGCGGGATGCGACATCGTCCGGGTGGCCGTCCCCAGCCAGGATGACGCCGACGCCCTTCCGGCGATAGTCGCGAAATCGCCCATTCCCGTCATCGCCGACATCCACTTTCAGAGCCGGTACGTCTTCCAGGCCATCGACGCCGGGTGCGCGGCCGTCCGCGTCAATCCCGGGAACATCCGGAAATTCGACGAGGTGGGCCCTTCCATATGCAAGGCAGCCACCGATGCCGGGATATCGCTGCGCATAGGGGTGAACGCCGGATCCCTGGACAAGGAGCTCTACGCGAAATACGGGGGCCCCACCCCCGAGGCCCTGGTCGCATCCGCGCTCAAGGAGGCCCGCATGTTCGAAGACGTGGGCTTCCGTGATTTCAAGATATCCGTCAAGCACCACGATCCCGTCACCACCGTGGAAACATACCGTCTTCTGGCATCGAAGGGCGATTGGCCCCTCCACCTGGGCGTCACCGAGGCAGGCCCCGCGTGGCAGGGGACCATCAAATCCTGCCTTGCCTTCGGCGCGCTGCTCAGCGAGGGCATAGGCGACACGATTCGTGTCTCCCTTTCTGCGCCCCCCGTGGAGGAGGTGAAGGTCGGGTGCAAGATCCTCGAATACCTGGGGCTGCGCCAGCGTCATTTCGACATCATCTCCTGCCCCAGCTGCGGAAGGGCCCAGGTGGATGTCATCCAGCTGGCCTCGGAGGTCACCGAGGGTCTCAAGGACATCACCGCGCCGATTCGCGTCGCCGTCATGGGCTGCATAGTCAACGGCCCGGGCGAGGCCCGGGAGGCCGATCTGGGCGTGGCGTCCGGAAACGGCAAGGGGCAGATCATCGTGCACGGCAAGGTCGTGACGACGGTTCCCGAGCGGGACATCGTGCCCACATTGCTCGACTACGCCCACGAGATGGCCGAGACGATGCGGCAGGAGGGCGAGGATACGCCGGGCGCCGGCCCCATCGTCGTTCCCGTGCCTCCCACGGTGCCGACCCGGTGAATGACCTGAACGGCCGGGCCGATGCTCGGCCGCGTGGGGGTCGACATGGTCGCAGGCCCGGCGAATGCGGCGTGCGCAGCAAGCCCGCCGCCGGGTGAGGACGTCGCTCCGCGCGTAGCCCGCCGTGCGAAGATGGCTCTCGTCCATGGTCGCGATGAGATGGAACGCCGGGGTTCCGGGATTTCTCGGATCTCGATTCAGAAGCGTGGCGGTCGCTGGGCCGGGTGATGGATACAATGATGCTCGTGTCGAATAACGAGGAACAGCCACAGAAACGAACCGGCGAATGGAGCCGGGGCAGAAGCATGATGGTCAGCGTGCCGATTTTCATCATCCTCATCGCCGTCCTCGTGTCCGTCTCCAGCATCACCGCGGTGCCGTGGAACAACGAGCCCACGGGCCAGACGATCGACACCCTGACCTCCGACACCGCAATCACCTTCGCGAACACGACCGGGAGTTCTTTGCCCAAGCAGGGGGACTACAAGGTCTCGAAAAGCTACGTCACCATCAACGCGACCCGGCCCAGCACCGGTGAGGTCCAGCGCATACGCGTGCTCATCCGAACCCCCGTGGGCGCGGCGGGGGCGCGGCCGGGGATCGTGTTCATGCATGGGGCCGGCTATGGGACCTGCGACAACTCCTTCGGAGACGTGGCGACCGACCTCGCCTCGGCGGGATTCGTCACCGCCGTCCTGGACAAGCCGGTATGGTCCACCAACGACGCGACGCGCGACTACCCGGCTTCGGCCATCGCCTATGACCAGGTGGTCGAGTACCTGCGTTCGCTGCACAATGTGAACGCCTCGAAAATCGGTATCTACGCAACCTCCGAAAGCACCTGGATATCCTCGTATCTGCTGCAGCGAGACCGCAAGATCGCCTTCCAGATGCTGCTCAGCCCCATGGTGTACTCGCCCAGGCAGTCCCTCGGGTTCCTCGCCGCACAGGATTTCGCCCTGGTCGGTGCGAACAGCGGGTACCAGTCCATCGTCCGCCGGGTCTTCCACGCCGATCTGGCCATGTTCGGCCTGACGAACTTCGACATCCGCACACTCACGCCCGAGACGTATTCCGTTCCGACCCTGGTCGTCTACGGGTCGAAGGATGTGATGACCGCCCAGGTGGAGGGGGTGCAGAAGATACTTGCGCTGGCGCATAAGTCGGGCAATTGGAACATGACGATACGCAGCTACCCGGTTGCCAACCATGTTCTGAGGCTGGGGGATGAGGCCGAGTCGGGGACGATGCTCGCCGACGCGTATATGGCGAACCTCACCGAGTGGGCCGTCGGCACCGCGGACGGTCTGAAGCAGACCAGCGAGCGCGTGGCCGGGGCCACGATCTATCAGTCGATTGCCGTTCCCCTGGAGCTGAAGGCGAGCAGACCCCTGACCGTCTATGGTCTGATACTGCACGTCGCCATGGTGGTGCTGCTCGCCGTCACCGCGATATGCTGGCTGGTCGCGATCGCCCGCAAGGTCTGGCTCATGATGCACGGCAGAACCGGCGCACTGGGCATAGCGCACGGATTCAGCCGGGCCCTCATCTCGCTGACGATCACCACACTCGCCACCCTGCTCCTGTTCGCCGCAGGTTTGGGACAGGTCATCATGGCGGTGGTTCAGCTGGGATGGGGCGGGGCGCCCGAGGAGGACCCCGGGATGATGTACTGGAGCTGGCCGGTGATCCAGATCGTCTGCACCCTGGTGGTGTGGGCCTGGTCCCGGGTGCTCGCGAAGCTTCTCGAAGCCGCATCGATCCGCGGGCTCGTTCAGATTCCGCCCCGCAAAGGCGCGATCCGGGCGCTGGTCAGCGGGCATGAGCCCGTGCTCGCCACCACACGCTTCGGACGGGTGCTGTTCTGGATCACGACGGCGGCCATGCTGCACGTTCTGCTGATGTTCGCCTTCTGGGGCATGTTCATATACTGAGAGTGGAAGTCCATACTGGGGAGCCGAGGTGAGTGAATGGCCTTGTACCGCGATGAGGGCGTCGTCCTGCGCACCGTCAAGCTCGGCGAGGCCGACCGCATCATCACGCTGCTCACCCGCAACCACGGCAGGGTTCGGGCGGTTGCCAAAGGGGTGCGGCGCATAAAATCACGCTTCGGCGGCAGGCTTGAGCCATTCATGCGGGTGGATCTGCTCATCGCCCAGGGCCGTTCCCTCGACGTGATCTCCCAGGCGGAATCCATCAGCACCTATGCCGCGGGGATAACGAACGACTATGCGGTGTATTCGGCCGCCAATGTCGTTGCGGAAACCGTCAATAACGTGATCGGCGCCGACCATGAGCGGGCCACGGCCCAGTACATGCTTCTCATCTCCGTTCTCCACTCCCTGTCCAGGCATGCCCACAGGCCCGAGGCGACGGGGGAATCCTATGTGATGCGCTCCCTCGCGCTCGCGGGATGGACCCCGCGGCTTGACGCCTGTGTGGTGTGCGGGAGGGGGGACGATCTGGGTTTTCTCTCCGTGCGTGACGGCGGGGCGATGTGCTCCTCGGACCGTACGCCCGATGCCCATCGGTTCGGGCCCGCGAGCAGAAGGCAGCTGAAGGCGCTGATCCGGGGGGACTGGTCGGTGCTCGACGAGGCGGAGCTGAACGCCGATGTGCGCGCATTTGTCGAAGAATGGGGTGAATACTATCTCGAACGCCCCATTCGTTCACTGCGCTTGTTAGATTCGTAGGTATGACCATCGATCACGCTCACTACAATGCCTCGGACTACCGCTCGCTGCAGATTCCCGCGGCCCCGTTCTCCGATCCGTCGATCATCCCCGATTTTCCTAGAAAAAAGGTGCCCCGGCACGTCGGCGTCATCATGGACGGCAACGGTCGCTGGGCCCAGCAGCGCGGTCTGGTGAGAACGGACGGCCATCAGGCCGCGGAGCCCGTCGTCTTCGACACCATCGCCGGGGCCATCGAGGCGGGGGTCCGCTATCTGAGCCTGTACACGTTCTCCACCGAGAACTGGAAGCGGAGCCCCTCCGAGGTGCGTTTCCTCATGGGCTTTTCGCGTGACATCATCCATCGCCGCATCAGGCAGATGAACGACTGGGGGGTGCGTGTGCGCTGGTCGGGCCGCCGGCCGAGACTATGGAAGTCGGTCATCGACGAGCTGGAGGTCGCCATGGAGCAGACCCGGAACAACTCCGTCATCGACGTGGTCTTCTGCATCAACTACGGCGGACGGGCGGAGATAGCCGACGCCTGCGCGGCGATAGCCAGGGACGTGCGGGACGGCCGCATCAGCGGCGACCGCGTCACGGAGAAGATGCTCGCGGAGCATCTGTACAATCCGGACATCCCCAATTGCGATCTCGTCATTCGCACGTCCGGCGAGCAGAGGACATCGAATTTCCTCCCCTGGGAGGCCGCCTACGCGGAGCTCGACTTCGTTCCCGAACTGTTTCCCGATTACGGGCGTGCCGTGCTGTGGCGCTCGATCGACCACTATATACACCGCGACCGTCGCTTCGGCGGGGTCGTGCAGAACATCGTTCGCCATTCGTGATGGGGCCCGCCCCGCTGCTGCGCCCGGCGGGTGGCGGGGGAGAGGCCGTTCGGCGAACGGCCGCCATCGCCGGGCGCTGAGCGTGCCTTGGCCCCGTCCCGTGCCTGGGGCGTTTCCGAACCTGTTCGCACGCCGGACAGGGCATCCGCCCATGCGCCGGGCGCCGGCGCATGTCTTCCTTTCCCCTACCCGTTTCCGCACGCCGTCGTGTAAGGAATCCGTTAGTAAATATCGCGCGTACATATGGGTTCCGTAAAAAAGGGCGCCGACCCCGGATCGGCTCCATAGTATGTGTGATGTGTCTTGCCACATCCATGACGCGAACGCGTCAGTGGTGAAGACGCCGATAGTTCCAGCTGGAACCATGGCTGCCCTGCACAGGGCAGCCGTATTTACACGGTATTGAGGAATGGAGAAGTTGTGCTTGATGCCATTGTGATTGTGGGAAGCATTGTTCTGTTTATGCTTTTCGACGCATTGTCCGGAAGGATGGAGCACCTGTGATTACCGTTTTTGACGCCATTGCCGCGGTGCTTGCAGTGGCAGGGGTGGTGTACATGACGTACTCGCTTATTCGCCCCGAGCGCTTTTAGGCCTGGGCTATTTTTACTGTAAGAGGTTGTAATGGTTTATTTTTACGCGATCGCAGCGGTTCTGCTGGTAGTTGCGATTTTGGCGGCGATGTACAAACCCTTTGGTGGATACATGGCATGGGTGTTTACGTCGTCGAAGGATCTGGCGCCCGAACGCTGGTTCTATAGAGTGGTCGGTGTGGACTCGGGCAAGAGTCAGCCGTGGAGGTCCTATCTGCGGGGGGTGCTTGCGTTCTCCCTGGTGGGTCTCATCATTCTCTACGCGCTGCAGCGCCTGCAGCAGTACCTGCCCTATTCGCTGGGGCTGGGTGCGGTCTCGCCGTTCCTGGCCTTCAACACGGCCGCATCATTTGTGACGAACACGAACTGGCAGGCGTATTCTCCGGAGACCACCGTGGGCTACACTGTGCAGCTTGCCGGTCTGTGCGTGCAGAATTTCCTTTCCGCGGCCGTGGGCATCGCGGTCGCCATCGCTCTCGTCCGCGGGTTCGCGCAGAAGAAGCAGGAGAACATCGGCAACTTCTGGGTCGATATGATGCGCGCGTGGTGGCGGATCCTGCTTCCCATCGCGTTCGTCGGGGCTCTGCTCCTCATCGCATTGGGAACCATCGAGAATTTCCACGGGTTTGTAAGCACGGCGACGGTGGCCTCGGGGGCCCAGCAGATCCCGGGCGGCCCGGTCGCCTCGCAGGAGATCATCAAGGTGCTGGGTACGAACGGCGGCGGCTTCTTCAACGCCAATTCCGCCCATCCGTTTGAAAATCCCTCGGTGTGGACGAATCTCATTCAGATCATCTGCATGCTGGCCATCCCCGTGTCGCTCACCCGCACTTTCGGCGTCATGGTCGGCGATGTGAGGCAGGGCTATGCCCTCGCCGCCGCGATGCTGATTCTCTGGACCGCGTCCTTCCTTATCCTGATCGGCTTCGAGTCCTCGCTGCACGACCCGGCCGCCCGTCTTGCGGGAGGCGCGATGGAAGGCAAGGAGACACGCTTCGGTATCGTGTGGTCCAGTGTCTTCGGCACCACCTCCACCGGAACTTCGACCGGTGCGGTCGACTCCGCCCACGGCTCGTTCACGGCGCTCGGAGGCATGATGCTGCTGCTGAACATGATGCTGGGGGAGGTCTCCCCCGGAGGGGTGGGAACCGGACTGTACGGCATCATCGTCATGGCGGTGGTCACCGTGTTCATCGCCGGTCTGCTGGTGGGACGCACCCCGGAATACCTCGGCAAGAAAATCGGACCCCATCAGATGAAGCTGGCTTCGCTCTACTTCCTGGTCATGCCGGTCATCGTGCTTGCGGGTGTGGGCCTTTCGTTCGCGATACCGGGAATATCGAAGGGATCCGCCTCCATCCCGGGCTTCAACCCGGGGTCTCATGGCTTCTCCGAAGTGGTGTACGCCTTCACGTCCGCGACCAACAACAACGGCTCGGCGTTCGGCGGTCTGAGCGCGAACACGCCCTGGCTTGACGTCGCCCTCGGTGTCGCCATGCTTCTTGGTCGGTTCATTCCCATCGTGCTGACATTGGCCCTGGCCGGATCGATGTCCAAGCAGGACAAGATCACGGCGACCAGTGGAACCCTCAGGACCGACACGGCGCTGTTCGTGTTCCTTCTGGTGTTCGTCATCATAATTATCGTGGCGCTGACGTTCTTCCCGGCACTGGCATTGGGACCGTTGGCGGAAGGGTTGGGTGCCTGAGATGTCTGATTCGCAGGCCGTTCTCGGCAATATGAAGAAAAATAGCAACGCGGGACTGGGACATATGCTGTCGAAGGCGTTCCCGGAGGCGCTCAAGAAGTTCAATCCCCGTGTGCAATGGCACAATCCGGTGATGTTCGTCGTCTGGGTCGGGGCGTTGTTCCTCACCGTCCTCGGCGTCTTCCAACTCGTCTTCCCCCATGACGCCAGCCTGCGTGGAGGCAGCGGCATACCCGCGTATTTCACGTGGGTGATAGCCCTGTGGCTGTGGGCGACCGTTCTGTTCGCGAACCTCGCGGAGGCCGTAGCCGAGGGACGTGGAAAGGCCCAGGCCGATGCGCTGCGCAAGACGCGCACCGCGACACCTGCGCGAAGGGTCCACGGCTACGACGCCCAGGATGATCCGGATGTGAGCATCACGCCGGCCATCGAGGTGTCCTCCAGCGAACTTCGCCGCGGCGATGTGGTCATCGTCTCCGCGGGCGAGCTCGTGCCCGGCGACGGCGACGTCATATCCGGAATCGCTTCGGTGGACGAGTCGGCGATCACCGGCGAATCCGCCCCGGTGATCCGTGAGTCCGGTGGGGACAGGAGTGCCGTCACCGGCGGTACGCGCGTGCTTTCCGACCGCATCATCGTGCGTATCACCCAGAAGCCGGGAGAAAGCTTCGTCGACAAGATGATCCACCTGGTGGAGGGGGCGAACAGACAGAAGACTCCCAACGAGATAGCGCTGAGCGTTCTGCTCAGCTCGCTCACCATCATTTTCCTGGTGGTGGTGCTGACTCTCAATCCCATGGCGGCGTATCAGAAGGCCTCGGTTTCGCTGACCATACTCATCTCGCTGCTTGTCTGCCTCATTCCCACGACGATCGGAGCCCTTCTGAGCGCCATCGGCATTGCGGGAATGGATCGCATGGTTCAGCGCAACGTCCTGGCCACGTCCGGCCGTGCCATCGAGGCAGCCGGCGACGTCACCACCCTGCTGCTGGACAAGACGGGAACGATCACCTACGGCAACCGCCAGGCATCCACCTTCCACGCCCTGCCCGGGGTGAGCCATGACGACATGGTCCGTGCGGCCGCCCTCAGCTCGCTGGCGGACAATACTCCCGAAGGTCAGTCCATCGTCGCTCTGGCGGCGAAGGAGGGATGCGTTCTCGAGCAGGTCGACGGAACCACATCGGTTCCCTTCACCGCGCAGACGCGCATGTCCGGCCTGGATCTGCCAGATGGCGCGCATATACGCAAGGGAGCGGCCTCCGCCGTCGAATCGTGGATAGCCGCCGAAGGAGGCACCCCCGATCAGGAGACCATGGATCAGCTGCATGACCGTGTCACCGTGGTGTCCCAGGCAGGGGGGACGCCGCTTGTCGTCGCTCGGCAGAACGAGGATGGAAGCATCCGCGTTCTGGGCGTGGTCGAGCTCAAGGACATCATCAAGAAGGGTCTGAAGGAGCGGTTCGCCGATATGCGCAAAATGGGGATCCGCACGGTGATGGTCACCGGGGACAACCCCCTGACGGCCAAGGCCATCGCGGCCGAAGCCGGAGTCGATGACTTCATCGCCGAGGCCAAGCCCGAGGACAAGCTGTCGTACATCAGGGCCGAGCAGGCCAAAGGCCAGCTTGTGGCCATGACGGGCGACGGCACGAACGATGCACCGGCGCTTGCCCAGGCCGATGTCGGCGTCGCCATGAACTCTGGAACCTCTGCGGCGAAGGAGGCGGGCAACATGGTGGATCTGGATTCGGATCCGACCAAGCTGATCGACATCGTCCGCATCGGAAAGCAGCTGCTCATCACCCGCGGCGCGCTGACGACGTTCTCCATAGCCAACGACGTGGCCAAGTATTTTGCCATCATACCGGCCATGTTCATGCAGACGTTCCCCGGCCTGTCCGTCCTGAACGTCATGGGTCTGCACTCGCCCTTCTCGGCCGTGCTGTCGGCCATCATCTTCAACGCCATCATCATCGTTCTGCTGATTCCTCTGGCATTGAAGGGTGTGAAGTATCGCGCCGAGGGAAGTGAGAAGATCCTGTCGCGCAACCTGAGAATCTACGGGTTGGGAGGCATCATCGCCCCATTCATCGGCATCTGGATCATCGATTTGTTTATTCGCTTGATCCCGGGCATGTAACGGGAGGTAAGGAAATGAGATTGTTTGAAACACTTCACGCACGCACTCTTGTCGCCGCGTTGAAGGCGATGGTCGTGCTGACGCTGTTCATTGCGCTGATATACACGCCTGCGGTCACGCTCGTCGGCCAGGGACTGTTCCACGATCAGGCCAACGGCTCGCTCATCACCGATTCTCAGGGAAAGGTGATCGGCTCGCGGTACATCGGGCAGTCGTTCCTCGACAAAAAGGGCAGGCCGCTGGTCAGGTATTTCCAGTCGAGGCCGTCGGTGACGACCGATGCGCAGGGCAAGGATCTGCCATACAACGCCGGATCATCCGGGGGGTCGAACCTCGGGACCTCGGACGCCACGCTGCTGCAGGCCATACGCCAGCGCAGGGCTGCCGTCGCGAAGCTGGAGAAGGTCAGTCCGGACAAGGTCCCCGCCGATGCGGTGACGGCTTCGGCGTCGGGTCTTGATTATCAGATCAGTCCCGCCTACGCGTCGCTTCAGGTCAATCGCGTCGCCAGGGCGCGGCACATGAGCCCGGCCTCCGTGGAGGCGCTGGTGCAGAGGTACACGTCGGGTCGGGGTCTTGGCTTCATCGGAGACCCGGGCGTCAACGTCGTGCTGCTCAACGCGGCCCTCGACCGGATGCGATAGCCCATGGCGGGGAGGGGAGCCGGGTGCGGCTCCCCTCCCCGCCATGCGCTCTGCGCATAAAGCGTATGCTGTTGTGCGCGGGGCGCTATATGTGTACACATGGGTGCATGATATGCATGCTTGAGCTATTCGCCGTCGTGAACATGGGAAGTCGCAATGACTAAGGGATCGCTGAAAATACTGATTGGCGCCGCTCCGGGTGTCGGAAAGACGTATGCCATGCTGCGCGAGGGGCATAGACTCGTGCACGACGGGAGCGACGTCGTGATCGCCTATCTGGAGACCCATGGGCGAAAGGCGACCGAGGAGGAGGCTCACGGGCTTGAATCCATACCCCCCAGGCTCATGACCTACCGGCATCTGCATGTGCAGGAGATGGATCTGGCCGCCACGCTGCGCAGACATCCCCAGGTGGCCCTTGTCGACGAGCTTGCTCATACGAACGTGTCGGGCTGCGTGCACGACAAACGATGGCAGGATGTGCAGGACATCCTCGATGCGGGCATCGACGTCATCACCACCATCAACGTGCAGCACATCGAGTCGCTCAACGACGTCGTGAGGGCGATTACGGGAAGCCTTCAGAAGGAGACCGTTCCCGACACGTTCCTGCGGACGGCCGATCAGATAGAGGTGGTGGACATCCCCCCGCAGATACTTCGGGAACGTCTCTCCGCCGGCCTGGTCTACGCGCCCAATCGGGTGGACGCCGCCCTCTCCAACTATTTCAGACTGGGAAACCTCACTGCCCTGCGCGAGCTCGCCCTCCTGTGGCTGGCCGGCAACGTGGACGAATCCCTGCGCCAGTATCGCGAGCAGCAGGGCATCAACGACAAGTGGGAGACCCGTGAAAGGGTCGTCGTGGCCCTGTCCGGAGGGCCGGAGGGCGAGGCGCTGCTGAGGCGTGGCGCGCGCGTCGCGGCGCGGTCCGGAGGGGGCGAGCTGCTGGCCGTGCACGTCACCAGCTCCGACGGCCTGCGGTCGGGCCAGGTGCGTCTTCTGGCCCAGCAGCGTGCTCTCGTCGAAAAGCTTGGCGGCACCTTCCACCAGGTGGTGGGCGAGGACATCGTCGATTCGATCGTTGAATTCGCCGAGGCGGTGAACGCCACGCAGATCGTGATAGGCGTCTCCAGCAGAAGCTCTCTGAGACGGTATTTCGGCCGCCCCTCGGTTTCGGAGAATCTCGTTCAGCATTGCGGCAGCATCGACGTGCATCTGGTCACCCATGACTTTGCGGCCCAGGGGTTCACCCTGCCCAAGATCCACAGCGTGCTTCCCCCGAAGCGCAAGCTTTTCGGACTGCTGTTCTGCGCGATCACCATACCCCTTCTCACTGTCGCGTTGATGCCGGGACATGACGAGTACAGCCTTCCGCGCAACATTCTCTCCTATCAGCTCATCGTTGTGATAGCCGCCATGATCGGAGGGGCGATTCCGGCCGTCGCCGCCGCGCTGGTCTCCGGAGCCATCATCGACCTGTTCTTCATCGCCCCCATCGGCACGTTCCACATGTATGAGCAGTTCGGCGTCATCTCGCTCCTTCTCTATGTGGTTATCGCGCTGCTCGTCAGCTACGTGGTGGATCATGCGGAACGGCGAAGCCATGCGGCCCAGCGGGCCCGAGCCGAATCGGAGCTGCTGTCGTCGATTTCGGGAAGTGTGCTCAGAAGCCATGATCCGCTCCGGGCGCTGGTGGACCGCGCGCGGGAGGCGTTCGGATTCAGCCGGGTGACCTTGCGGCAGGAGGATGGGACCATCGTGCAAAGCGTGTCCGAGCCTGCCCCCGGCCAGCAGGAGGGACACGGCGATTCATCAGGGGGTCCGGCGGCGGAACAGGGTGCATGCGCGCATGCGGACGGTGGCGCGGAGCGCCGCGCAGTGGACGCCGGGGACGGCAATGGGCCGCATTATGACGTGGATGACGGCATCAAGGACGTGTCCGACGATGATGACGACCATCTTATGGTGTACGAACTCAACGGCGGCAAGGCGACCCTGACCGCCGAGGGGGCGGAGATCACCGCCAACGACCAGCGGCTCTTCAACACGGTTCTCACCCAGGTCCAGACTGTGCTCGAGCACAAGGATCTGGAACGCAAGGCCAGCAGAATAGAGCCTCTGACGGCGGCGGACAGGATTCGCAGCGCCCTTCTTGACGCCCTCAGTCACGATCTGCGCAGGCCTCTGGCCTCGGCTACCGCCGCGGTCAGCGGCCTGATGGGCAATTATGACCACCTTGATGAATCCGACCGCGACGATCTGCTGCAGGTGGCGTCGCGGAGCCTGGAGGAGCTGACGAAGCTTGTCACCGATCTTCTGGATGTCAGTCGGCTGCGTGAGGACGCCCTTCCGATTTCGTTGTGCGCGACCGACAGCGAATCGGTTATCGTCGGGGCGCTTGACGAACTGGATATGGGACCGGACAAGGTCAGTCTCGATATCCATGAGAGCCCGCTGGTATGCGCCGATCCGCCCCTTCTGAGACGTTCGATCTCAAATCTGCTTCTCAACGCCAGTCGGTTCAATCCGCCGAACAGAAAAATCGGGATATCCATCAGCGCATTCCGCGAGCGGGTGGAGATTCGCATCATCGACTACGGACCCGGGATCGCCCCGCAGCGCAAGGAGAAGATATTCGTGCCGTTCCAACGTTTGGGCGACACCGATAACACCACTGGCCTGGGTCTGGGCCTGGCCCTTTCCAAAGGATTCGTGGAGGGGATGGGCGGCAGGCTGATCGCCGAGGACACGCCTGGAGGCGGGCTGACCATGGTGATTTCGCTCAGGGCGCTCGGCCCCGACGCCGTCGTGGGAAGCCCCATCTCCCTTCCGCCCGGTCAGATCGATGACAGCGACGTCAACGTCGATCAGCTGATCGACACATCAACGGCTGCAGACCCGATGCAGGAAGAGGGTTCGCAGTCTTGGGAAAAGGGGGAAGAATGAAGATTCTCATCGCCGACGATGATCCGCAGTTCCTCAAGGCGCTGCGCATCACGCTGCGATCGCAGGGATACGAGATCATCACGGCGCAGGATGGAGTGTCGTGTATCTCCTTGGCCGTGGACACCCATCCGGACATGTTCATCCTCGATCTGGGCATGCCCCATATGGACGGCATCAGCGTGATAGAGGGGGTGAGAGGATGGACGAACGCGCCCATCCTCGTGGTGTCGGGGCGGGTGAACGCCCGGGAGAAGGTGAGGGCGTTGGATGCCGGGGCGGATGATTACGTGACCAAGCCCGTGTCGATAGATGAGCTGCTCGCCCGGATACGGGCGTTGAGCCGACGAATGACACAGCCCTCGGAGGACCAGGAGCCCGTGGTCCATCTCGGTGCGGTCACCGTCGATCTGGCGTCGCACAGTGTGGACAAGGCCATTCGGGGTCGGCGGGTCAAGGTGAAGCTGACCCCGACCGAGTGGAAAATGCTGGAGTTCCTCATTCGCAACTGCGGCAAACTGGTCACCCGCCAGGATCTGCTGACGCACATCTGGGGCAGCGAGCACATCTCCGACAGCGGATACCTGCGCTTGTACATGTCCCAGCTTCGCAAGAAGATCGAGCCCGACCCCTCCCATCCACGGTACCTTCTCACGGAAACGGGAATGGGGTACCGGTTGGATCCGGGGCCGGGCCAGAAGCGGTGATCCGCGTCCTCAGCGCCTGCCGAGGATCTCGTCCACCAGCTGCGGCTTGCGTGTGATCTGCCCGGTGAACCCCGGCCGGATGTCGAGTTTGAGGGTGACGCCCGTTCTGCAGCCCTGGCTCACCAGCTTCATGGTGGCGTCGCGCACGACGGCCAGGACATCGTCGAGGTTGCCCTCGATGTTGGTGAACATGGCGTTCGTCTCCTGGGGGAGGCCCGAATCCCGGATGACGGCGATCGCCTGCGCCACATATTCGCTCAGCTCCTCGCCGACGCCGCTGGGGGCGATGGCCACAGCGGCGACCGTGTTGACGTAGGGCGCCGCCTGTGCGCGGTCCGGCTTCGTTTCCTGTGTGGTGCCCGTGCTTCGGGTGTCGTCGTGTTCCGTGTTGGTGTTGGTGTTGGTGCCCATATTCTCTTTCCTTTTCTCATTACGTGTTGTCATGCGCCGCCGCCCGCCGATGTGAGACGCCGGCTGCCTGTGGCCGCGTGATCGCGATTCGGCGTTCCTCTTCATTGTGCCACCGCCATGCGTGGTCCATGGGGCCGTTTCCCTGCCCGAGGTCCAGCCCCGCCGCGATCGCCCCGGTGGTGTAGGCCTTCGCGCTGGCCACCGCCTCCGGCAGCGTCAGGCCCGTGGCCAGCCCCGCGGCAATGGCGCTGGACAGGGTGCATCCGGTGCCGTGCGTGTTCGGGTTGTCGATGCGCGGCGACGTGAACCACGTCGTTCGTCCGCGGTCCGCCAGAACGTCGTTCGCATTTCCGGCGCTGTGGCCGCCCTTGAGGAGAATCGCCGTCCCGTATCGGGAGGACAGGGCCAGCGCGGCATCCTCCATGGCCGCAGGGTCGCCCAGCGATCCCGGTTTGAGACCGAGCAGCGTCTGAGCCTCGGCGATATTCGGGGTGATCAGCGTCGCCAGTGGCAGAAGTCTCGCGTCCGCAGCGTCGATCGCGTTCCGGTCGATCAGAGCCGTGCCGCTTGAGGATATCATCACTGTGTCCACGACCACGTTGGCCGCCGCATATGAGTCAAGCCGTCGGGCGACGACGTCGACCAGAGGCGCCGTCGGGATCATGCCGACTTTCACGGCGTCCGGTCTGATGTCGTCGAACACGGCCCTGATCTGGGCGTCCAGCATGCCGATGCTCGTGTTCTGCGTGGAGAACACCCCGGTCGTGTTCTGCGCCGTCAGCGAGGTGATTGCGCTCATGCCGTAGACCCCGCAGGCGATCAGGGTTTTCAGGTCGGCCTGGATTCCCGCTCCCCCCGAAGAGTCGCTTCCCGCGATCGACAGCACCGAGGCGACAGGGGATGTCATCGTGCGGCCCGGACCGTTTCGGCCATGTTCTGCGCCTGAGAGACGATTCTTTCCTGCTGGTCGACGCCTCCGAAGCGTGCGCGAATGTTCTGCGAGATGGCCATGGAGCAGAACTTCGGACCGCACATCGAGCAGAAGTGCGCCATTTTCGCAGGCTCCGCGGGAAGTGTCGCATCATGGAACGCGATGGCGGTGTCCGGATCATACGAAAGATTGAACTGGTCGAGCCACCGGAATTCGAAGCGGGCCTTGGAAATCGCCAGGTCGCGGTCCAGTGCGTGCGGATGGTGCTTGGCGATGTCCGCCGCGTGGCATGCGATCTTGTAGGTGATGACCCCCTGTTTGACATCGTTCTTGTCGGGAAGGCCAAGATGCTCCTTGGGCGTCACATAGCAGAGCATGGCCGTGCCGTGCCGTGCAATGTCGACGGCGCCGATCGCGGAGGTGATGTGGTCGTATCCGGGCGCGGTGTCGGTCGTCAGCGGCCCGAGCGTGTAGAAGGGCGCCCCCTTGCACAGGGCCTTCTCCAGCTCGATGTTCATCTGAACCGTGTCGAAGGGTATATGCCCCGGGCCTTCGACCATGACCTGGACGTTCTTCTCCCATGCCCGCTGGGTGAGCTCGCCGAGCGTGAGCAGTTCGGCGAACTGGGCGGCGTCGTTGGCGTCGGCGAGCGATCCGGGGCGAAGGCCGTCGCCCAGGGAGAAGGCGACGTCGTATGCCGCGAAGATATCGCACAGTTCATCGAAATGCGTGTACAGGAAGCTCTCCTGCTCGTGCTGCATGCACCATTGGGCCATGATCGAACCCCCGCGGGACACGATGCCCGTGACCCGGTTCGCGGTCAGGGGAACGTAGCGCAGCAGCACACCGGCGTGGATCGTCATGTAGTCGACCCCCTGCTCGCACTGCTCTATCACGGTGTCCCTGAACAGCTCCCATGACAGTTTCTCCGCGTTGTCGTCGACCTTTTCAAGCGCCTGGTACATCGGAACCGTTCCGATCGGAACGGGCGAGTTGCGCAGAATCCATTCGCGGGTGGTGTGGATGTCGTTTCCCGTGGAGAGGTCCATCACGGTATCGGCTCCCCACTTCGTCGCCCATGTCAGTTTCTCCACCTCCTCGTCGATGGAGGAGGTGGTGGCCGAATTGCCCATGTTGGCGTTGAGCTTGACCAGGAAGCGTTCCCCGATGATCATGGGCTCGGCTTCGGGGTGGTTGATGTTGCAGGGCATGACGGCGTGCCCTGCGGCGAGCTCGGAGCGCACGAGCTCTGTGCTGCAATGCTCGCGTTGGGCGACATAGGCCATTTCCGGCGTGATGATGCCGTTGCGCGCGTACCACATCTGGGTGACGGGGTGCCCGCTCGCCTTCATCGGGCTGTGGGTGCGCCCACGCCATTCCTTGACGGCCTTGCCGCGTTTCATGGCGCGTCTGCCGTCATCCGCAAGGTTCCTGTGCCGTCCTTCGTATTCGATGACGTCGTCCCGGTCCCTGATCCAATCGAGTCTCAGCGGCTGGAGCCCGACCTTGGGGTCGCAGGCCGGTCCTTCCGTGTTGTAGTCGTCGAAAGGCTCGTTGGGGCCCACCCCCGGAGTGTCCTCCAGCGCGATGCGCGTGTAGGGGACCTCCAGGCTGTAGGAGCCGTGACGGTTGCGAAAGGGAACGGTGGCGGTGAGCCGGACTTGCGCCGCGTCTCGGCGTGCGGAGCCTCGGGAGGCGATGTCGACCCGCTGCTGACGCGCCAGATCGGCCGCTGCCTTCGCCTGTCTCGCGTCCGTGAACGTGTTTGTCGGCCGTGTGCCCTCCGCCGGGGTCGCGGCGTCGCCGGGTGCGACGGTTCGCGCATACCCGTGCCGGCTGCCCCCGCGAACCGCCTTCCATGATTCGACCAGTGTCCGTGTGGCATTCTCGGGGTCGGCGGCCCCGGCTATCGCCGAGACTATGAACCACCCGGCGGCCTTCGTGCGGGCGAGATCGGGCATGTCCGCGGCGGTCACGCCTCCGCCCACGACCACGGGGTACGAGCTTGCCGTGCAGATCGTGTTCACCAGATCGAACGAAAGCAGATGACGGGATCCGTCCTCCTCGAGGGCGATCGCGTCGGGCTTGGTCGTCGACGCATGCAGAGGTCCGGCGCCGATGTAGTCGATGCATCCGTCGGGGAGCTCGTTGATGAGTTTCACCAGGCTTTCCGTTTGGGCGGAAAGCCCCACGATGGCATCGTCTCCCAGAAGCTCGCGCGCCCGGCGCGGATCCATGTCCGTCTGGCCGATGTGGACGCCGTCGACCTTGATGCCCTGTGCGCGGCACTGCCATGCCACGTCGACCCTGTCGTCGATCACCAGCGCCACCGAATCGGACCGATCGTTGTCCTCTATGATCTGCGCCAGGTCCTGGGCCATGGAGGTGAGCTCCTGGGCGTCGGAGTGCTTGGATCGCAGTTGGATGAAGGTCGCCCCTCCCAGCAGGGCCTCCTCGACCACGTCGGTCAGCGGCCTTCCCTCGGTGTCCTCGGGACCGACGACGAAGTATGCCGACAGATCGAATGAGCGCCGCATCGAGGCGTAGGGGTAATTGCTGTTCATATGTGCCTTTCGTTGATATATGAAGATGAACGGGAATGTGTAGAGAACGGGAATGTGCGGAGAACAAGGATGTGTAGGGAACGGGGATGGGGGGGTGGGATGAACGACGCAGAAAAGGTTGACGTTCCGGATCGGCGGCATGGCGTGTGGACGACGGCCCGAATGCTCCGAACCGGCACCGCAGGCCGTTCGGGCGCAGATGCTGCGCCCCGGGATGCGTTCCGAAACCCGCTCTGTCGCCGTCGTTCCGCCGCCCGATGCCGTCTGGTGGTCGTCCGGGTCCCGAGGGGGATGGGGGAAATACCGTGAACCGGTTCCGGGCTCCCGTCCCTGCCGGGAGACGAACGGGGGATGGTCGCCGGCGGTCGCCATATCGGCGGGTCCGCATGTCGGCCTCTTGCGGTGGACCCGTGGCGAAAACCCGCCAGTCGGGCGAGCGCGGGGCGCCGATCGGCTATATGCGTATTTCCTTACGCAGGGAGGATCGTCGTGCCTGCAACCTGTTCGGGACTGCTGTTCCACAGGGCATCGAGGAAGGCGGCATGAAAGGAGCCGGGACCGCGGGACGCTTTTTCGGCTTCCTGCGAGGCATGGTTGTACAGCGCGCTGGCGGCCAGCGCGGCGACCAGTGGGTCGCTCACCGCGAGGTAGGTGGCCATCACCCCTCCCAAGGAGCAGCCGGCCCCGGTGATTTTGGTCATCATCGCGCTGCCTCCGGGCAAACGGTAGCCGTCCCTTCCGTCGGTAACGAAGTCGCTGGCTCCGGAAACGGCCACGGCGGCCTTGCCTCGGGGCGCGTGGCGTGCGAGATGTCCGGCCAGTGCGCAGGCATAGGGCACTGCGGCATCGACCTCATCCACCGATTCCACCCCCGCCGGCCGGGTTCCCCGTCGAACGGTGGGATCCGCGCCCGTCTCGGTGATGGTGATTCCCCAGATTCGGCACAGCGCCATGATCTCCGAGGCGTTGGCCCGCACGATGGTCGGAGGCCAGCTTTCGAAGGATCGCAGGATCTCGGTGCGCGTCCGGCCGATTCCCGCGGCCACGGGATCCAGCACCCAGCGGTGGCCGTTCTCCCCGAACGACCGGGCTATCGTCGCCAGAGCGTCCTTGTAGAAAGGCAGAAGCGTTCCCACATTGATGTAGCTGGCCCCGGCGGCTGGCTCAAGGTCGATTATGTCGTCGGGCAGGAAGCTCATGGCCGCGCTGCCGCCGCTGGCGAGCTGCGCATTGGCCACGAGGTTGATGGTGACGAAATTGGTGAACGACTGGGCGAGGGGAGTGGTGTTCCTGACCGTGCGAACAGCCTGGATGATGGCGGGTCTTATGGACGGATCCAATGCCCGCGTCCGCCCGTCGGGCGGATAATCGTCGGAACCGTGCCGCGGAGGGGAATCGCGCCGCGGATTGCAGTCGCCGATCCCGGTCGGATGACGGTTTATGGATGTTCGATCATTCATATCTGCTCCCTACGCTGGTGTTAACCAACAGGTTCGAAGGGTCAGGCGTTCAGCCTATCTCAGCTCCGTTCGGAGCCCCCCTGCACTAACAATCACAGAACGCTAGAAACAAAGCTGGACAACCGTGCCGGCGCGCGCCTGTTTACCGCATGTCCGCGCACCGACGATGGACGCGGGCGTCGGCGTTCCCATTCCCGCCCGGAGCCGTCCGTGCACGCCGCCACGGGAGCCGCGGATTGTCATTGTCTGGCATTATGCTCGGCCGGGTCAGTAGTCCCCAAAACCGTCAAACCAGAAGGTGCATTGTGGCTGTTTCGAAGCTCGATGAAGTAGTGTCCCTAGCCAAGCGTCGCGGGTTCGTGTTCCCCGCGGGAGAGATTTACGGAGGCACGCGATCCGCCTGGGACTATGGTCCTCTCGGCGTTGCGCTCAAGGACAACATCAAGCATGAGTGGTGGCGGTCCATGGTCGTCACGCGTGGCGATGTCGTCGGTGTGGACACCTCGGTCATCCTTCCCTCCGAGGTCTGGGTCGCCTCCGGGCATGTGACCGTGTTCAACGATCCGCTTGTCGAATGCCTCAACTGCCACAAGCGCCAGCGCGCCGACAAGCTCGAGGAGGCATATGCGGAGAAGCATCATGACAGGCTTCCCGAGAACGGTTTGAAGGACATCGTGTGCCCCGCCTGCGGAACCCGCGGGAACTGGACCGAGCCCCGTGACTTCAACATGATGCTCCGCACCCATCTGGGACCGGTGGAGGACGAGAACTCTCTGCATTATCTGCGTCCGGAGACGGCCCAGGGGATCTTCGTCGACTTCAAGAACGTGATGACGGCGTCGCGTTCGAAGCCGCCCTTCGGAATCGCGAACATGGGCAAGTCGTTCCGCAACGAGATCACCCCCGGCAACTTCATCTTCCGCACCCGGGAGTTCGAGCAGATGGAGATGGAGTTCTTCGTGACTCCCGGCACCGATGAGCAGTGGCATCAGTACTGGATCGACACCAGAACGCGCTGGTACACGGATCTGGGCATCCACCAGGAGAACCTGCGGCACTACGAGCATCCCCGGGAGAAGCTCTCGCACTATTCCAAGCGCACCGTCGACATCGAATACAAGTTCGGATTCCAGGGGTCGACATGGGGCGAGCTCGAAGGCATCGCCAACCGCACCGATTTCGATCTTTCCGCGCATTCCAAGCATTCCGGCGAGGACCTGAGCTATTTCAACCAGGCCACGGGCGAGAAGTTCATCCCCTACGTCATCGAGCCCGCCGCCGGACTGACGCGTTCCCTGATGGCCTTCCTCGTCGATGCCTATGATGTCGACGAGGCCCCGAACACCAAGGGCGGGGTCGATAAACGCACCGTCCTGCGGCTTGACCCGCGTCTCGCGCCGGTGAAGGCGGCGGTGCTTCCCCTGTCGAAGAAGCCCGAGCTGCAGACGATGGCCAGGAATCTGGCCGCCGAGCTGCGCGAGCACGACTGGATGATCGACTACGACGAGGCGGGGGCCATCGGGCGGCGCTATCGGCGCGAGGACGAGATCGGAACCCCGCTGTGCGTCACCGTTGACTTCGACACGCTTGACGATCAGGCGGTCACCATCCGCGAGCGCGACACCATGCGGCAGGAGCGGGTCGGTCTCGACAGGGTCGCGGACTATGTCGCCCGTCGAATCGCCCAGAAGCGTGTGCGCTACCCCGAAGGCCCGGTCTCCATCGTAGGGTCCACGGCGGCGGATGGCGGCGTGGATGTGGCCGGTGAGCCCGGCGTGGACGAGTCCACGCCGATCAAGGTCGCCGAAGCGGGTGGTCTGTATTAACGCATCCGGGCAGCGCTGCGACGCAGTTCCCGCCATGACGGCGGGGGAGGGCGCCCGTGACCGGGATGCGGCGGGGGCGGGGCCTCAGCAGCGGCCCGCCATCGCCCCGGTGGACCTCGGGCGCATTCATGTGCCGACCCCGGTGATGCTTTCGCCCATGGCAGGAGTCACCAACTGGCCGTTCCGGGTGATCTGCGAGTCCTATGGTCCCGATGGCCTCTATGTCGCGGAGATGATCACGGCCCGGGCCCTGGTGGCCCGCAACCCCAAGGCGCTGCGTCTGTGCCGGTTCGCCCCGAGCGAGCATGTCCGTTCACTGCAGCTGTACGGTGTCAACCCGGCCATCGTGGCCCAGGCGGCCCGCATGGTTGTCGACGGGGACATGGCCGATCACGTGGATCTCAATTTCGGGTGCCCCGTTCCCAAGGTCACCCGTCGGGGCGGGGGGTCGGCATTGCCGTGGAAGCTGGATCTGTTCCGCGAACTCGTGTCGCAGGTCGTGTCCGTGTGCTCTCCGGCGGGGATCCCCGTCACGGCGAAGATCAGAATCGGCATCGACGACGAGCATGAGACGTTCCGCGAGGCGGGACACATCGCCCAGGAGGAGGGCTGTGCCGCGGTCACGCTGCATGCGCGCACCACCGCCCAGTATTACGGGGGACATTCCGACTGGGACGCCATAGGCGATCTCGTCGGTGAACTCGATATTCCCGTCTTCGGGAACGGCGACATCTGGGGGGCCGATGACGCCATGGCCATGATGCGCGAAACCGGCTGCGCCGGAGTCGCCATCGGACGAGGCTGCCAGGGACGGCCCTGGATCTTCGCGGACATACGCCATGCCTTCGCCGGGAGCGGCGAGCGTGTGAACCCCACCCTGGGGGATGTGGGTGACGTGATCATGCGTCACGCGGGCCTGCTGACCGAGTTCTTCGACGGCGACGAAAGGATGGCCGTGCACGATCTGCGAAAGCATATCGCATGGTATCTCAAGGGATTCGCGGTCGGAGGGGCGGCGCGCAAGGCCTTTATGGAGTGCGAGACGCTTGATCAGGTGTCACGCGAGATCGGCCGGCTCGATCCTGCCATGACGGTGCCCGAACGCATGATCGACAAGCCGCGCGGCCGTGTTCGCTATGCGAAAAAGGTCCATCTGCCTTATGGTTGGCTTGATACCCGGGAAACCACGCACGAGCAGCGCGAGACCCTGTTCGGGGACGATCCCATGGACGCGGGGTATTGAGCCGCGACGGGCCTGCGGCCGGGGCATGCGAGAAGAGTGAAAAAAACACCCGCACACGCCGGGGAATAATCCCTATTCCCCGCGGTTCTGCGATAGAGTAAAGCGTAACCGTAAGTGACAGGAGACAATGGTGAGCGAGATTGCCCAGACTGACAATTTCAACGACAAGACCAATATCAAGGTTGTCGGTGTCGGTGGAGCCGGCGGCAACGCCGTCAATCGCATGATTGCCGAAGGTCTGCAGAACGTTGAATTCGTGGCCGTCAATACAGATGCGAAGGATCTGCTGCGCTCGGACGCAGACGTGAAGATTTCCCTGAGCGACAACAGCAGCAGGGGTCTGGGAGCCGGAGCCGATCCGGAAAAGGGATCCAAGGCCGCGAAGGATCATCAGTCGGACATCGAGGAGTCTCTCAAGGGCGCCGACATGGTGTTCGTGACCTGCGGCGAGGGAGGCGGCACCGGCACCGGCGCCAGTCCCATCGTCGCCAGGGCCGCGCATGAGCAGGGCTCCCTCACCATCGCCGTGGTGACCCGTCCCTTCGCATTCGAGGGGCCGCAGCGCGCCGCGTCGGCGAAGCTGGGAATCGAGAATCTGCGCAAGGAGGTCGACGCCCTCATCGTCATCCCCAACGACAGGCTGCTTGAGCTCTCCGACAGAACCGTGGGAATCGTGGATGCCTTCAAAACCGCCGACACGGCATTGCTCGCCGGCGTGCAGGGGATCACTGACCTGATCACGATGAACTCCTACATCCATGTCGACTTTTCCGATGTCACGGCGATCCTTCGCGGTGCGGGCACGGCCCTGTTCGGCATCGGCTCCGCCCGGGGAGAGGATCGCGCCACGCAGGCCGCCGAGATCGCCATCAGCTCCCCCCTTCTGGAGGAGAGCGTCGAGGGTGCCCATGGTGCCCTGATCAACATCGCCGGCCCCACCGATCTGAAGCTTCAGGAGGCTTCCGCCGCCACGGAGCTCGTGCGCAAGGCCATTCATCCCGAGGCGCAGATCATATGGGGCCTGGCTCTGGACGACGCCTACGGGGACGAGGTGCGGGTCACCGTCATCGCCGCCGGGTTCGATGCGAATTCCAAGAAGGCGGGCACGTCCGAGGATGCCGGCTCCTCCCAGCAGCAGGCGCAGGAGGCCCCGGTGTCGGATTCGCATACGGAGGTTCCCCCTCTTGTGCATCCCGTCCCCGATTTCAAGCCGGAGCAGGGGGATGCGACATCCCAGTCGTTCGACGAGACAGGGGAGCACGATGTCGTCTCCTCGAACGATCCGGGCGATCTGGACATTCCGGATTTTCTGCGCTAATAGACAGGTGTTGATCGAAAGGAACTTCCATGGCAGGGTTCATGAAGAACGCGATGTCATATCTCGGCATGACGGATGTGGCCGATGACGATGACGATTTCGCGGAGGATGGCGATTCGACCGAATCGAAGTTCGATTCCGATCACACGGTGACGCCCATGGCGTCCTCGACGGGCGCGGCGGCCTCCGCACAGCCCAGTCGCGACACGAACCCCTTCAAGGGGAGGGTCAGCCGCATCACCACCATCCATCCCAAGTCCTATGAGGATGCCCAGCTCGTCGGCCGGGCGATTCGTGACGGTGTCCCCGTGGTTCTTAACCTCACCGGCGTTTCCGAGGCGGTCGCCTACCGGATCGTCGACTTCTCCGCGGGAGTGGTGTTCGGGGTGAGGGGATCCATCGAGCGGGTGACCCCGCGCGTTTTCCTCCTGAGTCCTGCCCAGGTCAACATCAAGGTCGAGGAGCCCCAGCCTTCGAATTCCGCCCACGATCTTTTCGCCGACTAGGATGCTCCGGGGCTTTTCCCGTGGTTCGCGATGTGTGTCGGTTCCGCGGTTCCCCATTGTTGCGTGACGTTCCGTGAGGAGTCGCCGTGCACCCCGTCCCCGGCGGATTCCCAGGGTTCGTCCAGCAATTCCTTCGGCATGTTCCCCACGCACTTGATAGGCTGGTCCTATGCTTTTCATCATTATCCGAGACGTCATCAACTGGGTCATCGGTGCATACATCACCGTGCTGTTCATACGGATGATTCTTGACTGGGTTTCGATTCTCGTCCCGCGCTGGTATCCCCGGGGTGTCATCGCGTCGCTGATCAACGTGGTCTACCGGATCACCGAGCCGCCTCTTCGTTGGCTGAGGCGTTACATTCCGCCCATTCGCATGGGAGCCATCGCCCTGGACGTGAGCTTCATCGTGCTCTATTTCGCGCTGGTTGTTCTGCAAATCCTCATATAACGGCCGCAAACAGCGTAAAATCGACCAATACGTGATAGCATCGGGAGTTGATACAACACAGCAAGGCATCATGCCCAAAGCGAGGTGTAAATTTTATGGCTCTGTTGACGCCGAAGGATATAAGAGAGCATACCTTCCCAACGGTTCGATTCAAAGAAGGTTATGATGTCGATGAAGTTGACGATTTTCTCGACCAGGTAACCGAGACCGTCGAGGCACTGGGTAAGCAGGCCGTGCAAAGCGGACAGTCCACACAGTCGTTCGGACCCGAGGTCACCGGGCTGAACAGCAAGATCTCCGATCTGACATCACAGATCGAGTCCCTGAAGACGGAGAATCAGCGTCTCAAGTCCGCCCAGAGCGCGGGAAGCACGAACAACGAGGCTCAGGTTTCCGCGGCGAAGCTCACCGAGGCCGAGGAAAGCAACCGCGCCCTCGTCTCTCAGAACGAACAGCTGAAGGGGCAGGTCGATCGCCTGAGCGCGCAGGTGGATCAGCTTACCGCGCAGGCGGCGAAGGCCGCCGGAAGCAAGGAGCTTGGACAGCAGCTCACCGCAGTCCAGCACGAGCGTGACGATCTTCGCTCGAAGGGAGAGCGTCTTGAACATGATCTCGCCCAGGCGAAGGAGCAGCTGCGTCAGTCCCAGCAGCAGGCCTCCCGTCTGGGGGACGTCACGCGTCAGCTCGAGGAGTCCAAGCAGCGTGAGAACCAGTTGCGCGAGCAGGTCTCCAAGGTGGAGCCGAGCACGGAGACGGGAAGTCTGCAGAAGATAGCGGGCGCCGCACGCTCCGGTTCGAGCGAGCCCGAGCGCGCCACCGCAATGCTCACCCTTGCCATGCAGCTGCACGATCAGTACGTCAACAAAGGCAAGGCCAAGGCCCAGGAGATCACGGAGGCCAGCCAGGCCAAGTACGAGGAACTCGTCACGCAGGCGAACAGCTACTCCTCCCGCACCCGCTCGGAGGCGGACGAATACAGCAAGCAGACGCGGCAGGACGCCGACGACTATGCGAAGAACACGCATGCCGATGCCGATGCCTACGTAGCAAAGACCAAGCAGGACGCGGACACCTATTCCAAAGGAACCCACGCGGATGCCGACGCCTACGAGACCGAGATCCACAACCGCGCCGCGGCCTACGATTCGCAGACGCGCTCGTCGGCGGACACCTATGCCAAGCAGGTGCGTGACAACATGGAGGCCCAGTCGAAGGTCATCGAAGGCAATATCCAGGGTCTCAAGCAGTTCGAGACCGAATATCGCACCCGTCTGACGGAATTCCTCAGTCAGCTCGTGTCCCAGGTTTCCGACACGAACAACTACAGCGATATGAGCCATGCCGACAACCAGTCCACGCACTGACGGGTTCGATCGGCAATGAGAAGTCTTCACCAGGGACGGCTGCGCGCACGCGTGGCCGTCTTTGCATGCATAGCGGCGGTCGCCATCGGCATCGACCAGATCACCAAGGCGTGCGCGCTGGTCGCGCTGGGGGACGGGCGGACGATTCGGGTGATTCCCAACCTCCTGTCCCTCACCCTGGTTCGCAACCCTGGCGCCTCCCTGGGAATGGGGTCGTCCGTCACCGGTCTCATCTCCCTTCTCGCCTGTGCGGCATGCGTGCTTCTTGTCGCTCTGGCCATAAGGACGACGTCCATGCTCTGGACGGTCGCCTTCGCCCTCGCCTTCTCCGGCGCCGCCGGCAACCTCATCGACCGCGTCGCCTACGCCCAGGGGTTCATGAACGGCAAGGTCGTTGATTTTCTTGACTACGGATGGTCGGTCGGCAATGTCGCGGACATCTTCCTTATGTGCGCGGGACTGGGAATAGTCCTTCTGATGCTCTTCTCGCAGCCCTTCGAGGACGAGGCGGCGGCCCCGGCGGGTCATGGACCCGGGTCGGTTGACGGCGGATCGGTTGACGGCGGATCGGTTGACGGCGCAGTGGGTGCCGGGGCTTGTGACGACCATCCGACGGACGATGACGCTGCACGGGGAACGCGCAGGACATGAACCGTCTTGTCCCCGCCCCTGAAGCGTTGGTGGGGCGGCGACTGGACGTGGCCACCGCCAAGATGCTCGGCGTCTCCCGTGCGAAGGCGGCCGAACTCATCGATACCGGACAGGCAAAGATCCTGGGGCGGGACACGGCAAAATCCAGCACCCTTCTCGCGGGGGACACCGTGGAGTTCGATCTCGTCGAGCATCGCAGACGACCCGAACCCATCTCCAACGAGATGACCATCGAATTCGAGGACGACGACATCGTGGTGGTCGACAAGCCGGTGGGGATAGCGGCGCATCCCTCGGTCGGATGGACGGGCGCGACGGTGCTGGGCAGTCTTCTGCAGCGCCATGTCCACATCACTTCCTATGGGGCTCCGGGCAGACAGGGGATCGTCAGCCGCCTGGATGTGGGCACAAGCGGGCTGATGCTCGTATGCAAGTCCGATCTGGCCTACACCCAGATGAGACGGCAGTTCGCCCGGCATGAGGTGGTCAAGACCTACCATGCCCTGGTCCAGGGGAACCTGCGGGAGGAAAGGGCGACGATAGAGGCCCCGATAGGACGGGCCAGGGTCTCGGACTTCCGCTTCACCGTCACCCCATCCGGCAAGCCGGCGGTGACGCACTGGGACGTCATGGAGCGCTTCGGCCTCGCCACGCTGGTGTCCGTGAATCTGGAGACCGGCAGAACGCATCAGATCCGCGTGCACTTCTCCTCGATCGGCCATCCGCTCGTCGGCGACCCCATGTACGGGTCCAACCCCGTCATCGCGGGCCGCCTGGGGCTGGACAGGCAGTGGCTTCATGCCATGAAGCTGGAGTTCCGCCATCCGAGAACCCACGTGTGGACCACTGTGACGTCTCACTATCCCGCGGATCTTCAACACGCCATCGATGTTCTGCGCGAGGAGCAGGATACCGGGAAAAACGAGTGATGGGGCGTCATGCCCCCGCCTGATTTTCCCGCCGCCGTCACCGTGAAACGCTATCGTGGGAGTCATGGCCCAATCCCACAGCAACTTTGTTCAGCTTCACAACCATACCCATTATTCGCTGCTTGACGGGGCGTCCAAGATCCCCAATCTGGTGAAGAGAACGCAGGAACTGGGGATGACGGCCGTCGGCATCACCGACCACGGGAACATGCACGGTGCCTACGAGATGTGGAGCACCGCAGTCAGGGCCGGGATAAAGCCCATCATCGGCATCGAGGCGTATGTCACCCCGGAAACCGCCCGACAGGACAAGACCCGTGTGCATTGGGGCACCGAGTCCCAGCGATCCGACGATGTGTCCGGCGGCGGTCTGATCACCCATCTCACCCTGTGGGCGCAGAGCGACGAGGGATTGGTCAATCTTCTCAAGGCGTCCTCCGTGGCCAATCTGGAGGGGCGCGTCATGCGCTATCCGCGTATGGACAAGGAGGTTCTCTCCACGTATTCGAAAGGGGTCATCTGCGGCTCGGGATGCCCCTCGGGAATAATACAGACCCGCCTGCGTCTGGGGCAGTTCGACGAGGCCCTTCGCGCCGCGGGCGAGTTCCAGGACATCTATGGCAAGGACAACTTCTTCATCGAGCTTATGGATCATGGCCTGTCGATCGAGAAGAGGGTGTCGAAGGATCTGCTGACCATAGCCAGGAAGCTCGACGCCCCTTTGGTGGCGACCAACGACTCCCATTACGTTTACGAGGAGGATCGCAGGGCCCAGGATGCCATGCTGTGCATCAACTCCGGCTCCCGCCTCGACGACCCCGATCGGTTCAAATTCGAAGGTTCCGGATACTACATCAAATCCGCGCAGGAGATGCGCGCCCTGTTCAAGGAGACTCCGGAGGCGTGCGACAACACGCTCGAGATCGCGGATCGGTGCAACGTCATGTTCGACGACGGCGAGGACGGGGCGTTCATGCCCCGTTTCACCTGCCCCCCGGGATGGGACGAGACGTCCCTGTTCCTTCATGAGGTCGAGGAGGGTCTGGAGCGTCGCTACCACGACAACGTCCCGGAGAGGGTTCTCAAGCAGGCCGACTACGAATGCGGCGTGATATGCCAGATGCAGTTCTGCGGCTACTTCCTCGTGGTGGCCGACTACATCAACTGGGCCAAGACCCACGGAGTCATGGTGGGACCGGGGCGCGGGTCGGCCGCAGGATCGATGGTCGCCTATGCGATGGGGATCACCGAGCTCGATCCCATCAAGCACGGCCTGATCTTCGAGCGTTTCCTCAACCCGGAGCGCGTGTCGCTGCCCGACATCGACGTGGACTTCGATCCCGAGGGCCGGGCCAAGGTCCTTGACTATGTGGGGGAGAAATACGGCAGGGACAAGGTGGCGCAGTGCGTCATATACGGCACCATCAAAACCAAGCAGGCCCTCAAGGATTCGGCCCGCATCATGGGGTACGAGTTCTCCGTGGGAGAGAAGATCACGAAGGCCCTGCCTCCGAGCAAGAACGGCAAGGACGCCAGCCTGAAGGACATCTTCGACCCCGGCTCGAAACGCTATGCCGAGGCCCGGGAGTTCCGCGAGCTGTACGATTCCGATCCGGACGCCAAACGCATCACGGAGGAGGCGAAGGGCATCGAGGGACTGATCCGCCAGACGGGGGTCCACGCCTGTGCGACGATCATGGGGTCCGCCCCCATCACCGACACCTCGCCGCTTCTGGAGAGAACCGATGGAACCGTCACCACCACATTCGAGTACCATACGTGCGAGACCCTCGGTCTGGTCAAGATGGATTTCCTTGGCCTGTCCAACCTCACCGTCATCCGCGACACCCTGACGAACATCGAGCTCAACGGAAAGCCGAAAATCGACTACACGCAGATTCCGCTCGACGACAAGGAGACGTACCAGCTGCTGTCACGGGGGGACACCCTGGGCGTGTTCCAGCTTGATTCCGACGGCATGCGCTCGTTGCTCAAAACCCTGAAGCCGGATAACTTCAACGACATCTCGGCACTGATCGCCCTGTACCGACCTGGCCCCATGGATATGGATTCGCACACCAACTATGCGAAGCGCAAGAACGGTCTGCAGAAGATCACGCCCATCCATCCGGAAGTCGAGAAGCCTCTGAAGTCGGTGCTCGACGAAACCTACGGACTGATCGTCTACCAGGAGCAGGTGCAGTCGGCGGCGCGCATCCTGGCCGGATACTCCCTCGGCAAGGCCGACGTCCTGCGAAGGGCCATGGGCAAAAAGAAGCCCGAGGTCCTGGCCAAGGAGAAGGTCCCCTTTTTCCAGGGCATGCAGGAGCACGGCTATTCGAAGGAGGCGGCCCAGGCCGTATGGGACATTCTGGTCCCCTTCTCGGGCTATGCCTTCAACAAGGCCCATTCCGCCGCATACGGCCTTATCTCGTATTGGACCGCGTATCTGAAGACGCACTACCCGGTCGAGTTCATGGCCGCCCTTCTGCAGAACGAGCGTACCAACAAGGACAAGACGGCCCTGTATCTGGGCGAGGCGCGTCGTATGGGAATCCAGGTGCTGCCCCCGGACGTGAACGAGTCGGTTCTGGAGTATTCGGCTGTGGGCGATGTCGTTCGCTTCGGATTGGGAGCCATCCGCAACGTCGGCGACAAGGCGGTGGCGGACATCATTGCCGAACGCCGGGGAGACCATGGGAAATATGTGAATTTCATGGATTTCATCCGCCGTGTCCCCCTGAGCGCCCTGAACCGGCGTCTGGTCGAATCCCTGATCAAGGCGGGGGCTTTCGACTCGATCGATTCCAACAGACGCGCCCTTTTCCAGATCCACGAGGCGGCCATCGAATCCGTCGTCGGCCTCAAGCGCAAGCAGGCCGAGGGGCAGTTCGATCTGTTCAGCGATTCCTCGGACGAGGATGCGCAGGCCATGGGGGACGCCTCGGTGAACGTCCCCGATATCGAGGAGTGGGACAAGAAGACGAAGCTCAACTTCGAAAGGGAGATGCTGGGACTGTATGTCTCCGACCATCCCCTCAGCGGCATGACCGCGGTTCTCGCCGGTTTGCGTGACATGTCCATCGCACAGCTCATCGATCGTGCGAAGACGATGCCCGACAGCCAGCAGATCACCTTGGCCGGGTTGATCACCAACGTCGACAGACGTGTGTCCAGGAAGGGCAATCCGTGGGCGATCGTCACCATAGAGGACATGGAAAGCTCCGTGCAGTGCATGTTCTTCGGCAAGGTGTACGACTCCTCCTCGCAGGATCTGGTGGTCGACCAGGTGGTGCGCGTGCGCGGACAGGTCGAGGTGCGCGACGAGACCGTGAGCATGCGCGCCATCGAACTCGACGTCCCCACTCTGGAGGCCACCGACGAGCGTCCGCTGGTCATCACCCTTCCGCGCATCGCGCTGAACAAGGCCCACGTCATGCGTCTGGGCCGGGTTCTTGTCGGGCATCCCGGCTATTGCGAGGTCAAACTCGCCGTCATCGACGATGCGGGCACGGCCACCGTCCTCACCTTCGGGGACCGTTTCCGCGTCAAGAGGGACACCTCCCTTTTCGCGGAGATCAAGATACTGTTCGGGCCGAGCTGTCTGCCTGCCGCATAGCGCAGAGGTGACGACCTCTCGTTTTCGTCGCGGATGTCTCATGATGTGACAGAAACGGCGATTTCGGCCCGGTCTCGTTATCGGTCGTTGTTACCATAGGGGCATAAGCGAGAACACCACGGAAATGAGGATCATGCGAATTATCGATCTACGCGGCACACGCCTGACCAGAGCCGAAATGCTCGCAGCCATGCCCCGTGCCGAAATGGGGACGGGGGAGGCCACTGAGCTCGTCCGCCCGATTCTGGACGATGTGCGCTCCAGGGGTGCCGCCGCCCTGCGCGACTTCGAGGAGAAATTCGATCACGTCCGTCCGCATCATCTGCGTGTCCCGGTCGAGATCATCCGCCAGGCCCTGGATGATCTCGACCCCCAGGTGCGCACGGCCATCGAGGAATCGGTGCGGCGCTGCCGCGCGGTGTCCGCCTCCCAGGTTCCCCATGATTTTCACACCGATCTGGCGCCGGGGGCCCGCGTGTCCGAAAGGTGGATCCCCATCCAGAGGGTGGGGCTGTATGTGCCGGGCGGCAAGGCGGTCTATCCCAGCTCCGTCATCATGAACGTCGTCCCGGCCCAGACGGCCGGTGTCGAATCGCTTGCGATCGCAACCCCCCCGAGCAAGACGAGTCCGGAGGGACTGCCGGACGCCACGATCCTAGCCACATGCGCCATTCTCGGAGTGGACGAGGTGTATGCGGTCGGTGGGGCCCAGGCGATAGCCATGTTCGCATACGGGGCTCGCGGCGGCGAGCCGCAGGACGGGGACGTCCTGTGCGATCCGGTCGACAAGATTACCGGTCCGGGAAACATATTCGTGGCAACGGCGAAAAGCCTGGTGTCGTCGATGGTGGGCATCGACTCGGTCGCAGGCCCCACGGAAATCGCCATCATCGCGGACAAGGATGCCAATCCGGGCTGGGTCGCCGCCGATCTGATCGGGCAGGCGGAGCATGACGAGCTCGCCGGCTCGGTGCTCATCACCGACAGCGAGCAGCTGGCGCGACGTGTGCGCGACAGCCTGGACGAGCGCGTCCCCCGAACCGAGCATGAGCAGCGTGTGCGCACCTCGCTGGGCGGTCGGCAGTCGGGAATAATCCTCACCGACGACCTGGGGCAGTCGATCGATGCGGCGAACGCCTATGCGGCGGAGCATCTGGAGATCCAGACCGCCGATCCGGCGTCGGTGGTTGCCAGGATCCGCAACGCGGGCGCCATCTTCCAGGGTCCGTATTCGCCGGTTCCCCTGGGTGATTACATGTCCGGATCCAACCATGTGCTTCCCACCTCGGGGACGGCCCGCTATTCCTCGGGTCTGGGAGTGCACACCTTCATGAAGCCCGTGGAGGTCATCCAGTACGATCGGCAGGGCCTGGAGGATCTGGCGGCCCGGATCAACACCTTCGCGGTGTCGGAGGATCTTCCCGCGCACGGCGAATGCGTCCTGAGCCGGTTTATCCCCGATCCCTACGACAAGAGCACCCTGCCGGATCAGGAAGAAAAGGCGGGTCTGCTATGAGCGAGGCGGAAGGCGCGATTCCCGCGCGGCTGCCCTTGCGCAGCGATCTGATCGGGGAGAAGCCCTATGGGGCGCCCCAGCTTGACGTGCCTGTCTGTCTGAACGTCAACGAGAACCCCTATGAGCCCGACCCGGATGTGGTTCAATCGATAGCCGCGAGGGTCGCACAGATCGCCCACACGCTGAACCGGTATCCCGATCGCGAGCATGTGGCCCTGCGCCGTGCGTTCAGCAGGTATCTGGCCTCGGAATCCGCGGTCGCGCTTCCGGTGGATCAGCTGTGGGGGGCCAACGGGTCGAACGAGATCATGCTTCAGCTGTTCCAGGCCTTCGGCGGACCGGGAAGAACGGCACTCGGCTGCGATCCGACGTACTCCATGTATCCCGAATACGCCCGTGACACCTTCACGACGTGGAAGCTCGCCCATCGGCGCCCCGATTTCACGCTCGACGTCAAAGCGACGATTATGGCCATCGAAAAATACCAGCCATCGATGGTCCTTATCACCAGCCCGAACAATCCCACGGGCACGACCCTTGCGATGGAGGATCTCGAAACCCTTCTCGCCGTGTGCGACACCGCCCCCGTCGCGGGGGCCGGCGCGGACGCCCATCCCGTTCTCATCGTCGACGAGGCGTATGTCGAGTTCCGGGATCCTGGCACGCCCAGCGCGGTCTCCCTGCTTGCCGGGCACGACAATCTGGCGGTGAGCCGCACCATGAGCAAGGCGTTCGCCTTCGCGGGAGCACGTGTGGGATACGTCGCCGCGTCGCGCGGCATCATCGACTCCCTGCGCATCGTGCGCATGCCCTACCATCTTTCCGCAATTACCCAGGCTGCGGCCCTGGCGGCCTTCGAGCATACCGACGATCAGCTGCGCCAGGTCGCCCATCTGCGCGAGACCCGCGAGCGGACCGCACGCTGGCTTGCCCGGCAGACCTATCGTGGCACGCCACTTCAGGTGGCTCCATCCGCGTCGAACTTCCTGCTGTTCGGGGGTTCGTTCGACGACAGGAACCGCATCTTCGACGAGCTGCTCGCGCGGGGGGTGCTTATCCGGGTCGTCGGTCCGGAGGGCTGGCTTCGGGTGTGCATGGGCACGGACGAGGAAATGGAGCGTTTCCGTGAGGCGCTTGTGCAGGTATTGCGAGTCGTCGAATAGCTTTTCGACTAAGCTGGGGTGCGGGCGCGCGCCCCGGGGTCATGACGGCGGTGGATGCGTGACATGGACAACGGCATTGTCGGAAGACGACAGGGAAGCAGGGAAGTATGGGACGTACGGCAACGATCAAACGCGAAACCAGTGAGTCATCGGTCGAGTTGAGCGTGAATCTCGATGGCACGGGATCGGCCGACATCGACACCACCGTCCCCTTCTTCAACCACATGATGAGGTCGCTGTCCAAGCACTCCCTCATCGATCTGACCATCAGGGCCAGCGGGGACACCGACATCGACGTCCACCACACGGTGGAGGATACGGCGATCGTCTTTGGCGAGGCGCTGAAGCAGGCGCTGGGAGACAAGACCGGGATCCGGCGTTTCGCCGATGCCACCGTTCCGCTCGACGAGGCTCTCAGCAGGGCGGTGGTCGATATCTCCGGCCGTCCGTACGCCGTGTGCACCGGGGAGCCGGCAGGATTCGAATACGCCATGATCGGCGGCCACTTCACCGGCTCGCTGGTCAGACACGTGATGGAATCCATAGCGTTTCACGCCGGGATATGCCTGCATATGACGGTGCTCGCCGGTCGCGACCCCCATCACATCGCAGAATCCGAATTCAAGGCCCTGGCCCGTGCGCTTCGCGTGGCCGTTGAGCCGGATCCGCGCGTGAAGGGCATCCCCAGCACGAAGGGCGCGCTGTAATGACCGAGGGCAACGACGGAGTGGACCCCGTCGACGACGGTGCATCCACAGGGGATTCGACGCCGCCGGCGGATGCTCCACATGGCGTGTCCGGCCGTGACGATAGCCGACAGGCGCAGTCCGGAGACAAGGACGATCAAGGCAAGGGCGACCAGGGCAAGGACGATCGAGATCGAGATAAAGGGGATAACGACGCCCGAGGCGACGCCGATTCGCATGCTTCTGATTCGGACAGGCGACATTCATCTCAGGGTGGTTCGCAGGCTCCGGGCTCGGCGAATGGCGATCTGGCGGACGGCGCCGTCGTGAAAGGTTCGGGTTCCGGCCGGGATGTCGAGTCCGTCACCCCGGAGTTCAGCGATGAGGAGCTCGACGCGGCGATGGCCGGATTCGAAAAGGAATTCGACGAGTCCGAGGCGGGTGGTGCCGAATCCCCGGGAGTCGAACAGACCCGAGGGAAGGACGGCTCCGGCGCGGCGGATTCCGGGGGCTTGCGGAGTCCCGAGCCCGAGAGGCCGAGCTTCGATGATGAACTGCAGGGGCTTTTGGGAAACAAAGCCAAGGTGGCCATTGTCATCACCCGTCTCGCCTCCGCACGGCTGCTCGCCGCTTTCTGCCAGCTTTCCGATATTTCCGCAGACTGTTTCGCCGCGGATCAGGGTGCCGCCGCAGTGCTGCGCAATCTTGATGGCGATGCCCCCGAGGCGGCGGCGAGGGACCTCACCACGGTCGTCTCGGGCATGTCGGTGGTCCTCGCCGTGAACCGGGCCGACAAGCTGCAGGCCACTGTGTACGTACAGGGCAATGCGGGGCAGGAGATAGCCCCGCCCATTCTCTTCACTTCGACACCCTCATTCGTCGAGGACATGCTGCTGGGAATCAGCACAACCGAGATGCTGCACCGTCAGGGGCTCACCAGCATCGATTCGGCCGATCTCGACCACGGGCAGGCGATGTCGATCATTGCCGAGCACACCCGATTCGGGCGCGGTGATTCCCACATTGAATAGCACGGCCTCCAGGCAAGGAGAATTGTTATGGCTACGGTAGTGGTTTTCGACTACGGATTCGGCAACGTCCGCTCGATGATGCGTGCGCTGGCGAATCTCGGTCTTGATGTGACGCTCACCTCGGATTACCATCAGGCGATGGCGGCGGACGGACTCGTCGTCCCCGGTGTGGGGGCCTTCGCCGCATGCATGCAGGGCCTTCATGAGGTCGGTGGGGATCGGGTCGTCCTGGAGCGTCTTCGTGCCGGGAAAACGGTTCTCGGCGTGTGCGTGGGCGAGCAGATCATGTTCGGTCTCGGTGAGGAGCATGGAGCGCAAACCCCGGGTCTGGGAATCATCGGGGGAAAGGTCGAACGTCTTGATGCCGACGTGGTTCCCCACATGGGTTGGGACACCGTGCAGGCACCCGAGGACTCCGTATTGCTGCGGGGGGTCGGGGGTGAACGATTCTATTTCGTCCATTCCTATGCGGCCATGTCCGTCGCGGCCGCCGACCTGCATTCGCTGGGGCTGTCCTTTGCCGATGAGCCCGAGCGCGTCACCTGGTGCGATTATGGACGCAGCCGTTTCGTGGCCGCCTACGAGAAGGGACCGCTGTTCGCGACCCAATTCCATCCGGAGAAGTCCGCACGGGCGGGCTCCCGGCTGCTGCGCAATTGGGCTGGAACGTTCGCCTGATTCTTTTTCGCCTGATTCTTTGCCCTGACGGGTGGAAGGCACCGCTCGCAGTGCGTCGCCCCGCCCGATCCCGACTCGATCCCTACCCCCATCCGGTCGCCGTGCCTGCACAGGTTCATGTCCCCGGTCCCCCTGAAAGGAAAACATATGCTCACCCTTCTTCCCGCCGTTGATGTACGCGATGGCAAGGCGGTCCGCCTGCGCCAAGGAGAATCCGGATCGGAGACCGATTACGGAAGTCCCCTTGAGGCCGCCAGGCAATGGGTGAAGGAGGGCGCCAGCTGGATTCATCTGGTGGATCTGGATGCCGCCTTCGGAACGGGCGACAACCGCTCCCAGCTGCGTGACATCGTTCAGGAGCTCGGAGCGGTTGTCAACATCGAGATGAGCGGCGGCGTCCGTGACGACGCGAGCCTCGAATCCGCCCTGGATGCGGGCGCCGCGCGCGTGAACATAGGAACCGCCGCGCTCGAGAACCCCCGTTGGACCGCGGACGCCATCGCGACCTATGCGGACAGGGTGGCCGTCGGCCTCGATGTGCGTGGACATACGCTTGCCGCACGCGGATGGGTGAAGGAGGGCGGCAATGTGTTCGACACCATGGAGTTCCTGGACTCTGTCGGATGCTCACGCTACGTGGTGACCGACGTGACCCGCGATGGCATGATGAGCGGCCCCAACGTGGAGCTGCTTCGCGACGTCGCGAGCCGCACCCCCGCCAAGGTCACCGCATCGGGGGGAATCAGCGCGCTGGATGATCTGCGGGCGATAGCCGCCCTCCATCAGCGTGGGGTGGATTGCGCCATTCTGGGAAAATCTCTGTACGCGCGCGCGTTCACTCTTCGCGACGCGCTGCGTGTGGCCGGCGAATAGCGGTGACCGTCCATCCGCACACGGGCGGGCACGGCGTCACGGCCGATGCCGGTCGTGCGAGCGTGGAGTTCCGCCGGCAGCGTCAGTGACCGGTGTCACAGCCCGGCAGCGCACCGTCCGATATCAGTTCCCGGAACAGGGCGTAATCCTTGTCGTTCTGGTCGGCATAGGAATCGGCGAATGAGGCGAGCGCATCGTCGAAATCGTCCGTTCCCCCCATATAGTTCGCTATGGCCACGCTGTCACCGGTTCGGGCATGCGCATGGGCGAGGCTCCATGCGCACATACGGCCCAGATCCGACAGTCCCAGCGCGTTGAGATGGTTGATGTCGATCGACCCCTTGCCATCCCACAGCTGACGCACGTAATAGTCACGGGGTCTGTCCTCCGACATGAAGCGTGACCATCCCAGAAGAACGTCGGACGTGGACTGGATCAGCTTTTGCCCCTGGACGACACGTTCCCCATGCGTCGCATAGGGGCTGGGCCCGACGAATCGCTCGAGGACGGATTCGGTCGCCTCCTTCATCTGCAGAATCAGGGGATCCTCGTTGTCCCGGCCGGTGAAGATCGACACGCAGGCGCGCGTACCCACGGATCCCACCCCGACGACCTTTCGGGCCGCATCATTGTAACGGTAGTGGTCGAAGACATGCCGGCGATCCTCATACAGGCTGTGGCGATAGCTGTTGAGAAGGGTTTCCATCCGGGCCTGCAGCGTTTCGGGATCGGCATAGCCGTTGAGCTCGTTGATGGGAACCAGCTCGGGAGGGGCCGAGCGGAACCGGAGCTTGCCTCCCTGCTCGTAGCTGAGCTTGTCGGCCGCCCGTTGCGAATCCTTGACGGATGCGCGCATGGCGGCGTCCCGCAGCACCCTGCTGCGCTTGCTGTTCCGCGAGCTTTCGAACCGACTGAGAGTCGCCTCCACATCGAGGTGGTCGTACCACACATCCAGGTAATGCATCTGCGAGAACTGCTCCATGCGCTCGCGGTACGTGTGCACGCATCGGGCGACCGCCGCATACCGGGCCTTGTCCTTGATCGCGTTGGCTCTTCCGCATATCTCCACGGATGCCGCCAGACGTTTGATGTCCCATTCCCAGGGGCCTGTGAGCGTCTCATCGAAATCGTTGATGTCGAACACCAGATGGCGGGTGGGGGAGAGGAACATTCCGAAATTGCCCAGATGCGCGTCGCCGACGCATTGCACGGGGATTCCGGTGATTGCGGTGGTGGCCAGATCGTTTGCCATGATGATGGCGGTGCCGCGGTAGAAGGTGAACGCCGACTCGCTCATGCGGGCATAGCGCAGGGGGATCAGGTCCGGCACGCGTTGCGCGGATTGCCGTTCGAGCAGTCCGATGGCGTCTCGTCGGCCGGAGGTGACCTTCCACAGAGCGTGACTTTCCAGGGGGACCTTCTTGCGGGCGGCGATGCCGGCCTTCGCACGCAGGCGAGGCGTCGATTCCTGTCGCCATGCCATCATCGTCCGCCCGCAGTCCGCCATCGTCTCACCCGTTCCTTCATCCACAGCGTCAATCTACACGCGAATCGCGATATGCGCAGCCATGCTCATATCCTGCGCGGGTCGGGAAGGCGGGGTGTCTTCCCGGGTTGTTTCCGTCCGGTGTTTCGGGGAGGGGCCCCGGTCCGGCCGGAGGGCGTCGAATCCGCGGGCGGGGAGGATTCCGAGGAAGCGGGCGGAAGACGGCGCCGTGGCGCAGGACTGCATCATATGGTTGATGGAGGTTCCCGACGGAGGGGAGCGGTGGATTCTACGGCATCACCGTGGCGTGTCGAATCATGCGTGTTGCCGCCTGAAATCACTATATGGGGCCGCCTATACACGAGTCGTGTTAACTGGCCGTAATATTCTCATGAAATCATGGGCCGTATGGATAAGCAGCAGGAGTTTGCTCTGCGCACTGTCGAAGAACGAGACGTGCGTTTTATTCGTCTGTGGTTTACGGACGTACTGGGAACATTGAAATCAGTGGCTATCGCTCCGGCGGAGTTGGAAGCCGCGTTTGAAGAGGGGCTGGGATTCGACGGGTCGGCCATCGAAGGCATGACGCGTGTCTCCGAGGACGACATGATCGTTCACCCCGATCCCTCGACATTCCAGATCCTTCCCTGGCGCGGAGGGCCTCAGGGGACGGCGAGGATGTTCTGCGACATTCTGACGCCCGAGGGGGAGCCCTCGCTGGGCGATCCCCGCCATGTGCTCAAGGAGGCGCTGTCCAAGGCGAAGGAGAAGGGCTTCACCTTCTATGTGCATCCGGAGATCGAATTCTACCTGTTTGAGAAGCAGGACGACTGGTCGAAGATTCCCACACCCATCGACGAGGGCGGGTACTTCGACCATGTGCCGCGCAGCCCGGGGATGGATTTCCGCCGGGCGACCGTGAACATGCTCGAGCAGATGGGAATCTCGGTGGAGTATTCTCATCACGAGGCCGGTCCCGGTCAGAACGAGATCGACCTTCGCTATGCCGACGCCCTGACCACGGCCGACAACATCATGACATTCAGAACGGTCGTCAAGGAGATCTCCCTCGAGCGGGGCATACACGCGAGCTTCATGCCCAAGCCCTTCGCGGATCAGCCCGGTTCCGGGATGCACACGCATCTGAGCCTGTTCGAGGGCGATTCCAACGCGTTCTACGAGGCCGGCCAGGAGTTCAACATGTCCCTTATCGCCCGCCAGTTCGCGGCGGGGATTCTCTACCATGCCGCGGAGATCTGCGCGGTGACCGACCAGTACGTCAATTCCTACAAGCGTCTGTGGGGCGGGAACGAGGCCCCCAGCTACATCTGCTGGGGACACAACAACCGTTCCGCCCTCCTGCGCATCCCCCAGTACAAGCCGGGCAAGGGCAATTCGGCCCGCATGGAGTTCCGGGCGCTCGATCCGGTGACCAACCCCTATCTTGCCTATTCGGTTCTTCTGGCCGCCGGTCTCGACGGCATCGACAAGCAGCTGACGCTCGGCGAACCGACCAGCGATGACGTGTGGGAGCTTACCGATGCCGAGCGGACGGCGATGGGCATACAGCCTCTTCCGCAGTCTCTGGACGAGGCGCTCAAAACGATGGAGAAGTCGGATTTCGTGGCGGATGTTCTCGGAGAGCATGCGTTCGAGTATTTCCTGCGCAACAAGCACAGCGAATGGGAGGAGTACCGTCGTCAGGTCACGCCCTATGAGCTGAAGAAGTATCTGCCGAGGCTCTAGAACAGAGTCCCGCAGTCGGGCCGGTTCCGCGATGTGCACCCTTGGGTGTCCATGCGTCGCGGGATCGGCCCGACTGCGTCTCGCCGTGCGCATGCCTTGTCGGGGCGCGCGGCTGTGCATGTGTCAGGACTGCGAGTCGCCGAACCAGGAGTGGTAGATGATGGCGAAGTTGCGGTTGCCGTAGCTGGAGCAGGAGTCGCCCTCGCCCGCTCCCGCCCTGAGGGCCGCGACATTGGGCTGATACGGCGTGTATATGTAAAGAAGCGCGGTCGCCGTGTTCTCGATGTAGACCATGCTTCCGCCGCATGATGCCTGCGGATGGTAGCGCACATAGTTGAGTGCCTTCGCGTGATACGCATATTCGCTCTCGTGGGCCTGATAGTAGCGGTATCGTTTGGCTGCCCCGTACACCTGCCTGGCGAATCCCGCGTATCGGGAATCGCAATGGCCGTCGTCCGGGCAGCTCAGGCCCATCGCCGCCTTGAACTGGAAGTCCGTGGGCTGGGTGGAGGAGACGAGATGCTGCTCCTTCTGCAGCATGGTGAGCAGAACCTTCTGGCTGATCGAGCACGCCTTGGACGTCTTGTCGATTATCGTCGCGGCGCTTTCGTGCTTCGCTCCCGCATAATCGGCGCATAGACCGTCGCCCGACTGGCGATCCGTGTCGAAGGAGACGGTTCTCAGGCATGTCTTTGCGGAGCAGGATGCGCCCTGTTTGTCGAGGAAGGCCTGGACCTCCGCCCGGCTCATGGCGTTGCCGGTGAAAAGCTGCCCGTCGCTCAGTATGTTCCCCGGATTGAACCCGTATTCGCTGGAGAGCCTGGTCTGGTTGGACTGTGCCGTCGCGACGGCATGACGCCATTGAATGAAGCGTATGGTTCCCATGACAAGCGCCATGGCGCATATGACGGCCACGGCGCCCGTGGCCACCATGACGACGCGCCTGCCTGTGGATGCCCGTCGCCATAGTGTGCGTGGTCCGCGGTGCCGCATGTGCCTGGACATAGAACGTCCTCCTCAATCGCCTGTGATGCCAGCCTAGCTCGGCATGGTCTACTCGTCCAGCAACTTGCGGATCCTCTGCAGGCTCACCGGCTGCGAGGTGCCAAGTTCCTGGGCCCACAGCGAGACATAGTATTCCTCCAGCATCCACCGCGCCGAGACCGCCTTCGATCGCATTGCGTCCCGGTGAGGGCCCGCCGGCTCCCGGTCCGCGCGGGACATCGCCTTCCCGACGATCTTCTTCGCTTCGTCCGCCTGCCATGCCCATCGAACGTCGCGGTTCTTGTCTTTCTTCGCCTTGTCCAGGCGCACGAGATCGGCATGCAGATAGCGTTCGATGCGAGGAAGGACGGGGCCGGGCGCCTGCCCGATGAAACCGGTGAAGACCAGGGTGGCGATGTGCTCGCGGATCGATTGGAGAACACTGAGCATCGGCAGATCCGCAGGTCCGGAGACGGCCCTGTCCACCTCGGCGTACCGACTCATGATGGCGATGACGTCGTGAGCGACGTCGTAGACGGTGTCTTCGAACACCTGCCCGATGCCGTCGACCGCCTGACGGAGGGCATCGTCGTTCTCGGTGTTCCGGATGTCGGGAAGCAGACGCTTGACCGCGGCCAGCTGCATGTCCTCCACCAGGTCCCTGGTCGTTCGGTACGGGGCGGAGGCCAGGCGGAGGGCCTCGTCCCCCAGCCAGCGCGAGGACACCCTTTCGGTCGGCAGGCGGCACTGGTCCACAGCCCCCCGCCAGAGCATGTCGGTTCTCGAGAGAGTCGTCGCGCCCGCCTTATGCAGGAGATCCGCCTGTTCGACGACCTTTCCGCGGCTTTTCGCCTCGTCCGCCTTCTTCTGAACGGTCTGTCGGGCCGAGGCACGGGCCTCGGAGGCGAAACGCTGCTGGAGGGCGGGCAGGGATTTGCCGACGGCGAGAACCTTCGTCTTGCGATGCGCAGGCCGGTGCCCGTCATGGTCCTGCGGGTCCTCGATGCTGAACGACATGCGCAGATAGGGGGCGAGCTTGGCCAGCTGCTCATCGTCGAACACTTCCGGGTGGATCTGGGCTCCGACCACGGCGATCGCGGCCTGGGTGAAGACATGGATGAAATCGGGCCAGTCTCCCGGCGCCGCAGCCGGGGCATCCCTCCCCTCGGGGCCATGGCTGGGCGCAACGGCGCCCTGGGCGAATTCCGTCGTCCCGGGAAGAACCGGATAGTGCGCGTCGATGTAGTCGCGTATGGCCCGGGCGGTGTCGGGGGCGGGCACGAACTGGACGCGCAGCGTCTTCGGAAGAGATTTGATCATTCCCACGATCAGCTCGTCCATCAGTCCCGGGACATTCCACGTGAACTGGGCCGCGCCGAGACGCGACAGCGCCCGGAGGGGCACATGCACCGTCACCCCGTCCGCCGCGTCATGAGGATCGTAGACATAGGACAGGCGCAGGTCGAGGGATGCGCCGTCGGTCCCCACGGTGTGCCAGTGGTCCGGATAGTCGTCCAGGCTGACGCCTTCGGCGCTGTGAAGCCTTTCGACCTTCTGCGGGTCGAAGATCAGCCGCTGCGGATGATCGCCATGCTCCTGCTTGCACCACTGCGCCAGCGTGGCGATGGAGGTGACGTTCTGCGGCAGAACCGTGTTGTAGAAGTCGAACAGATCCTCATCGCTGACGGTCTGGGAGATCTGGCGGGTTCTGCTGGCATCGTCGGCCGCGGACTGCAGGATGTCGCGGTTCCCTTCGATGAAGCCGTCATAGGAGAATCGCTCGTGCACATCCCCCTCGACAAGACCCTGGCGTATGAGAAAATCCCTGGCCTCCGGGGGGTTGATCGTGCCCCACTGCACCGCCCGGTCGCGGACGATGGGCAGTCCGTACAGCAGCACGGTGGCCTTCGCGACCGCGCAGCCGCGCGAGCCCGACCAATGGGGTTCGGCGTATGTCGTCCGTGTCAGGGGGCCGGCAAGCGACTCCGCCCATGCGGGGTCGATCGCCGCGCAATAGCGGGCCCACAGCCGGGATGTTTCGACGAGTTCGGTGCTCATGATCCATTCCGGGGTCGTTTTCGCCACGCTGGATGCCGGGAAGATCGAGAACCGTGTTCCCCTCGCCCCCCGATACTCGTTTTTCGACGCCTTGGCCGCACGCTTCATCGCACGGGCCCTGGCCGCCCCCCGAAGACCCGTGAAATCGGACGCCTGGGGGGTGCGGATCACCTGCATGCCCATCATGGACAGCAGACCGGACAGCATCGAGGAGTGAATGCCCTGCGAATCCCATGAGCAGCAGAGGCTGTGGGCGGCCTGCTGATTGATCGGAAGCTGCCGTATCCGAAGATCGGGTCTGGACACGGGAATGGGCTCCCCGACGGTGAATCCGAGCTCCGCGCACATGTCCCGCAGCTGTCCGACGAGATCCTTCCATTGGCGAAGCCGGATGAAGCTCAGATACTCCGTGGCGCACATCCTCCGAAGCGCGCTGTTGCCGGGATTGCCGTCCGCCTGGAAAACCCTGTCCCACAGGTTCAGGGAGGTCAGGAAATCGCTTGTCGGATCGCTGTAGCGGTTGTGGACCCTATCCGCCTCCTCCCGTGCCTCGTCGGGACGCTCGCGCGGATCCTGCAGGCTCAGGAACGCCACGATCACCACCATCGCTGCCAGGGTGTTCGGTGTCGTCGATTGGGCGGCCTCGATGATCATGCGGCCGAGACGTATGTCTATGGGGATTCGCGAAAGCTGACGCCCGATTCGGGTCAGCGAGGCGCCGGCGTGCCGTCGGGTGATCGCCTTGAGCTCCGCCAGCTCGTTGAAGCCGTCCGAAACCGATTTGATGTCCGGAGGGTCGATGAACCCGAAATGAACCACCTCGTCGGTTGTTCTCGCCACCCCCACGGACAGCATGTGCAGGACCACCGCCCCCAGTGACGTGCGAAGGATCTCCGGTTCCGTGAATCGCGGCCGTGTGTCGTAGTCCTCCCGGGAATACAGCCGTATGGCGATGCCGTCCGCGACTCGCCCGCAGCGTCCCGATCTCTGGTCGGCGCTCGCCTGCGAGATGGGTTCGATGGGCAGACGCTGGACCTTGGCGGTTTTCGAATATCGCGAGACGCGGGCGGTCCCCGGATCCACGACATAGCGGATGCCGGGAACGGTGAGGGATGTCTCCGCCACGTTCGTCGCTATCACGATGCGCTGATGGGAATGGGACTCGAACACCCTGTGCTGCTGCTTCGAGGAGAGCCGTGCGAACAGGGGCAGTATCTCTATCGCGTCGGATCTGCGCAGATCCTCGGTGCGAGGGCCGAAATGACGGCGCAGAGCGTTGTCGAAATCGTGGATGTCGCGCTCGCCGGAGGCGAATACGAGGATGTCGCGCGGACCGTGGTCATGGCTGGAATGGATGATCAGTTCGGCGCACGCCCTGGCCACCGACGTGGCCATGTCCTCGTCACCCGCATGCGCGGGGGAGCGCTCCTCGGCACCTGCGCGACCCGTCCGGCCTGCGGCCCGGACGCCGTCCTCGGGCCCTTCGCGAACGTCGGCGAAACCCGGGACGTAGCGCATCAGCGACGGGGCCGAACCGACGGGCTCGTACACCACCTGCACCGGGTATGTTCGACCGGAGACCTCGATCACCGGCACCTTCATGTGCAGGGCCGTTTCATAATGATGCTGGAATTTCGTCGAATCGATCGTCGCCGAGGTGATGATCAGCTTCAGATCGCGGCGTCGGGGGAGGAGCGCGGTGAGGTAGCCGAGAAGAAAGTCGATGTTGAGGCTCCGCTCGTGGGCCTCGTCGATGATGATCGTGTCGTATCTGCTCAGATTCGGGTCACGCTGTATCTGCGCAAGAAGGATTCCGTCGGTGACTATGCGAAGCCGTGTTCGCGCCGAGCTCTCGTCTGTGAACCGCACCTGGTAGCCGATCTCGTCGCCGAGCCTGACTCCCATTTCCGACGCGATGCGTTCGGCGACCGTTCGCGCCGCTATTCTGCGCGGCTGGGTGTGGACTATCTGGTGTCCATGCGAGCCCCGTCCCAGTTCCAGAAGGATCTTGGGAATCTGCGTGGTCTTCCCCGAACCCGTCTGCCCGGATACGATGACGACCTGCGAGGACCGCACGGCCTCGGCGATGTCGCCGCGAGCAGCACTGACCGGCAGATCGGATGGATAATTGAATTTCATGCCTTGTGCAGCACCTCGATGATTCGGTAGCCTTTCGAACTTGCATATTTGGAGGTGTCGAAACCGGATCCCAGATTGCGGCCAAGCCATGCGATCAGCGAATCGGCCCCGAGATTCTTCTGCACCACCAGATAGGCCGCGCCTCCCGGCTTGAGACGGGGGATCCACGCGAGCAGCAGTTCATGCAGGACGTTCTTTCCGACCCTGATCGGGGGATTGGACCAGATGCAGTCGAAATCAGTCTGCGCCGCGACGTCATCCGGATGAACGGCGCGGATGTTGCCGAGGTGGTTGGCGCGGGCGTTGGATCGGGTCAGATCCAGAGCCCGCTCGTTGACATCGACCGCCCATATGCGGGCGTGCGGCGAGGCCATGCCGAGCGCCAGCGCTATCGGTCCCCACCCGCATCCCATGTCGAGGATGTCGCCCTCCGCCGGTGGCTGAGGAACGTGGCGCAGCAGAACGGAGGTCCCCAGATCCAGCCGGGTGGAGGAGAAGACCCCATGGGAGACCTCCACGGTCACGGCATGGCCCTGCAGACTGAGGCTAAGCTGGTGGCGAACATCGCTCGAGGAGGGGACGGCGGAGAAGTACTGGTCCGTTTCCCCGCTGGCCGCGGTGTCCTTTATGCCTTGATCCTGAGCCATTGTGCCTCCATACATGACATGGCGTCCGTCGTTCCCGGTCCCGGTCACGATCCGAATCCCGGGCGGACACGTCGTCGCCGGCGATCGTATGTCGTGTAAAACGATGATAATAAAACCATAGTTTAAACGTGAGAGGTGTTCTTGACCCAACAGTTCGATAGTGAGACCAGCAGCAACGCTAACACAACCGCAGGAGTGTTGACGGATCATTCCGATGTCCTGCTTGACGACTCCGGTCGCGAGGGTGGTTCGCGGCACGATGATGTGCAGTGGCAGGAGCGTGAGGAGCGCAACGCGCTCAGGCATGTGGCCGGCCTGGGCGAGCTTGAGGACGTCACCCAGGTGGAGTACCGCAAGGTGCGTCTGGAACGCGTCGTGCTGGTGGGGGTGTGGTCCGGCGCCGTCACCACGCAGGCCGCGGCGGAGGAGTCGATGCGAGAGCTCGCCGCACTGGCCCAGACGGCGGGCGCCGAGGTGTGCGACGCCGTTCTTCAGCAGCGGTACAAGCCGGATGCCGCGACCTACATCGGTTCGGGCAAGGCCAAGGAGCTTGCGGGGATAGTGGCGCGCAGGCAGGCGGATACGATTATCGCGGACGACGACCTGCCGCCGAGCCAACGCCGCGCCCTGGAGGATGCGACCAAGATCAAGGTGGTGGATCGCACTGCGGTGATTCTCGACATCTTCGCACAGCATGCGACCAGCCGCGAGGGCAAGGCCCAGGTCGAACTCGCCCAGCTGGAGTACATGCTTCCCCGTCTGCGTGGCTGGGGCGGATCGCTGTCGCGCCAGGCCGGCGGCCGTGCCGCCGGGGCCGACGCGGGCATAGGGTCGCGTGGACCGGGCGAGACGAAAATCGAGATGGATCGCCGCGTCATCCGTACGCGCATCGCGCGGTTGCGCAGGCAGATCGCCCATATGGCCCCCGCGCGCGACGTCAAACGCGGATCGAGAAGGCGTTTCGGCCTGCCGACCATAGCCGTGGTCGGATACACCAACGCCGGGAAGTCGTCGCTGATCAACCGTCTGACCGGTTCCCGGGAGTTGGTCGAGAATGCCCTGTTCGCCACCCTTGATACGGCTGTTCGCCGCGCCAGGACGCATGACGGACGGGTCTATGCCTACGTCGACACCGTCGGCTTCGTTCGTCGGCTGCCGACCCAGCTTGTCGAGGCTTTCAAGTCCACGTTGGAGGAGGTCTCCCAGGCCGACATCATCATGCATGTGGTGGATGCCTCCCACCCGGATCCGTTCTCGCAGGTGGATGCCGTGAACGAGGTGCTCTCCGGCATCGAGGGCGCGTCCGACATTCCCCGAATCGTGGTGTTCGATAAAATCGATCGGGTGGCTGACGGGGTGCGCGAGAGGCTGAGGGGTCTTGCCCCCGAGGCGGAGCTCGTGTCCGCCCTTTCGGGCGAGGGGATCTCCCATCTTCGCTCCCGTGTGGAGGGCATGCTTCCCGTTCCCGATGTCCATATCAGTGCGTTGCTTCCCTATGATCAGGGGGGCCTGCTCTCCCGGATCAGGCAGTACGGCAGAGTCTCCTCCGTCGATTATCGGGGCGACGGCATCAAGGTCGAGGCCGACGTCGACAGCATGCTGGCCTCGCATGTCGTGGCCGTCTCCATCGATTAGAGGAGCTCGGCGGGCGCACGTTTTGTAGGATCAGCCGCATTGTGAGCGCTCACATGAATCGGAGCGGATTCGGGGCATCCTTCGATGGACAACGTCACCGTGTGTGGATAGAGTGAACATGTTGTTGAAATGAAGCCCGTATCTATTCGGGCCATTTGCTTGAGTCTAAGAGAGGTCCAGCATATGGTGGATTCACCAATTAAGCCCACGAAGCTTGCAATTGTCGGCGCAGGAGCGGTCGGTTCAACCCTGGCGTTCGCGGCGGCACAGCGTGGCGTCGCGCGGGAAATCGTTCTTCAGGATATCGCGAAGGAGCGCGTCGAGGCGGAAGTGCTCGACATGCAGCATGGTTCCAGCTTCTACCCGACCGTTTCCATCGATGGTTCGGACGATCCGGAGATCTGCCGCGATGCGGATATGGTGGTCATCACCGCCGGTGCGAGGCAGAAGCCCGGCCAGTCGCGTCTCGATCTTGCGGGTGCGACGGTCAGCATCATGAAATCCATCATCCCCAACATGATCAAGGTCGCCCCCAACGCCATCTACATGCTGATCACGAATCCGGTGGATGTCGTCACCCATGTTTCGATGAAGCTTTCCGGGCTGCCGGCGGACCGCATGTTCGGCTCGGGAACGAATCTCGATTCGGCGCGCCTGCGTTTCCTCATCGCGCAGCAGACCGGCGTCAACGTCAAGAACGTCCACGCCTACATCGCCGGAGAGCACGGCGACTCCGAAGTCCCGCTGTGGGCATCCGCGACCATCGGCGGCGTCCCGATGTGCGACTGGAAGGAACTTCCGGGACATGACCCGCTTGATTCCGCGAAGCGCGAGGAGATCCACCAGGAAGTCAAGAACGCGGCGTACCGGATCATCCAGGGCAAGGGATCGACCAATTACGCCATCGCCATGTCCGGGGTCGACATCGTCGAGGCCATCCTGCGCGACACCAACCGGATTCTTCCCGTCTCCTCCCTGCTGGACAACTTCCATGGGATTTCCGATGTGTGCATGTCCGTTCCGACGCTGTTGAACCGCTCCGGAATAAACTCCCGCATCAACACCCCGGTTTCCGACAAGGAGCTGGCTGCGTTGAAGCGTTCCGCGGAGACCCTTAAGGAAACCGCCGCGAAGTTCGGATTCTAGGATCCGAGTATCGCCGCACCGTCGTGAGCGCATGCATTCGGGGGCATGGTTCTGATCCCGGTTCGGCACGATCCGCGGCATGTGGTCGCGTCTTGCCGTCGCCCGGGGCCGGGCCTGGAACGAATCGCCGGCAGGAGGCTGCCGAGGCAGGGAGGTCCGCCGCCCGCAGGTGGTGATGGTCGGTTACGGATGGCCGGTGGAAGTTCACGCGTCGCGCTGAATTTCCACCGGCTTTCCATGCGCGCCGGCCGCCGCGCGCCTGTCGTGCGGACCGGGCGCGGGTTTCCCTCTGCGGTGCTGTGGGGTTGACTGGCCTGAGAGATGCGGGACAATGAAGTAAAGACGAAAGAGAAGAGGCACTCACTCACGGTCGGCGGAATCGGACGCGGACATCGTCCGAGAACGGTATGAGGATCGGCCCGGCCGTGGTGAATCCAGAAACCACGCGGAATACGAGGACGGAGAACGGCGCCATGGAAAAGCCATCTACGGGGGATGCGGACGAGTCCCGAGAGGGGGGTTGCATGGGCATGCGCGTGGAGCGGACGGGCCATGCGCATCAGCGTAGCCTGGTGACGGCGCTGAGCCTTACCTGCGTTGTTTTCCTCGCCGAGATCGTGGGTGCCGTCATCACGGGATCCCTGGCCCTGCTTGTCGACGCGGGGCACATGCTCACGGACGTTTCCGTTCTGGTCGCCTCCACCGCAACCGCCGTTCTGATGCGGCGCAAGCCCGACAATGTTCGCACATGGGGATGGGCAAGACTGGAGGTGGTCACCGCGGCCGCCGGATCGATGGTTCTGCTTTTCGTCGGCCTGTACGCTTTCGTCGAGGCGGGCATGCGCCTGTTCGGCGGTTCGGATGACGGTGTCCAGGATGCGGGCCTGCTTTTGCTCTTCGGACTTCTCGGACTTGCCGCGAATCTTGGCTCCCTCGTGGTCCTGGCCTCGCAGAAGCATGACAACATGAACATGCGTGCGGCCTTCCTCGAGGCCATGAACGATGCCCTCGGGTCCGTCGCGGTCGTCGTCTCGGCCGTTGTGATCATGGGGACGGGATGGCGTGATTTCGATGCCGTGGCCGGAGGCGTCATCGCCCTTGCCATGGTGCCCCGTGCGGTGTCTCTTCTTCATCATGCTGTGAGCGTGCTTCTGGAGGAGACGCCCGAGGGGCTGGACCTGAACAAGGTTCGCCAGCACATGGAGAGCGTTCCCCATGTGCTGGCGGTCCATGATCTGCACGCCAGCACGGTGTCGACGGGGATGCCGATAGTCATGGCTCACGTGGTCGTCGATCCGGGGCTGACCATGCAGCAGGCAGCGCAGATTCTCGAGCGTCTCCAAAACTGCCTTTTGGGCCACTTCCCCATATCCATTCCGCACACCACGTTCCAGCTGGAGCCGGAGGGTTATCGGCCGCCCGAGGCTGAGCATCTGCATGCGTGATTGAGCATGGCACGGCGTCGGAGGGATCGCGTCCCCGAGGGCATCGCGGTGTGCGGGAGTTGCGGCTAGAGCTTGCGCAGAACGGTGACGACTTTGCCCATTATCGTCGCGTGGGTGCCATCGATGGGGGAATAGGCCGGATTATGCGGCATGAGCCAGACGTGACCGTTTTCCCTTCTCAGTGTCTTCACCGTCGCCTCGTCGTCGAGCAGTGCGGCCACGACATCGCCGTTCACGGCCGTGTTCTGTTCTCTGACGACGACGTAGTCCCCGTCGCAGATGGCCGCATCGACCATGGAATCGCCGTGCACCTCGAGCATGAACAGGTTTCCCGCGCCGGTCAGTCTTTCCGGCAGGCGCATCACGTCGTCGACATGCTGCTCTGCGGTGATGGGTGTCCCCGCGGCGATTCTTCCGACCAGGGGGACGTCTCTCGATTCGCTGATGGATTCGCTGATGGATTCTCGCGTCATGCCCTCGACGGATTCCCCGTCGAGTTCGGCGTCGTGGAGACTGGGGAAGGGGAATATGGTCGCTCGTTTCGGGGAATCGGCCGAGCGTGAGTCAACAAGCTCTATCGCCCGCCCCTTGTTCGCGTTGACGCGGATGAGTCCCTTCTCCTCCAGCACCTGGAGCTGATGCTTGACGGACGAGGTGCTTTTCAGCCCCGCCACCGTCCCGATCTCGCGAAAGGAGGGGGCGAAACCGTATTTCTCCATGTAGTCGCGGATCGCTTCGAGAACCAGATGCTGACGTCGAGTCAGGGCACGCTCCGAGGAGCCTGGATCGGGATGTTGTGGCGTAAAGGCGATGGTGCTCACGTTGACTCCTTCCGGGTTGTTGCTCCAAGCATAACGTGTGAGTCGTGTGAAATCAAACATTTGTTCGAGAATGTGCTTGCGGGTTTCGAACGGATGTGCCACAATAAGAACATATGTTCGATAGAACATCCGTTCGAAGGAGTTGGCAATGGAATCTACGATTACACGAGGTGGGGTCCAGCCGGTGATTCGGTCGAGCACGTCGGGTTCGCGCACAGGTCGCACGAGGCTCACCGCACGTGGTCGCGCCGTTCTTGCGACGTTGTTCGCCGGGCTTGCGATGTGGGCCACGTTGGGATTCGTCGTGCCGCAGCAGGCCCAGTCGGCCACGGGAACCACTCAGGTGGTGAATTACACGGTTCGTCCGGGAGACACTCTATGGTCGTACGCGCAGAGCATCACCCCGGCGGGCGATGATGTTTCGGTGACGGTGCGCGAGCTCATGAAACTCAACAACATGGATACGCCGGCGTTGAGGACGGGGCAGCGCATCCTGGTTCCCGAGCAGTGAGAAACCCCGAAAAATTCGTCTATTATCGCGGCATTGGTTATTGTTATGGACATGCATTGCCCGTTTTGTCAAAATGAAGACACCAAAGTCGTGGATACGCGTATCAATGACGATGGCCACTCCATCCGTCGTCGAAGAGAGTGCCCGGTGTGCGGGAAACGTTTCACCACCGTGGAGACGACGATGCTGCTTGTCAAGAAGCGTTCCGGCAACGTCGAGCCGTTTGACCGGGCCAAGGTGATTTCCGGAGTACGGAAGGCGTGCCAGGGACGTCCCATCGACGAGGATGAGCTCAAACTTCTTGGACAGAAGGTCGAGGAGGATCTGAGAAGCCGCGGACTCGCGCAGATAAAATCCGAAGAGATAGGGAAAGCCATCCTCGAGCCTTTGCGCGAGCTCGACGAGGTCGCCTACCTGAGATTCGCCAGCGTCTATCAGAACTTTGAGGGTCTCGCCGATTTCCAGGCCGCCATCGACAGACTCAAAGGAGGGGAGGGTGGTCCGGACGTGGCGAACCCTTCCTCCCGGGGTGCGGGCGACACCCCGCAGACGCAAACCGGGAACACACAAACCGGGAACGCACAAACCGGGAACAGTGTGTGAGACCGTGGCTTCGGGCCGGCGGCGCCGTTCCTCCGCCTGAAGCCGGGCGGATGGCTGCTGTCCGCCCGGCTTCAGCTGCTGGCGTTTGTCGCCGGCTAACCGTTACGGCTGACCGGCCAGCGAGCCCTCCATGCGCACGGGCCATGAGTGCATCTCGCGGGTGATCCCGATTCTGGATTGTGGCGGACCCCTACGCGAAAGGCCGTCAGCCCCGCCTCCGCGGCTGACGGCCTTCCCGTGTTTGGTGCGTCTGTGTTCTTTGCGTTGCGTGCAGTCATGCGGGTCGCTTCGGAACAGCGACGGTCCCGAAGCGACCCATAAGAGGATCTAGTGCAGAACCCTCATGCGAACGGTGCCCTCGATTGTCTCCAATTCCTTCAGGATCTGAGCCGTCGGCTTCTGATCGACGTCGGTGACGACGTATCCCAGATCCCCATCGGTCGCCAGCGACTGGGCGGTTATATTGATGCTGTCCTTGCCCAGAACCTGATTCACCCGTGCAAGAACCCCCGGAAGGTTCGCGTGCAGATGGCCGATGCGTGCGGCGCTGCTGCACGCCGGAAGAGTCAGGACGGGCATGTTGACGGACAGCGCCGTCGATCCCTTGAACCAGTAGTCCTCAAGACGTTTGGAGACGAAGTGGCCGATGGACTCTTGGGCTTCCAGGGTGGAGCCGCCGATATGCGGGGTGAGGATCATGTTGTCCTCGCTGGCGAGCGGGGTGTCGAAGGGCTCGCCGCTTTTCTTGGGTTCCGTGGGGAACACGTCGACCGCGGCTCCGGAAAGGTGGCCGGAGGACAGGTGTTGTTTCAGGGAGTCGAGGTCGGCGACGAATCCACGGGAGAGATTGATGAAAATCGCGTTCTGCTTCATCTGGGAGAACTGCTCCTCGCCGAAAAATCCCGTATTGGACTTGCGTCCGTCGACGTGGAGGGTCACCGCATCGGATATCTGCAGAAGGTCGTTCAGACTTGCCATTCGACGGGCATTCCCCAATGCCAGCTTCTCCTCGAGGTCGTAGAAGACCACATGCATGCCCATGGCCTCGGCAAGAACGGACAGCTGCGATCCGATATTGCCGTATCCCACTATTCCGAGGGTCTTTCCCCGAACCTCATGGGAGCCCTGTGCCGATTTGTCCCACAGCCCGTGCTTCATGTGGTGGGTATGGGCCGGAATCCGGCGCATCAGGCATACGATGTCGCTGATCACCAGCTCCACCACCGAACGCGTGTTGGAATAGGGGGCGTTGAACACGGCGATTCCCCTCTTTGCGGCATGGGTGAGATCGACCTGATTGGTTCCGATGCAGAAGCAGCCGATTGCGGTGAGGTTCGGACGCGCGTCGAGAACCGCCTTGGTCACGTTGGTTTTCGATCGAACCCCCACCATATCCATGCCGTCCAGTGCCTCGATGAGCTCGTCCTCGCCCAGGGCGCCCTTGAGCGAGGTTACCTCAAAACCGTGATCCCTGAGGGATTGGGCGGCGAACGGATGGATGTTTTCCAGTAACAGTGCTTTCGGCATGTCTTCCACCTCTTAGAGTTCGAGCGAAGCCTCGTCCTGTTTCGTTCTCACGACAAGCAGATGCTGTGTGGGACGGGTCATCGCCACGTATAGGTCGGATGCGGCCACCAGGCGGGAGGGGGCCTGCGCCTCTATCTCCCCTGGTTGCACAACCACTACCGCATCATATTCCAAGCCCTTCACCGATGACGTGCCGCATATCATTATTTGCTCGTCCCAGCTCTGCTGCGAGCGCAGCCTGGTGTATTCCTTCGGGCCGAGCGTGGACCTGAGCGCCGAATCCACGGCACCGCTCACATCGCTGATAAGGTCGTCCGGTGCGATGACAGCCATGCGGCCGGTGCCGTCGGGGGAAAGGAACCGCGCGGCCAGTCTCGCGGTGTGAGCGGCCACCGTGGACAGCAACACGCCCGGATCGCAGACGGTGACGTGGCCCACGGAATCGGGGACCGCGCGAACCGCGTTCACCGTGGAGACATACAGCCCCTCCCGCGAGGCGAACCGCGAGGCGAGCTCGGAGACCTCCTTCGGATTGCGGTAGTTGATGGTGAGCTCGTAGAGGTCCCAGTTGTTTTCGCCGAACAAGGGGTTCATCGTCGTGCGCCACATCCGGGTTCCGCCGAGTGCGGCGGTCTGTGCCACGTCTCCGACGATGGTGAAGGACCGCGAGGGGCAGCGCCGGATGAGCATTCTCCAGTCCATCGCCGTGAGCTCCTGCGCCTCGTCCACCACGACATGCCCATACGTCCATTCGCGGTCGGCGGCCGCTCTGCGCGCGATGAGATCGGCATCGTCCCCGTTGATGTTGTCGACGAGCATCTGCGAGGTCACTATTCCGGTGCCGATGCCCGCTTGGGCCAGGGTGTCCTTGGCGAACTGCTCCTCTTCGGAGCGTTTCGCGAGGAGGGCCTTGCGCCGTGCGGCGTCCCGGGGATCCGGCCCCAGCAGTTCCATCGCCTCGTCGAGCAGGGGGATGTCGGATCTGGTGATCGGGGAGTGCTTGGGGCGAATGAGGCAGGCGATGTCGCTTGCGCTCAGCCATGGTGCGAAGCGTGCGAGCTGTCGGGGCTTGGAGAATATCTGGTCGATAAGCCATTGCGCCGTCATGGGAAGCCATGCGAGGTTCAGGGCGATGCGCACATCGTCGCTCATACGCAGCTGCGCCATGACGTCGGATAGCTCGTTGTGATCCGGCGTGTAGTCGAGAAGATCGACATAGCGGTTCCGCATGGACTCCATCATGCTGCGCACGAACGTCTCCCTGGCCTTGTTGTGCTGCTGGCGGGTGCGATGCGCATCGGCCTGGGCCTGTTTGATGTCCGCCGCCCGCATGGGAACGCCGAAGCCGTTGATTCTGACGGTGGGCAGATCGCGCGGTATGCGTATGCGCGCGGATATCGCGTTCGCAATCGCAAAGCGCATTCGGCGGTCTCCCTTGAGCATCGCGGCCCTCGGGGTGTCGCCGGTCGTGGCGGTCACTCCGGGGATGAGGTCCGCCATCGTTCTGCTGACGACCCCCGTTTCGCCCAGAGAGGGAAGCACCTGATCGATGTAGTGCAGAAAGGTGGTGCTGGGGCCGACCACGAGAACGCCGGAGCGCTGCAGCTTTCGGCGGTGGGTGTACAGCAGGTATGCCGCGCGGTGCAGGGCCACGGCGGTCTTCCCCGTTCCGGGCCCGCCCTGCACCACGGTGATTCGGTTGAGGTCCGAACGGATGATGCGGTCCTGCTCGGATTGGATGGTCGCGACGATGTCGGTCATCTTTCCGGTGCGGCGCGAGCTCAGGGATGCCAGAAGGGCACCCTCGCCGGTGAGCGTTCCTGACGATGACGCCCTGCCCACTTCATCCGAGTGGATGTCGAGCACCTCGTCCTCGATGCCGATGACCTCGCGGAAGTTGAGCGTTATGTGACGTCGCATGACGATGTCGCCATGGCTGGAGGGGGTGGCCTCATAGAACGGTCTCGCGGCGTCGGCCCTCCAGTCGGTGAGAATCGGCTCGTGCGTGTCGCTCGACAGCCCGATTCGCCCGATGTATCGTCGCTGGGCCTTGGTGTCGTCGAGGCGGCCGAACACCAGCCTGTCCTCCACGGCGCGCAGCTGCGCCAGACGGTCCTCGTACAGCGCGGCGAAGGAATCCCTTTCGGTTCGCTGGGTGGGGGACCCGTGGGATCCGGCCGCTCGAACCGCGCCGAGACGGGAGCGGGCCTGTGCCCGCAGGGCATCCAGGCGCCGGTATGCACGATCGACCGCGTGCTGTTCCTCGTGTAATTGTGAGGAGTAACTCGACATGCTTATCCGTTCTTTCGCTGGGAAACTTAGGCATTCAAATGTAGCGCAAGCGCTCTACGAATATGGCCGCCGCAGTCGCCTTCGGGGATTGCGCGGCGCGGTTTCTGCGGCATGCGAGACTGCCGCCGAAACCGTATGGGGAAAACGCGGGCGGCCCGTACGACGTTGATCTGGATCCCGCTGCCGCCGACCTCGTATGGGGGGGGGGAATGGCGCTCAAGGTGGAGCGTTTTGTAAAAATGTGGGGGATTATGGTGAGTTGTGGGGTAAAGTGGTGAAATAGTTACGTTGGGTGCATGGTGTGACGCTAAGGAGGTGGGCGATGTCCGACACAACATTCGGTTCGCAGTCGCCGGACGCCTCGAGCAAGGGCCTGCACGACGCCACGGAACTTCTCGGGGGGCTTGCCCCGCTGCTTCTGGGAACCTATACCCCCAAAATCGACGCCAAGGGGCGCATGGCCCTTCCTGCGAAGATGCGGGCCCAGCTTGGCGATGGCCTGGTGATGGCCCGGGGACAGGAGCGGTGCATCTATCTGCTGCCCCAAACGGAATTCAGGCGGATCGCCATGCAGATACAACGCACCTCCATGGGGAACAAGGCCGCTCGCGACTACCTGCGCGTGTTCCTGTCGGGGGCCGTTGATCAGGATCCCGACAGACAGGGGCGGGTTCTGGTTCCCCAGATGCTGCGCGACTATGCAAGCCTGGGAACCGACATCGTCGTGATCGGTGTGGGCACGAGGGCGGAGATATGGGACAGGAAGGCATGGGAGGAGTATCTCTCCAGCAAGGAGCAGGGGTATTCCGACATCGCCGACGACGTGCTTCCGGCGGTGGACTTCTCATGAGCGACTACACAACGATCCACCAGCCGGTTCTCCTGCGCGACTGCGTCCGGCTGGTTACACCCGCTCTTCGCGAACCGGGGGCCGTCGTCGTGGACTGCACGCTCGGTCTCGCCGGGCATGCCACCGCGTTTCTCGCCGCCTCGCCGCAGGCTCGTCTCATCGGCATCGACCGTGATGAGGAGGCGCTGGCAATGGCCTGCGACAGAATGCGCAGCGAGGGGTTCGACAGCCGTTTCACCCCGGTTCATGCGGCATTCGATGACTTCGAATCCGTGCTCGCCGGTCTGCGGCTGAGCACCGTGGCCGCAGTCTTCATGGATCTTGGATTGTCCAGCCTGCAGATAGACGAGAAGGATCGCGGCTTCTCATACTCCCACGACGCACCGCTTGACATGCGCATGGACACCGGACAGAGCCTCACCGCGGAACGCATTCTCGCCGAGTACTCCCCGGACCGGCTCACGCGCATCTTCCGCTCGTATGGAGAGGAGCGGTTCTCCCGACGCATCGCCACCGAGATCGTTCGCCGCAGGCAGACCGAACCGTTGCGGACCTCGCGCCAGCTTGACGAGCTGGTGGACGCGGTGGTTCCCCACAGCCATAGGCCGGCCGGAAATCCGGCGAAACGTGTCTTCCAGGCATTGCGCATAGAGGTCAACGGAGAGCTCGACAAGCTCGCGCGGACACTGCCGCAGATAGCGAACCATCTGTCCATAGGCGGCCGGCTGGTTGTGGAGTCCTATCATTCGCTCGAGGACAAAACGGTGAAGGCCTTCATGAACCAGGGACTGACGTCCGATGTCCCCGCAGGGCTTCCCGTGATTCCTCCCGACAGCCGCCCGTTCTTCTCCCCGCTGACGCGCGGGGCCATCAAGGCGGACGCAGCGGAGATCGAGAAGAACGCGAGATCGGCATCCGTGCGGTTGCGCGGAGTCGAACTTTCCCGCGGGATTCCGGAGCGGTGGCGGCGGCGATTCGAACGCGACTCGCGGGAACCGGATGCGCGAGCAGACACAAGGAGGGGGTTCAATGCCAGCAACAGCACGGACCATACGCTCTAACGCGGCCCCTGCGGGACGTGACAAGGAACGGGGGATACGGTCCACCAGGCCGCAGCTCACCGTCATCAAAGGGCACAAGTCGGATTCGCATTCGATGGCCGGTGGCTTCGAGAGGCTGCTGTCCTGGACGAGGGCCCGCACCATGCCTCTCGTGCACATCGTCATAGCGGTGACGTTCCTTCTCGCCTCGCTCCTGGGCTCACTGGCCTTGCGCACCCAGATGGTCCAGAATTCCTTCGAGGCCAGCACGGTCCAGTCCAACATCTCCCGATTGACGCAGGACGTCCAGGACGACCAGGCCCAGCTTGACGATCTTCAGGCCTCGCTGCCGCAGAAGGCGCAGAAAATGGGAATGACCCCGCAGCAGGGGTCGATTTCGGTGGATCTGAGCGGATACAAGGCAAGCGAAGGAAGCACACGATGATTCGAGCACTACTGCGGTTTGCCCATACCCGGCGGTTCGCGTTTCGCTGCATCGCCATCGCCATGGTTCTCGCCATGGTCGCCACGGCATGCCTTGGGCAACTGGCCTATATCCAGCTGCTGAACGGCAAGACAACGGCCCAGGCCGCCACGGCAAGCCGGACCCTGCCCGTCACCATCCGCGCATCCCGCGGAAAAATACTCGACACCAATGGAACGGTTCTGGCGCAGAGCGTTGAACGATACACCATAGTCGCCGATCCGGAGGCCATCGCGACGTTCGTGCCCACCAATTGCACGGCGCGTACGAAGGACAACTGCCAGGAGATCGACGGGAAGCCCGTCGGGGCCACGGGGGCCGCGGCGGTCGCGAGAATGCTCGCGCCGGTGCTCGGGATGAACGCCATGGAGCTGGGGGCCAAGCTCAGCGTCGGCGGCAGATACGCCCTGCTGAAAAAGGATGTCACCCCCACGGTGAAGAGGCAGATCGACAAGCTCAATCTCGGTGGATACATATACGGGGAGCTGCAAAGCGAACGCCTGTATTCCGACGGGACGATGCTGGGTGCGCTTCTCGGGGGAGTGAACGCGAAGGGTCAGGGCGTCGCCGGGGTCGAGCAGATGGAAAACAAGACCCTGACCGGCACCGACGGCTACAAGGTCTATCAGCAGGGAAACGGTGGCGAGGAGATACCGGGAACCGTCACCAAGTCCAAGGATGCGGTCAACGGAAGCGACGTGACCCTGACCATCGACAGCGATGTCGACTGGTACGTCAAAAAGGTGCTGACCGAGGGAAAGCAGACGTATGACGCCGATTGGGCCATCGCCGCCGTGCAGGATCTGCGCGACAACCAGATAATCGCCCTCGACGACACGGACCAGATCCAGGCCGGAAGCGACCAGGCGAAAATGAACGTCGCCAGATCGGTGAGGGAGACGTTCGAGCCGGGGTCCATCGGCAAGGTCTTTTCCATGGCCGGTCTTATGCAGACCGGTCTCCACCAGATGTCCGATAAATTCACCGTCCCCGACCACCTGCTCAAAAACGGGCAGTCCTACAAGGATGCGACCACACACGGGTCGGAGCACTGGACGATGGCGGGAATCCTGGAGCAGTCCTCCAACGTCGGCATGATCATGGCCTCCGACAAGTACTCCAATGCCGACCGCTATGCCTTTCTGAGCAAATTCGGCATGGGACAGAGCAGCGGGCTGGGGATTCCCGGGGAATCCGTCGGTCTGCTGACGAACCCCGAATCCTGGGACGGACGAACCGAGAACACCGTGCTGTTCGGGCAGGGCTATGCCACCAATGTCCTCCAGCTGACGAACGCGATTGCGACCGTGGCCAACAAGGGCGTCAAACGTCAGCAGTCGCTTATCAAATCCGTCACGGATGCCGATGGGCACGTCAGCGAGCCCGCCAAGGCCGCGCCGACCCGTGTGGTCGACGAGCAGGTCGCCGCGCAGCTGATGAACGCGATGGAATCATCGGCGGAACACTATTCGGCCTTCGCCGGAGTCGACGGGTACCGCATCGCCGCAAAGAGCGGAACTGCCGAGGTCCCCGGATCCAACGGCAAGCTGACGTCGATCATCAGCGACTGGTCCGCGATCATTCCGGCCGACAATCCACGATTCGTCGTCACCGTCGTCCTGAAGAACCCCCAGGGGAGCTATGGCGGACTCACGGCCGGACCCGTATTCAAGAAGATAGGTGAATTCCTTATGCAGAAGTACGAGGTGCCCACGTCGACGCCCCGTAGCGATGCTATTCCGGTGCAGTGGTGATAGTAGATTTCACATGAGGGCGAAGGAAAGGCATGAACGATGAGCACCTTGAATGAATCCGTTGCACGACGGGTGACCCTGGGCTATCTTGCCTCGCATTACGGCTTCGACCTGCAGCCGTCGTTCGTGAGCGCCGTGACCATAACATCTCTCGCGAATGACGTGGATTCGGTCAGACCCGGGTCGCTGTACATCCCCATGGGAACGGTGGATGAGCAACGGCTGGCCAAGGCGCAGGAGAATGGGGCATATGCAGCTCTGGTGCCGACGGCATTCCGCAGCGTCGTGCCTCATCCTGATTTCCCCTTGCTTTTCGCCGATCCGACACCCCAGCAGCTGGGAAGGCTCGCCAGTGACGTGGCCGGAGCCCCTGCCGCCGCCCTCGCCGTATTCGCCATCGCCGGCAATGATGACGGCGAAATACAGCTCAACGTGATGCGTCTGGCGGATGTTCTCCACATGCTGGGCAATCCCGTGGGAGTAATTAGTGCCGAAGGCTCGAAATCTTTGGAACGACAGTTGAACCTCACCTATCCGCTCAACATGCTTGATGTTCAGCACACCCTGGCTGTCTGTTCCGAAGACGGGGCCGCCGCTGTGGTGATAGCCATGGACGGCAAAACACTCAAGCGTGATTCACTGCAGGAGGTTAGCGTTGACGTTCTCGGCACGGACGAAAATCTCATGGGAGGGCAGGCCCAAACCATGGCGCAGGCCTCGCGTTCCTACTACGGATTTGCCATGGACAAGCAGGAGCATGTCACCACTCGAACCGAGGAATCGAATCTTCTTGCCTCCCAGACATCGCTTGTCTACGACAAGGCCAGCGAACGGCATCTCTCCCTGTCCATTGCGATGGTGCTGGCAGCCGGTGTGCGCAGAAGCAACATCAAAGGGGCTTTGAGGGTATCCCGAGAGCTGCATTGAGCATATCGGACCGATGACTTGTCTGAGATGTCCGGCGGATGTGAACGAGACCACGAATGGAAGCGCGGCAATGAGCATAACAATCGATGAGAAGAAGGAGAGCGGAGTGGAAGGCACTGCGTGCATGATGACGATGTCCCTCGAGGAGGTTGCCCGGAGCGTCGGGGGTGTTATCATCGGCTGCGGAACGGATCGGTCGTCCGAGGAGAGCCGTGCCGCGGTGAAAGATGCGGAGGCGACTTCGGTGGTGAGCGATTCCCGTCGGATCCGTCCAGGCAGCGTGTTCGTCGCGATCAGGGGGGAGCGTGTCGACGGTCACCGTTTCGTGGCCACGGCCGGACGCAGCGGGGCGGTGGCCGCAATCGTCAGCAGCCCGGTGGTGGACGCCGATGTACCGCAGATACGGGTGGAGAACACCGTCGAGGCACTGGGGGCCCTGGCGCGACACAACATCGAGCGCAGACGGTCTTGCCCCGATGCGTTCAACGTGATAGGCATCACCGGATCGGTCGGGAAGACGACCACGAAGGATCTGCTGAAGGCGCTGCTGGGAAGCATTGATGAGACGGTGGCCCCCGTGGGCTCGTTCAACAATGAGATCGGTCTTCCTCTCACGGCTCTCGAGGTCAATGAGAGGACACGTTTCCTCATCGCCGAGATGGGGGCCAACCATGTGGGGGAGATAGCACATCTCACCACTATCGTGCCCCCGGACATCGCCGTGGTGCTCAAGGTGGGAGTCGCCCATCTGGGGGAATTCGGATCGGTGGAGCGCATAGCGCAGGCGAAAAGCGAGATAGTCCGGGGTCTTGTCGACTCCGGAACGGCGGTGCTGAACGCGGATGACGAGCGGGTCGCAGCCATGGCGGCCATCGTGGGCGAGCGTGAGCTGTGGTTCGGCGTGGAGCACCACGACGACAGGCGCACCGAGCTGGAGGTTCGCGACGTCACCGTCGACTCCCACGACCGTGCGTCTTTCATCCTTCGCCGCAATGCAGCGGGCTCTGAGGGGTCGTGGGTCACACTGGGTATTCCCGGAAGGCACAATGTGATCAATGCGTTGGCCGCCGCGACGGTGGCCTTCCGCTGTGGCATGGATGTGGACGATATAGCCCGCATCCTGGGCGGGGTGCGCTCGATAAGCCCCCATCGCATGGCGGTGAGCACGGTCGGCAATGATGGCGTCGACTTCACGCTGATCGACGACTCCTTCAATGCGAATCCCGATTCCATGAAGGCCGGAATCGATGGTCTGCGCAACTGGAACGGGACTGAGGAGAACGCTCCCTTCCGCGTGGCCGTTCTCGGAGCGATGCTGGAGTTGGGGGCGGGCGAACGCGATCTTCACCGCCAGATCGGGGAGTATGCCGCGCGCCAGGGGATAGATGCCGTCATTGTCGTCGGAAGCGCAAGCGACGAGCATCTTGAAGGATTGGCCGCAGCGATGGCCGATGGTGCACGAGACGCCGGTGCGGGTGCACGAGACGCGTGTTCGGTAGACTTGGTCAGAGACGTCGCCGACGCCGCCGGCAAGGTGAGAGATTATGCCCGAAGGCGTCCGGGGACCGTGGTTCTGCTCAAGGGATCCCACGCGTCCGGATTGAGCACGCTCGCCGAGCGCTGGAATCGCGAGCGGCTGACATTATGAGACCGACGAGAGAATTGGAGCTGTTGCATTGATCGCACTCATCTTAGGGATTCTGGTGTCGCTGCTGGTTGTGATCGCGGGCACGCCGATGCTGATTCGCCTTGTCCACAAACTGCACTACGGCCAGTACATACGGCAGGATGGGCCGAAATCGCATCAAATCAAACGAGGAACCCCCACCATGGGCGGGCTCGTCATCAATCTCGCCATTGTGCTCGGCTGGGCGTCCTCGGCCCTGTACCGCTTCATCGTCACCGGGGACAGCCCTTCGTGGTCCGCCGTCCTGGTGCTGTTCGCCATGCTTTCCATGGGTGCCCTTGGCTTTATCGACGATTTTGCGAAAGTGCGCAAGAAGCAGAACCTGGGTCTGTCGGTCGGTGCAAAGTTCATCGGCCAGTTTGTGTTCGCCACCATTTACGCCGTGCTCGCGCTGATCATCCCCACCAAGTCCGGGTTCCCCAGCGCCCAGCCGGGAATGAGCTTCATTGAGAAGCCCTTCTTCGACTTCACCTTCGCCGGGCGTGCCGTGGCGATCCTCCTCTTCGTCATCTGGGTGAATCTTCTGATGACATCCTGGACGAACGCGGTGAATCTCACGGACGGGCTGGACGGTCTCGCGTCGGGATCCTCGATGATCGCCTTCGCGGGATACGGCCTGATCGCCTTTTGGGAAAGCTACCACATCAAGGGCGGAGGGCATCCGGGGTACACCTATGCGGTGTCGGACCCGCTGGATCTTACGATCATCGCGGTGTGCGCGGCCGTTTCCTGCTTCGCCTTCCTGTGGTTCAATTCGAATCCGGCGACCATTTTCATGGGTGACACCGGCTCGCTCGCACTCGGAGGCCTTTTCGCGGCACTGTCCATTGCAACGCACACCGAATTCCTTGCCATCATCATCGGAGGCCTTTTTGTCATTGAGGTGATGTCCGACATCATCCAGGTCGGATTCTTCAAGATGACGCATCGCCGGGTGTTCAAGATGGCCCCCATCCACCACCATTTCGAGCTGCTCGGATGGAGCGAGTCAAAGGTCGTGGTACGGTTCTGGATGATCGAGCTGCTTTTCGTGCTCGTCGGGCTTATGGCCTTCTATGCCGATTGGATCGGTCATTCGGGCCTGTGGTTCTGAGACGGGCATCGAGAAGAGACGGGTGTTGGTGAAGAAGGATGGTCACAGGGATGGGACATACGATGGATGTGAAGAATATGACGGTTGTGGTCGCGGGCCTCGGAGTTTCGGGATCAAGCATCGTTGAGGTGCTGCGCGACCGCGCGGGGCGGGTAATTACCGTCGACGAGAAGAAACCGCAGGCCGATCTCCATTCGTTCGATGACATCGATTGGAGCCAGGTCGGTCTGGTCATGACGTCCCCCGTCTTCAATCCCCGTACGCCTTTCATTCTCGAAGCACAGCGCAGGGGGATTCCGGTCTACAGCGAGGTCGAGCTTGCCTGGAGGCTTCGTGTGGACAACCGGCGTACGGGTAAACCCGCCCCGTGGATCGGCATCACCGGAACCAACGGCAAAACCTCCACCACGGAGATGGTCTCCGCTATGCTTACTGCCTGCGGTCTGAACGCTCCGGCGGTGGGAAACATAGGCAAGGCCGTCTCCCATGCCGCAGTGGACCCGGACAACGATGTCCTGTGTGTGGAGCTGAGTTCCTTTCAGCTGCATTTCACGTACTCCCTTGCCCTTACTTGCGCTGCGATCACCAACATTGCCGACGATCATCTGGACTGGCATGGCGGAATAGAGAATTACGCAGCCGATAAATCCAAGGTGTTCCAAGGGGTTCGCAACACGCTGGTCTACAACGCGGACGACGGGCGCGTATCTGCTCTGGCAGGCAAGGCGCATGCGGACGAAGGATGCCGCAGGGTCGGATTCACGCTTCATGAGCCCCAGGAAGGACAGATCGGAGTGAGCGACGGCTGGATCGTCGACGCCAGTGGTGTCGCCGGAGGGGAATGCGGCACGCCCGAGCGTGTTGCGAGAATCAGCGATTTCACCCATCTGTGCGAACCTGACGGGACGACATACCCCCACCTGCTCAGCGACGCGATAACGGCCCTCGCCCTTGTTCTGGGCTATGGGGCCGACAGGGACAGGAGCCTCAAGGCATTGCAGGACTTTGCCCCGGGGGGGCACAGAATCCAGACGGTGGCGGTCGCCCGCACCGTTGACGGCGGAAGGATCCGCTTCGTCGACGATTCCAAGGCGACCAACGCCCATGCCGCCCGTGCCTCATTGAGCAGCTTCCCGAAGAAATCCGTGATCTGGATCGCCGGAGGATTGGCCAAAGGGTCGCGTTTCGAACGTCTGGTGGCCGATCAGGCGTCGACCATCAAGGCAGCCGTCATCATCGGGGTCGATCAGAAGCCCATGCTCGACGCATTCGCCTCCAGCGCGCCGCAGATAGCGGTGACCATCATCAATCCGGACGACAAAACCGATGTCATGCGGGCAGCCGTCGAGGCGGCAGGGCAATACGCCGCAGCGGGGGATGTGGTGCTTATGGCTCCCGCGTGCGCCTCGATGGATCAGTTCACATCATATGCCGACCGCGGAGAGCAGTTCGCCGAGCAGTCTCGTCGCTGGGCCAGCGAGCATGGCGCGCAATAGAGTCCGGCGGCCCCGGAAAACGGTCTCCCGCGCCAATCCGGAGGGTGAGTCGCATGGCGGATCCTTTCCGGGCGGCCGCGTGCGCCGCTCCGGCTCGGGCACGACCGGTGGTGCCCCCAATCCCGATGCCGATATCGAGGCGTTCAGCCGCTACACTGGCATCCGCAGCCTGTTGAATCCCCTGTGGTGCTATCACGGCTTCCGGATCAGCGTTCTCGCTCTGATCTGTTTCGGGGTGATCATGGTGTTCTCCAGCTCCTCGGTGACCATGATCTCCGAAGGATCCTCTCCGTGGAAGCAGGCCCTGAGCCAGGGGATCTACTGCATTCTGGGCTTCATCGCAGGCTTCATCGCCATGCACATTCCGGTTGCGCTCTATCGTAAATTCGGCTTGTGGTTCGTGGGATTCTCGATTCTTCTGCAACTGCTGACCATCACGCCACTGGGCATCGAAGTCAACGGCAACACCGGTTGGATCGGTCTTCCGGGGGGCTTTACCCTCCAGCCGGCCGAGGTCATGAAGCTGGCGTTGTGCATCTGGCTTCCCTCGGCGATGGAGATATCCCGGCGCTTCTATCGAAGGGACGGGATCAAGGCCTATCTCATTCCCGCCCTCGTTTTTCTCGCCTGTCTGGGTGCGGTGATGCTCGGCAAGGATCTGGGAACCACGATGATCCTCATCATGATCGGAGCGGCTGCATTCCTGGTTGGCGGTTTCCCCGGCAGGTGGCTTGCATCCATCTTCGCATGTCTTGCCCTTGCCGTCGCCGCCTTCGTCGTGACCAGCCCCAATAGGCTCGATCGGGTTATGGCGGCCTACAAGCCGTGCACTGAGGCCGATGCACAATCGGTGTGCTATCAGGCGATTCATGCTAAGTACGCCATGGCCTCGGGAGGGTTTCTGGGGGTCGGCATCGGCAATTCCCGAGAGAAATGGAACTATCTTCCCGAGGCACACAACGACTTCATCTTCGCGATCATCGGTGAGGAGACCGGTTTCGTGGGTGCCGCGATGGTGATCGTTCTGTTCGCCGTTCTGGGATGGTGCATGATCAGCATAGCGGTGCAGTCCACCAGCCGCTATGTTTCCATGACCCTCGTGTGCATCACCGTGTGGATCGTGGGACAGAGCATGATCAACGTCATGGTCGTCATTGGGATGCTTCCGGTAATGGGACTTCCCATGCCGTTTATCTCGGCAGGGGGGTCATCTCTGATCATGTGCATCATCGCCGCGGGGATAGCCGTGGATATGATGCGGACACAGCCTCAGATCAAAGCGGACTCGTCTGCGCTAAGCTCGTGACCTATGAGTGAGATGAAACATATCGTCCTTGCGGGCGGAGGGACGGCGGGTCATGTCAATCCGCTTCTCTCGGTTGCGGATGCGATACGCCGGGATGAGCCCGATGCCTGCATAAGCGTGATCGGCACGACTCAGGGGTTGGAGCGCACTCTTGTCCCGCAGGCGGGCTACGAGCTTGATTCCATCGACAAGCTTCCCTTTCCTCGACGCCTGAGCGTCGACGTCCTGCGGTTCCCGGGACGCTGGCTTGCGGAGAAGCACAAGGTCGAATCCATTATGCGGCGCAGACATGCCCAGGTGGTTGTCGGCTTTGGAGGGTATGCCTCCGCGCCCGCCTATTCCGTCGCACATCGGCTGGGGATTCCCATCGCCATACATGAGCAGAACGCCCGCGCGGGTATGGCGAACAAGCTGGGCGCGCGCTGGGCCCGTTACGTCGCCACTGCCTTCGCACAGACCGGATTGAAGGCATCGGTAGACGTACCTGTGGAGCGTATCGGGCTGCCCCTTCGGCCGGCGATCGCGAGTCTGTGCGATGACTTCGATCATGATCGCGCTGCCGCACGCCGCAGATGCGCGTGCAGTCTGGGATTGGATCCCGATCGCAAGGTGATCGTCGTCACCGGGGGATCGCTGGGGGCGGTCAGTGTCAACAGAGCCATGGCCGATAGCGCCGACAGACTTCTGTCGCATGCCCAGATCATCCACCTGACGGGGAAGGGAAAAATCGATGAGGTTCGCTCTCTGGTCGGTGCGAGGGCGGGCGATGCGTCCCTTAATGATCTGGACCCCGAGCACGCGGGCCAGGGGGACTATCATGTCGCCGAGTATCTTGAGCGCATAGATCTGGCCTTCGGCTGCGCGGACCTGGTGGTGTGCCGGTCCGGGGCGGGATCGGTGTGCGAGCTTTCCGCATTGGGCATTCCGGCCGTTTACGTGCCCCTTCCCATTGGCAACGGCGAGCAGCGCTTCAACGCTCTTCCCGTGGTCGAGGCCGGAGGGGCGATCATGGTCACCAACCAGGATTTCACCCGGCAGTGGGTGGAGTCCGCCATCCCGGCGCTCGTGCAGGACGACGACCGGCTGCGCCGGCTGGGAGACTGCGCCTGGAGCTACGGCATCAGGGATGCGGCCGATGTCATGGCCCGCCATGTGCTGGGACTGATTCCCTGACCCGATGGTGCGATCCGGTTTTTCCCCCCCCGTACGCGTGCAGCCTTTGGTGACCAGTGGCATTTGGCGTGAGGTGCACCCATAATGATGAGTGTGACAAGACAATCCCAAGGAGAGCGTGTCGTGACTCAAACATCGACAACCGTCAATTCCGTCATTCTCGACCCGACCCGGGCCGCGTTCGGTCCCCGGACCCGTGTGAGCGACCTGGGGCGAACCCATTTCATCGGCATCGGCGGAGCGGGCATGAGCGTGCTTGCCGAGATGCTGCACGGTCTGGGGGTTGAAGTCACAGGGTCCGACCGCGAGTCCAGCTCGAAGACGAAGCGCCTGTCGGAGCTGGGGATAACCGTGTTCACCGGCCAGGACGCTCGCCATGTCGCCGGGGCGGACACCGTGGTGTACTCCAGCGCGATCAAGGAGGACAACCCCGAGATCGTTGCGGCAGCCAGCCAGGGGATCTCCGTCGTGCACCGCAGCGACATCCTTGCGCTGCTCATGTCGTCCAAACGCGCGGTGACCGTCGCCGGGGCCCATGGGAAGACCACCACCAGCTCGCTTCTTGCCCATATTCTGCGTGTCGCGGGAACGGGACGCCTCGCCGACCCCAGCTACGCCATAGGAGGTTCGATTCAGGGACCAGGGGGAACGGTGCTCGATGGGGGGCATGCGGGCGAAGGGGACGTCCTCGTCGCCGAAGCCGACGAGTCCGACGGAAGCTTCATGAAATACCATCCGCAGATAGCCGTCATCACCAATGCGGAGGCGGACCATCTCGATCACTACGGGACATGTGAGAACTATCGGCATGCATTCGTCAGACACGCCGGCAACTCGACACTGCGCACCGTCATCTGCGTCGACGACCCGAGCGCGATGATGGTTCTGAATTCGCTCGACGAGGGAATCGCGGCCCGCTGCATCGCCTATTCCACACAGGAGAAGGATCCCTCCTCGGCGCATGATGCCGGGTTCGTGAGCATAGAGCAGGAAGGTGAGAACGCGCAAAGCGGAGAGGAGCATTTCACCATCCACATGCCTGCAGGACTCGGCTTCGGGGACCGTGATCTTTCCCTGCCGGTGCGTCTGCGAATACCCGGCCTCCACAACGCCCGAAACGCCACGGCCGCCATCATCGCGGCGAGCGTTCTGGGCGTGGACCCCCACGCTGCGGTTGACGCGGCGTCCTCGTTCCTTGGTGCAGAAAGGCGCTTCCAGGTGCGCGGCTGCGAGAAAAAAGTTACCGTTGTCGACGACTACGCGCATCACCCCACCGAAATCGCCGCGCTGCTCGATGCCGCCCGGCGTCGATACCCCGACTCGACGATCCGCGTCCTCTTCCAGCCCCACCTTTTTTCCCGCACTCGATTCTTCGCCCGTGAATTCGCCGAGGCCCTCGCCAAGGCGGATGATGTTATCGTGACGGGGGTCTTCCCGGCACGGGAGAAAAGCCAGGATTTCCCCGGTGTTGGCGCGCAGACCATCGTCGAGGCGGCGCGGGGCCTTGCACATGACCCGAAGGACGGGTGGATCCGCGCCGTGGAGCACATGCAGGTCGCCGCCCAGATGATGGTCATGCGAGCGCATGCGGGCGACGTCATCTTCACCGTCGGAGCCGGGGACATCACGCAGATGGACGAGGTTCTGCTTCATGCCCTGCTCGCCCATCGTGAGGCGTGCGAGGCCTGATGTCGCGCAGGATCGTCAGTTCGGAGGGCTCCGCAGCCGATTCCGCCCCATCGCATCCGACGACGGGCCGGGTCGCCCGCTCGTCCGACACCGAGGGCAGGGGAGGACGCGGCGCGGGGGCGATGCAGGATGGAACGAGGCGAGGTCGCTCCGTCCGTTCGCATGACGACGCTTCCGAGCGCGGCTTCTCCCGGTCGCGTGCCGACGGGGAGTTCCTCGATCCCCGCAAGCTTTCCAGCGAGGACCTTATCGAAAAGACGCTGAAGGAGACCACGGGGACCCTGGGCATCACGGAGCGGCCCAAGGTGGTGGATTTCAGTGCGAGGCTCAAGGAAAAGCGGGCGGCGCGCACACGGACAACCGCGATTCGGGTGGCCATCGTGGCGGCGGCGGTTCTTGTCGTGGGCGCATTGACATGGCTGCTGCTTTTCTCCCCGGTGTTCCGCCTCGAATCCTCGCACATCAGCGTTTCCGGGGCCAATCAGTGGGTGAGCAGCTCCCAGATTCTCTCGATTGCCGAGAAGCAGTCCGGAAAATCGCTTTTCCTGGTTTCCGGCGGCGACGTGACCGAGCAGCTGGAGAACATCCCCGGGGTGACGCAGGCCCGCGCCGGCAAGCATTTCCCCAACAGGCTCGAGATCTCCATTCAGGCCCAGAGGCCGGCGGCTATGCTTAAAACGAAGAACCAGCCCCTTACCGCCGTTGACGGTCAGGGGAGGATACTCAACTCCGTCAGCGGGGTCTCCACGGATGGGATTCCCGTCATCGAAGTCAGCGATGTGAACACGGGTCTGCGCAGCAGAGCGATCAAGGAGGCGCTCAAGGTTCTCAGCTCCCTTCCCGAATCGATGCGCAAGAGCATCACCCAGGTCAGTGCCCAGACGCAGGACTCCATCACGACCGAGCTCAATGGCGGCAACCGCGTCATCGTGTGGGGTGATGCCTCGCAAATGGAGCTGAAAAAGGCGATCGTGGACAAGATCATCAACGATCCGACCAAAATCGGCGACAAGCACCAGGTCGACGTCTCCGCCCCTCTGCGTCCGATAATCAAATGAATCCGCAGGGCTTCGAACCGCCTCGAAGACGGCCGATGCCGATTTTGCGCAGCGTGGCCCGGTTAGCTCTCGAGTTCAGATGAAATCGGCGGTGTCGATCTGCAGGGTCACCGGTCCGTCGTTGTGCAATGACACTTCCATATGGGAGCCGAAACGGCCCTCGCGCACCTCGATGCCGCTCGAGCGCAGCATGCGGTTGAAGGCATGCCACACCCGTTCCGCGTGGACGGGTTCGCCCGCAGCAAAGAAGCTGGGACGGTTGCCTTTCGAAATGTCCGCGAACAGCGTGAACTGTGGGATGGAGAGTATCGAGCCGTGGCTGTCGAGGATCGAGTACTGCATTCTGCTCTGCCGGCTCCCGCTGCCTCCTCGGGACCGGTCTGCGGCCTCATCCGCCGTCGGGGTGAGCGAATCGGATTCATGGTGCTGCATGATCTGCGGCGTTGCTGTGGATGCGGGTGTGGGTGCCGCGGGGTCGTACCGGACCGATATGCGCGCATTTGAGGACGGCGTATCCGCAAACAGACGGAGATGGAGGATTTTATGCGCCATCCACCTGATCTCCCTGTCTCCGTCGTCATCTGCGACTCCCACCAGAAGCACGTATCCGTGTGCGATCGACGGGGGAGTGAACCCATTCCCCGCACGGTGACGGTCGCCGACACCGGGAACCACCGCTTCGGCCGCGTCCGTGTCCGAGGCCCCGGCGTCGTCGACGACCTCGACACGTGCCCGGCTGACTTTCTGAAGTATGATGCGCATGGCTTTCAGCGTAGCCCGTCACTTCCCCAATCGACGATTGTGTTGTATACTGATAAGTCCGGCCACATGCCGGGATGTTTGATAACTCAATATTGGGGCTGATCGGTTTCGACGGTGACCTGTTCGTCGCAGGGAAGCGTGCCGAGAACGCGGAGTCCACTCGTTGATGACCTCCGCAAAAGAACAAGTGCTAAATCTAACCGCACTGAGTTCGCTCTCGCTGCCTGAGCTTAGTTTCAGGATTAACCAGTGAGCAGCGGCTCCGTTCACTCCTCCGTGCCATCGGGAGGATGCTGAACGTCATAAGATGACTTGCTTTGATCACTGCGTTGCAGGGTGATCAGGGGACTTTAACTGCGAATATGCTCGCCACCCGTTGTTCGCGACATAGGTGGGGGCAGAAAAATCGCCACAAGGCCAGCGAACTACGCACGTAGAAGACTGAGGGTACGATCATCGGACCGGGGTTCAATTCCCCGCAGCTCCACCACTATGAAAACGCCATTCCGCAAAGAATGGCGTTTTTTGTTGGAATTTCAACGATTTTACTGATTTTCTTGACTGTTAATATAATGGTTTTAAGAGGTTTGAGACGCTTTTAATGGGTATCTAATGGGTCGTCTAATGGGTCGTTTGAGGAGAAATTGCATTGGGTAGAACAAGAACTTTCGGTAATATTAAGTACCGGCCGAACAATCAACACCCTACAAGAATCGTAGCGAGTTTTATTACCCCAGATGATGCATACGCACAATGGCCAGGGCTTGCTGACAGACAGAGCAAGTCTTTTCCTATTGATGCTGAGGATGACGCAATAGCATGGTTAGGGCGTGAACGCAAACTTATTGAGGCTGGCGTATGGAAACCAACAATTATTGTCAAGCACGCTGAGAAAGTTTCAAAACTTACCATGGGGGAGTATGCCCAAACATGGCTTGCGAATCGAACTTTTAAAGGTAAACCGCTCAAAGCAGGCACAGTATATCGATTACAAAAAGATATTGATAATCACATCCTGCCATATTTTGGTCATACAAGACTTATCGATATTACTCAGGCTGATATCGACAAGTGGCTTATGACCTTGCCAAAAGAACAAGAAGCGATGCGAGCAAATGCGCTTAAAGTGTTGAAAGCAATTCTTAAAACAGCCAGTCAACCAGGACTGCATGGTGAGCCAGCGCTTATTCCTCAATATCCTTGCACGAGGTCACTGCCGAAACCTGAACGCAAGAGTGAAACAATACCCGCGACTCCCGAGCAGGTTAAGGCAATATATGATGCCATGCCAAAGCGCTATCGTATGGCAGTGTATCTGGCTGTTTTCGGTGACGGACTTCGAATAGGGGAAGTATGCGCATTACAGCGCAATGATATTAATCTTGATACGCGAACCATGCATATTCGCAGAAGTCGTGTAACCATGGATAGCCAACGATTAACCGACACTCCAAAAACATCAGGCAGTGTTCGAGATGAACGAATTCCATCCCAACTTATTCCGCTTCTTAGAACATTCATGGAAGAGTATGTTGATGCTGCAGGTGATTCGTGGCTGTTTCCTTCCAAACAAGATAAGAACAAGACAATCCACCCGAACTCGCTGCGCGGAGACTATGAGATAGCAAGAATCCAAGCAAAGTGTCCAGATTTACGATTCCACGATCTTCGCCACACTGGATTGACATGGCTCGCAGAAGATGGTGCCACAGTACGAGAACTCATGGATGCTGCAGGTCACTCCGACGTTGAAACAGCCATGCGTTACCAACACTCGGTCAGCGAGCGCAGAGATTTGTTGGCTGAACGTTTGGGTGCGCGTTTACTGTCTGACGATACGGTTGAGATTGTAGGGGAGCGTATCAGACAGTTAGATGCTCGTATTGCGGAGCTGCAGGCTTTGAAGGGAGCTGAGGAGAAGAAGTTGGAGAAATTAAAGGTTGGAATTGTTAAGTAGTTGAGCTACTTCGTTTAGTGAATATTCACTTTGGTTCTTTTAGATATTTCGTAGATTGTTTTCTTCTCCGCCCAATTCTGACACTTATTGAAGAAGGGATACCCATGATTATGATCAGCCCTGTTCGTGGTTGTAGGAGGTTTCGAGTTTTTCTACGAGCTACGGACAATTAGACCGCGTTAACTCTAGTCTTTATAACGGTGAATTGTAACGTAAGATGCAGGCAGAAAGACTTGCATGAACTCGCGGGATGATTGCCTTAATGGTGTAAGAGTACCTTCTACATCTCGTAACCAGGATTGACCTCGAATGTCCTTGAAGGCGATTGCAACCCAAGGCTCACTGCTCATACCGGTAACTGATGCCAAGAGGAGTTTTGTGCTCCAACGTCCAGGTGGAATTGGCGGAAGACTGATCGTTACATCATTACCTTTTTGATAGAGGACACCTTTATTCAAACTACCTGGTGAAAGCACTACGTCGTAGATGGGGTTGTTTGAGGAATTATTGACTACGACGTTATCTACGTCTTTGCTGGTTACTTCAAGTAGCCAGACAGATATTTGGTTGGCTTGGCTATAACGGACCTCCTGGTTTTCCTTGTTGTTGACATGTATGTAGGTGCCAAGTGATATTAGAATAGCAGCAACTTGGGTAATAACACCGACGACTTTCAGAATGTTGTCGCAATGCATTCTCGACTTCCTTTCACTTTTTGTTTGATATTTACTGTCTTTCGAATTCTACTGTTAGATTTGCCTTTTATATTAAAATCGCCCTTACCTTCATAAGGAAGTGAGAGCGATTTAAGCTGTTATGAGAGATCAGTCAGTTTAGTTAGTTGCTGGTGATTTGTTTGAGGCTGCTTCCTCCAGATACCTCTGGTATTCCTGCGATTGATGTCAGTTGAAGCGGACTGGGTTTTGTTCCTGTTTTTCACTCGTTAGGGGATGGTGGGATTGTGAGTGGCGGGTATTCACGGGAGTGTAAGGATCGGGCTGTTCGACTGTCTGCTGACAGTCGGGAGAGTTATTCGTCGGAGACGGAAGCGTTGCACGGGGTCGCCGGGAATCTGAATGCGGCGCCCGAGTCGCTGCGTCGTTGCGTGAGCGGGCTGACGTGCAAACCGCTTCTCCCGGAGGGTCCGGGCAGTTGAGGAGGCTTCGGCGTGAGGTCGCGGAGCTGCGTCGTGCTGATGGGATCCTGCAGACGGCTTCGACTTCTTTCGCTTCACGGCTCAGCCCGACGGGACGCCGATGATCGCGTACGCTGACGCGTACAGGAGTCGTCTGGGGGGTGAGCCGATCTGCGGGACCTTGCAGCATGCTCCGGCCTGTGGGTCTATCACGGCTCGTGGCTATTCCCAGGCTCAAGCTCGTGCTGTCGGTGGGATGCGGGCTCGTCATGAGACTCCCGCCCGGGATGTCCGGCTGATTCACGCCCACCGGTTTCAGGCCGTGTACGGGTATCGGAAAATGCTCATGCAAACGCTTGGAGTGCGTGGCGTGCGTCGCGGGCGCATTCCCGCAGCCACGCGTCCGGCTCGTAGTCGTGGTGGTCGTGAAGACTCGGTGAAGCGAGAGCTTCACGCTTGTGCTCCGGGTCGACTGCATGCAGCTGACATCACGTATGTGAAACTCGCGAACGGTGGTTTCGCTTATGTGGCGTTCGTTACTGACGTGTTTGCTCGTCGTATCGTCGGCTGGGCGGTATCCAAGAGTCAGCACACCAGAAGCCTGCCGTTGGCTGCGCTGGACCAGGCGATCACATGGAGCGGCAGGCATGGTAATGCTCAAGGCCTGATCCATCACTCGGATCACGGAACCCAGTGCATCGGTACCCTGTATAGTACGCATCTAGCTGAGGCGGGAATCCAGGCTTCCACTGGAACGGCTGGTGACGGTTATGATAATGCGCTGGCAGAAACCGTCAACGGTGCGTACAGAACCGAGTTGATTAAACGAGTGCAACCCTTTGACACCGTGGAGGCGTTGCGACAAGCCACGTTCGACTGGGCATCCTGGTGGAATAATCAGCGACTCCACCAGCATCTGGGTTATCGGACGCCAGCGGAAGCTGAAGCAGAGTATTATCAGCAACAAGCAGTGCAAACTGTCGTAAAAAACCAGCAAACAAGCATGAACAAAATCCAGTCCATTTCATACCTTATATACTGATTAGATATTGCAGTAAGAGGGAAGAAGTATGTCATGTGTAATGATTGCCCGTTCTGTGACTTAACACAGAATGATTACATGTTTAGTAACGCCACATGTTTCGCAATCACTGATACGACACCAGTCTCATTGGGACATATGCTCATCGTTCCTAAGAGACATGCCGCAACGTTTTTTGATTTAACCTCAGCTGAAAAACGAGATATGAATTCATTAGTATATGAATGCAAAAACTATCTTGACAACCTTTATAAACCTGACGGTTACAACATTGGATGCAACTGCGGCATCGCAGCAGGACAAAGTATTTCACATTGCCACTGTCATCTCATTCCACGATATACAGGGGATACAGAAAATCCAAGGGGAGGGATCCGCGGTGTCATCCCAGAGAGGCAAAACTACTGAAAACAAAACTACACATGCTAAAAATCTTGAATATGCTCTGAACAAATCAGAGACAAAAAGAATCGTAATTCTCTCATGGCTTTTCGACGGATACTGCTCAATATTAGCTAGTATGCCGGTGACAGTAGATAAAAGCAAATAACGGTGACAGTTAACTACAACTAAATATCACCGTTCAATAAGGGGCTGTGGATGTTTTCTTGGGGGTTGGACGAGAGGATTTGATGGTGTTCGGTCTCGGGGAGCGTGCGTGGGCGGTGGAATTGTATGTCGCCACGGCGATGAGCGCGGCGCGGGTGGTCGAGCATCCGGGGCGTCCGACCGGACGGTGTCTGGAACGCTGACCGACGGTTGATCCCCGCCATGCCTGCCGTATGGCGGAACCCGTCATCGCGTTGGAAGCGCGCGGGAGGGCGATCGGGCTCGTGTCGGGCGGCATGCGGCAGAGGCGGGCCGCCGGGGAGCCCGGCGCGGGCATCGGTGCCGTCCATGACCGGGTCGGGGCGTATCGTGGGGGCGGCATGGCCGCATTTGTGTTTTGTCAAGTTGTTGTCGGCCGATATGGCGTGTCTTGTCGTCCGTTTGAGCGGCTGGTTTTAGGCCGTTTGGGCGTTGGCTGGTCTTGTCTGGTTTGTTTGGTCGTTCGTTATTGCATGAG